>JAZKIW010000172.1:6380-6846 GCA_040384625.1 Pseudomonadota bacterium | reverse complement strand
GCGCTACGTTCGGGACGTAGAGGCCGGAGGTTCGAATCCTCTCACCCCGACCAAAAATCTGTCGCCCTGTCGTAGCCGCTGGCCTTGACGGGCTGAGGACAGAATTCTCTTGAGCCTAAGTACCGTACTTGCTATTCTGGTCAGGTAGCGAAGGCCCGCAGCACGTGACCGTCCACGGGCGCGACGAAGTCGTGGTCATCGCCGCCGAGGAGTTCCGGCGCCTGCGCGGCGAACAAAGCGGTCTGGCACTTGTCGAAGCGATCCAGTCCTCACCGCACCGGGGCATCGAACTTGAAATACCACGCGCGCCGATGCCCGTGCGAGACGCGGCACTGTGACAAGCTGGCTCCTCGACACGAACGTCATATCGGAACTGCGGCGCCCACAGGCTGGCCGGAACGTCGTCGCGTTCGTCGCGGCACAGCCGCTGGAGTCGCTCTTCATCAGCACGGTGACCGTGGCCGAG
>JAZKIW010000172.1:0-6370 GCA_040384625.1 Pseudomonadota bacterium | reverse complement strand
GCGCTACGTTCGGGACGTAGAGGCCGGAGGTTCGAATCCTCTCACCCCGACCAGGCTTGTTTGGACCACTTCTCGGTGATCCGCGAGTGCCTGAGATGCAACCGGTGTGAACTGTTGCCGACATGTGGGCGCACGCCAATTTACAGTGCCAGGGGGATCAGCGATGATCCCTTTGCCCCTTTTTGCATTGTGAGTTGACGCCCTTTCACGTGGACACGCTGGCCGAAGCCCCCCATTCCTCGCTATCCGGCGTTGCCCGGGTGCTTGTGCATGCCGGCAAACTGGGTGCGAAGCCGGCGGAGGCGCTGGTCAAGGCCGCCGTCGAACGCAAGATCAGCTTCGTGGCGGCGCTCATCGCCGCAGGCTCTGTATCGGCTGCCGATCTGGCCCACACACTGGCCAATGCGCTGGCGCTACCGGTGCTCGATCTCGCTGCGATCGACCCTGAGCGCCTGCCGCGCAATGTGATCGACAACAAGCTGGTCAACCAGTACCAGGTCGTGGTCCTGGGCAAACGCGGCAACCGCCTGTTCATCGGGGGGGCCGATCCGACAGACCAGGAAGCTGTCGAGCGCATCAAGTTCGCCACTCAGCTGTCGCCCGAATGGGTGGTGGTCGAGTACGACAAGCTGGCCAAGTTGGTTTCGTCCAGCGCGACGAGTGCCAGCGATGCGATCGAATCGCTGGCGGCGGGCGACTTCGAATTCGACGTCACCGACGATGCCACCTCAGAGCAGGAAAGCAACGACGTCCAATCGGACGTCGAGGACGCTCCCGTCGTGCGCTTTCTGCAGAAGATGCTGATCGACGCGATCAACGCCCGCGCTTCCGATCTGCACTTCGAGCCCTACGAGTACCACTATCGCGTCCGTTTTCGCGTTGACGGCGAATTGCGCGAAATCACGCAACCGCCGATTGCCATCAAGGACAAGCTGGCCTCGCGCATCAAGGTCATCAGCCGACTCGACATCGCCGAGAAGCGAGTGCCGCAGGACGGCCGCATGAAGCTCAAGTTCGGCAACCGGGCGATCGACTTCCGGGTCAGTACCCTGCCGACCCTGTTCGGCGAGAAGATCGTGATCCGGATTCTCGATCCGTCGTCGGCCAAGCTGGGCATCGACGCGCTGGGCTACGAGAAGATCGAGAAGGACCGCCTGATGTCGGCGATCCAGCGGCCCTACGGCATGGTCCTGGTGACCGGACCAACCGGCTCGGGCAAGACCGTGTCTCTCTACACCTGCCTGAACATCCTGAACCAGCCGGGTGTCAACATCTCCACCGTCGAAGACCCGGCCGAAATCAACCTGCCCGGGGTCAATCAAGTCAATGTCAACGACAAGGCAGGCACCACGTTCGCGGTGGCGCTGAAAGCTTTCCTGCGCCAGGACCCGGACATCATCATGGTCGGCGAAATCCGCGACCTTGAGACCGCCGACATCGCCATCAAGGCCGCTCAGACCGGCCACCTCGTGATGTCCACCTTGCACACCAATGACGCTCCGGGAACCCTGACGCGGCTGCTCAACATGGGTGT
Source organism: Pseudomonadota bacterium (assembly GCA_040384625.1). Classification (GTDB taxonomy): domain Bacteria; phylum Pseudomonadota; class Gammaproteobacteria; order Burkholderiales; family Burkholderiaceae_C; genus CADEEN01. Next base: position 4,836 of record JAZKIW010000172.1, on the reverse strand, counting down.
GGCACCTTTCAACATCGCATCCAGCGTGCTGCTGGTGACGGCGCAGCGCCTGGCGCGCCGCCTTTGCGAGACGTGCAAGACCACGGTCGAATACCCCCGCGAGGCGCTGAAGAGAGCCGGGTTCGGCGACGGCGACCTCGATGGCACGTGGAAGCCCTACAAGGCGGTCGGATGCTCAGCCTGCAGCAACGGCTACAAGGGCCGCGTCGGCATCTACCAGGTGATGCCGATCACCGAGGACATGCAGCGCATCATCCTGGCCGAAGGTTCGGCACTCGACATCCAGCAGGAGGCCAACCGCAATGGAGTTCGCGACCTGCGCCAGGCGGGTTTGGCAAAGGTGCGTGCGGGCGTGACCACGCTCGAGGAAATCATCACGGTGACCAACGAGTGATGGCAAAGCCATCCCGTTCTCAATCACGAAGTAACCTGCCCTCGGAGGCGTTATGGCGACTGCGGTAGCCGCAAGAGACATCAAGGAATTCGTCTTCGAGTGGGAAGGCAAGGACAAGAACGGCAAGGTCGTTCGCGGCGAAGTGCGTTCGGGTGGCGAGGCCGCGGTGAGCGCAACCCTGCGCCGCCAGGGCATCCTGGTCACCAAGGTCAGGAAGCGCCGAATGCGCGGCGGGTCCTCGATCAAGCAGAAGGATGTCGCGATCTTCACGCGCCAATTGGCGACGATGATGAAGGCCGGCGTGCCCTTGCTGCAGGCCTTCGACATCGTTGCGCGCGGCAGCACCAACCCGCGCATGACCAAGTTGCTTACCGACATCCGCACCGACGTGGAGACCGGCACCAGCCTGTCTGTCGCCTTTCGCAAGCACCCGATGCAGTTCAACGCCTTGTACTGCAACCTGGTCGAAGCCGGTGAGGCCGCCGGTATCTTGGAACAGATCCTCGACCGCTTGGCGCTCTACGAAGAGAAGACGCTGGAGCTGAAGAGCAAGATCAAGTCGGCGCTGATGTATCCGGTTGCGGTGATGGTCGTGGCCTTCGTGGTCCTGACGGTGATCATGATCTTCGTGATCCCGGCCTTCAAGGAGGTGTTCTCCTCCTTCGGCGCCGACCTGCCGGCACCGACGCTGGCGGTGATGTGGTTGTCGGACCAGTTCGTTCGCTACTGGTGGCTGCTGTTCGGCGTGCTCATTGGCGGTGGCTACTTCTTCATGCAATCTTGGCGTCGCTCCGTGAAGATGCAGATGGCGATGGATCGACTGCTGCTGCGCATTCCGGTGTTCGGTGAACTGATCCGCAAGGCCGTGCTGGCGCGCTGGACACGCACCTTGTCGACGATGTTCGGCGCCGGCGTTCCGCTGGTCGAGGCGCTCGACTCGGTCGGCGGCGCGGCTGGCAATGCGGTCTACGCTGCGGCAACCGAGCAGATCCAGAAGGAAGTGTCGACTGGCACTGCCTTGACGATGGCGATGCAGAACACCGGCGTGTTTCCGACCATGATCCTGCAGATGGCATCGATCGGCGAAGAATCGGGTTCGCTCGACCACATGCTGGGCAAGGCCGCGGAGTTCTACGAGAGCGAGGTCGATGAGATGGTCAAGGGCCTGTCGAGCCTGATGGAGCCCTTCATCATCGTCATCCTGGGCGTATTGATCGGTGGCATCGTGGTCGCTATGTACCTGCCGATCTTCAAGCTCGGTGCGGTCGTCTGACGCCGCGCCGATGGGCCTGCCGATCCCGCTCGAACTGCTGCTCTCACCCGTCGCACTGGCCGTCCTCGGCCTGTGCGTCGGCAGCTTCCTGAACGTCGTCATTCACCGGCTGCCAAAGATGCTGCTGCGCGAGTGGTGGCAGGAGACTGCCGAGTTCCAGCTTGGCGACGCGCGTGCTTGGCATCCGTTGTTCGGCAAGACCGCGCCCCCACCCGCCTTCGCTGCTGCTGGGCGAGCCATCACCGAGGCGTTGAAAGCCGTACCGACTCTGAGCCTGTCACGGCCCAAGTCGCGCTGCCCGTCCTGCGGTCACACGCTGCGCTGGCACGAGAACCTGCCCTTGGTCGGCTGGCTGCGCCTGGGTGGCCGCTGCTCTGCATGCAAGACCCCCATCTCGATGCGCTACCCGGTGGTCGAATTCGCAACAGGTGGCCTGTTCGCGGCCTGCGGACTGGCCTTCGGCGCGGTGCCGTCGACGCTGTTGTGGTGCCTGGCGATTGCCCTGCTGATCGCGATGGCACTGATCGACCTCGACACGACACTTCTGCCCGACAGCCTGACCTTGCCGCTGATCGGCCTCGGGCTTCTCGGCGCGATGGCAGGATGGACGGGGGTGACACTGCCCTCGGCCGTGATCGGGACTCTTGCAGGCTACTTCAGCCTCTGGTTGCTCTCCTTCCTGTACAAGCTGGTTCGTGGCGTGCAAGGCATGGCCGAGGGTGACTTCAAGATGCTGGCTGGCCTGGGTGCCCTGCTCGGCTGGCAAGCGCTGCCCTCGGTGGTACTGCTGGCCTCGGCCGTGGGCGCCGCGGTCGGTATCGGCCTGATCGTCTTCAAAGGGCACCAGCGGGAGGTGCCGATTCCGTTCGGACCCTACCTCGCCGGCGGCGGCATAGCGGCGCTGTTCTTTGGCGACACGCTGGCTCAACTGTGGAACCTCTGAAGGGCCGACCCAGGCCACTGCGCATCGGGCTCACGGGCGGCATCGGCAGCGGGAAAAGCACGGTTGCCGCCATGCTGGCGCGCCGTGGCGCCACGGTCGTCGACACGGATGCCATCGCGCGCCAACTCACCGCTGCTGGTGGCGCCGCGATGCCTGCCCTGCTGCATGCATTTGGCGATGCGATCTCGAGTGCGGACGGCGCGCTCAACCGCGAGGCGATGCGCACGCTCGCGTTTTCCGATCCGGCCGCCAAGCAGCGCCTCGAGGCGCTGCTGCACCCCCTGATCGGCTCCGAAGCCCTGCGCCAGGCCGCCAACGCTGGCGAGGACTGGGTCATCTTCGACGTTCCCCTGCTCGCCGAATCGCAACACTGGCGCCAGCGGGTCGACCGGGTCCTGGTGATCGATTGCAGTCAGGCGACCCAGATCGAACGCGTCACGCGCCGCCCGGGCTGGACGCGCGACAGCGTCGAGCGCGTCATGGCAAGCCAGGCCTCGCGCGCCGCGCGCTTGGCCATTGCCGACGCGGTGATCCTCAATGACGGCATCGACCTTGCCGCCCTCCAGGCCGAGGTCGACGCGGTCTGGCACCTCTGGCAACGATCGACGCAAGACCCTGTGGAACAATGACCGGCGCGGCGCCCGCTGCTGCGCCGCGAAAGCCCGCCTTGGTCCGCTACGAGTACCCGTTCAACGAGAGCATCCGCACGATGTTGCGGCTAGAGCAGCTGTTCGATCGACTCGGCCAACTGATGCCGCGCGATGCCCCGCTCGACCATCACTTCGCGCTGACCACGATCTTCGAGATCGTCGACGTCGCCTCGCGTGCCGACCTGAAGAGCGACCTCCTCAAGGACCTCGAGCGTCATCGGAGCCAGTTCCAGGCCTACCGGGGCAATCCGGCGATCTCAGAAGGCGCTCTCGACGCCGTCCTGGGCAGGATCGAGCATGCCTTCAACGGCCTCAACGCCTTGCCCGGCAAGGCCGGTGCGGCATTGAGTGGCAACGAGTTCCTGATGGGCATTCGCAGCCGGATCAACATCCCTGGTGGCACCTGCGAGTTCGATCTTCCGGCTTACTACGCTTGGCAACAGCATGACGCGACGCGGCGACGTGGTGACCTGATGCAATGGATCGCCACCCTGACGCCGCTGGCCGAGGCGCTGAACGTCCTGCTCGGACTGGTGCGCGAAGCCGGGGTGCCGCAACGGGTGGTGGCCCATGGCGGCCAGTTCCAGCAGAGCCTGCCGGCGGGCAAGACCTATCACCTGCTGCGCATGCGCCTGGAGGACGGTCTGAGCCTGGTGCCCGAGATTTCGGGCCACCGACTGATGGTGTCGATCCGCCTGATGAGCGCCGACGCGGAAGGCCGCATGCGGCCGATCACTGACGACCAGGCGTTCGAGCTGACTCTTTGCTCGTGAGCACCACCGACGCAGCGACCCGCCAGGTCCCCTGCCCCTCGTGCGGGGAGCCCAGTGTCTTCGCAGCCAGCAACCGCTGGCGCCCGTTCTGCAGCGCGCGCTGCGCGGGTGTCGACCTGGGAGCCTGGGCCAGCGAGAGCTTTCGTGTGGCTACCCCGCCCTCGTCCGAAGACGAGAGCGACAACGACGGCGCGGAACAGCGTCATTGACACACGTTCGGTCTTGCAACGGCCGAGACGGCCCCTATAATCTGATTGCTAGCACTCGCCCTCGGTGAGTGCTAACGGCGCTGACTGTGTCGGCGCCACACGATGTGAATGTGCGCACACTTCGGCTGTGTACATTCCGCAAGCTCATTCTGAGACCACTGGAGATGCAAGCATGAAACTTCGTCCGTTGCACGATCGCGTGATCGTCAAGCGCCTCGAGCAAGAAACCAAGACCGCCTCGGGCATCGTGATCCCCGACAACGCCGCCGAAAAGCCCGATCAGGGCGAAGTCCTGGCGGTGGGCCCCGGCAAGCGCAACGAGAAGACCGGTGACTTCGTCGCCCTGAACATCAAGGTCGGTGACCGCGTCCTCTTCGGCAAGTACAGCGGCCAGACCGTCAAGGTCGACGGCGACGAGTTGCTGGTGATGAAGGAAGACGACCTGTTCGCAGTCGTCGAGAAGTAATCACCCCTAATCAGAATTCGGAGAAAAAGACATGGCAGCAAAAGACGTGATCTTCGGCGGCGAGGCGCGTGCCCGCATGGTCGAAGGCGTGAACATCCTGGCCAACGCGGTCAAGGTGACCCTGGGCC
>JAZKIW010000171.1:14515-28411 GCA_040384625.1 Pseudomonadota bacterium | reverse complement strand
AGGTGCCGGCCCATCAGCAGGTTGAACTTCTGGTCGGTGCCGCCGAGCTCCAGGTCACTCCTCAGGGCCACCGAGTCGTAACCCTGCATCAAGGGGTAGAGGAACTCGTGCACGCTGATCGGCGTACCGGCGGCAAAACGCTTGGCGAAGTCGTCTCGCTCCATCATCCGCGCCACGGTGTACTTGGCCGCGAGCTGGATCATGCCGCGGGCGCCGAGCGGGTCGCTCCACTCGGAGTTGTAGCGGATCTCGGTGCGCTCGGGGTCGAGCACCAGGCTGGCCTGCTTGAAGTAGGTCTGAGCGTTGGCCTCGATCTGCTCGCGCGTCAGCGGCGGGCGTGTGGCGTTCCGCCCCGAAGGGTCGCCGATCATCGAAGTGAAGTCGCCGATCAGGAAGGTGACGCGGTGGCCGAGGTCCTGCAACTGGCGCATCTTGTTCAGCACGACCGTGTGGCCGATGTGCAGGTCCGGCGCGGTCGGATCCAGCCCGAGCTTGATGCGCAGCGGCTGCCCGGTCGCGGCCGAGCGCGCCAGTTTGGCCAGCCACTCGGCCTCGGGGAGCAACTCGTCGCAGCCGCGTTGGCTGATCGCCAGGGCGGCGCGAACCGCGTCGGTGATGGGGTGCGCGCCGGATGGAGCCGTGTTTGTCACGATTTCTGACATGGTGTCCGAGGAGGGCGGGGGTTTTTCACAGCAGCGCGAACGGGGTCGGTGTTTATACTGGCCCGCCGTAAAAGTTCGGTGACCGCAACAGGCACCGAGTCCGCGTCCGCCAACCGCCGATCTTAAGGCGGGCGGACACCACCGACAGACCCAGCACGCTGCGTGGCCCTCGCAAGCGCGCCGGCCCGCCGACCGGGCAAACCGCCCCAACCGATCCGTGACACTGTTCGACACCCTGGCGCAAGCCTCCGAGCGCGCGAGCGCCTTTGCTGCGGCGCACCGGCGCGGCATCGTCGCGACCAGCGTGGCGCTGCTGGCCGGCTGCGCCGCGGCGGCGTTCGCTATCGCACCCCTGGCCCCTGACGCCGCGGCACTGCCGCAGCGCGTGATCGTCGAGGCGGCCCAGCCCGCCCCGATTGCCCCACAGCTCGAGGCGCTGGCGGCGCACGAATTCGACCTCAGCCGTTCCGACGCCACGCGTGCCGGCGACAGCCCAGGCACCCTGCTCGAGCGCCTGGGCGTGGCCGATGCAGCGGCCTTGGCCTTCCTGCGCAGTGACGTCACGGCCAAGCGCCTGTTCGAAGGCCGCGGCGGGCGTCTGGTGCAGGTGCGCGCCGGCGAAGACGGCCGACTGAAGAGCCTGGTGGCACGCTCGCCGGCGCCACGCAGCGAGCAGCTGACGACCCACTTCACCCGCCTGGCGGTCTCTCGAGACGCCCAGGGCGACTGGCAGGCCGTCGAGGAGACCCTGCCGCTGCAGTCACAGACGCGGCTGGCCAGCGGCACGATCCGCAGTTCGCTGTTCGCAGCCAGTGACGAGGCCCGCATTCCCGATGCGATCGCGATCCAGGTCGCTGAGATCTTCGCCGCCGACATCGACATGCATCGCGAACTGCGACGCGGCGACTCCTTCAGTGTGGTCTACGAGGCCCTCACTGCCGATGGCGAGCCCGTGCCATGGGCCCAAGGAAACGGTCGCGTGCTGGCGGCCGAGTTCGTCAACGCAGGCAAGACCCATCAGGCGCTCTGGTACCGCGACGCCAGCGGGCGGGGCAACTACTTCGACCCCAGTGGCCAGAGTAAGAAGCGCGCGTTCCTGGCCAGCCCGATGGAGTTCTCGCGTGTGAGCTCTGGTTTTGCGATGCGCTTTCACCCGATCATGCAGAAGTGGCGCGCCCACCTGGGTGTCGACTACGCAGCGCCGACGGGCACGATGGTGCGTACCGTCGGCGACGGCGTGGTCGAGTTCGCAGGCTGGCAGAACGGCTACGGCAACGTGGTGAGCATCCAGCACGGCAATGAGCGCTCGACCCTTTACGCGCACCTGTCTCGCATCGATGTCGCCCGGGGCCAACGCGTCGAGCAGGGCCAGCGCGTCGGTGCCGTCGGATCGACCGGCTGGTCGACCGGGCCACACCTGCATTTCGAGTCCCGCGTCAAGGGCCAACACGAGGATCCGCTGAGGGTGGCCAAGGCCAGCGAAGCGGTGGCTCTCGCACCGGCCTCAAAGGCCGAGTTCACGGCACTGGCACGGGTGCTGCAGGTCAAGCTAGATTTGGCCGAGACCCTGGTCGGCGCGCGCGGTCACGGCGAGTAAGCGTCGCGTCGCATGACGCTGTACATCGGTCTGATGTCGGGCACTTCGCTCGATGGCGTCGATGGCGTGCTGGTCGACATTGCTTCAGCGCAGGGAGCGCCGCTCACCGTCCGTGCGCACCAGCACCGGCCCTTCGACGCGGAAATGCGCAGCGAATTGCTGGCACTCAACACGCCTGGCGACAACGAGCTGCAGCGCAGCGAACTCGCAGCCAATGCGTTGGCACGCGTGTATGCCGGCGTCGTGCAGGCCCTGCTGCAAAGCGGCGCGGTTGCAGCACATGAGGTCCGAGCGATCGGCGCTCACGGCCAGACGGTTCGCCACCGGCCGAGGGAGTTCGATGGTCTGGGCTTCACGACGCAGTTGCTCAACGGGGCACTGCTGGCCGAGCTGGCCGGGATCGACGTCGTCTGCGACCTGCGCCGCCGCGATGTGGCGGCCGGCGGCCAGGGCGCACCGCTGGCGCCCGGGCTGCATGCGGCCCTGTTTGCGGCGCCAGGCGAATCGCGCGCCGTGCTCAATCTAGGCGGCATTGCCAACCTGACGCTGCTGGGGTCGGACGGTCGAGTTCTCGGGTTCGACTGCGGCCCCGCCAATGCCCTGCTCGATGGCTGGTGCCAGCGGCACGTGGGTCAGCCGTTCGACGACGGTGGCCACTGGGCCGCGACCGGCCGGGTCATCGAACCCCTGCTGACCCGCTTGCTCGATGAGCCCTTCTTTGCCCTACCACCCCCCAAGAGCACCGGCCGCGACCTGTTTCGCCTGGCCTGGCTGGACGAACATCTGGCGCACCTCGCACGTAGCGCCCCCGCCGCCGATGTCCAAGCCACATTGGCCGCGCTGACCGTGCGCAGCGTGGCGGACGCACTGCAACGCCATGCGCCAGAAACATCGCTGCTGATGGTCTGCGGCGGCGGTGCGCGCAACGGGCACCTGATGCGCGGCCTGGCGGCCCGGCTACCGTCGATGCGGGTAGGCACAACAGCCGAATTCGGCCTTCCGGTCGATCAGGTCGAGGGGGCGGCTTTCGCCTGGCTGGCGCAGCGCTTTGTCGAGCGCCTGCCCGGCAACGTGGTCACCGTGACCGGTGCGCGCGGCGAACGGGTGCTGGGCGCCCTTCATCCGGCGTGAAAAAGCCGCCTTGCGGCGGCTTGTCTTCGATGGCGCTGCGGATCAGGCCGAAAAGCTGGAGCCGCAACCGCAGGTGGACGTGGCGTTCGGATTCTTGATCACGAACTGGGCGCCCTGCAGATCTTCCTTATAGTCGATCTCGGCGCCCATCAGGTACTGCAGGCTCATCGCGTCGATCAGCAACGTGACGCCGTTCTTAGTCATCGGCGTGTCGTCTTCGTTGACCACTTCGTCGAATGTGAAGCCGTACTGAAACCCGGAGCAGCCGCCGCCCTGCACGAAGACGCGCAGCTTGAGATCGGGATTGCCCTCTTCCTCGACCAGTTGCTTGACCTTGTCGGCCGCACTGTCGGTGAAGACGAGCGGCGCCGGCATCGCCTCGATATCGCCCGCCAGGGCCTCGGCAATCGCGTTCATGGTGAATTTCCTCGGTCTTGAATCAAAGTCGGCTCGACGCCGCGAGCTTGAGTGCCGGCCGCTCGTCGGCGGTCTTCAGGGCACGCAACTCGCCATCGATCGTTGCGCCCTGGTGCATCTCCAGCGTTTCGTAGCGCACATCGCCTGAGATGCGGGCCTTCGGCTGCAGTTCAAGCAGCTGATCCGACTGAACCGGTCCGATGACCGCGCCGTTGATGATCACATGGCCCGCGTTGACCTTGCCGTGGACCCGGGCTTTCTCGCTGATGACCAGGATGTTGGGGCCGTCACCCACCGCGACGATGTCGCCGTGCACCTCGCCGTCGATGCGCAAGCCATCACTGAAACGCACCTCGCCATGCAGGACGGTGCCTTCGCCGATCAGGCTGCGTATCGGCGGCTGCTTCTTGTTGAAGGCCCACATGGTTGCGATTCCCTTTCAGAGCTTCACGGTCTGGGTCGCGCGCACGCCACCCTGGTTGTCGGTCACGCGGACCTGAACCGTTTTTACCACGGCACCTGCCGGATGGTCGAGGCGCCCTTCGACACGCGCGTACTGGCGCAGTGAAATAGGTTGCGGACCGGCGGGCAATGCAAAGGTCCAGGGCTTGCCATCGAGAGTGCCTGTCGCCTGCACTTCGTAGCGCCCCTTGAACTCGGCTGGCGCCTTGCCGCTTTGCATCAGCAGCATCTGGTAGCGCAACTGGCCGGGCTGGACCGGCTCGGCTTGCAGGGCGCGCACGGCGAGGCCCTCTCCGGCCGCCGGCAGCAGGCGTTCGAAGAAACCCAGGTCACCCTTCAGCGCCAGCACCTCGCCCTCGGCCTGGCGCAACTGCTGCATCAGCTTGTCCTGAGTCGCGCGCTCGGTTTTGAGCAGGCTGTCCGCGGTGTTGGCGATCGACTGGGCTCGTTCTCGCTCGTCACGCAGGCGTTGCACCTCGCCGCGCAACTGCACCAGCTCTTCCTTGGCGCCGCGCTCGAGGCCGGCAATGTCCTTGCCGAACTCGAAGGCCCACAGCGCCAGCGCAGCCGAAAAGCCGAAGGCCAGTGCGAGAACCGCCCAACGCACCGGCCATGGCAAATGGCTGCGCACGATCATGCGCGGGGCACTGATCGACAGCCGCCGACGAAACAGTTTCCAACGCATCGCGGGGTCTTGAAGCAAGCGAGGCCGCAGTATTGCGGCCTCGAGCGCGACTGGTCTGTTGCGAAACGTTCAGCGCTTGCTGAACTGCTTACGGCGGCGCGCGCCGTGCAGACCGACCTTCTTGCGCTCGACCTCGCGTGCGTCGCGGGTCACGAAACCGGCCTGACTCAGGCTGGGCTTGAGCGCCGCGTCGTAGTCGATGAGCGCACGGGTGATGCCGTGGCGCACAGCGCCGGCCTGGCCCGATTCGCCCCCCCCTTCGACGTTGACCTTGATGTCGAAGGCTTCGCCGTTGTTGGTCAGCATCAATGGCTGCTTGACGATCATGATCGAGGTCTGGCGGCCGAAGTATTCGTCGACGGTCTTGCCGTTGACGACGATCTGGCCGCTACCCTTCTTCATGAACACGCGAGCCACCGACGATTTGCGGCGGCCGGTCCCGTAATTCCAATGTCCGATCATCACCGCTCCTTAGATTTCCAGCGCCTTGGGCTGCTGGGCGGTGTGCGGATGCGTGGCACCGGCATACACCTTCAGCTTCTTCACCATCGCATAGCCGAGGGGTCCCTTGGGCAGCATGCCCTTGACCGCCTTCTCCAGGGCGCGCCCCGGATGCTTGGCTTGCATGTCCTTGAACTTCGTGGCGTAGATGCCGCCCGGATAACCCGAGTGGCGGTAATACACCTTGTCGTTGGCTTTGTTGCCAGTGACGCGCAGCTTCTCTGCATTCACGATGACGATGAAATCACCGGTATCCACGTGAGGCGTGTAAATGGCCTTGTGCTTGCCGCGCAAACGGAGTGCCACTTCGCTGGCAACACGTCCGAGCACCTTGTCGGTGGCGTCAATCACAAACCATTCATGCTTCACTTCGGCCGGCTTGGCGCTGAAGGTCTTCATGAGGGTCTTTCGGTTTTGGTCGTGCAGGCATCTGAAGCCGTCACGACCGGGTTGCGGCTGTCATGCCCGGGGCTGCCACCTTCGGTACCGCTTCTAGCAAACTGCGGCCTCTCGGATGGTGCGGATGCCCCTGAGGCACATCCAACGTCAACCACGTGCTCCCCGCCGCTGACGGGAAAGCCCGCGAGTATAGCCGAATGCCGATTCAGCTCGAAACGCGGCAAAGTCGGCGGCTCAGTTTTGGACTGCGCTCCCCAGCGCAGTCCGCTAGTATGCGGGAAAACCCTAGGCAAAAGCCCGGGGCACATTCCTGAACCACCGGAGATCGGCATGGGCTTTGCGGGTGACATTCTGAAGGCCACCGGTGCCAGCGGCGCCGAGGGCCGCCACGAGCGCCCCCCGGTGCCCGAGCTAGCGAATCGCCCCTTCCGGTGGGTACCGATCCGCTCGCTGTCGGAGCGCCATCGGCCGCGCATCCTGGCTCACCTGATGGCCTTGCCCGAAAGTGATCGCTACTTTCGCTTCGGTTATGCCGCAGCTGACGCTCAGCTGGCGCACTACACCGACCTGATCGACTTCTCGCACGACGAAGTCTTCGGCATCTTCAACCGCCGCCTCGAGTTGCTGGCCGTGGCCCATCTGGCGACCTTGCCGGTAGTCGGTGCGGGGCCTCGCACCGAGGCTGAATTCGGTGTCTCAGTGCTCCCCCAGGCACGAAGTCGTGGGTACGGCAGCCGGCTGTTCGATCACGCGGTGCTCCATGCCCGCAACCGCCACATCGACACGTTGGTCATCCACGCCCTCAGTGAGAACACGGCCATGCTGCGCATCGCACGCAAAGCAGGCGCGACCGTAGAGCGCGACGGCGGTGAGTCCCAGGCTTGCCTCAAGCTGCCGCCTGACAATCTGCTTTCGCACGTGGACGAGTTGGTCGAAGGCCAGGCGGCCGAATTGGATTACCGCCTCAAGGTCCAAGCGCGGAGGGTGGACGGCCTGCTCGATGTGATCGACGAAGTCAAAGACCGCTTGATAGGCGCGGGCGGTGCAGCGACCGAGTAATCCGTCACGGAAATCCAACCCCGGCTTCGGGGATCAGTGCGGCAGCGGCAGCGGTTAACATCAGTCAATTGCAACCAAATGTCGTCCCAGGTGCGTGCCTGGCGATATCCAACCTGGCTCGTCATGGAACCCCTGCTGCCGTGGATCGTTGCGCTGGTCGTGCTGCTGGTTGCGCTCATCGGCGCAGTGGCGTGGCGCCTGACGCGCGAGCGCAAGCCGCGTGTCATTCCGCTACCCACCGAGTGGTCGCTGGCGCCGCGGCCGGTGTTCTCGACCGACGAACGACGCGTCTACCGCCAGTTGCGCGAAGCACTGCCGCATCACATCGTGTTGTCGAAACTGCCTCTGGTGCGCTTCTGCCAACCGAACGACCCGCAGGAGGTGCGCTTCTGGTACGAACTGCTGGGCTCGATTCACGTGACTTTCGCGATCTGCAGCGCCAATGGCCGCGTGCTCGCGGCGATCGACCTCGACACCGACCGCGGCAACTCGCGTCGTGTGCTGCAGATCAAGCAATCCGTTCTCGGCGCCTGCCGGGTGCGCTACCTGCGCTGCCCGGTCGATCACCTGCCGTCGGTCGCGGAGTTGCAGCTGCTGGTGCCGCAGAGCGCCGCCTCCTCGCGCGGACCGCAACCGGCACCGAGCCGCCCACGCTCGCGCGACGACGGTGGCGCACGCGAAGGCGGCGCCTCGCGGCGCCGTGAACGCAACGCGCTGTGGCAGGACTCCAGCTTCTTCCAGGACTCCTTCTTCGCACCGGACAACCGGCTCGATGCCAGCATGACTGGTGAGTTCCCCTCGCCACGACAAGAGAGTGGGGGCCCGCCGCAGGCCTCGGCCTACGGCGAAAACGCGCCGGACGATCTGTCGGGCGTCGTGGTGGAGTCGGAACCACGCTACCCCAGCACCGGTACCCACCACTGAGCCGCCCTCGTCGTCGATGCGCGCTTAGGATGCGCGCATGACCACTGCGGCGACGTCGGCAGGCACGCCGGCAAGCTATGCCAACCTAGACCCCGACCGCGTCCTGCGCACACTGGACGCTCTGGGCCTGCGCGGTGACGGGCGCCTGCTGCAACTCAACTCCTACGAGAACCGCGTCTTCCAGGTCTTCCTCGAAGACGGCGACGTGGTGGTGGCCAAGTTCTACCGTCCCGCGCGCTGGAGCGATGCGCAGATCCTCGAGGAACACGCCTTCGCTATGGAACTTGCAGCCGACGATGTGCCCGCCGTCGCGCCGCGTGCGCTGGCGGCCGCCATCGACATCGAGCTGCTCGGCGAGCCCCCAACCTTGGCCCGCTGGCGTGATGGCGCCGATGTGCATCGCGTGGCTGTCAGCGACCGCCACGCCGGCAGAGCGCCCGAGCTCGAAGACCACGCGGCTCTGCGCTGGCTGGGGCGCTTCCTCGGTCGGCTGCACCTGGTTGGCGCACGCCGCCCCTTCAGGCACAGGCGCACGCTCGATGCGGCAACCTTCGGTCATGCCGCCAGGCAACGTCTGCTCGATGGCGACTTCATCCCAGACACCGAACGGCCCGGGTGGACGGCTTGGTGCGACGCCGCGCTCACCCGTGTCGACCGCGCCTTCGCGCAGCACGTCGGCGTCACGCAGCTGCGCCTGCATGGCGACTTCCACCCCGGCAACGTCATGTGGCGCGATGCCGGGCCACATGTGGTCGACCTCGACGACGCGTGCAACGGTCCGGCGGTGCAGGACCTGTGGATGCTCCTGTCGGGCGATGCGCCAGCGATGCGTGAACAACTTGCACAGCTGCTCGAGGGCTACCGCGTCTTCCGCCCCTTCGACGTGCGCGAACTGGCACTGGTCGAGCCCCTGCGCACCTTGCGCATGATCCATCACAGCGCCTGGATCGCCGAGCGCTGGACCGACCCGGCCTTCCCCGCGGCGTTCCCATGGTTCGGCAGCGCGGCCTACTGGTCGCAGCAGGCCACGCAGTTGCGCGAGCAGGTCGAAGCGATGGACGAGCCGCCGTTGCTCGCGTAAAGGTCAGACGGTCAACAGGCGCGTGACCCGCTGCACATGCTCGGCGGGATTGTCGAGCTGGCCGCCCTCGGCGAGCCAAGCCTGGTCGAACAGCAGGTGCGCCAGATCGTCGAAGTGCGCCTCGTCGCGCTCGATCCTCTTGACCAGGGCATGCTCGGCGTTCACTTCAAGGATCGGCAAGGTCTTCGGCGCCTGCTGCCCGGCCTGCTTCAGCAGCCGCGCCAGGTGTGCGCTCATGTCGCCTTCCTCGACGACGATGCAGGCCGGTGAATCGACCAGGCGCGTCGTCACGCGCACGTCCTTGGCGCGATCCTTCAGCGCGGCCTTGAGCTTTTCCTGAACCGGCGCGAAGGCCGTGGCCGCGGCCTCGGCTTCCTTCTTCTCGCCCTCATCCTGCAGCTTGCCCAAATCGACGCTGCCCTTGGCCACGCTCTGCAACGGATGGCCTTCGAACTCGTACAGGTGCGACAGCATCCACTCATCGACGCGGTCGGTCAGCAGCAGCACCTCGATGCCCTTCTTGCGGAAGATCTCGAGCTGCGGGCTGGCCTTGGCGGCGGCAAGCGTGTCGGCCGTGATGTAGTAGATGGGCTCCTGCCCTTCCTTCAGGCGCGCCACGTAATCGGCCAACGACACACCCTCTTCACCTTGTGTCGAGGCAAAGCGCAGCAGCTTGGCCAGGCGCTCCTGGTTCGTGTGGTCTTCGCCCATGCCTTCCTTCAGCACCGGGCCGAAGTCCTTCCAGAAAGCGGCGTACTTGTCCTTCTGGTTCTCGGCCAGGTCCTCCAGCATCGACAGCACGCGTTTGGTCGAACCTTCGCGGATCGACTTCACGTCGCGGCTTTCCTGCAGCAACTCGCGGCTGACGTTGAGCGGCAGGTCGGCAGAGTCGATCACGCCCTTGACGAAGCGCAAGTAGACGGGCATCAGCGCCTCGGCGTCGTCCATGATGAAGACGCGCTTGACGTACAGCTTGACGCCGCCGCGCTTGTCGCGGTTCCACAGGTCGAACGGCGCCTTGGCCGGGATGTAGAGCAGCTGGGTGTACTCGGTGCGACCCTCGACCCGGTTGTGCGTATAAGCCAAGGGCGCATCGCTGTCGAACGAGATCTGCTTGTAGAACTCCTGGTACTGCGCGTCGGTGATGTCGCTCTTGGCGCGGCTCCACAGCGCTGCCGCCTTGTTGACCGTCTCCCACTCGTCCTTCAGCACCGTCTCGGCCTTCTCGGCGATCCACTCCTCCTTCTTCATCAGGATCGGCAGCGAGATGTGGTCCGAGTACTTGCTGATGATCGACTTCAGCTTCCAGGTCTTCAGGAACTCGTCTTCGCCCTCGCGCAGGTGCAGGGTGACGTCCGTGCCGCGCTCGGCGCGAGTGATCGTCTCGACTTCGAACTGGCCGCTGCCGTCACTCGACCAGCGCACGCCCTCCTCGGCCTTCAGGCCGGCGCGGCGCGACTCGACCGTGATGCGGTCGGCAACGATGAAGCCCGAGTAGAAACCGACCCCGAACTGGCCGATCAGGTTCGCATCCTTCTTCTGGTCGCCTTCCAGCTTGGCCATGAATTCGCGTGTCCCGCTCTTGGCGATCGTGCCCAGGTGCGCCACGGCCTCCTCGGCGCTCATGCCGATGCCGTTGTCGCGGATGGTCACGGTCTTGGCCTCGGCATCGAAGCTGACATGCACCTCCAGGTCAGGTGCGTCTTCGTAGAGCGCCGCGTTGTCGAGCGCCTCGAAACGCAGCTTGTCGCAGGCGTCGGAGGCGTTGGAGACCAGCTCGCGCAGGAAGATCTCCTTGTTGGAATACAACGAGTGGGTCACCAAGTGCAGGATCTGCTGCACTTCGGCCTGAAAGGCGAGGGTCTGTTTTTGGGTCATGGTGTGGGAAGGGAAGGAAAGTCGATCGCGCGCCGCAGATGGGGGCGCTCGGGGGGCCATCAAGGGCCGACAGCCTAGCGGTAGCGGTCTATCGTCAGCCCGGCCATGTCGATGGCCGCTTTGCGCCCGCCGATCAGGTCGGTGACGACCCGCGCCGTGCCCGCGGCCATGGTCCAACCCAGGGTGCCATGGCCGGTTGCCAGGTAGAGGTTGGGCAGTTCGGTAGCGCCGACGACGGGCGTGCCGTCGGGGGTCATCGGGCGCAAGCCACACCAGAACTCGGCACGGCCGAGATCCCCACCGTCGGGGAACAGGTCGCCGACCACATGCATCAGCGTACGTCGGCGCGCCTCGTGCAGCTGCAGGGTGTAGCCGGCGAGCTCGGCCGTGCCGCCGACGCGAATCCGGTCGCCCAGGCGCGTCACGGCCACTTTGTGCGTCTCGTCCATCACGGTCGATTCCGGTGCGCCTGCCGCATCGGTGATCGGCAGCGTGATCGAATAACCCTTGACCGGGTAGACCGGCAGTTCGATGCCCAACGGCGACAACAGCTTCGGCGAATGGCTCCCCAGGGCCAACAGATAGGCGTCAGCCTGCAGCCGTCCCTGGTCGGTGACGATGCCGGTCAGGCGCTTGCCGTCGGTCAGCAGCGACTTGACGAGGACGCCGAAGCGCAGGCTGGCACCGCGCGCAGCCGCCATCGCGGCGATGCGGTTGGTGAACTTGAAGCAGTCGCCGGTTTCGTCGCCGGGCAGGCGTAGCCCGCCGACGAACTTGTCGCGCACGCGGGCCAGCGCCGGCTCGTGTTCCATGCAGCCGGCCCGGCTGAGCAACTGGTAAGGCACGCCGTAGCGATCGAGGATCGCCGTGTCCGACGCTGTGCCGTCGAGCTGCTTCTGCGTGCGAAACAGTTGCAGCGTGCCCTGCATGCGCTGGTCGTACTCGATGCCGGTGGCCGCGCGCAGCGCGACCATGCAATCGCGGCTGTACTCGGCCAGGCGGACCATGCGGCTCTTGTTGATCTCGTAACGTGCCGCGGTGCAATTGCGCAGCATCGCCAGCACCCAACTCACCAGATGCCAGTCGAAGTGGGGCCGGATCACCAGCGGGCGGTGGTGCATCAGCAGCCACTTCAGGGCCTTCAGTGGTACGCCCGGGCCGGCCCACGGCGCGGAGTAGCCGGGCGAGACCTCGCCGGCGTTGGCAAAACTGGTTTCCAGCGCCGGCCCCGGCTGGCGTTCGACCAGGGTCACCTGGTGCCCGTCACCGGCCAACTCGTACGCCGCGGTGGCGCCGATGACC
Organism: Pseudomonadota bacterium; assembly: GCA_040384625.1. Taxonomy (GTDB): domain Bacteria; phylum Pseudomonadota; class Gammaproteobacteria; order Burkholderiales; family Burkholderiaceae_C; genus CADEEN01. The sequence goes on along the minus strand of JAZKIW010000171.1, from coordinate 16,313 downwards.
CCCCCGCCCAACACCAACACCTTCATCGGCCAAGCTCCTTGGTCTGAAGTGTAAGGAGGCGCGGCACAATCACCGCATGATTGCGCCCGACCTGTTGCCCCGCCGCGAATTCAATGACCCCGACGCCGCGCTGACCCACGCGCGCGCGATCTACGACAACGGTGTGGCCCACCTGCGCAAGCACCTGCAAGCCTTCCTCGATGGCACTACCCCGGGCGAGCGCGTGCGCGCGACCTACCCCTTCGTGCGCGTGCGCATCGATACCGTCGCCCGTGCCGACTCTCGGTTGAGCTATGGCTTCGCTGCCGGCCCGGGGCGCTTCGAGACGACGCTGACGCGCCCCGACCTGTTCGCCGACTACTACCGCGAGCAGTTTCGCTTGCTGATGCGCAACCACGCGGTCGCGCTCGAGATTGGCGCCAGCGAGCAGCCGATCCCAGTGCACTTCTCGCTCGCCGAGGACGACCACCTCGAAGGGACGCTGACGCCGCAGCGACGCCTCTTGATGCGCGACCTGTTCGACCTGCCGGACCTGGCCGCGATGGACGACGGCATCGCCAACGGCAGCTTCGAGCCCGGCCCCGGCGAAGCCCAGCCCCTGGCCTTGTTCACCGCGGCGCGCGTCGACTATTCGCTGCACCGCTTGCGCCACTACACCGGCACCGCACCCGAGCATTTCCAGAACTTCGTGCTGTTCACGAACTACCAGTTCTACATCGACGAGTTCATCAAGCTCGGCCACGAGCTGATGGCCGACCCGGCGGCCGACTATGCCGCCTTCGTCGAGCCCGGCAATGTCGTGACGCGGCGCGCTGGCTCCCCCGCCGACCCGCGCGATGCCGCCGGGGCTCCGCCGCCGCGCCTGCCGCAGATGCCGGCCTACCACCTGGTGCGGCCGGGCGGCAGCGGCATCACGATGGTCAACATCGGCGTCGGCCCGGCGAACGCCAAGACCATCACCGACCACGTCGCGGTGCTGCGCCCGCATGTCTGGATCATGCTCGGCCACTGCGCCGGCCTGCGCAACACCCAGCAGCTAGGCGACTACGTGCTGGCCCACGGCTACGTGCGCGAAGACCATGTGCTCGACGAGGACCTGCCGCTGTGGGTGCCGATCCCTGCGCTGGCCGAAGTCCAGGTGGCGCTCGAACGTGCGGTGGCCGACGTCACCCAGTTGTCAGGCTACGAGTTGAAGCGCCTGCTGCGCACAGGCACCGTCGCCTCGACCGACAACCGCAATTGGGAGCTCCTGCCGCATCCGGGCCCGGAGCGCCGTTTCAGCCAGAGCCGGGCCGTGGCACTGGACATGGAGAGCGCCACCATCGCAGCGAACGGCTTCCGCTTCCGCGTGCCCTACGGCACCCTGCTGTGTGTCTCCGACAAGCCCCTGCACGGTGAGATCAAGCTGCCGGGCATGGCCAACCAGTTCTACCGCGAGCGGGTGGACCAGCACCTGCGCATCGGCATGCGTGCCGTCGAACTGCTGCGCGCCTCCGGCGGCGAACAACTGCACAGCCGCAAGTTGCGCAGCTTTGCCGAGGTCGCGTTCCAGTAGACCGCGCCGTTTACGGCAGGCGGCGCAATGCCGCGGCGACACCCGGCAACAGTCGTGCGGGCAGGTCGGAATCGCCGCCTTCCTAGAGCGTGGCGTACATCGCGTACAGGAAGGCCTTTGCAATTGCCAGGGCGCGCTGTCCGATCAGCCGAAGCGTGTCCGCACTCAGGGTCTCGGCGGCATCCACGTCGACAACGCGGTGAAGGCCAGGTCGTCTCGCAGCTGAGGGTCCGGCGGTGCCAG
>JAZKIW010000171.1:0-14415 GCA_040384625.1 Pseudomonadota bacterium | reverse complement strand
CCGGCATTTCCAGGCCTTGTGCCCTGCGCGGCGATCACTTACGCTGGTCCGGCCCCACCGCGAGGAGACCGCCAATGCCGAGTCCTTCCAATGCCACCATCAACATCCGCACCCTCGCGCTGGTCGGGCCGCAGGGTGCGGGGAAAACCAGCCTGGCCGAAGCGCTCCTGGTGCGCGCCGGCGCGATCGGCGCAGCCGGCAGCCTGGAGCGCGGCAGCACGGTCAGCGACTTCGATCCGCTCGAACGCAAGATGCAACATTCGCTCAACGCGGCCGTGCTGCACCTTGACCATGCCGGTACACGCATTCACCTGATCGACACCCCCGGGGCGAGTGACTTCATCGGCCAGTCGCTGCCAGCGCTCGAGGCGGTCGAGACCGCGGTCGTGGTGCTCAACGCCGCGACATGGAAGGTCGGCGGCATCGATGCGATGGCGGTGCGCATGATGGACTATGCGGCTCAGCGCCGCCTCGACCGGCTGCTCGTCGTCAACAAGATCGACGCCGCCGGTGCCGACCTCGCCGGCCTGCTGGCCGACATCCAGGCCACTTTCGGCCGCGAGTGCCTGCCGCTGAACCTGCCCGATGGCGGCGGCACGAAGGTCGTCGACTGCTTCTACAACCGCGAGGGACACAGTGACTTCGGCAGCGTCGATGCGGCGCACCGTGCCCTGGTCGAACAGGTGGTCGAGGTCGACGGCGCCTTCGTCGAGCGCTACCTGAATGACGGCGACATCGATGCCGGCGAATTGCATGCACCGCTCGAGCAGGCTCTGCGCGAGGGTCATCTGATGCCGGTGTGCTTCGTCTCCGCCCGTAGCGGCGCGGGCGTGGCCGAGCTGCTGGACGTGATCGTCAAGCTGCTGCCCAACCCGACCGAAGGCAATCCGCCGGAGTTCCTGAAAGGCGAGGGAGCCACAGCCCAACCCAAGGCCTCGAAACCCGACGCCAGTGCGCACGTGCTGGCGCACGTGTTCAAGGTCAGCGTCGACCCTTTCGTCGGCCGCATGGGGTTGTTCAGGGTGCACCAGGGCACCGTCACCCGAGACAGCGTGCTCTACATCGGTGATGGGCGAAAGCCATTCAAGGTCGGACACCTGTTCATGCTGCAGGGCAAGGAGCATGTCGAAGTGCAGCGCGCATTGCCGGGCGACATCGTGGCCGTGGCCAAGGTCGATGAGATCCACTTCGACGCGGTGCTGCACGACGCGGCCGAGGACGACCACATCCACCTCAAGCCACTGCCGTTCCCCATTCCCGTTCACGGCCTGGCGATCGAACCCAAGCGGCGCGGCGACGAGCAGCGCATGTGGGAGATCCTGACCAAGCTGGTCGACGAGGATCCCTGCCTGAAGGTCGAGCACGTCGCCAGCACCAACGAGACCATCCTTTACGGGCTGGGCGAGCTGCACCTGCGCGTGCTGCTCGAGCGCCTGCGCGAGGTTTACAAGTTCGAGGTCAACACCCGGCCGCCTCGCATCGCCTATCGCGAGACCGTCACCGCGCCGGCCGAGGGTCACCACCGGCACAAGAAGCAGACCGGCGGTGCCGGCCAGTTCGGCGAGGTGTTCCTGAAGATCGAGCCGTTGCCGCGCGGTGGCGGTTTCGAATTCGTCGACCAGGTCAAGGGGGGCACCATTCCCAACCAGTTCATCCCGGCAGTCGAGAAGGGCGTACGCGAAGCGCTCACCCTCGGCGTGATCGCTGGCTACCCCCTCGTCGACGTGAAGGTCATCGTCTACGACGGCAAGCACCACACCGTCGACAGCAAGGAAATCGCCTTCATCACGGCTGGCCGCAAGGCCTTCATGGCGGCGGTGCGCGCGGCCCGGCCGATCATCGTCGAGCCGATCGTCGACGTGGAGATCAGCACGCCCGACGCGGCGATGGGCGACATCACTGGCGACTTGTCATCTCGGCGCGGTCTGGTCAATGGGACGCACAACGGTGCGGTCGGCACGATGGTCATCCGCGGCCAGGCGCCTCTGGCCGAATTGGCAGGCTACCAGTCGCGGCTCAATGCCATGACCGCAGGCCAGGGGCGCTACACCCTGGCCCTGTCGCACTACGAAGCGGTGCCGCCGACCGTGCAGCAGCAACTCACCTCGCAGCATCAGGTCCGCGACGACGACTGATCGACCCGGCTACTTGGTCGGCGCTGACGCTGCGGCCTGTTGCTCGCGGAACTTCTTCAATTGCTCGAGCCAGGCGGTCCAATCCTGCGGCCCGCTGTCGAAGCGCTTCTTCAGGTTGCCGAGCACTGCGCCCCAGGCGCGATCGAAGTAGGCGTAGGCCTGATCCCATTGGCCGCCGTCCCCCCAGCCGCTGTGGTGCAGCGTGACGCGGGTGAGCTTGTCGTTGACGGGTTCAAAGCGAACGACGACGAAGGTGCGCTGCGCGCGCGCCTCGGGCAGGTGCGGCGGCGCGTTCCAGTCGAAGGAGAGCATCTTCTTGGGCTGCAGCGCGAGAAAGCGCATGTCGTCGGCACCCTTGCTGCCCGGCGCGGCGCCCGGGTCGATGTAGATCTGGAAGGCGCCGCCGACGCGCGCCTCGATCCTGGCATCGGGCGCGAAGAAGCTGACGATGCCCTCGCGCGTGGTCCACGCTTCCCAGGCCTGGTCCACGCTGGCGGCAACCTCGATGCTCTTGTCGATGGCACGCTCGGCGGCCCAATTGGGCTCCGCCGCGATCAGCGCGAGCGCTGAAACCAGGGTCCGAAGGAAGAAGCGAGTCATGGCGTGGCTTCCTTCTGGCCGCGGCCGGCAAGGGATGCGAAGGCGGCCAGCGTCGCCGGCCAGCCGCCGTCGTACTGGTCGCGCTTGGCGGCCGCCTGGTCGCCCCGTGACTCCCAGCCATCATGGTGCACCGAGACTTCGGTACCTCCGTCGACAGCGACAAAGCGCACTGACAAGCGGGTCGCCTGGTCGGGCGCCAGTCCGGGGTGCCACTGCATCGCAAACGCATGCGGCGGCTGCCACGCCGTGAGACGCCCCCAGGGCATGCGCGCGCCATCGCGAGCCACCTCGACCACGGCACCGCCTTCGTGCGGCTCGAACTCGATGTCGACGGCTTCTTCGCCGTAGCACGAGTGGCCGACAAATGGCCACCAGCGGGCGATCTGGCGCGTGAAAAGGTCGAACGCGGCGGGGGGTGCCAGGGCCACGCGCACCCGGTGCGCGACCGGCGGCAGTGGAGAGGACGCATTCATCGTGAACTCCCGTTCTTGCGCCGCGGCATGCTGCCCGGGCTGTTGTTGGCGACCAAAGCGTAGCGAGCGAGGGCCCGCTGCCACATGTGGTCGAGTTCGTCGCGCAGTGCACCGAGCGTGGCCGGATCGAGGGTGTAGACACGTCGCGTCCCTTCGGCACGCACGACGGCCAGGCCGGCCCCTTCGAGCACGCGCAGGTGCTTGGAGACCGCGGGCCGGCTCACCGGCAGCCGCTCGGCAAGCTCGCCGACAGAGCGCTCGCCGTCGAGCAGCAGGCGCACGATGGCCTCACGCGTCGGGTCGGCCAGCGCCGCCACCGTGCGCGCCGCCCCGCTTTTCACCGGTTCGCCTTATAGGTAACCATTGGGTTACGGTAATTGGCGGGCTACCGAATGTCAAGCCCCGACCGCTGAGTCGGTCGGGCAAGCGGCCTTTATCATTGGGGCATGACCGCTCCCGTGCACGACGTCGCGCAGACCCGGCTCGACAACGCGCTGCGCCTGTTCGACGAATTCGTGCAGGCCACCGTCAAGCACCCCGACGCGGCCACCCTGCGCGGCCTTGAACGCCGCTTTGCCGAGCGCCTGCAGATCCAGCCCAGCTACTGGAGCCAGATCAAGAGCCGCTCACGCCAGATTGGTGAACGCCTGGCACGTCAGTTCGAGCAGTTGTGCCACAAGCCGCCCGGCTGGATGGACCAGGTGCACGACGGCGGGGTGACGCCAACTGCGGCGCCGCGCCAGGGCGGCGCTGCGACCTCCGTGCAGGAGTCGCATGACAGCCCGCTGCCCCAGGACGACGACGAACGCTTCATCGTCGGCCTGGTGTTGACCTACTACCGACGCCACCCGCAACGTGCCCGCACGCGCCTGCTGGACCTGCTCGGTGAAGTCCTGATGCCGTCGGCCGCGTCGGCGCCTCAGAGCAAGTCCAAGGGCAGCTCGGCGGCACCCGTGCGCGAGGATCCGCAAGATCTATGGCGTCGCACCCAGTCCGGTGTGGCGCCGCTGAAACAGAAAAGGCGCTGAGCGCCCGATCCCTCGAATTAGGGATCAACCTGACTTGCGCAAGATAATCGATCGTTTATCATCTGCGCAAGTTGCCGTGCTGCCAAGCCCATCGCCCCGCAGCGCAACGACGCCCGCCCTCAACCCAGCTTCAGGAGCCGCATGACCGCACTCGCCCTTGCCCGCGCCAGCCGCCGTTGCGGCCTGCGCTCCGTTGCGATCGACAAGGCCCCCGTCCGGGGCTGGAAGACGGTGGACGCCGAGCACTGACCTCGCGTCACCGCCACCAGGCCCGGGCGCAGCGATGCCCCGGGCCTTTTGCATTTCTGCCACCCATTCACGACCGATAGACCCCCAAGGAGAGCCGACCATGAAGATCACCCTGCCCCGCGTCCCGACCCGCAACCCGCTCGTTCGCCTGAGCCGCCAGCGCCACGCCGGCGCCCATGGCCCTGCAGGCGGCGCCACGCGCCAACGCAATGCACGCGAATTGCGTCGCGAACTGCAGCGCATGGCGCTGAAAGAGCGCCCACCGAGCCCTTGAATCCACCGCAGCGGCGCCATCGACGGGCGCCCAAGGAGAACAGCATGTTGATGAAACCGATGTCACTGAGCCCCGTCCACCCGGCGCTGTTACCGGCGCCGGCACCCGCCCTGCGCCGGGGCGCGGCAGCGGTCCTGCGGGGTGCCAGCCGCGTTCTGCAGGCCCTGGCACAGCAGTTGGCGCAGGCCCCGGTAGCGCGACCAGGGGTCGGTGCGGCCGTGCCCGTCTTGGAGTACCACGCCGAGGCCGGTGCGCCCGAAGGTGCGCTGTATGTCGACGGCCGGCTGGTCGGCCATCTGGCCGGCGTCAGCCGGTTGTGATCGACAGCAAGGACCAGCGGTGCGGCATGCCGCATCGCTGGACTCCGGGCGCGAAGGCGCCAAGCCGCCCCGCGCTGGCGGCCGCCTGCGCACGCTAAAGCCAGACCCGCGCAGGCCGATAGTGCTGTCACGACAAGCCCGCATGCCCCGCAATCCCCGATGACCCTCGAGACGCCCCAACCCGCCCGAATCGATCGCCCGCTGCGCGATCTGTCGGCGTGGCTGGCGCACTTTCGGGCTGCGCCGATCCCGGTGCTCGATGCGACGGCCGACGCGGTGCGGGAACTTGGGGCCAATGAAGATGCCGTCGATGCGCACCTGCTGTCGGAGACGGTGGCCGCCGACCCGCTGATGACCCTCAAGTTGCTGGCCCATGTCGGGAGCAACAGTCGCCGCGAGACCGATGTCGAGACCGTGGTCGGCGCCCTGGTTTTGCTCGGCATCGGGCCCTTCTTTCGCTACTTCGGCACGCTGCCGACAATCGGCGACGCCCTGCGCGACACGAACGATGCAAGCGATGTGCGCGCCGGCCTGCAGGCGGTGCTCGATCGTTCGCACCGGGCGGCACGGTTCGCGATCGCTTTCGCGGCGCACCGCATGGACCCCGACGCGGCCGTGATCCACGAGGCGGCGCTGCTGCACGGCTTCGCAGAACTGCTGCTGTGGTGCCACGCACCAGCACTGGCGCTCGAGATATCGCGTCGGCAGCGTGCCGACGCCACGCTGCGTTCGGCGATCGCGCAGCAGGCGGTCCTGGGCATCACGCTGGCCGACTTGCAGCAAGCGCTGATGAAGGCCTGGCGCCTGCCCGAACTGCTGATCCGCCTGGACGACGAACGGCACGCCGACAGCCCGCAAGTGACGAATGTCGCCCTCGCGGTGCGCCTGGCGCGCCACACGGCACAGGGCTGGGATAACGCAGCACTGCCCGATGACGTGGCCGACATCGCCGCGCTGTTGCAGCTGAGCACCGTGCCGACGCTGACCTTGCTGCGTCAGATCGATGCCTGAAGGGCCAAGGTCCAGAGACCCTAGAGCGGCAGCGCGGTGGTGTTCTTGACGCGGTCGAGCACAAAGCTGGTCTTGCAGTCCTGCACGCTCGGATGCTTGAGCAGGGTCTCCATCACGAAGCGGGAGTAGTGGCCCATGTCCTGCACCACCACGCGCAGCAGGTAGTCCATCTCGCCAGTGAGGGCCGAACACTCGACGACCTCGGGCCAGGTCTGTACCGCCGCGCGGAACAGGTCCATCGGGTTGCGCTTGTGCCGCTCGGTGTGCTTTTCCAGGCGCACATTGAGGTAGGCGGTGAGCGGTAGGCCGACGCGCTCGGGCGCGAGCAGGGCCACGTAGCCGAGCACCGTGCCGGCTTCTTCGAGCCGCTTGACGCGGCGCAGCACGGCCGAGGGCGACAGGCCGACCTGCTGGGCCAGCACGTCATAGGTCATGCGGCCATCCTGCTGCAGCGCGCGAAGGATGCGCCTGTCTACTGCGTCGAGCGCGATCGGGCTGTCCATCATGCAGATTGTGCAGGTTTCGTGCGCGAATGGGCCATCCAGAGCCCGAACTTGCAGAAAAACTGCGCACAGACGAATCTACAGTCACAGCTTCACCGGTCCAGCGCACGACAAGGGCAGCCATCATGCAATTCACCCCCTGGGACAACCCGATGGGTACCGACGGCTTCGAGTTCATCGAGTACGCCGCGCCCGACCCCGCTGCGATGGGCGCCTTGTTCGCGCGCATGGGCTTCAAGCCGATTGCACGGCATCGGCACAAGAACGTGGTGCTGTACCGCCAGGGCGAGATCAACTTCATCGTCAATGCCGAACCCGACTCGTTCGCGCAGCGTTTCGCGCGCCTGCACGGGCCGAGCATTTGCGCGATCGCCTTCCGGGTGCAGGATGCGCGCGCAGCCTACGAACGCGCGATCTCGCTGGGCGCCTGGGGCTATGCCGGTACCGCGGGGCCGGGTGAACTGAACATCCCGGCGATCAAGGGCATCGGCGACAGCGTGATCTATTTCGTCGACCGCTGGCGCGGCAAGGGCGGCAAGCAATTGGGGGACATCGGCAACATCGGCTTCTTCGATGTCGACTTCGAGCCCCTGCCGGGCATCAGCGTCGAGCAGCTGAATCCGCGCGGCCATGGCCTGACCTACATTGACCACCTGACGCACAACGTGCACCGCGGCCGGATGACCGAATGGGCCGACTTCTACGAGCGACTGTTCAACTTCCGCGAGGTGCGCTACTTCGACATCGAGGGCCAGGTCACCGGCGTCAAGAGCAAGGCCATGACCAGCCCCTGCGGCAAGATCCGCATCCCCATCAACGAAGAGGGCAACGAGAAGGCGGGGCAGATCCAGGAGTACCTGGACAAGTACCACGGCGAGGGCATCCAGCACATCGCGCTCGGTTCGACCGACTTGCCGTCCACCGTCGATGCGATGCGGGCCAGCGGCGTAAAGCTGCTCGACACCATCGACACCTACTACGAGCTCGTCGACAAACGGATTCCCGGCCACGGCGAGAACGTGGCCGAGCTGCACCAGCGCAAGATCCTGATCGACGGCAAGGCCGGCGAGCTGTTGCTGCAGATCTTTTCCGAGAACCAGCTCGGACCGATCTTCTTCGAGTTCATCCAACGCAAAGGCGACCAGGGTTTTGGCGAAGGCAACTTCAAGGCCCTGTTCGAGAGCATCGAGCTCGACCAGATGCGGCGCGGGGTGCTGAGCAAGGCATGAACCCCGACAAGGCGCTCAACCAGGGCGTCGCGCCGGTGACCTATGGGACCGGCGAGCGCCCGCCACGCGGCGACTACGCACGCGCCCGGCCCGACTACACCTGCGATCAGGACTACGCGCAGTACACCGCCGCCGATCACGACACCTACCGCCGCCTGTATGCGCGCCAGGTGCAGCAGCTACCGGGCCTGGCCTGCGACGAATTCATCGCCGCGGTGCGCCAACTGGGTGAGCCGGATCACATCCCGCGCTTCGACGACATCTCCGAGCGCTTGCTGAAAGCCACGGGCTGGCAGGTGGTGAGCGTGCCGGGGTTGATCCCGGAAGAGGCCTTCTTTGCCCTGCTGGCGGCACGCAAGTTCCCGGTCACCGACTGGCTGCGCAAGCCCGAGGAGTTCGACTACATCGTCGAACCCGACGTGTTCCATGACCTGTTCGGCCATGTGCCCCTGCTGTTCAATCCGGTGTTTGCCGACTACATGCAGGCCTATGGTGCCGGCGGCCTGAAGGCCAGCCGGCTCGACGCCTGCGAATTGCTCGCGCGGCTGTACTGGTACACAGTCGAGTTCGGCCTGATCGCAACGCCGGTCGGCCTGCGGGCCTACGGCGCCGGCATCCTGTCCTCGGCCGGCGAACTGCGCCACAGCATCACCAGCGCAGAGCCGAAGCGCATCGCATTCGCCTTGAAGCGCCTGATGCGAACCAAATACAAGATCGACAGCTACCAAGCCAGTTACTTCGTCATCGAGTCCTTTGACCAGCTGTTCAAGGCCACCGCGCCCGACTTCACGCCGATTTATCGCGCTGTGCGCGAACGTATCGCGGTCGAAGGCGAGGTTGAGGCCGGCACCGTGCTGCCGGGCGAGCGCAGCTTCAGCTGAGGCGGCGCAAGGCTTCTTCCCAGGGCTCTGGCCGGCCGGCCATGTGCACGTGCGCCACTCCGGGCAGATGCCGGTTGTCGGCTCCGGTCAGCGTGGCCGTCGAAGGCGGGAAGACGATGTTGTCGCACTGGCCGTAGAAGCAGGTGAACTGCGCCGCGCGGTCGACGGGCTCGCGTGCGGCAAGGACCTGCAGCCAAGACGAGCGGCGCTGCATCTGGCGCCCGTTCGGCGACATTGCGAAGCGCGCGAGCCACGTCCCCTGGTGCGGCGTTCCGATGGTGATGACGTGGTGAACGCAGGTGGCCTCGCGGGCGGCCCACCAATGACGCACCGCCAGTCCCCCCATGCTGTGCGCCACGATCAGGGGGGCCAGACCGGTGGCCCGCCGAATTCGCTCGATGCCTTCGTCGACGACCCTTGCGTAGTCGTCGATCGAGCCAAACACCGGCTCGAGGTTCACCGCGACGCAGGGCACATCGCGGGCACGCAAGCGCTCGAGCCAGGTGTTCCAGATGCCGCGGTTGCAGACAAAGCCATGCACCAGCAGAACACCGCGCCGACCCGCGGCGTCGGCCGGCAAGTGGTCAGGCCAGCGCCCGCTGAAAAAGGGCTGGCGCCAGCAGAACACCAAGGGCGCGGAGCCGACCTCGCCGAGCCACGCGCGCAGCAGCTGGGAGTTCGTCGCGCGCGGCGTCGGGTCCTCACCATGGACGGCGCGCAGCAGCACGAACTCGATGGCCAGCACCAGGGCGTAGCCGAACACGATCAACAGCGCACCGCCCAGCGCCCAGCCGGGATGCCCGGCGCGCCAGGCAATCGCGGCCCACAGGGTGGCCAAGGCCAGCAGACCCAGGGTGGTGATCTGTTGCAGTCTGGCGAGCATCAGGCCGCGAGTTTGACCTCACGCCCGGACAGACGTTTCGCCAGTTGCGTCGCCAGCTTGTTGACCAGGCCATAGATCGACAACTGGGGGTTGGCGCCGACGCTGGTTGGAAACAGCGAGCCGTCGTGTACCGACAGATTCTCGATCTGCCAGTGGACGCCATCGGGCCGCACCACGCCACGCTTGTCGTCGGCGGCCATGCCGCAACCACCCATCACGTGGGCGCTGACTACCTTGGTCAGCAGAGGCTGCATCGGCAGGCTGGCGATGCCCTCGCGGGCCGCTGCCCAGGTCTTGTAGAGCGGCGCCAGTTCGTGACCGGTCGCCACCTCCACCGCTCCGGCCGCGAACTGCAGTTCGGCCATCGACAGCAGTGCGCGCCTCGCGCCGTCCATCACGAAAGGCGTGAGCCCGTAATCGAGCTCGGGCGAGCCGTCGCCGCGCAGCTTGACTTGGCCGCCCGGCGACTCGGCGTGGAAACCATCGCGCATCAGGGCCAGCAGTGCGTGCGTGTTCGGAAACTTCGCGAACTGGGCTGCCGCATCGCGACCGAAGCCATTCATCGTCGTCGTGAAAATCAAGGGATGAAGCGGTGGCGCCTCGAGCTTGTAGCCGATCGGTCCGTCGATTGGATCGAGGTCGAGAAAGTGATCGCTGTAGATGGTTTGGGGAGCACCCTGCCAGCCTGCGACGAGGTGGTCGAAGGTCGCCACCGAGGCCACGACCGGATGCAGGAAGGTACGACCGCCCAGACGCCCATGCGGATCGGGCGCGGCGGAGCGCAACAGCAGCCCTGGTGAATTGATGGCGCCGGCGGCGAGCACAAAGTGGCGCGCGACCACACGTGTCGTCGCTGCCCCGGGCGCAACAGCGCCGTTAGGCTGCACCGCCGTGCAGTGGAGCGCCACAATCCGACCGCCCCGCAGTTCGAAGCGTTCGGCGCGCGTCTCGATCAGCAGCGTGGCGCCGCGGTCGAGTGCCGCCGGAAGCGTGGTCACCAGCATCGACTGCTTGGCGTTGGTCGGGCAGCCGAGTCCGCAGGAGCCCAGGTTCCAGCAACCCTTCACGTTGCGCTGGATCGCGGCCGCGGCGATGCCGAGTTTGAGCGCGCCGCGACGCAGCAGGTCGTTGTTCTCGTTCGGCGGGGCCAGCCACGGTCCGATCGACAGGCGCTGCTCGGCCTGCAGGAACCAGGGAGACAAGGCGTCGTCGGTCAGTTCCGCGAGGCCGAAGTGCTCGCGCCAATAGCTGAGCGTCGACGACGGCGTGCGAAAGGAGCTGGTCCAGTTGACCGTCGTAGAGCCGCCGACGCAACGGCCCTGGAGGATATTGATCGCCTTGTCGGCGGTCTTGCGCGCCGCACTTTCCTGGTACAGGCTGGGGTAGGCCTCGCTCTCGACCTGGCGAAAGTCGCTGCTCGACTTCAACGGGCCTTCCTCGATGATCACCAGCTTCAGACCGGCCGCGCCGAGCAACTCGGCAGTGATGCCGGCGCCGGCGCCGCTACCAATGATGGCCACGTCGCATTCGAGGGTGTCCGGCGCGGCGCGCCGCACCCCACCAAGCACCTGCCAGCCACGCGCAAGGCCGTCGGCGATCGGGTCTGGAAATCGCGCGTTCGTCACGGGCCGCTCAGTCGAGGCTCATGGGGCCTGGGTAACCCAGCTGCACCCAGGTCGCCCTGTCAGCAAAGTAGGCAGCATGTGTCAGGTCGCGCAAGGCGTGATAGGCCTGCCTGCGCAGGCCGATGCGCGAGCTTCGCATCGCCTGCAGCGCTGTTTGGATATCGGCAGCGTCCGCGCCTGGCCAGTCTGTTGACAGGCCCGCCAGAGCCAGGCGCCCCGGCGTCGCAGCAAGCAGAGACAGCAGGTCACCGACCTCGTGCTGCGCCGAGGGAGCCATGCCGCGCAGTGTCGCGTCCATGCGATCAAGATGCGCAGCCAGGGCGGCGCGCTGCGCGTCGACGCCAGTCGGCAGCGTGCCGTCGAGCACGGCACGCGCAACGGCGCCGAGCACCCGGCGGCCGCTTGGGCTCAGCCTGCCTTCGTGCCAACCCGGCTCGTAGAGGAGGGCCGCACCACCCCCCGCGATGACCAGTACCGCGCCACTGGCGAGGCCCAGTTTGAGCAAAGTCCGGCGTTGCATCGAGTCGAGTGTTGCATCATTGCGCGCAGCCCATTAGAGGCCGTCGACTAACGGCAGGCTTGGCGAACCCGAGATGAACAAGAGTGGCGCGTCCATATTGCAGCACCTTGGCGCGGTAAGGGTCGAGCGCGCCGCGCGTTCGGCCGATCCGGCGCTGGCCGAGCGTGTTGTTCGGGTCAAGCGCTACCAGCAAGCGCGATTTGCACGGACGTACGCCGACCTGCTGGGGCATCCGCGCTACGCCGGGGCCTCTCGCTTCTTTCTCGACGACTTGTACGGCCCGGGCGACTTCAGTCAGCGCGACGCACAGTTCGCACGCATCGTGCCCGCCCTGGTGAGGATGTTCCCAAGCGAAGTCGTGCTGACGGTCGAAGCACTCACGGCGCTGCACGCGCTGTCAGAACAACTCGACAGCGAGATGGCGCGCCACGTCGAAGGCAAGCAGCCTTTGACGGCACCCGACTATGTTGCTGCTTGGCGGCACACCGGTCAGCCGGCCATGCGGCAGCGTCAGATCGACCTGATGCTTGATGTGGGGCGTGCGCTGGATGTCTACACGCACCGGCCCCTGTTGCGACATAGCCTGCGCGCGATGCGCATACCGGCACGGACAGCAGGCCTGTCGGCCCTGCAGACGTTTCTCGAGAGCGGTTTCGACACGTTCCGCGCAATGCGCGGGGCCGGCGAGTTCCTGCAGCAGATCGCACATCGCGAGCATGCTTTGGCAGCCAGCCTCTTTGGCGAAGGCCTTGCCCCCGATCCGCTAGGACAACTACCGTAGCCGCACAGGGTCGCCAGCACGCAGCATGGCGGCAACGCGTCTTCGGAGCTGTGCCTTGACCGACAAACCCTGGCTCGAACAATATCCGCCGTCTGTGCCCGCGGAGATCGATCTCGATGGGCGCACGACCCTGGTGGACGTGCTCGATGCGGCATTTCATCAATACGCGCAACGTGATGCCGCCGCATGCATGGGTTCGCGCCTGCGGTTCTCCGACGTCGACCACCTTTCGCACGACATGGGTGCGTGGCTGCAGTCCCTGGGGCTTGCGCGCGGCTCTCGCGTCGCCTTGATGATGCCCAATCTGCCCCAGTACATGGTGGCGATTGCCGCCGTTCTGCGAGCAGGGTTTGTGGTGGTGAATGTCAATCCTCTGTACACCGCACGCGAACTCGAGCATCAACTCGTCGACTCTGGCGCAGAGGCCATCGTGCTGCTCGAGAACTTCGCCTCCACGCTGGAAGAGGTGATCGATCGCACGCACGTGCGACACGTTGTGCTGACCGCAGTGGGGGATCTGCTGGGGTTCTGGAAGGGGCGGGTGGTCACCTTTGCCGTACGGCATACGCGCAAACTGGTACCGGAATTCCGACTGCCGATTGGCGGGGGTCACAGCGTCGCGCGATTCAGAGATGCGTGCGACAGCGGGTCTCGAATGACGTTGAGGCGCACCGACCTGTCGCCGGACGATGTGGCCTTCCTCCAGTACACGGGCGGTACCACCGGCGTGTCCAAAGGTGCAACGCTGTTGCACCGCAATGTGGTCGCGAATGTCCTTCAGACTGAGGCTTGGTTCCGGCCGATGCTGGACACGCTCGACGGCCGGCCGATGACGATCGTGTGCGCTCTGCCGCTCTACCATATCTTCGCGTTGACAATTTGCTATCTGATGGGGGCGCGCTTCGGCGCAATGAATCTGCTGATCCCCAACCCTCGCGACATTCCGGCACTCGTCAAGACGCTCTCGCGTCACCGGGTGAACATGTTTCCGGCGGTGAACACTTTGTTCAATGCCTTGGCCAATGATGCGTCGTTCGCGCGCCTCGATTTCAGCGGCCTGGTGGTCTCGAACGGCGGCGGGATGGCAGTGCAGGCCGCAACGGCGCAGCAGTGGCTGGCGGTGACTGGATGCCCCATCGTGGAGGGCTACGGGCTGTCGGAAACGTCACCGGTTGCGACCTCGAATCGCATCGACAGCCAAGCATTCACAGGAACGATCGGGCTGCCCATTCCGTCCACCTCCATCGCCATTCGAGACGATGCGGGAGTGGATGTAGCCATCGGTCAGCCAGGCGAGATCTGCATCCGCGGGCCCCAGGTGATGGCCGGGTATTGGCAGCGGCCCGAAGAGACAGCGTTGGTGATGACCAATGACGGCTTCTTCAAATCGGGCGATGTCGGTGTGATGAACGCACAAGGCTACGTCAAGATCGTCGACCGCAAGAAGGACATGATCCTGGTGTCCGGATTCAACGTCTATCCGACCGAGATCGAGCAGGTGGTTGGCCTGCATCCTGGGGTTCTGGAGTGCGCGGCCATAGGGATGCCCGATGAGCGGTCCGGAGAGTCGGTAAAGCTCTTCGTGGTTAGAAAGGATCCGACGTTGTCGGAAGACGAATTGGCCGGCTACTGCCGCGAAAATTTCACCGCTTACAAGCGCCCGAAGACCATCGAGTTCCGCGACGATCTCCCAAAGAGTAATGTGGGAAAGATACTACGTCGGGAACTCCGAACGAGTATCTGACGTCACGACAAAAGGCGGCTGAAGAAAGGCGAAAGGCCCAATCACGATCGTGATTGGGCCTCTCTTTTTAATAGCCTGACAATGTCCTACTTTCACACGGGAATCCGCACTATCATCGGCGCTGAGGCGTTTCACTGTCCTGTTCGGGATGGGAAGGAG
>JAZKIW010000170.1:12743-36451 GCA_040384625.1 Pseudomonadota bacterium | reverse complement strand
TCGAGGCCTCGGGGACCAAACGCAGGAAGTGGATGTTCTCGACCAGCGCGAAGCCGGTGCCGATGGCAAAGCCGGCTATCGCGGCATCGACCAGGAAGCCGATGCGGTGGCTGCGGATCAGGGCCACCACGAGCAGGCCCTTGAGCAACTCCTCCAGCAGGGGCGAGACGTAGCGCGTGTAGGTGATGACGTCGATGGCGAAGCGCCCGAGCAGGAAGCCGTTGAGGACATAACTGGCACCCGCCACCGCCGCACCCGCGGTCAGCAGGGCGAGCACACTGCGCGGGCGGACCAGCTTGTAGCTGTCCTGATGGAAGAGCACGGCCAGCAGGCCGAGCACGGGAAGCAGGGCCACCCCGATCGGCAGCAGGGAGTCGGTCGACATCGTCGCAGTGTCGCCTTACAGCAGCTTCAGCGAAACCATCCACTCGTCGCTGGAGCGGCGCCAGCGCTCGAAGCCGCGTGCATAGCCGACCGACAGCATCATCTCGTACCAGTGCAAAGTCGAGATGCGCACGTCGATCTGTGTCCCGACGCTGCCGACCTTGCGCTTCGCGCTGCCGTCGTCGGCAGCGGTCCATAACGCAGTGGCAAAGACGGCCGGCCGCAACCAAGTCGCGTGCAGGCTGGGCGTACCGACGGACTCGAAGACGTAGGGGGGCAGCGTCCACTCGAGCGTCTGCTTGAAAAAGCGCCGCGCGCTGAGGGCGTCGATCTCGAAGCCAGGCATCGATCCGTACTCCCGGTATCGTTTCACCGTGCCGTGGTCGATATAGTTGTTGCCGAATCCGCCGAAGTAGAAGGTTGCCACCTCGTCGTCGCGCTTGCCGCTCGCAATGCCCGCGGCGCTGCGCGACCAGATCGACGAGTGGGCGAGCGGCAGCGCAAAGCCGAAGTCGAGGCCGGCGCGAAGCAGGGCACTCTCACGCCTTCCGGCGCGGTTGACCGTGAGCGCGGTTGTCCAGGCAAGCCCCTTCTCGTCGTCAACCGCGCCGAGCGAGCGGCGCAGATCGGTATAGCTCAGCTTCACTTCGCCTGTGGTCAACTTCGTGAAGGTCGTTGCGATGTTCTGGGCACTCGGCAGAGTATCGATATTGCCGGCGTGCTTGAAATCGCCCGACAGCTCGAGCTTGCGCGGGTCGTCGTAGATCAGGTGGTGGTCGTAGCCCAGGCGCAGCTCGTATCCTTTGCGGCTGCGTTTGGTCGGTCCGAACAGGTCGTAGAAGTCGGACTTGTTCCACGACAGGCCACCGCGCCAGCCCAGGTATCGGCCATCCACCATCAGGTGCAAGCGCTGGTCGCCCGGCAATTCGCCAGCGCCCGGCGTCCACGCCGCGGTGAAGCTCAGATGGGCAAATCGAATCGGATCCTCGAAGTTGAAGCGGTAGCCGATGCCGGCCACGTCCTTGTAGCCTTGCAGTACCGGGTACGCATTGACCAGGCCGAGGTGGCGCGGCGGCGCGTATGCGCCGCGTCCAGTGACCAGTTTCTCCTCGTCGACCGTGTTCGGCGGCGGCACCTGCCAGGTCTTGATCACCGGGTGCTTGGCCACCAGGGCACTGCCAAGGAAGGCGATCGCACTGACATCGGCGATCGGCTTCGGATCGATCGTGACAGGCACGAAACCCTCGCCGGTGTAGGCCAGGACCAGCAGGCGCCCGTCGGGCAGCGCGGAGGGCCGGAAGTAACCCACCTCGGCGTTCGAGACGGCCTCAACCGCGCCATTCGCGACCTCGTAGCGAAAGATGTTCGAAACGCCGGTGTAGTAGCTGCTGCCGTACAGGTAGCGACCGTCGCGCGAGAACACGAAGCTCTCGGGCACCGATTGGCCGAAGCGGAACTCGCTCAGCGGCGTGAGGTTGCCGACTAAGACCTTGTCGAGGGGCCAGACGCGTACGTACTGATCGGCGTTGACCTCGGCCACCGACGCCGACAGCAGCCGACCGTCGGGCGAGATGTCCAGATCGGAGGGGACGACGCCGTACGGGTACTCATGCACCACCTGCCACTCCCGGTAGGGGTAGGGGATGCGTACCAGGCTTGCCAGACCGTTCATATGACGCACGCCCATCAGCGAGCGGTCGACGGGGTTGAAGGCGAGCTCGCCGATGCGAGCGTCTTCGAGCAGCATCCGGGCCTGCCCCGTCTTCAGATCCAGCGCCATCAGGTCGCGCTCGGCCAGGTTGTCGTTGGTATAGAACGCCGTGCCGGTGTCCGGGTCTACTGCGAATGAGGCGACGCGGTAGAGCATCGCGCGCTTGATGTCGACTATGTTGCGATAGCTGCCGTCGCGGGTATTGAGCGCGCCGACATGCTCGACGACGCCCGGTGTGCGGAATGCGCCGTAGAGGATGCCGGTCGCTTCGTCGTAGTGGGTGCGCGAGATCGATCCCACGGCCGCGCCATTGAGCTTGCGCTGCGTCGTGATCGGCTGCTCGCGCACCTTGGCTAGATTGCGCCGCTGGAAGTCGCGCTCGAATTCGATCCAGTCCTTCCAGCCCTGCTCGAGGGTAGTGCCGAAGACATGCTGAAACTGGTCCGCATAGTGACGCCGGCTGCCCTCGTCGCGTCGCAGCCAGGCCACCACCTTCTCCGGGGAGTAGGCATAGGCCAGGTAGGTGAAGAATCGCGTGCCGTAGAGATAGGCGTTCGCTCCGACCTGGAAGTCGACCAGGGTGCCGCGCGACACCAGGCCGAGCGGATCGTAGAAGGGAGCGTCGTCCCGGACCATCGCGCGGAACACCATCTCGTCATAGCCGCCCTGCGCTCGACCGATCCCGCCGGCCATCCAGGTTTCCATGAAGACCGCGCTGCCCTCCAGATACCAGCGCGGGACGGTGAAGCGCGGGACCGTAAGGTAGGTGTACAGCAGCGACTCGGGGTTCTGCGACTGCGGCGACACCTTGCCACGGAGCCAGCGCCGCCAGCGTCGATCTTCCTCCGACGCAACGTCCATCGTGGCCACGTGGACTAGTTCGTGATTCATCAGCGAGTAGATCCGTTCCGCCGTGGAACTGGTTTCGAATGCCAGCGACGTGGGTGCGATGTCGAGGAATATGGTGTTGCGGGGCGCGGTCCAGGCCGCGCCGTTGCCATAGTCGGAGAAGTCCTTCAGCAACATGCCAGTGAAGTGGGATGGCACCCAGCCGAACATCCTGCGCTGCCAGGCATGCGAGTTGGTGAACGTCCGCACCACGTGCGGCGCCAGATGGGCCAGCGAATCGAAGTAGACCAGCTTCAGGTCTGGCGTCGCAACATACGACATGCCGAGCGGGCTGTTGTCTTCGGCAACGGCTGCACATGGCATCAGCGCCAACAGCAGGCACAGAACATGACCGCGCATATGCGTCCTTCTCCGCTACACAGCGGCGAGCGCATGGGCTCGCCGGTCAAAGAAAAACCGCCGGTCCAGGACCGGCGGTTGGCACGTTTCGTTTCGCTTCGACGCTCGATACGCCGACCGACAGGAACCCGGACCCTATTAGGGGAGACGTTGTCCGTTCCTGCCAGCCCCTTCTGCGGCGGTCTTTGCAGCACCCTCAGCGGCGGCCTTGGCGGCACCTTGTGCGGCGCTCTTGGCAGCGCCATCTGCGGCCGACTTCGCCGCGCCGTCGGCAGCGCTCTTGGCGGCACCGTCAGCGGCGCCCTTGGCGGCGCCGTCGGCAGCGCCCTTGGCGGCGCCGTCGGCAGCGCCCTTGGCGGCGCCGTCAGCGGCACCCTTGGCGGCACCGTCAGCGGCACCCTTGGCGGCGCCGTCGGCAGCACCCTTGGCGGCGCCGTCGGCAGCGTTGGTCTGCATCGCAGAATTCCCTTGGCCGGACTGCCCGCCCGTCGATGTTCCAACCTTGATGTCGCTCGGCTGCGCAGCGCGATAGCGATCAGCCGGCGCAATGGTGCCCATCACGTCCTTCTCCACTGGCCAGCTGTTGAAACCGAACTGCCACACGAGCAGGGCGGCGGCGGCTGTCGCGCCCCCGATCCAGTACTTGCGATTGCCGAACGGACTGCGGGGTTGCTGGTCGCTCATGTCGATGCTCCTCAGGAAGGCTGCCAAACGGGTGATCAGCCGGGGGTTGTTGAACGATCTGGAGACGTCGTCTCGGGGTGCTGCACTAATTACACGGGGCTTGGAAGAAAGTTGGTTGCGATCGACCGCGGCCATCACGGCAGCGACGAGCCCTTCGGGCGGATGCCGCTGAGGCACCTGGCCGAGGTCGGTGAACAGTTGGGACACCCTCGCGTACTCGGCACGTGCGCTGGAGTCCTGGCTCAGCAACTGCTGCAAGGCCTGCTCCTGCGCTTCGCTGGCTTCGCCGTCGAGCACGGTGTGCATCAGTTCGGTGGTGGCGGAGGTGAGCATGTCAGTGCACCCTCAAGTCATCCAGGAGCACGCGCAGGCGCTGACGGGCATCGAAGAGCCGCGACTTGACGGTCTTCTCGTCGATCTCGAGCACCTCGGCGACCTCCTGGTAGCTGCATTCGGAAAAGTGCCGCAAAGTCAGCACCATCCGGTCATTGGTCGACAGTCGCATCATGGCGCCCTGCAGGCGGCGCGAGCGCTCGAGCTCGTCGAGTTGCCACTCCGGGGATTGACTGGCCGGGCCTTCGAACTCGGCCTCGTCGTCCCATTCGTCATCACGGTCGTTGCGCCGCAGCAGATTGAGCGATTCATTGACCGCGATGCGGTAGATCCAACTGAAGAATTTGTACTGCGGGTCGTATTCATCGAGTCGCTCCACTACCTTCAGGAACACAGTCTGCGTCACGTCGCTGGCGTCTTCGGCCTTGCGCAACACCCAGAACGCCGCGTTGTAGATCGGCTTCTGGTAGCGGATCACCAGTTCGGTGAAGGCCTGCCGGTCGCCTTGGCGAAAACGCTGCAACAGCTGGGCATCGTCGTCACTCTCCACAATTACACGCGGCCGGCTGAAAAGTTGGTCGATGCCTACGGCGCCGGCGCGATCTCGAAGATCTGGTCGAAGCCGGCGTAGCGGAAGATGTCGTGCACATGGCGGTTGACGCCCGTCAGACGGAGCCGGCCGGCGTTCGCCTTGAGCCGCTTCTGCGTCTTCAGCAACACGCCCAGGCCGGCACTCGAGATGTATTCGAGCGCCGAACAGTCCAGCGTGGTGTCGCCGTTGACGCCATCGAGGAAGGCTTGCGCGGCTGCCGCCTGGGCGGCGTCGAGACGGCCTTCGACCATGACGACCCCCGGTGGCCCGAATCCGATCTTCAGCATCCGTGTCCCTCTCCCTGAGGCGGTGGCGCCGGGGTGGCCCGTTACGCCAACGTTTTACGGAATGTAACGCGACTGCGCATTTGCGACACGTCGTATTCATACCGAACGGAGTCGACCAGTTGGCCGATCAACTGCAGGCCCAGGCCCCCTGGCTGGCGCTCTTCGATCGGCAGCGAGGTATCACGCTGCGGTGCGCGCGTCACGTCGAAGTCGGCGACCCCGTCGGCCGTCAGGCTGCCGGCAACACCGCCCGCGATGGCTTGAAGTTCGACCCGCACCGTCACCGGCGCCTGGCTGGTACCCAGACCGTACTTGACGACATTGGTGAACAGCTCTTCGAGCACGAAGTCGACCGTGGTCAGCAGGCGCCGATCGATCCCGCCACGCTCGAAGGCGTCCGCCGTGAAGGCGACCAGTGCTCCCAGGGCCTCCAGGCGTGGGGGGAAGGTCCGCCACGACCCAGCCTGGCGCCTGAGCAGGACCAGGGTGATGTCGTCTTCCTGTGGCACGCCGGCGGCGAAGGCCTGCACTGCCGCCAGCAGGCGCACCGACAGGTCGGCCAACGGGCCGTCGCGGTGTTCCAGCAGGATGCGCTCCACGCGCTGTTCGCCGAACATCTCGCCGCCACTCTCGTGCTGTTCGTAGATCCCGTCGGACAGCAGCAGCAACACATCCCCCGGTTGCATCTCCAGCGTCGAAGCGGCGCGTGGCGCTGGCAGATGCATCGCGCCCAGCGGAAAGCTCGTCGGCGGATAGCGGGCAAAACTGCCCGAGGCGGCCTGGTAGTGCAGGATCGGGCCCTGGCCGGCGCTGATGAAGCGCAGGCGGTGCGTGGCCGGATCGAGCAGGCCGATGAAGGCGGTGATGAAGCGGTCGTCGGGCAAGGTGTCGGCAAGCTGGTCGTTGACCTGACCGTACGCAGTCTCGATGTCGGCGCCCAGGCGAAACGCCATCCGCAGCATGGCGTGCATCTGGGTCACGGACAGGGCCGGTGCGATGCCGTGACCGGTGGCGTCGCCGAGGACGACCAACAACTGCCCGTCGACGAGGGACAGGTCGAAGGTGTCGCCGCCGGTCTGTTCGGCCGGCTGCGAGGCCCCGAAGGCTTCGTAGCCTGCCAGTGCCGGCATCGTTCCGGGCAGGGTGCTGCGCTGCACGATGCGGGCCATGTCGAGTTCGGCGCGCATCTTCTCGCCTTCGATCAGGGCTTCGGTCATGCGCACGCGCTGCAGCGCGACGGCGCACTGTGCCGCCAGAGCCGCCGCGAGCGCCTCGTCCTCGGCATCGAAGACCCCGCCGCTGCGGTTCAGGACCTGCATCACGCCGACCAGGCCATCTTCGTGGTCGACCAGGGGCAAAGTCAGGGCGCAGCGGGTGCGAAAGCCCGAGCGCCTGTCGGTTTCCGCGTTGAAGCGAGGGTCGGCATAACAATCGGGCACGTTGATGACCGTGCGGTCGCGCGCGCAGGCGCCGACCAAGCCGGCCCCGATGGGGATGCGCACATCGGAAATGTCGCTGGAGACCTTCAGCACCAGTTCGGCTGCGGCGGCATCGAATAACCAGACCGAGCTGCGTTCCGCCTGCAGCACCTGCCGCGCAGCGCCGGTGACCTCGGTCAACATGGTGGTCAGGTCGAATGGTGCTGCAAGGGCCCGCGTGACCTCCAGGATCGTCGACAGATCGCGGACCGACAGCCCGCCACGCTCGCCGGGGGTCAGCGGGCGCACATCGGCCGTAGGGATCTGGACGGAGTCGTCGATCGGATCGCTCATCGAAAGGCTGGTGGCGCTGGACGCGCTACGTGGCGGCGATTATGAAGGGCCCGTCATGCGGGCTCGGGACGCCAGCGCGGCGGCGTCGATCGGACTATGCTGACACTTTGTGCAACGCGGCGAAGTGCTGGAGACCACCGTTTGAACGCCCCCGAGAAGCCGACCGAACCGCGTCTGACCTCGCTCTCGCACGGTGGCGGATGCGGCTGCAAGATCGCCCCAGGCCTGCTGTCCGAGATCCTGAAGGGCACCAGCCGGATGCCGGTGCCGCCGGAGTTGCTGGTGGGCATCGAAACCGCCGACGACGCGGCGGTCTATCGACTCAATGCCGAGCAGGCGCTGGTCGCGACCACCGACTTCTTCATGCCGATCGTCGACGATCCCTACGACTTCGGCCGCATCGCCGCCACCAATGCGCTCAGCGACGTGTACGCGATGGGCGGGCGGCCGATCATGGCCTTGGCCCTGGTCGGCATGCCGATCCATGTGTTGTCGACCGAAACCATCGGTCGCATCCTCGAAGGCGGCAATGCGGTCTGCCGTGGCGCCGGCATCCCGATCGCCGGCGGCCACACCATCGACTCGGTGGAGGCCATCTACGGATTGGTGGCGCTCGGCCTGGTGCATCCCGAGCGCGTCAAGCGCAACGCCGATGCCCGCATCGGCGACAGGCTGGTGCTCGGCAAGCCGCTCGGGGTGGGTGTGATGTCCGCCGCCCTGAAGAAGGAGCAACTCGGCGCCGAGGGTTATGCACAGATGATCGCCGCCACAACCCAGCTCAACACGCCGGGCCCCGACCTGGCGGCGCTCTCCGGCGTGCACGCATTGACCGACGTGACCGGATTCGGGCTGGCCGGTCATGCGCTGGAGGTCGCGCGCGGTGCGAACGCCGTCGTGGTGATCGATTGGGCTCGGGTGCCTCTGCTGGGACATGCCAGAGCACTCGCCGCGCGGGGCTTCGTCACCGGCGCCTCAGCCCGCAACTGGACCGGCTACGGTGCCGACATCGCGCTGCCAGCGGCCTTTGCTGCAGAAGACAAGGCCCTCCTGACGGACCCGCAGACCAGCGGCGGGCTGCTGGTGTCCTGCGACGCAGCGGCGCTGCCCGAGGTGCGGGCTGTCTTTGAGCGCCATGGATTCGCCGCCGTGGCGGAGATTGGCGAGGTCGTGCCTGCTCAGGCAGGGGCGACACGCCTTCGGGTGCTTTGAAGCATTGAAAGGAGACGGGACATGAGCAAGCGTGACGTGGTGGTACTGGGTGCAGCGCGCTCGGCGATCGGAACCTTCGGCGGTTCGCTGGCCGACATCGAGCCGGCCGAACTGGCCGGCACGGTGATGAAGGCGGCGGTCGAGCGCTCAGGCGTCGACCCAAAGGCGATCAATTACGTGACGGTGGGCAACACCATCCCGACCGAAGGCCGCTTCGCCTACGTGGCGCGGGTGGCCGCGATCCAGGCCGGGCTGCCGATGGATTCGGTGGCGATGGCGGTCAACCGCCTGTGCTCGTCGGGCCTGCAGGCCATCGTGACGACGGCGCAGAACATCCTGCTCGACGATTGCGACTACGGCGTCGGCGGCGGCGTCGAGGTGATGAGCCGCGGCGGCTACCTTTCCACCGCGATGCGCAACGGCGCTCGCATGGGCGACACCAAACTCATCGACACGATGACGGCGACCTTGACCGACCCCTTTGGCGTCGGCCACATGGGGATCACCGCCGAGAACCTGTGCACCAAGTGGGGCATCACACGCGAGCAGCAGGACGCGCTGGCGGTCGAGTCGCATCGGCGTGCAGCGGCAGCGATCGCCGAGGGCCGCTTCAAGTCGCAGATCGTGCCGATCGTCAAGCAGACGCGCAAGGGCGAAGTCACCTTCGATACCGACGAGCATGTGAAGGCCGGCACCACGATGGAGACCCTGGCCCGGATGAAGCCGGCGTTCAAGAAGGACGGCTCGGTGACGGCCGGCAATGCCTCGGGCATCAACGACGGCGCGGCCTTTTTCGTGCTCGCCGATGCTGGCGTTGCCGCGGCGGCCGGTCACAAGCCGATGGCGCGCCTGGTGTCGTATGCCGTGGCCGGCGTGCCCAACGAGATCATGGGCGAGGGCCCGATCCCAGCGTCGAAGCTGGCGCTGAAGAAGGGCGGCCTGAGCCTGGACCAGATGGACGTGATCGAAAGCAATGAGGCCTTCGCGGCGCAGGCGATCGCGGTCTCGCGTGGCCTGGAACTCGACATGGGCAAGACCAACCCGAACGGCGGCGCGATTGCGCTGGGCCACCCGATCGGCTGCTCAGGCGCCTTCCTGGCTACCAAGGCGATCTACGAGCTGCACCGCGCCGGCGGGCGCTACGCGCTGGTGACGATGTGCATCGGCGGCGGGCAGGGCATCGCGGCGGTGTTCGAGCGGCTCTGAGCTCGGCGCGCCCTCTCCCGGGAGGGCGCTACGAGGCGGCTTCGAGGCCGCTCTCGAAGTGAAGGCGCATCAGCCGCGTGGCCTTGGCCGCATCGCGCGACTCGATGGCCGCCATCAGGGCCCGGTGTTCGGCCAGCGAATCAGCCAGCCGGCCCTGCTTGAACAGCGAGTGGTGACGATTGAGCTTCATCACCTTGCGCAGGTCGGCGACGATCTGCTCGCGCCAGCGGTTGCCGGCGATCGTGAGCAGGCTCATGTGGAACGCTTCGTTGGTGGCGAAGAAGGCGTCGCGCTGGCGCACCTGCTTTTCCAGGCGATCGTGCAACTGGCGCAGCGTGGCGATCTCGGCGTCGCTGCCACTGCGGGCCACCACGCCGGCAGCGTCGGACTCCAGCAGCGCGAGCAAGTGATAGACCTGGGTCACGTCGTCGCGGCTCATCTCGGTGACGTAAGCGCCGCGTCGCACCTTCATCGTCACCAGGCCTTCGACGGCCAGCACCTTGAGCGCCTCGCGCAGGGGCGTGCGGCTGATGCCGAACTCGCCGGCCAACTTCTGCTCGTCGATCCAGGCGCCGGGTTCGAGCTCGCGCGCGAAGATCTGCGCCCGCAGGCGCTCGGCCACGTCCTGGTAGAGCGCGCGCGGGGACAGCGAGCGGGGAGCGGCCGAAACGGCGGCAGTGGGCACGGGAGAAGCGCTTCCTTTGTCAGATCTGGATTGGATTTGAATTCATAATTATGGATAATGCAAGGGCCGCCCCTGAATGGCCGAGGAGACACCGATGCCTGCACGCCCCCCCACGCTGGAAGACTGGCAGCGCGCCGCCGCCAAGTCGGCCCCTGGCGGCGATGTGGCCGCGCTGAGCTGGGTCACGCCCGAGGGCCTCACTGTCAAGCCTCTGTACACGGCCGCCGACCTTGCGGGGTTGCGGCACGCCGACACGCTGCCCGGGTTCGAGCCCTATCTGCGTGGCCCGCAAGCCACGATGTACGCGGTGCGGCCGTGGACGATCCGCCAGTACGCCGGGTTCTCCACGGCCGAGGCCAGCAACGCCTTCTACCGCCAGGCGCTGGCGGGGGGCGGGCAGGGCGTCAGCGTGGCCTTTGACTTGGCCACCCACCGAGGCTACGACAGCGACCATCCGCGCGTGACCGGCGACGTGGGCAAGGCGGGGGTGGCGATCGATTCGGTCGAGGACATGAAGATCCTGTTCGACGGCATTCCGCTCGACAAGGTGTCGGTGTCGATGACGATGAACGGCGCGGTGCTGCCGGTGCTGGCCGGCTATGTCGTCGCGGCGGAAGAGCAGGGTGTCGCGCAGGACCGCTTGAGCGGGACGATCCAGAACGACATCCTGAAGGAGTTCATGGTCCGCAACACCTACATCTACCCGCCGGAGCCGAGCATGCGGGTGGTGGCGGACATCATCGAATACACGGCACAGAAGATGCCGAAGTTCAATTCGATTTCGATCTCGGGTTACCACATGCAGGAGGCCGGTGCGAACCAGGCGCTCGAACTGGCCTTCACCCTGGCCGACGGCAAGGAGTACGTGAAGACCGCCATCGCGAAGGGCCTGGACGTCGATGCATTCGCCGGACGGCTCAGCTTCTTCTGGGCAATCGGGATGAACTTCTATCTCGAGATCGCCAAGATGCGCGCCGCGCGCCTGCTGTGGCACCGAATCATGCTGGGCTTCGACGCCAAGAGCCCGAAGAGCCTGATGCTGCGCACGCATTGCCAGACCTCGGGCTGGAGCCTCACGGAGCAGGACCCGTACAACAACATCGTGCGCACCACCGTCGAGGCGATGGCCGCGGTGTTCGGCGGTACCCAGTCGCTGCACACCAACAGCTTCGACGAGGCGATCGCGCTGCCGACCGAGTTCAGCGCCCGCATCGCCCGCAACACGCAATTGATCCTGCAGGAAGAGACGCACATCCCGCACGTGGTCGACCCCTGGGCCGGCAGCTACCTGATGGAGCGGCTGACCCAGGACATGGCCGACGCGGCCTGGAAGATCATCGAGGAGGTCGACGCACTGGGTGGAATGACCAAGGCGGTCGACAGCGGCTGGGCCAAGCTCAAGATCGAGGCCAGCGCGGCCGAGAAGCAAGCCCGCATCGACGCTGGCCGCGACGTGATCGTCGGCGTCAACAAGTACCGCAGCGACAAGCAGGACCCGATGGAGGTTCGGGATATCGACAACCATGTGGTGCGCGACGGGCAGGTGGCGCGCTTGGCGGCAGTGCGCGCGGCGCGCGATGCCGGCAAGGTGCGGGCAGCGCTCGACGCGCTGACGCAATGCGCTGAAACGGGAAATGGCAACCTGCTCGACCTGAGCATCCAGGCGGTGCGCCTGCGGGCTACAGTCGGCGAAATCAGCGATGCGCTGGAAAAGTCTTGGGGGCGCCACCGCGCCGATACGCAAAAGGTGACCGGGGTGTACGCAGCCGCCTACGACAGCGCCGAGGGCTGGGACCAGTTGAAGGCCGAGATCGCCGCCTTCGCCGAGCGGCAGGGCCGCCGCCCGCGCGTGATGATCGCCAAGCTCGGCCAGGATGGCCACGACCGCGGCGCCAAGGTCGTGGCCACGGCCTTCGCCGACCTCGGCTTCGACGTCGACATCGGCCCGCTGTTCCAGACCGCCGAGGAGTGCGCGCGACAAGCGATAGAGAACGACGTGCACGCGGTCGGTGTCAGCACCCTGGCCGCCGGGCACAAGACCCTGGTGCCGGCGATCATCGAGGCCCTGAAGGCCCAGGGCGCCGACGACATCATCGTCTTCGTCGGCGGCGTCATCCCGCGCCAGGACTACGAGATGCTGTACGACGCCGGCGTGAAGGGCATCTACGGGCCCGGGACGCCGATCCCCGCCAGTGCGAAGGACGTGCTCGAGCAGATCAGGAAGGCGGTCGGCGCGTGAGAGCCGGGCCGCTGGCGGCTGACCTGCTGCGCGGCGACCGCCGCGCGCTGGCCAAGGCCATCACGCTGATCGAGTCGACCCGCGCCGACCACCGAGCGCAAGCAGATGCACTGCTCGACAGCCTGCTGCCGTCGAGCGGCAACTCGCTGCGCCTCGGTATTTCGGGTGTACCGGGGGTGGGCAAGAGCACTTTCATCGAGTCCCTCGGCCTGTTCCTGATCGAACGCGGACACCGCGTCGCGGTGTTGGCCGTGGACCCCTCGTCCAGCGTGTCGGGCGGTTCGATCCTCGGCGACAAGACGCGCATGGAGCGGCTCTCTGTCAACGACGCGGCCTTCATCCGACCGAGCCCGACGTCCGGCGCGCTCGGCGGGGTGGCCGAGCACACGCGCGAAGCCCTGCTGCTGTGCGAGTCAGCGGGTTTTGATGTCGTGATCGTCGAGACGGTCGGTGTTGGCCAGAGCGAGATCGCGGTCGCGGGCATGACCGACCTGTTCGTGCTGCTGCAACTGCCGAATGCCGGCGATGACCTGCAGGCGATCAAGCGCGGCGTGATGGAACTGGCCGACCTGGTCATCATCAACAAGGCCGACCTCGACGAGGCCGCGGCGACACGGGCGCAGGCGCAGATCACCAGCGCGCTGCGTGTGTTCGGCTTTCACGGCAACGCGGCGCACGCCGCGGCAGGCTCGGTGCTCAAGCTCAGTGCCCTCAAGGGCGCTGGCCTGGATGCCTTTTGGCAGGCTGTCCAGTCGCAGGCCGAGCGCCGCCGCGAAAGCGGCGCCTTCGAGGGGCGCCGCCGATCGCAACGCCAAGCCTGGCTGTGGGACATCGTGCATGCCCGCCTGCGCGCCGACTTCGAGCACGACGCCCAGGTCCGCGAAGCGCTCCCGCGCGTGCTGGCCGAGGTGGATGCGGCACGCACTGCCCCCACGGTGGCGGCACGCGCCCTGCTCAATCTGTTCGAGAAGAACTGAACCCGAGGAGACCGACCGGTATGCACGACATCATCGAACAGCTCGACAAGAAGCGCGCGGCGGCGCGCCAGGGCGGCGGAGAAAAGCGCATTGCTGCCCAGCACAAGAAGGGCAAGCTGAGCGCACGCGAGCGCCTTGAACTGCTGCTCGACGAAGGATCGTTCGAAGAGTGGGACATGTTCGTCGAGCATCGCTGCTTCGACTTCGGGATGCAGGACAACAGGG
The DNA here is from genome assembly GCA_040384625.1 of Pseudomonadota bacterium. Taxonomy (GTDB): domain Bacteria; phylum Pseudomonadota; class Gammaproteobacteria; order Burkholderiales; family Burkholderiaceae_C; genus CADEEN01. Next base: position 22,899 of record JAZKIW010000170.1, on the reverse strand, counting down.
TGCCGGGCGATGGCGTCGTGACCGGATACGGCATGATCAACGGTCGCCTGGTATTCGTCTTCAGCCAGGACTTCACGGTCTTCGGCGGTGCGCTGTCGGAGGCGCACGCCGAGAAGATCTGCAAGGTAATGGACCAGGCGATGAAGGTCGGTGCGCCGGTGATCGGCTTGAACGATTCCGGTGGCGCACGCATTCAGGAAGGTGTGGCCTCGCTCGGCGGTTACGCCGATGTGTTCCAGCGCAACGTGATGGCCAGCGGCGTGATTCCGCAGATCAGCATGATCATGGGACCGTGTGCCGGCGGAGCGGTCTACTCCCCGGCGATGACCGACTTCATCTTCATGGTGCGCGACAGCTCCTACATGTTCGTCACCGGGCCCGAGGTCGTCAGGACCGTGACGCACGAGGAGATCACGGCCGAAGAGCTTGGTGGTGCGACGACGCACACCAGCAGGAGCGGTGTTGCCGACCGGGCCTTCGACAACGACGTCGAGGCGCTCTTGATGCTGCGGCGCTTCTTCAACTACCTGCCGCTGAACAACCGCGACGGGGCGCCGACGCGCCCGAGCGGAGATCCGGCCGAGCGCCTGGACCATTCACTCGACACCCTGGTGCCCGACAACCCGAACCAGGCTTACGACATCAAGGAGCTGATCCACAAGGTGGTCGACGACGGCGACTTCTTCGAGCTGCAGCCCGACTACGCGAAGAACATCGTGATCGGCATGGCGCGCATGGCCGGTCGCAGCGTTGGCGTCGTGGCCAACAATCCGCTGGTGCTGGCCGGCTGTCTGGACATCAAGAGCAGCATCAAGGCGGCGCGCTTCGTGCGTTTCTGCGACGCGTTCGGCATCCCGGTGCTCACCTTCGTCGACGTGCCCGGCTTCATGCCCGGGACCAGCCAAGAGTACGGCGGCATCATCAAGCACGGTGCCAAGCTGCTGTATGCCTATGCCGAGTGCACCGTACCGAAGGTCACCGTGATCACGCGCAAGGCCTACGGCGGCGCCTACGACGTGATGAGCAGCAAGCACCTGCGCGGCGACGTCAATTTTGCCTGGCCGAATGCCGAGATCGCGGTGATGGGCGCCAAGGGGGCGGTCGAGATCATCTTCCGAGAGGACAAGGGCGACCCGGCCAAGCTGGCGGCCAAGGAAGCCGAGTACCGCGCGCGCTTCGCCAACCCCTTCGTCGCCGGCGCGCGCGGCTTCATCGACGACGTGATCCAGCCCTACGAGACCAGGAAGCGCATCTGCCGCTCGCTGGCGATGCTGGCCGACAAGAAGCTCGAGAACCCGTGGCGCAAGCACGGCAACATTCCCCTTTGAGGCCGGCGATGTTCACGAAGATCCTGGTTGCCAACCGCGGTGAGATCGCCTGCCGGATCATCAAGACCGCCCGGACGATGGGCATCGGCACCGTCGCGGTGTTTTCCGATGCTGACCGCGATGCACTGCACGTTGAGCTGGCCGATGAGTCCGTGCGGCTTGGCCCGGCGCCCAGCCGCGAGAGTTACCTGCTCGGCGACAAGATCATCGCTGCCGCTAAGCAGACCGGAGCGCAGGCGATCCACCCCGGCTACGGATTCCTGTCGGAGAACCGGGCCTTCGCCCGCAAGGTCGAAGAGGAGGGCCTGGTGTTCATCGGCCCGAAGCACCACTCGATCGCGGCGATGGGCGACAAGATCGCGTCGAAAAAGCTGGCCCAGGCGGCGAAGGTCAGCACCATTCCAGGCTGGAACGAAGCCATCGACTCGCCCGAGCGTGCGGTCGAGATCGCGCGCGACATCGGCTACCCGGTGATGATCAAGGCCAGTGCCGGCGGCGGCGGTAAAGGCCTGCGCGTGGCTTTCGACGACAAGGAGGCCTTCGAGGGCTTCTCGTCCTGCCGCAACGAGGCCAAGGCCAGCTTCGGCGACGACCGCATCTTCATCGAGAAGTACGTCGAGCAGCCGCGCCACATCGAGATCCAGGTGCTGGGCGACGCCCACGGCAACATGGTCTACCTGCACGAGCGTGAGTGCTCGATCCAGCGCCGCCATCAGAAGGTGATCGAGGAGGCCCCATCACCCTTCATCAGCGACGCGACGCGCGCGGCGATGGGTGCGCAGGCGGTGGCCCTGGCCAGGGCAGTCGACTACCAGAGTGCCGGCACGGTCGAGTTCGTGGTCGGCAAGGACCAGGGCTTCTACTTCCTCGAGATGAACACCCGGCTCCAGGTCGAGCACCCGGTCACCGAGTGCATCACCGGCCTGGACCTGGTGGAATGGATGATCCGCGTGGCCGCCGGCGAGCACCTGCCTTTCTCCCAGGATCAGATCCCGCGCCGCGGCTGGGCCATCGAGTGCCGCATCAATGCCGAGAACCCGCTGCGCCACTTCCTGCCCTCGACCGGCCGTCTGACCAGCTACCGGCCGCCGCGGCAGACGATGGAGGCCGCGCAGCCGGTGCCCAAGGAGGGTGGCGTGCGCGTGGACACCGGCGTCTACGAAGGCGGCGAGATCCCGATGCATTACGACTCGATGATCGCCAAGCTGATCGTGCATGGGCGCGACCGCGCTGACGCGATCGGCCGGATGCGCGAGGCGCTGAACGCCTTCGTGGTCCGCGGCATCTCCTCGAACATCCCGTTCCAGGCTGCCCTGCTGGCGCATCCGAAGTTCGTCGCCGGCGACTTCAACACCGGCTTCATCGCCGAGCACTACGCTGCCGGCTTCTCGGGCGACGACGTGGCGCACGACGACCCTATGTTCCTGGTCGCGTTGACGGCCTTCGTGCGGCGCAAGGCGCGCGAGCGCTCGGCCGGCATCAGCGGGCAGTTGCCCGGGCACGGGGTCAAGGCCTTGCCCGACCTGGTCGTCGTGGTGCTCGGCACCGACGGTGCGCACACCCACCACGACGTGCACATCGCTCAATTCGAGCCGGTCTCGGGCAAGGCCGACGTGGTGATCGGCGGGCGCCACTTCGCGATCCAGAGCACGACCCGCCTCGGCGACATCCTGATGACTGGCACCTGCAACGGCAAGCCCTTCACGGCCCAGGTCGAGCGGGGGGGTGCGAAGAACCCACTGGCGATCCGCGTTGCGCACAACGGCATGCAGATCGATACCCTGGCCCTGCTGCCGCGCGCCGCCGAGCTGCTCAAGCTGATGCCGCTCAAGGCGCCACCGGACTTGTCCAAGTTCCTGCTCTCGCCGATGCCGGGGCTGCTGGCCGACATCAGTGTCGTGCCGGGCCAGAGGGTGCATGTCGGCGAGAAGCTGGCGGTGATCGAGGCGATGAAGATGGAGAACATCCTCACCGCGTCGTCCGATGGCACGGTGGGCGAACTGCTGGCGAAGAAGGGCGAGAGCGTGGCGGTCGATCAACCCCTTTTGAGGTTCACCTGATGGACACCAGGCCGTTCCGCATTCTCGGCATCCAGCAGATCGCCGTCGGCGGGCCCGACAAGCAGCGCCTGAAGTCGCTGTGGGTCGATGTGCTCGGCCTGACGGTGAAGAGCAGCTTTGTCTCCGAACGCGAGAACGTCGACGAGGACATCTGTGCGCTGGGGCAGGGGGCGCACGCGGTCGAGGTCGACCTGATGCAGCCGATCGATCCCGACAAGAAGCCAGCGGTCCATGCGACGCCGCTCAACCACGTCGGCCTGTGGGTCGACGACCTGCGCGCTGCGGTGCAGTGGATGAGCGCGCGGGGCGTACGATTCGCGCCCGGTGGGATTCGCCAGGGGGCGGCGGGGCACGACATCTGCTTCATCCATCCCAGGGGCAACGACGAGTTTCCTCTCGGCGGAGAAGGGGTGCTGATCGAACTGGTGCAAGCGCCGGCTGAAGTGATCACCGAGCTCGCCTGAGCGCGAATCGCCGACGCGCTGCAAGGGGCGCGCCATATCCGCGACAATTCGACCTGCATCGCCAGCCGCCGCCATGACCGCACGCACCCTCTACGACAAGCTCTGGGACGAGCACGCCGTCCACACCGAGGACGACGGCACGACCGTGCTCTACATCGACCGCCACCTGGTGCATGAAGTCACCAGCCCGCAAGCCTTCGAGGGCCTGCGCCTGGCTGGGCGCAAGGTCTGGCGCGAGAGTTCGATCGTCGCCACTGCCGACCACAACACGCCGACCAACCATTGGGAAGAGGGCTACGACGGCATCGCCGATCCGGTCAGCAAACAGCAGATCGTCACGCTCGACGCGAACATCAAGGCCTTCGGGGCGGCCGCGTATTTCCCTTTCCTCGACAAACGCCAGGGCATCGTGCACGTCATCGGACCCGAGCAGGGCGCCACCCTGCCGGGCATGACGGTCGTCTGCGGTGACAGCCACACCAGCACGCATGGCGCCTTCGGTGCGCTGGCGCACGGCATCGGCACCAGCGAGGTCGAGCACGTGATGGCCACGCAGACCCTGTTGGCCAAGAAGGCGAAGAACCTGCTGATCAAGGTCGAAGGCACGCTGCCGCGCGGCTGCACCGCGAAGGACATCGTGCTGGCGATCATCGGCAAGATCGGCACCGCAGGGGGCACCGGCAGCACGATCGAGTTCGGCGGCAGCGCGATCCGTGCGCTGAGCATGGAAGGCCGGATGACGGTCTGCAACATGGCGATCGAGGCCGGTGCACGCGCCGGCCTGGTGGCCGTGGACGAGAAGACGATCCAGTATGTGCAGGGCCGGCCGTTCGCGCCGAGCGGGGTGGAGCTGCAGCATGCGATCGCCCACTGGCGCACCCTGCAATCGGACGCTGACGCCCGGTGGGACCGCATCGTCGAACTCGACGCCACCGCGCTCAAGCCGCAGGTAACCTGGGGCACCAGCCCGGAGATGGTGGTCGCGATCGACGAGCGCGTGCCCGATCCTGAGCGCGAGAAGGATGCCGGACGTCGCGAAGGCATCGAGCGCGCCCTGGTCTACATGGGCCTGCAGCCGAACAAGGCGATCACCGACATCCGTATCGACAAGGTCTTCATCGGCTCCTGCACCAACAGCCGCATCGAGGACCTGCGTGAAGCCGCGGCGGTCGTCAAGCACCTTGGCCGGCGCGTTGCGGCCAGCGTCAAGCTGGCTTTGGTCGTGCCGGGCTCGGGCCTGGTCAAGGCCCAGGCCGAGCGTGAGGGCCTGCACGAGGTGTTCAAGGCGGCGGGCTTCGACTGGCGCGAGCCGGGCTGCTCGATGTGCCTGGCGATGAACGCCGACCGACTGGAGCCTGGCGAGCGCTGCGCCTCGACCAGCAACCGCAATTTCGAAGGCCGCCAGGGCGCGGGCGGCCGCACCCACCTGGTGAGCCCGGCGATGGCCGCCGCGGCAGCGATCGAGGGCCACTTCGTCGACGTGCGGCGCATTTCCTGAACCGACAAAGGAGAAGAACGATGAGGACCGTGTGCGGACTGATGCTGGGATCACTGTTGCTGCTGGTCGGCTGCAACACCTTCGAGGGCATCGGCAAGGACATCACCAGGGCCGGCGAGACGATCGAGAACGCGTCCAAGAAGAAGTAGAGCGGGAGACGTCGTGCAAGCCTTCACCGTTCACAAGGGGCTGGTCGCCCCGATCGACCGAGCCAACGTCGACACCGATGCGATCATCCCCAAGCAGTTCCTGAAGTCGATCAAGCGCTCGGGCTTCGGCCCCAACCTGTTCGACGAGTGGCGCTATCTCGACCGCGGCGAGCCGGGCGAGAACCCGGCGCTGCGCAAACCGAATCCCGACTTCGTGCTCAACCAGGCGCGCTACAAGGATGCTTCGGTGCTGCTGGCGCGCAAGAACTTCGGCTGCGGCTCGAGTCGTGAGCATGCGCCCTGGGCCCTCGACCAGTACGGATTCCGGGCCCTCATCGCCCCGAGTTTTGCCGACATCTTCTTCAACAACTGCTTCAAGAACGGCCTGCTGCCGATCGTGCTGCCCGAGCAGGACGTGGCGCGCTTGTTCGACGAGGTGGCGGCATTCCCGGGCTATTCGCTGACGGTCGATCTGCCGCGCCAGGTGGTGCTCAAGCCCGATGGCGTGGCACTGCCCTTCGACGTGCAGGACTTTCGCAAGCAGTGCCTACTCAACGGCTGGGACGACATCGGCCTGACCTTGCGCCATGCCGACAAGATCCGGGCCTTCGAGGCCGAGCGGCTGGCGCGCATGCCCTGGCTCGACCATCGCCCCCCTGGCTGACGCGCCGTGAGCCGCGCCCTGCAACGGCTGGTCTTCGGGCGTCGCTGGCTGACCTTCGTCGTCATGGGCCTGGCCTTCCTCGGATTCGGCGCCGGCACCTTCAACCTGTTCATCCTGTTGAAGGCGAACACCGACCTGGTCTTCGAGCACGGCTGGATGGCCTTGGGCGACGGCGCCGCGCAGCAGCTGCTCGAACTGCTGTTCACCGCCTACCTGAGCATGGCGGCCTACCTACTTTTCAAGGCCTGCGAGCACCGCCTGGTGCATTGGCTGGCCGCACCTGAAAGAGACATCGAATGAAGATTGCAGTCTTGCCTGGCGACGGCATCGGTACCGAAATCATGGCCGAGGCGCTGAAGGTGCTTCGAGCGCTCGAGTTGCCCTTCGAGATGGAGACGGCGGTCGTCGGCGGCGCCGCCTACGAAGCCCACGGCCACCCGCTGCCCGATGCCACGCTTGCGCTGGCCAAGGCCGCCGACGCGGTGCTCTTCGGCGCCGTCGGCGACTGGAAGTACGACAAGCTAGAGCGCTCGCTGCGCCCCGAGCAGGCCATCCTGGGCCTGCGCAAGCACCTTGGCTTGTTCGCCAACTTCCGTCCGGCAATCTGCTACGAGCAGCTCACCCAGGCCTCGAGCCTGAAGCCCGAGCTGGTGGCCGGGCTGGACATCTTGATCATCCGTGAGCTGACCGGTGACATCTACTTTGGCCAGCCGCGCGGCCGGCGCGTGGCGGTGGACGGCCACTTCCCCGGCGCCGAAGAAGCCTTCGACACGATGCGCTACAGCAAGCCCGAGATCGAGCGCATTGCGCACGTGGCCTTCCAGGCGGCGCGCAAGCGCAACAAGAAGCTGACCAGCGTCGACAAGGCCAATGTGCTGGAGACTTTCCAGTTCTGGAAGGACACGGTCAGCGAGGTGCATGCCCAGTACCCGGACGTCGCGCTCGATCACATGTACGTCGACAACGCCGCGATGCAGCTCGTCAAGGCGCCGAAGGCCTTCGACGTCGTGGTCACCGGCAACATGTTCGGCGACATCCTGTCCGACGAGGCGGCGATGCTCACCGGTTCGATCGGCATGCTGCCATCGGCATCGTTGGACAAGCACAACAAGGGCCTGTACGAGCCCAGCCACGGCAGTGCACCCGACATCGCAGGCAAGGGTGTCGCCAATCCGCTGGCTACAATCCTCTCCGCTGCCATGATGCTCCGCTACTCCCTCGCCCAGCCCGCCGCCGCCGATCGCATCGAGTCGGCGGTGAAGGCCGTGTTGTCGGCCGGCCTGCGCACGGGTGACATCTGGAGCGAGGGCAATCGCAAGGTCGGCACGCGCGAGATGGGCGATGCCGTCGTCGCAGCAGTCACTGGCAAAACGATCACCACCAAGAGCTAGCCGCTCTCGGATCGTCTCGCCCCTTCTGGACCCCGGCGAAACGAGCCGGGGCACGGTGGGGTCCGGAACGACTGAAAAGGCAAGACAGAAATGGCACTCGTAGGATTGGTCGGGTGGCGCGGCATGGTCGGCTCGGTGCTGATGGCGCGCATGCAGGCCGAGGGCGACTTCGCACTCATCGAGCCGATGTTCTTCTCGACCTCGAACGCCGGCGCCGCTGCGCCGCCGATGGCGAAGAACGAAAGCAAGCTTTTCGATGCCTTCGACATCGACGCGTTGAAGCGCTGCGACATCGTCATCACCGCCCAGGGCGGCGACTACACGAGCGAGATCTTTCCGAAACTGCGCGCGGCCGGCTGGGCCGGGCACTGGATCGATGCCGCTTCCACCCTGCGCATGGCGGACGACGCGGTCATCGTCCTCGACCCGGTCAACCTGCCGGTGATCAAGAACGCCATAGCCAAGGGCGGGCGCAACTGGATCGGCGGCAACTGCACGGTGAGCTGCATGCTGATGGGCGTCGGCGCGCTGTTCAAGGCCGGCCTGGTGGAGTGGATGAGCAGTCAGACCTACCAGGCGGCGTCGGGTGGGGGGGCGCAGCACATGCGCGAGCTGCTGACGCAGTACGGCACGCTGAACGCCTCCGTCAAGGCCCTGCTCGACGATCCGAAGAGTCCGATCCTCGAGATCGACCGCCAGGTCATCGCGGCCCAGCGTGCGCTGTCGGCGCAGGAGACGGCGAACTTTGGCGTTCCGCTCGGCGGCTCGCTGATCCCTTGGATCGACAAGGATCTCGGCAACGGCACCTCCAAGGAAGAGTGGAAGGGGATGGCAGAGACCAACAAGATCCTGGGTTTGGCCGCGCCGATCCCGGTCGACAGCACCTGTGTGCGCGTCGGGGCGATGCGTTGCCACAGCCAGTCCCTGACGTTCAAGCTGACGCGGGATGTGCCGCTGGCCGACATCGAGTCACTGATCGCTGGCGACAACGACTGGGTCAAGCTGGTCCCCAACACGCGCGAAGCCACGGTGCGCGATCTGACGCCGGTGGCCGTGACCGGCACGATGGACATTCCCGTGGGGCGGGTGCGCAAGCTGGCCATGGGCCCGGCTTACCTGGGCGCCTTCACCATCGGCGACCAGTTGCTCTGGGGCGCGGCTGAGCCCCTGCGACGCATGCTGCGCATCCTTCTCGACAGTTGAGCGTGGGCGTGTCGCGTTGCCGCATGACAACAAGTTCACGACTACGGGCGGTCACGCAGCGTTTCGGCAGGCGTCAGACTTTGCATGAGCTTGTTACCCTATATGCTTGATGCCGTTGTGATTTCGGCTGAGATCGGCCAAAGAACGGACGACAGGAGCTTGCTGTCCGAGCACGGTCTGGAAGCTCCATTGCGCGGCGGAAAATCGTCGCTGTTCGCTGCTGGCCTATGGGAGACGACTTGAACACCTTGCACCCGACTCAAACAAGGCACCCCGCCGGTCGTTTCGTGTTGTCGGCGGTTGCCGCCGCAGCCATGGCCCTGGCGGCTTCAGGCAGCTGGGCACTTGGCCTGGGGCGCATGGCGGTCCAGTCCTCGCTGGGAGAGACGCTGCGTGCCGAAATCGATGTCAGCAGCATCACGCCCGAGGAGGCTGCGTCGCTGCGCGTGCGCATCGCGCCGCCCGACGCCTACCGCGCGGCCGGGGTCGACTACAGCGCCGTGCTGTCCGGCACCCAGGTCACCCTGGTTCGTCGCACGGATGGCCGAGCTTTCCTGCGTGTCACCAGCGATCGTGTGGTGCAGGAACCCTTCGTCGACGTGATCCTGGAAGTCACCTGGGCCAGCGGCCGCCTGGTGCGCGAGTACACGATGCTGCTCGACCCGCCGACCACGCGGGCAGCGGCCGCTCCGGCCCCCGCCCCGGCGCCCGTGTCGCCAGTGATCTCCGCCGCGCCGGCCGCACCGACCCCGGCGCCGCGCGCGGCTGCGCCGGCCCCGGCGCCGCGCGTTGCGGCCCCTGCGCAGGCCCCGGCGACCCCCTCTCCATCGCCGCCGGCCGCGACCGCAGGCAGCGCCGCCGGCGACGAGTACCGCGTGCGCGCCGGCGACACCCTGACACGCATCGCGGCGCGCACCCAGCGCGATGGCGCATCGCTGGACCAGATGTTGGTCGCGTTGTGGCGCAGCAATGCTCAGGCCTTCATCGACAACAACATGAACCGCCTGAAGGCCGGCTCGGTCCTGACGGTGCCGTCCGCGGCCTCAGCGAAGGACATCGCGGCCGCCGAAGCCAAGCAGGTGATCCAGGCCCAGAGTGCCGACTTTGGCGCGTACCGCGAACGCCTGGCCAGTGGAGTACCAGCCGTCAAAACCAGCGAGCCGGCCCGACAGGCCAGCGGCAGGGTGCAGGCCCAGGTCGACGACAAGAAGGCCGCTGCGGCCGCCAGCCCCGACCGGCTGACCTTGTCGCAAGGCGGCCTGAAGGCCGGTGCCGAGGCCAGCAAGGTTTCGAAGGACACCGAGAAGAAGGACCAGACCGCGCGCGTCGCCGAACTGGCGCGCAACGTCGAGGACTTGAAGAAGCTCAAGGATGGCACCGGCATGGCGGCGCCCGCGCC
>JAZKIW010000170.1:0-12643 GCA_040384625.1 Pseudomonadota bacterium | reverse complement strand
CGCCAGCGGCGCCAGCGGCGCCGGTCGTGGTCGCGGCGGCGCCCCCTCCGCCGCCTGTTCCGGCACCGGCGCCCGCGCCGACCCCCGCGCCCGCTCCTGCGCCGCCGGCTTCGCCTGTCGTTTCCACTGCGCCGGCCGCATCGCCCCCGGTCGTCCGGCCGACGGTCGAGGCCAAGCCGCCGGCGATGCCGGCCGGCGAAGAACCGGGCTTTGTCTCGGGCCTGCTCGACAACCCCTTCGTCCTGCCTGGGGCGGGTGTCGTCCTGGCCTTGCTCGCCGGCCTGGGGGTCTATCGCTGGCGCAGCCGTGCACGCACCGAGAGCGGTGAGACCTCGTTCCTCGAGAGCCGTCTTCAGCCGGACTCGTTCTTCGGCGCCAGCGGCGGCCAGCGCATCGATACACGTGATGCGTCCGGCGCGTCCTCGTCGATGAGCTATTCCCTGAGCCAGCTCGACGCCATCGGCGACGTCGATCCGGTGGCCGAGGCCGACGTCTATCTGGCCTACGGCCGCGATCTGCAGGCCGAGGAGATCCTCAAGGAGGCCATGCGCAGCAACCCGGACCGCCTGGCGATCCGCACCAAGCTGCTCGAGGTGTACGCCAAGCGGCGCGACACGAAGGGCTACGAACTGCTCGCCACGCAGTTGTTCTCTCTCACCAAGGGTGAGGGCGACGAGTGGCACAAGGCGCAGGAACTGGGGCAGCAGATCGATCCCGACAACCCGATGTACGCCCCGGGTGGGCGGCCGAGTGCGGCCCTGGCGGGTGGATCGGCCGCGGTCGTCGAGCCCCTGGGTGCGAGCACGATGCCGCAGTCGGTGATGCCGCCGACCGGGAATTTCGCGTTCACCGAGAGCCACGCGCCGCCCGAGGCGCCGGTCGACCTCGATCTCGACCTGGACGTCCTTCCTGGTGCGGCACCGGCCGCCAAACCGCTCGAAATCACCCAGCCGATCGCGCCGGCAACCGTCAGCGCGGCGCGGGACACCGCCGCGCGCCTGGCTGACCTCAACCTGCCGTCCGGTGATGCGGATGCGGCCTCGACGACGACCGCAGCCGCCTTCGACTTCGGATCGATCTCCCTCGATCTGGGCACGTCGGGCCAGACGACGACGAGTGAGCCCGCGCTCGACTACTCATCGATGCCGGGCGCTCTCGATGGTCCGCTCGAAGCGCCGGGTGATCCGGCCGACCCGCTGGTGCGCAAGTTCGAACTGGCCGAAGAGTTCCGCCAGATCGGCGATAAGGAAGGCGCCCGCGACCTGCTCGAGGAAGTGGTGGCCAAGGCCAGCGGGCCGCTGAAGGCGCGCGCGCAGAGCCTGCTCGACGGCCTTGCCTGACAGCGACCTTGGCGATGGGTTGGCGCCGCGCCAGCGCATCGCCCTCGGTGTCGCCTACCGTGGCGGCGCGTACCACGGCTGGCAAAGCCAGCCCGACGGTCAAACGGTACAGGACCAGCTCGAACGGGCCCTCTCGACCTTTGCCGGCGATCCGATAGGCACCATATGCGCCGGCCGCACCGACAGCGGTGTGCACGGCCTGAACCAGGTCGTGCACTTCGACCCGATGGTGGATCGAGATCCGAACTCCTGGGTTCGCGGCAGCAATCGCTACCTGCCCAGGGACATCGCGGTGCAGTGGTGCCGCCCTGTCGGCACCAACTTCCACGCCCGCAACAGCGCGCGCGGGCGACGTTACGTCTACCTGTTGCTCGAGGCGCCGGTGCGGCCGGCGTTGGAGGACGGGCTCGTCGGTTGGGTCTTCCGGCCGCTCGACGGCGAGGCAATGCGCGCTGCCGCTGCGCACCTGATTGGCGAACACGACTTCAGCGCCTTCCGCAGTGCCGACTGCCAGGCGGCATCGCCCGTCAAGCGCCTCAACCGCATCGGCATCGCACGCCATGGTGCGTACTGGCGCCTCGAATTCGACGGCGTCGCCTTCCTGCACCACATGGTGCGCAACATCATGGGCTGCCTGATGGCCGTGGGGCAGGGCGGCCGCGCGCCCGGCTGGATCGCCGAGATCCTCGCGGCACGCAATCGCGATCTCGCGGCCCCGACCTTTGCGGCCGATGGGCTGTACTTCGCGGGCCCGTACTACGATGCGGCACATGGCATTCCCGAGCACACGCCAGCCTTCGATTGGCTGCCGCATTGAGTCATGACGGTGCGCACGCGGATCAAGATCTGCGGCCTGACCCGTGAGCTCGACGTGGCCGCGGCTGTCGAGGCCGGGGCCGACGCGATTGGCTTCGTGATGTATGCCAAGAGCCCGCGCCACGTGAGTCTCGAGCGTGCGGTCGCGCTGGCGGGCAGGCTGCCCCCATTTGTGACGCCGGTGCTGCTGTTCGTCAACGCCGCCGCTGCCGACATCGGTGCTGCGCTGGCCGCCGTGCCACAGGCCTTGCCGCAGTTCCATGGCGACGAATCGCCGGTCGACTGCGATGCCGTCGCTCGGCCCTACCTGCGCGCCGTGCGCATGGACCCGAACGTCGATTTGCTAGACTGGGCACAACGGTTTCCCAACGCCCAGGCCCTGCTGCTCGACGCTGCCGTCGACGGTTATGGCGGTGGCGGCAAGGTGTTCGATTGGTCGCTTCTTCCACCAGATCTGCCCGCCGACGTTCGCTCTCGCCTCGTTTTGTCTGGTGGGTTGAGTCCTGCAAACGTGATCGATGGGGTCCTGCGCACACGGCCGTATGCCGTTGACGTGAGCTCCGGCGTCGAGAGCGCAAAGGGCGTCAAAGACGCCGCGCTGGTACGCCGGTTCTGCGAAGCGGTTCGAGAAGCGGATGCCCGCCTCGCCGACCTCGCGACCTGAACCCTGGACCCATCATGCTGAATTACGCCCAACCCGATGCCCGCGGGCACTTCGGGCCTTACGGCGGCACCTTTGTCGCCGAGACCCTGATTCACGCACTCGACGAATTGAAGGCCGCCTACGAGCACTACCGCAAGGACGCGGCCTTCGTCGCCGAATTCAAGAGCGAACTGAAGCACTTCGTCGGCCGGCCAAGCCCGGTCTATCACGCGGCCCGTCTGTCACGCGAGATCGGCGGCGCGCAGATCTACCTCAAGCGCGAGGACCTCAACCACACCGGCGCGCACAAGGTCAACAACACCATCGGCCAGGCCTTATTGGCTCGGCGCATGGGTAAGCCGCGCGTGATCGCCGAAACTGGGGCTGGCCAGCACGGCGTGGCGACCGCGACGATCGCCGCCCGCTACGGCATGGAGTGCGTCGTCTACATGGGCAGCGAGGACGTCAAGCGCCAGTCGCCCAACGTCTATCGCATGCACCTGCTCGGCGCGACAGTGGTGCCGGTGGACAGCGGTTCGCGCACCCTGAAGGACGCACTGAACGAGGCTCTGCGCGACTGGGTCACAAATGTCGAGAACACGTTCTACATCATCGGCACTGTGGCGGGCCCGCACCCGTACCCGATGATGGTGCGCGACTTTCAGCGCGTGATCGGCGACGAGTGCCTGACGCAGATGCCCGAGATGATCGGCGCCGGGCGGCAGCCCGACGCCGTGATCGCCTGCGTCGGGGGCGGCAGCAACGCGATGGGCCTGTTCTATCCGTACATCGAGCATGAAGCGGTGCGCCTGATCGGGGTCGAAGCGGCGGGCCTGGGTCTGGACTCCGGTAAGCACTCGGCATCATTGATCGCCGGTTCGCCAGGCGTGCTGCACGGCAACCGCACCTACCTGCTGCAGGACGCCAACGGCCAGATCACCGAAACCCACTCGGTCTCGGCCGGTCTCGACTATCCGGGCGTCGGACCCGAGCACGCGCACCTGAAAGACATCGGCCGCGCCGAGTACGTCGGCATCACCGACGACGAAGCGCTCGTTGCTTTCCATCGACTGTGCCGCACCGAAGGCATCATCCCGGCACTCGAATCGAGCCACGCTGTCGCCTATGCGATGAAACTGGCGCCGACGATGAGGAGCGACCAGCACCTGCTGGTCAACCTGTCGGGGCGCGGCGACAAGGACATCGGCACGGTCGCTGATCTGTCGGGCGCGGAGTTCTTCTGCCGACCGTCATGCAAGGGCCAGGCGGTGAAGCGATGAGCCGCATTGCTTCGACCTTGAGTGCACTGAAGGCGCAAGGCCGCACAGCCCTGATCCCGTACATCTGCGCCGGTGATCCGCTACCCGAGACGACGGTCGACGTGATGCTGGCAATGGCTACGGCCGGCGCCGACATCATCGAGCTCGGCGTGCCGTTCTCCGATCCGATGGCCGATGGCCCGGTGATCCAGAAAGCCTCCGAGCGTGCGCTGGCCAAGGGCGTCGGCCTGGCGCAGGTCCTGGCCTTCGTGCGCGCGTTCCGTGGCCGTGACCAGGCCACACCGGTGGTGTTGATGGGCTATGCGAATCCAATCGAACGCTATGGCATCCCGCGCTTCATCGCCGACGCCAAGGACAGCGGCGTCGATGGGGTGCTGGTCGTCGACTACCCGCCGGAAGAAGCCGAGAGCTTCGCTGCGGCGCTGAAGGCCGATGCGCTGGATCCGATCTTCCTGCTGGCGCCGACATCGACCGAGCAGCGCATGAAGGACGTCGGCCGCATTGCCAGCGGTTACGTGTACTACGTGTCGCTGAAGGGCGTGACCGGGGCGGGACACCTGGACACCGATGCGGTGGCGGCCGCGCTGCCGCGCATCCGCCAGCATGTGAAGCTGCCACTCGGGGTCGGTTTCGGCATCCGCGACGCGGCCACGGCCAAGGCGGTGGCGCGCACGGCCGATGCAGTCGTGATCGGCTCGGCCCTGGTGCAAATGTTGCAGACGCAGCTCGAAACCCAAACGCGCGATACTCTGGCCCCCGCGGCCGCGGCGTTCATCGCCGGGATCCGCGCCGCACTCGATGAAGGACATCTGCGATGAGCTGGCTTGAAAAACTGCTGCCGCCGAAGATCCAGCCCACCGACCCGAGCGAGCGCCGCACGGTGCCAGAGGGTCTGTGGATCAAGTGCCCGTCGTGCGAAACGGTGCTCTACAAGACCGACCTCGACCAGAACCAGAACGTCTGCCCGAAGTGCGACCACCACCACCGCATCGGTGCCCGGGCGCGCCTGGATGCCTTTCTCGACCCCGAAGGCCGCTATGAGATCGGCCAGGAAGTCGTGCCAGTCGATGCGCTGAAATTCAAGGACAGCAAGAAGTACCCCGAGCGCCTGCGCGATGCCCTCGAAGCCACCGGCGAGACCGATGCGCTGATCGTCGTCGGCGGAGCGGTGCACACCATCCCGGTCGTCGCTGCCTGTTTCGAGTTCGACTTCATGGGCGGTTCGATGGGTTCGGTCGTCGGCGAGCGCTTCGTGCGCGGGGTGCACACCGCGATCGAGCAGAAGGTGCCCTTCATCTGCTTCACCGCCACCGGCGGCGCGCGCATGCAGGAGGGCCTGCTGTCCCTGATGCAGATGGCCAAGACGAATGCGTCGCTGACGCGTCTGGCCAAGGCCGGCCTGCCCTACATCAGCGTCCTGACCGACCCGACGATGGGTGGCGTGTCGGCCGGCTTCGCCTTCATGGGCGACGTGGTGATGGCCGAGCCGAAGGCGTTGATCGGCTTTGCCGGGCCGCGCGTGATCGAGAACACCGTGCGCGAGAAGCTGCCCGAGGGCTTCCAGCGTAGCGAGTTCCTGATCGGCAAGGGCGCCATCGACATGATCGTCGACCGCCGGCAGTTGCGCGGCGTGATTGCGCGCTCGCTCGCCATGCTGCAAAGGCAGAGCGCCGACGCGGTCGCGTGACGCCCCAAAGTCTCGCCGACTGGCTCGCGCACTGCGAGCGCATGCACCCGATCTCGATGGATTTGTCGCTTGAGCGCACGGTCCTCGTCAAGCAGCGTCTCGGTCTGGCATTCACGGCCCCTGTGATCACCGTGGCCGGCACCAATGGCAAGGGCTCGACCTGCGCGATGCTGGAGTCGATCGCGCTGGCCGCGGGCTGGCGCGTCGGCACCTACCAGAAGCCCGAGCTGGTGCACTTCGAGGAGCGCTGCCGCGTCGGCGGCAAGCCGGTCGATGCGGCGGAGTTGCTTGCCCACTTCGCCGCGGTCGAGGCCGCGCGCGGCGACATCACGCTGACCAAGTTCGAGTTCACCACGCTGGCGATTGCGCATCTGTTGGCGCACCGGCCCCTCGATCTGGTGATCCTCGAAGTTGGCCTCGGCGGGCGCTACGACGCCGTCAATGCCATCGACACGGATTGCGCGATCATCACCAGCATCGACCTCGATCACACCGAGTACCTCGGCCCCGATCGCGAGTCGATCGGCGCGGAGAAGGCCCAGGTGATGCGACCCGGCAAGCCGGCCATCGTCAGCGACCCCGTGCCACCGCGCTCGGTGGTCGACCATGCCAACGCGATCGGTGCCGATCTCTGGCTCGTCGGCCGCGACTTCAAGCATGCCGGCGATCGCCAGCAGTGGGCCTGGACGGGCCGGGAGCGACGCTACAACGGGCTGGCCTATCCGGCGCTGCGCGGCGCGAACCAGTTGCTCAATGCGGCCGGCGTGCTGGCGGCCTTCGAGGCCCTTCGCGAGCGCGTGCCGGTGTCGGCCCAGGCAGTGCGCCAGGGCCTGGCGACTGTCGAGTTGCAGGGGCGCTTCCAGATCGTGCCGGGGCAGCCGACCTTGGTGCTGGACGTGGCGCACAACCCGCACTCTGTGGCAGCCCTGGCCCTCAACCTGGACCAGATGGGCTTCTATCCGCGCACCCATGCCGTGTTCGGTGCGATGGCAGACAAGGATCTGACGGGCTTGATGGCGCGCATCGCGCCCCTGGTGGACGCCTGGTACTGCTGCGATCTGCCGCTGCCGCGTGCCGCCAGCGCGGCGCAACTGGCAACCCATGCGCGCGCTCTGCGGTCCGCAGCCGTTGTCAGCGAGCATGCCGACCCGGCCGCCGCGCTGGCTGCCGCCCTGGGTGCAGCGGACCCCGCTGATAGAATTTTGGTCTTCGGCTCGTTCCTCACTGTGGGTGGCGTGCTGCGGCAAGGCCTGCCGCGTCTGGCTGCCAAACACGCGGCGTAGGCGCTGCGCGCGGCAGGCCGCATGCCGCCCATTCCCTGACGCCTCCAACGCCTCGCACACGCCTCGCATACGCCTCGCATGGGTCTGTTCTCCTTTCTCAAGCCTCAGCCGGGCGCGACCGCAGCCGGCCCGGCTACAGACTCGGCCGGTGCGGTGGCCGCGGCCCGCACGCGTGCGCGGCGGCGCCTGATCGGTGCAGTGCTGTTGCTGGGCATCGGCGTGATCGCCTTTCCGCTGCTGTTCGAGACCCAGCCGCGCCCAATCCCGGTCGACATCCCGATCGAGATTCCGCGCAAGGAGACCGTCGCGCCGTTGGCCGTGCCCGCACCACGGGTCGCGCAACCTGCCGCCGCCGCATCCAGGCCGTCGCTCCCTGCCGAGTTGCCGAAGCCCGTCCCAGTCATCACCGAGTCCAAGGCCGAGGCCAGCAAAGAGCCGGCGCCGCCGGTCGAAGCGGCGGCGAAACCGACAGCCAGGGCCGACCCGTTAGCCAAGCCTGCGGCACCGAGCGTCGTGCCGCCGACCAGCGCGGAAACCAAGCCGGCCTCCGACGCGGCGGGAAGGTTCGTCGTTCAGGTCGGCGCCTTTGCCGATGCTGGCGTGGCGCGCGAGACGCGTGCCAAGGTCGACAAGCTCGGCCTGCGCACCTACACGCAGGCGATCGACACCGAAGGCGGCAAGCGCATCCGCGTGCGTCTAGGCCCGTTCGCATCGCGCGATGAGGCCGACAAGGCGGCGGCCAAGGTCAAGGCGGCTGGTCTGCCGGCGGCCGTGCTGACGCTATGAGTTTGCCCGCGCTCGGATGGGTCGATTGGGCTTTGCTGGCCGTGCTGGCACTGTCGATCGCTGTCGGGCTGTGGCGAGGCCTGCTGTTCGAGGTGTTGTCGCTGGTAGGTTGGGTCGCGGCCTACGTCGCGGCGCAGGCGTTTGCGTCGTCGGTCGCGCCGATGTTGCCGATCGGTGCGCCCGACAGCGCCTTGAACCAGGGCGCTGCGTTCGCCCTGGTGTTCGTGCTGGCCCTCATTGCGTGGGCCATCGCCTCGCGCCTGCTGCGCCTGGTCATCCACGCCACCCCCTTGCAGGCGATCGATCGCTTTCTCGGCGCCGGTTTCGGCCTCATGCGCGGCGCGGTGCTTCTGCTGGCCGTGGCTACCGTGGTCTCGCTGACGCCCGCAGCGCGTTCTGCGGCATGGCAGGATTCGCAGGGCGCGGCCTGGCTTGGCGCCATGCTGCAGGGTTTGAAGCCGGTGCTGCCCGAGTCGCTGGCGCAGCACCTGCCGGCCTGAAAGGACATTGAACGTGTGCGGCATCGTCGGCGTGATCTCCAAGGCGCCTGTCAACCAGCTCATCTATGACGCGCTGCTGTTGCTGCAGCACCGCGGCCAGGATGCGGCCGGCATCGTCACGATGCTGGACAGCAAGTGCTTCATGCAGAAGGCGCGTGGCATGGTGCGCGACGTGTTCCGCACTCGCAACATGCGCGCGTTGCCGGGCAACATCGGCCTGGGCCAGGTGCGCTACCCGACCGCCGGCAACGCCTACAGCGAAGAAGAGGCCCAGCCCTTCTACGTCAATGCGCCGTTCGGCATCGTGCTGGTGCACAACGGTAACCTGACCAATGCCCATTCGCTGAAGGCCGAACTGGTCGCCGTCGACCGGCGCCACATCAACACCGAGAGCGACACCGAGGTCCTGATCAACATCCTGGCCCACGAGCTCGACCTGGCGGCGCGCGACATGCCTTTGTCGCCTGACACGGTCTTCAAGGCCGTCGCGGCGGTGCACAGCCGCATTAAAGGTTCGTACGCTGTGATCGCGCTGATCGCCGGCCACGGCCTGCTCGCGTTTCGCGACCCGTATGGCATTCGCCCGCTGGTCTTCAGCCACGACAAGGATGGGGAAGTGATGGTGGCCAGCGAGAGCGTGGCCCTGGATGGCACCGGGCATCGTCTGAACCGCGACGTCGCGCCGGGCGAAGCGATCTTCATCGACACGGCGGGTGGAGTGCACACGCGCCAATGCGCCCAGCGGCCGAGCCTGAACCCCTGCATGTTCGAGTTCGTCTACTTGGCGCGGCCCGATTCGGTGATGGATGGCGTATCTGTCTACCAGGCGCGGCTGAACATGGGCGAGACCCTGGCCCAGCGCCTGATCTCGACCATGCCACCGAGCGAGATCGATGTCGTGATCCCGATTCCGGAGTCGAGCCGTCCGAGCGCGATGCAGCTGGCGCAGAAGATCGGCAAGCCGTACCGAGAAGGCTTCGTCAAGAACCGCTACGTCGGCCGCACTTTCATCATGCCCGGCCAAGCCGTGCGCAAGAAGAGCGTGCGCCAGAAGCTTAATGCGATCGGCGTCGAGTTCAAGGGCCGCAACGTGCTCCTGGTCGACGACTCGATCGTGCGCGGCACGACAAGCAAGGAAATTGTGCAGATGGCGCGCGAGGCCGGTGCGCGCAAGGTCTACATGGCCTCGGCCGCGCCGCCAGTGCGCTACCCCAATGTCTACGGCATCGACATGCCGACCAAGGAAGAGCTGATCGCCAGCGGCCGCAGCATCGAGGAGATCCGCCAGTTCATCGGCGCCGACGCGCTCATCTACCAGGACGTGGACGCGATGAAGCGCGTGGTGGCGGCGCTCAACCCGCGCATCGCCAGTTTCGAGGCCAGCTGTTTCGACGGTCGATACATCACCGGCGACGTCAGCGATGACGACTTCGCGGCGCTCGAGGCCCAACGCCGGTTGCAGTTCGACGAAGAAGAGAGCAGCGATCGCGGTCGCCTGGCGCTGCAGAGCGTGGAAGAGAAGGCATGAGCGCGCTCGGCTGCTCCGAAGCGCTCCTCCCGGAGCGCGCAGCGCGAAGGGCAGTCCCATGAGCAAGGACGACAAGAAGCTGCCGCGTGTGAACTTGCCGCCCGATGCGCGCCTGGACACGCTGGCCGTGCGCGAAGGGCTGCCGCCTTCGCAATGGGGCGAGAACTCCGAGGCCCTGTACCTCACCAGTTCCTTCGTGCATCCGGATGCGGCCACTGCGGCGGCGCGCTTCGCGAACGAGGAGGAGGCCTTCGTCTATAGCCGCTTCTCGAATCCGACGGTGACGATGATGGAGCGCCGCTTGGCGGCGCTCGAAGGCACAGAGGCCTGCATTGGCACGTCGAGCGGCATGTCCGCGATCCTGCTGCTGATCATGGGCACCTTGAAGAGCGGCGACCATGTCGTCTGCTCGCAGTCGGTGTTCGGCTCGACGATCCGCCTGTTCCAGGACTTCGCGAAGTACGGCATCGAAACGTCGTTCGTTTCGCAGTCGGACGTCGACGCGTGGCGTGCTGCGGTGCGGCCCAATACGAAGCTGCTGTTCGCCGAGACGCCGACGAACCCGTTGACCGAGGTCTGCGACATCGCGGCGCTGGCCGGCATCTCGAAACAGGCCGGAGCGCTGCTGTGCGTCGACAATTGCTTCTGTTCACCGGCGTTGCAGCAACCGATCAAGTTCGGTGCCGACATCGTGATGCACTCCGGCACCAAGTTCCTCGATGGCCAGGGCCGCGTCGTTGCAGGGGCACTTTGCACCAGCGAGCAGTTGATCAAGGACAAGTTGATGCCGGTGTTGCGCAGCGCCGGCATGAGCCTGTCGCCCTTCAACGCCTGGGTCGTGCTGAAAGGCATGGAAACCTTGTCGATCCGTGTGCGCGCGCAGAGCGAACGGGCGCTGGCGATGGCGCACTGGCTCGAAGCGCAGCCGCTGGTCGAGCGCGTCTATCACCCGAGCCTGCCTTCTCACCCACAGCACGCGCTGGCCATGGCCCAGCAATCGGGGCAGGGCGGATCGGTGGCGTCCTTCATCGTCAAGGGTGGCCGCGCTGCGGCGTTCGCTGTGATTGACGCGACGCGCATCTGCTCGATCACGGCCAACCTGGGCGACACCAAGACCACGGTCACACATCCGGCGAGCACATCACACGGCCGCCTGACCGAAGAGCAGCGCCTGGCCGCGGGCATCACGCAGGGGATGATCCGCCTGGCGGTGGGCCTGGACGATGTTGAAGACCTGAAGGGCGACCTCGCGCGCGGCTTCGCGGCATTGGCAACATGACGGTTCCGAGTCTCGTGAGGACGCGGATCGCGCCGTCGCCGACCGGCTTCCTGCACCTGGGCACCGCGCGCACCGCGCTCTACTCGTGGGCCTACGCGCGGCACCACGGCGGGCAGTTCGTGCTGCGCATCGAAGACACCGATGTCGCGCGCTCGACACAGGATTCGGTCGACCAGATCCTGGCCTCGATGCGCTGGCTCGGGCTGGACTTCGACGAGGGCCCGATCTACCAGATGCAGCGCCTGGCGCGTTACCAGGAGGTCGCCGAGCAGTTGATCCGCGACGGCCACGCCTACCGCTGTTACTGCACGCCAGCCGAATTGGACGCGATGCGCGAGGGGCAGCGCGCGCGCGGTGAGAAGACGCACTACGACGGCCGTTGGCGCCCCGAGCCGGGCAAACCGCTCCCCGTCGTGCCCGCCGATGTGCTGCCTGTCATCCGCCTGAAGAACCCACAGGACGGGCATGTCAGCTGGCATGACCTGGTCAAAGGCGACATCACGATCAGCAACCGCGAGATCGACGATCTCATCCTGGTTCGTCCCGATGGTGTGCCGACCTACAACTTCGCGGTCGTCGTCGACGACTGGGACATGCGCATCACGCACGTGTTCCGCGGTGATGAGCACGTCAACAACACGCCCTGGCAGATCAATATTTTCAGGGCGCTGGGTGCGCCGCTACCGCAGTTCGGCCATTGTCCGATCATCCTCGGCGACGACGGCCTGAAGCTGTCCAAGCGGCGCGGCGCGGTCAGCGTCACCGCCTATGAGGACGCCGGCTTCCTGCCCGAAGCGATGCTCAACTACCTGGCTCGCCTGGGCTGGAGCCATGGCGACGAAGAGCTGTTCACACGCGAGCAGATGGTGGCCTGGTTCGACGGCAGCCACCTGGCCAAGAGCCCTGCGCAGTGGGATCCGGCCAAGTTGGCCTGGGTCAACGCGCACTACATCAAGCGTGCCGACGATGCGCGCTTGGCCGCGCTGGTGCAGGCGCAACTCGGTAGCCGCGGCATCGGGGTCGACGATCTAGAACACTTGGCGCGCGCCTGCGCCCTGTTTAAGGACCGCTGCAGCACGACCGTGGAACTGGCCGACTGGCTGCAGATGTATTTCGCACCAGTGGTACCGAGTGCGCCGGACCTCGCGATGCATGTCACGGCCGCACTGCGGCCGGCCCTCGCGGGCCTGCGCGATCGCCTTGCTACCATCACATGGGACAAGCCCGCAATCGCCGCGGCAATGAAGGACGCGCTGGCCGAGCACCAGTTGAAGATGCCGCAACTTGCACCGGCAGTTCGGGTACTCGTCTGCGGCCGCGTGCAAACGCCCTCGATCGACGCCGTACTGGCCCTGTTCACGCGTGAAGCGGTGCTCGCCCGTCTAAAGCAGACGTGAAAAAGCTGTCTATAATCGCGGTCTTGCTTGAACGGCGCGGCCGCTCCTGAATGGGGGTATAGCTCAGCTGGGAGAGCGCTTGCATGGCATGCAAGAGGTCAGCG
>JAZKIW010000169.1:0-11526 GCA_040384625.1 Pseudomonadota bacterium | reverse complement strand
AGGGCCAGACCATGGCCGGCCTGCGGGCGCTCGGTCGGCAGCAAGGCCAGCACGTCCGGTGCGCGGAACCACTGTCGGGCCAGGCCCTGGTGGGGCTCGCTGCCGAGCAGGCGCGCAGCGATGGCGCGCTGGCCGTAGTCGTGCGTCTCGAAGGCCACGCCGAACTGTTCACGCGTGGCCGAGGTCTTGCCTTCGGCCACCACTTGCAGCGTGGCCTGCACTGGTTCGTCGGTGTGCAAGACATGCGGCGCATAGCGCAGCGCAGCAGCCAGTTCCGTCTCGAGCGCCGCGGCATCGACGATCCAGGCCAGTTCGCGCTGCTGCTGCTGCCAGGCCGAAAAGCGCAGCACGCTGGCCTGGCCGGCATCGCCCTCGACGCGCATGTCGTAGACGGCGCTGCGCGCATCGGCCGGCAGGGCGGGCCAGACCTTGAGCGATTCGAGCAGGGCGACGGAGGCGGCATTCAGCGCATAGGCACGCACATCGTCGTGGCGTAAGGTGCCGGGGGTGTCCATGGCCACCGTCAGCCCCTGCCGCGACAAGGCCAGCGCCGCCACCGAGCCGACGATGCCGCTGCCGCGAACGTGGATGTCAAAGGGCTTCATTCGATTTGCATTCTAGTTTTCGGCCGTAGCGAGGGTGAGAAACTCGCCTTCGAGAGAACGACCGAAGGGACCCTTCAAGTGAGCACAGCGACCCCACGATCGGACGACGAACTGCTGCTGTCCAGCCTGCACCTGCACCCGATCAAGTCCTGCGCCGGCATCGCCGTCGACGAGGCCCTGCTGATCGAGACCGGCTTGGAGCACGACCGCGCCTGGATGGTCGTCGATGCCGACGGCGAGTTCGTGACCCAGCGCGACTTGCCGCGCATGGCCCTGGTCAAGCCGACCCTGCGCGCGAGCGATGTGGTGCTGCGCGCCCCCGGCATGCTGGCCCTGCACCTGCTCCTCGACACGGTCGAGGCGCCGTGCCGCGTGCGCGTGTGGGGCGACTCGGTGGCGGCCTACGACATGGGCGACCTGGCAGCGCAATGGTTCAGCGACTTCCTCGGCCGCCCGCTGCGCCTGGCGCGCTTCGACCCGGCCGAGCGGCGTCTCGCCGATGCGAAATGGACCGGGCTTTTCGAGGCCGAGACCGCATTTGCCGACGCCTTCCCGCTACTGGTGACGTCGACCGCGTCGCTGGCCGAGCTGAACCGCCGTCTGCTCGCTGCCGGACACGATGCGGTCGCGATGCAGCGCTTCCGGCCCAACATCGTGCTCGACGGCATGGCCGATGCGCATGGCGAGGACTTCATCGACGAGTTGACGATCGAATCCCCCGACGGGCCGGTCCTGCTGAAGCTGGTCAAGCCCTGTGGCCGCTGCACCATCCCCGATGTCGACCCGGCCAGCGCCGCGCAAGGCCATGCTGTCGCCGACACGCTCGCTGCCTACCGCGCCGAGCCGCGCATTGGCGGCGCCCTGGCCTTCGGCATGAATGCGATCGTCGTCTCGGGCATCGAGCACCGTCTGCGCGTCGGCGCACGCGTCAGCGCGACGCTCAACTTCTAGCGCGGTCGCATGCCCATTCAGCGCGGCCTGCCAACCTGGCAGCTGTTCACGATCGCAGTCGCGATCTGGAGCACGACCTGGCACGCGATCCTGTATCAGCTCGAGCACACGCCGCCGGAGGCTGGCGTGGCCCTGCGCTTCGCCTTGGCCGGCGCGCTGGCGCTGTCCTTCGCGGCCTGGCGCGGCGATCGACTGCGCTGCAGCGCTGCCGAGCACGGCCGCATCGCGCTGCAAGGCGTGTTCATGTACTCGCTGGCGTATGTCTGCGTCTACCACGCCGAGAATCATGTGGCTTCGGGCCTGGTGGCTGTGGGTTACTCGGCCTCGCCCTTGATGATGGGCATCGCGGCCTGGCTGCTGTGGCGCAACGCCCTGACCCCGCGCTTCCTGGTCGGGGGCGTGCTTTGCATCGCCGGCGTGGCGATGATCTTCGCGCCCGAGTTCGGGGGCTTGAAGGACGGCGCTGCCACGCTGCGCGGTGCACTGTTCACTGCCGGTGCCGTGGCGCTGTCAGCGATCGGCAGCCTGATTGCCAGCCGCAATGCCAAGCACCAGCTGCCGTTCTGGCCGACGATCGGCTGGGGCATGGTCTACAGCGCGCTGTCATCGGCCCTGCTGGCCGCGGCCAGTGGCCAGACGCTCACGGTGCCCACGCCCGCCGCGGCACCAGCCTGGTGGCTGTCGCTGGCCTACCTCGCCATTGCCGGCTCGGTGATCGCGTTCGCCTGCTTCCTGCGGCTGCAGGAGCGCGTCGGGCCCGGCGCGGCTTCGACGGTGGGCGTGATGACGCCCGTGTTCGCGATGATCATTTCGGCGCTGTTCGAGGGCCTTCGGCCGGTGCCGCTGACTTGGCTCGGCGTGGCCTTTGCGGTGCTCGGCAACACGCTGATTCTGCGCCCCAAGCTCAGCCCGGACGGCGCTCGGGCAACGGGATGAATTCCCTCTCGCCGGGCACCTGAGCAAAGCGATCGTTCGGCTGGACGGCCCACGCCTGGGCCGCCTCGGTGATGGCCTCCTTGCGGCTGGCGACGAAGTTCCACCACATGAAGCGCGCGCCGAGCGGCTCGCCACCGATCAGGACCACGCGCACCGCCTGCGTTGCCGACAGGGTCACGCCCAGCCCCTCGGGCAGCACGGCCATCGTCTGCGCGGCCACCGCAGCGCCATCGAGCGCAAAGCCGCCGTCGACGGCGTAAAGCGCGCGCTCGCGCGCCAGGTCGCCAGGCAGTTCGAGGCTCTCCCCTACGGCCAGCGAAAGATCGAGGTACAGGGTGGGCGAGTGGGTCGGTACCGGCGACGCTTGGCCGAAGGCGGTGCCGATCAGCAGGCGCACGGCGGCGCCGCCGACCTGGAACGCAGGAATGGCCCCGGCCGGGGTGTGCGAGAACGACGGCGCGCTGGCCTCGTCGGCCTCGGGCAAGGCCGCCCACAGCTGCAGGCCGTGGCTGCGACGGGTGCGGCCACGCAGGTCGTCGGGCGTGCGCTCCGAGTGCACGATGCCACGGCCGGCTGTCATCCAGTTGATGGCACCCGGCTCGATGCGCTGCACGATGCCGGTCGAATCACGGTGCAGCATCGCGCCTTCGAACAGGTAGGTCACCGTGGCCAGCCCGATGTGCGGGTGCGGACGCACGTCGTGGTTCTCTTCGGGGCGCGCCTCGATCGGGCCGAAGTGATCAAAGAAGACAAACGGGCCCACGGCCCGGCGTGCCGCTGCCGGCAAGAGGCGGCGCACCAGGAAGCCGCCGCCGAGATCTTTCTCATGGGGCTGGAGAATCTGCAGGGAGGACATCGGCACACCTTCGACGAGCGGCGGGAGGCAAGTCTACGGCTCGGATAAAGTGGCCCGCCATGCACCGGACCCGATGAACGACACCGAGCAGACGATGGCGCCGCCCAGCGCGGCCACAACCGAGGCGGCGCCGTCGTTCGTGGCCTCGATGGCGCTCTGGCTGCGGCGCGGCGCTCGCACCGCGTTCTTCGCCCGACCGGACTGGCGCGGCCTGCAGGCCACGCCGTCGGCGCTCGCCGGCCTGCTGGTCGCGAGCTTGCTGCTGGCGGTGCTGGTCGAGCGCCTTCACATCGCCGGTGAAGCCCGCTTCTACGGACCCGCATTGCTGGCCGGATGGATGCCGACGGTGGTCAACGCCTGGGTCTGCTGGCTGCTGGTGCCGAAAGCCCGCACCGATCAGGACTCGCGGGCGCCGAGCGCGGCGGCCCTGTTCTGCCTGCAGGCGGCGCAGAGCCTGACCCTCTGGGCCTTGCTGGGGCTGGGCCTGGCACCCTTGCAGCTCATGGGCTGGCTGGCGCCCGAGGCGATCGGTCGCTGGGGCGCCTGGCTTGCCTGGTGGGCGCCACTGGCCTGGGGCCTGGCGGCGATGGCGCTGCTGTTGTGGCGCGCCGGCCAGCGCAGCGCGGTGCAACGCGGCCTGGCCATCGCACTGGTTTGCCTGGTCTCGCTGGCAAACACCTGGTTCGAGCCCATGCGGCTGTGGTACCCCGACGAACGCGCCAGCGCCGCAGCTCCTGCGCCGGTGCAGCTGACGCAGGCTCTGTTCGAGGAACAGGCCGCGACCTTCGAGCGACAGCTCGGCGCGATCGCAGGCCAGCGTCCGGGCGTGATTGACGTCTATGCCCTCACCTTCGCGCCGTATGCCGACGAAGACGTGTTCATGCGCGAGAGCCGCATGGTGGCGGGCGTGATGGCCGAGCGTTTCGGCGCCGCGGGACGCACGCTGCAGCTGGTCAACCACCGCAGCACGCAAGGTGAATGGGCCTGGGCCACGCCCTTGAACCTGGAGCGTGCGATTGAGCGCATCGGGCGGCGGATGGACCGCGAAGAGGACGTTCTGTTCATCCACCTGACATCGCACGGTGCGCGTTCGGGCTCGCTTGCCGCCAGCTTCTGGCCGTTGACGATCGAGGCGCTGACGCCCGCGACGCTCAAGGCCGCCCTCGATGCGGCCGGCATCCGCCACCGCATCGTGTCGATCTCGGCCTGTTACTCGGGCAGCTGGATCGAACCCCTCGCTGCCGAGCACACCCTGGTGATGACTGCGGCCGACGCCGACCACACCTCGTACGGCTGCGGCCGCGGCTCCGAGCTGACCTACTTCGGCCGTGCGATGTTCGACGAACAGCTGCGCAGTCAGACCCTGTCGTTCGAAGCGGCGCATGCCCAGGCTCGCCTTGTGATCGAGCAGCGCGAGAAGGAGGCCGGCAAGAACGATGGCTACTCCAATCCGCAGATCCGCGTCGGCGCGGCGATGCGCCAGCATCTGCAGCGCCTGGAAAGCCAGAACACGGTGGCTCGCTGAGACAGCGCCAACCTACAATCCGCGGTTCGCTTCCCCTGAGACTGACATGAGCCTGCAATGCGGCATCGTCGGCCTGCCGAATGTCGGCAAGTCGACCCTCTTCAACGCCCTGACCAAGGCCGGCATTGCGGCCGAGAACTACCCCTTTTGCACCATCGAGCCGAATGTCGGCGTGGTCGAGCTGCCCGATCCGCGGCTGGGCAAGCTGGCGGCGATTGTCAAGCCCGAGCGCGTGGTGCCGGCGATCGTCGAGTTCGTTGACATCGCCGGCCTGGTCGCGGGCGCGAGCAAGGGCGAGGGACTGGGCAACCAGTTCCTGTCGCACATCCGCGAAACCGACGCCATCGTCAATGTGGTGCGCTGCTTCGACGACGAGAACGTGATCCACGTCGCCGGCAAAGTCGATCCGGTCTCCGACCTCGAAGTCATCCAGACCGAGCTCTGCCTGGCCGACCTGGCGACGGTGGAGAAGAGCCTGGTGCGTTACACCAAGGCCGCCAAGGCCGGCGGCGACAAGGAAGCCCAGCGATTGGTCGACGTGCTGAAAAAGTGCGATGCCGCGCTGAACCAGGGCCTGCCAGTGCGCAGCATCGACTTCAGCAAGGAAGAGCGCGTGGTGCTGAAGCCGCTGTGCCTGATCACCGCCAAGCCGGCGATGTTCGTCGGCAACGTCGCCGAGGATGGCTTCGAGAACAACCCCTACCTCGACCGCCTGCGCGAAGTTGCCGCGAAGCAGAACGCACCGGTGGTCGCGATCTGCGCCAAGACCGAGGCCGAACTGGCCGACATGAGCGACGAAGACCGCACGATGTTCCTGGCCGAGATGGGCCAGACTGAGCCGGGGCTGGCGCGCCTGATCCGCGCGGCCTTCAAGCTGCTCGGCCTGCAGACCTACTTCACTGCCGGCGTCAAGGAAGTGCGCGCCTGGACCATCCACACCGGCGACACCGCGCCGCAGGCTGCCGGCGTCATCCACACCGATTTCGAGCGTGGCTTCATCCGTGCGCAGACGATCGCTTTCGACGACTTCATTGCCCAGAAAGGCGAGCAGGGGGCCAAGGACGCGGGCAAGATGCGCTCCGAAGGCAAGGAGTACGTGGTCAAGGACGGCGATGTGTTGAACTTCCTGTTCAATGTCTAGGGCCTAGCCCAAGTCGAGCGCCGCAATGGCCACCTTCGCCGACCGCCTGCTGGCCGCACCGCGCCCATGGCAGGCGTTCGCGATCACGTTCGCGGCCTACCTGGTGGCTGCCCGTCTGGCCCTGCTGCTGACGATTCCACCGGGTGTGGCCTCGCCCCTGTTCCCCGCCGCCGGCATCGCCCTGGTGGCGGCCTTGGTCTGGGGCCGGGCCACCTGGCCGGCGGTACTGCTGGGCTCGGCCGGAGCCAACCTGTGGCACGCGGCGTCGACCGGGCCGGTCGGCACAGCGCAAGCGTTGGCGGTATTGGCCATCGGGGTCGGCGCGATGTTGCAGGCCGGCGTCGGCGCCGCCCTGATCAAGCGCTGGGTCGGACAGCCCCTGCTGTTGGCCGAGCCTTCGCAGCTGCTGCGCTTCTTTGCGGCGGGCGCCTTGCTGGCCAGCTGCGTCAGCGCCAGCATTGGCCTGGTCGCTCTGTCGATGGCCGGGGTGGTGAGCGAGGCACAGGCCCTGGCGCACTGGGCGGCCTGGTGGATCGGCGACGTGCTGGGCGTGCTGATCTTCGCGCCCCTGACGCTGACCCTGATCGGCCACCCGCGCGAGGAGTGGGCGCCCCGGCGCTGGCCCGTGGGCGTGCCCTTGCTGGTGGTGACGCTGCTGATGGGCCTGGGCATCCGCCAGGTGATCCAGCTCGATGCGCTGCGCCAGCGCCAAGCCTTCGAGCGTGAAGCCGAAGGCGCCGCCAATGCCGTCAAGTCTCGGCTCCTGCAACCCCTGCACGCGCTCGAAGCCATGCGAGGACTGGTCGGCGAGGCCGACACGCCCGATCGGGACACCTTTCGCCGCGCCGCGGCACCGTGGCTGATCGATGGCGGTGGGCTGGCAGCCCTGGGCTGGAACGAACGAGTCGCGCGCTCCGACATCTCCACCTTCGAAGCGCGTGAACAGGCCGCAGGCCGCAGCGGCTTTCGCGTCTTTGCGCGCGCTGACAGCAGCCCATCTGCCGCGGCGACGAGCGACGCCCATGTGATCCGCTTCATCGAGCCCTTGCCCGCGAATGCCCAGGCCCTGGGAGTCGACACGCAGTCGATCGCCATCGCGCGCAGTGCTATCGCACAGGCCACGCGCAGCGGGGCGCCCGTGGCCAGCCCCGGTTTCACGCTGACCCAGGGCGGCACCGGCGTGGTGCTGTACCAGGCGGTTTACCGCGGCCAGCCCAGCACCGCGGCCGATCGGCCCCCAGCGCTGCGTGGCGTGGTGTTCGCGACGCTGCGGCCCGACGCGCTGCTGCGCAGTTCCACCGGCAGTCTGCTGCCCACGCTGCGTCTCTGCCTGCTCGACAACGAGGCATCGGCGGCGACGCGGGTGCTTGCCGGGCCCGCCGGCTGCGACAACCTGAGCCCGTTCACGGCCCTGCATGTGGCGCCGCTGGCCGTGGCGGGCCGGCAGTGGGATCTGCGTGTCTACACCGACGCCGCGCTGACGCCGAGCGCGACCAGCACCTGGCCCTTCGCCCTGGTCGGTCTGCTGGGCGCGTCCATGCTCGGCGCGCTGCTGATGATCGTCACCGGCCGGGCGCGCCGCATCGAGGCTGCCGTGCAGCAGCGCACGGCCGAGTTGCAGCAGCGCAGCGCTGAACTGCAGGCTGAAGTGGGCGAGCGCCAGCGCACAACCGCCGACTTGCGCGACAGCCAGCAGCGCCTGCGCAACATCCTCGACCACGTACCGATCGGCGTCGCGTACACCGACACCGAGGGACGCATCCGCGAAGCCAATCCGAAGCTGCGCGAAATGCTCGGCCAGCACGGCGGACGGCTCGCCGCCAGCAACATCGCCAATCTGCTCCATCCCGAGGACCGTCCGGCCGAAGGCGACGCGCGGCGCCGCCTGCTGGCCGGCGAAGTGCCGATGTCTCGCTGGCAGTTGCGTTGCCTGACGGCCGATGGCCGCACCCTCTGGACCCAGGTAGGCGTCAGCGTCCTGCGCGACACCCAGGGCGAGGCCAAGCGCATGGTCTGGGTCTTCGAGGACATCACCGAGCACCTGGCGCTCGAAGAGGCGCGACGCTCGCAGCGCGGCGCCGAAGCGGCCAACAAAGCCAAAAGCGAGTTTCTGTCGCGCATGAGCCACGAGTTGCGCACGCCGCTGAACGCCATGCTCGGCTTCTCGCAGTTGCTCGAACTCGACCGCCGGCAGCCGCTGGCGCAGCACCAGCTCGAGTGGACCGGCCAGGTGCGCCAGGCCGGCTGGCACCTGCTGCACATGATCAACGACACGCTCGACCTGGCGCGCATCGAATCGGGCCATGTCGAGCTCCAGCCGCGCTCGCTCGATCTGGCCGAGCTGGTGACGGCCGCCACCGCACTGCTGGCGCACAAGGCCGAAGAGCGGGCGGTGCAGATCGACGTGCGCCTGTTCGACCAGGCGCGCATCGTCCTGGGCGACCACACCCGGGTCAAGCAGATCCTCACCAACCTGCTCTCCAACGCCATCAAGTACAACGTCGATGGCGGGCGCGTGCTGGTCAGCAGCCACACCACGCCGGGCGGCAAGGTGGCCCTCGAGGTCACCGACACCGGCTCCGGCATGAACGCCGCCCAGCTGGCACAGCTGTTCCAGCCCTTCAACCGCCTGGGCCACGAGTCCGGACCGGTCGAAGGCACGGGCATCGGGCTGGTGATCAGCCTGCGTCTGGCCGAGCTGATGGGCGGCTCCCTGCACGCGCGCAGCAACGTGGGTGAAGGCTCGACCTTCATCCTCGAGTTGCCGCGCGCCATCACTGCGCCGGTGCCGCAACCGATCGACGATGACGCCGAACTGACCGACGCCATCTATCGCCAGCGCGTGGTCCACTACGTCGAGGACAACGAGACCAATGCCGAGGTCATGCGCGGCATCCTGGCGTTGCGGCCCCAGGTCAAGCTCGAAATCTCTACCCTCGGCCTGGACGGACTGGCGGCGATCCGGCAGCGCAAACCGAGCCTGATCCTGCTCGACATGCACCTGCCCGACATCGACGGGCTCGAACTCCTTCGCCACTTGCGGGCACATCCAGACACGGCCGAGATCCCGGTCATCGTCGTCTCGGCCGACGCCACCGAGGGGCGCATCGGCGAGGCCCTGGCCGCCGGCGCCACGCACTACCTGACCAAACCGGTCAACGTCCCGCAGTTCCTGGCGGCACTCGACGAGATGCTCGAACAGCTGGACACCTTATTCGGATAAGTGAGCAAACACTAACTATTTGATCAGCACTCTCGACGCGAGAGTGCTAATATCTTGGAACTCGGGTGCATCGCACCCTCTCCAAGAGACCATGAACACTGCTGCCGCCAATGCCGCCTCCTCCGAGTTGACCCTGCGCAACCCCTGGGCGCTGGTGCCGCCGCTTGGCAACATCGACGCCTACATCTCGGCGGTGCATCGCATCCCCCTGCTGACCCCGCAGGAGGAGGCCGACTTCGCGCGCCGCCTGCGTGACAGCGCCGACCTCGACGCCGCCGGCCGCCTGGTGCTGTCGCACCTGCGCCTGGTGGTGTCGGTATCGCGCCAGTACCTGGGCTACGGCCTGCCGCAGGGCGACCTGATCCAGGAAGGCAATGTCGGCCTCATGAAGGCCGTCAAGCGCTTCGACCCCGAGCAAGGGGTGCGCCTGGTGAGTTATGCCCTGCACTGGATCCGCGCCGAGATCCACGAATACATCCTGAAGAACTGGCGCATGGTCAAGGTGGCCACCACCAAGGCCCAGCGCAAGCTGTTCTTCAACCTGCGCTCGATGAAGCAGGGCATGAAGGCGACAGCGCTGGAAGGCGACACGCACCGCGGCACGCTGAGCCCGGACGAGGTGGCGACGGTTGCGAGCAAGCTGAACGTCAAGCGCGAGGAAGTGCTCGAGATGGAGATGCGCATGTCGGGCGGCGACGTCCCGCTCGAACCGCAGACCAACGACGATGGCGAGGAGAGCTACGCCCCGATCGCCTACCTGGCCGACGAGGCCAGCGAGCCTACGCGCGTGCTCGAAGCGCGGCACCGCGATGCCTTGTCGGGCGACGGCATCAGCCGCGCGCTCGAGGTGCTCGACGCGCGCAGCCGGCGCATCGTCGAGGAGCGCTGGCTCAAGGTCAACGACGACAGCTCGGGCGGCATGACCCTGCACGACCTGGCGGCCGAGTACGGCGTCAGCGCCGAGCGCATCCGCCAGATCGAGGTGGCGGCGATGAAGAAGATGCGCGGCGTGCTGCAGGCGGCCTGACGCCCGCGGCGCGTTTCAGGCGCCGCCCATCAGTTGCTTAAGGTCGCTGGCCATGGCGTCGGGCCCGCCGCCATGGCGGATGAACAGACGCACGCGCCCCTGCGGGTCGAAGACGAAGGAGCCGGCGGTGTGGTCCATCGTGTAGCTGCCTTCCGTCTTGCCCGGCACCTTGGCGAAGAAGACCTTGAAGTCCTTGGCCGCAGCCTGGGTCTGTTCGAGCGTGCCGCGCAGCGCGACGACGTCCGGCCCGAACCCGGCCACGTAGGCGCCCACCACTTCGGGCGTGTCGCGCTCGGGGTCGACGGTCACGAACACTGTCTGGACCTTGGCGCCGTCGGGGCCGAGCTTCTGCTTGACCGCAGCGATCTCGGCCAGCGTGGTCGGGCAGACATCGGGGCATTGGGTGAAGCCGAAGAAGACCACCGTCACCTTGCCCTTGAAGTCGGCCAGCGTGCGCGCCTTGCCACTGGCGTCGGGCAGGGCCAACTGGCGCGCGTATTCGGCGCCGGTGATGTCGATGCCATTGAAGGTCGCCTTCTGCGGGCTGCAAGCGGCGAGCAGCGCGACGACGCAGAGCGCCATGCGTCGATTCAGGGACTTCATCGGGCGAACATCCAGGGCGAAAGGTAGTGGTCGAGCAACAGCGCAGCGAACAGCAGCGACAGCTGCCAGATCGAGAAGCGGAAAGTCTTGCGCGCCAGCGCCTCGCTGTAGCGTCGCCAAAGCTGCCAGGCCAGGGCGATGAACCAGGTGCCGAGGACCAGGGCCGCCACCAGGTAGATCGGCCCGCTCATGCCGTGCACGAAGGGCAGCAAGGTGGCCGCAAACAGCACGAAGGTGTAGAGCAGGATCTGCAGTCGTGTGTATGCATTGCCGTGCGTCACCGGCAGCATCGGCAGGCCGGCGCGCGCATAGTCCTCACTGCGGTATAGGGCCAGGGCCCAGAAGTGCGGCGGCGTCCAGAGGAAGATGATCAGCACCAGGAGCCACGCCTCGGCACCGACCTCGCCACGCATCGCCGCCCAACCCAGCAGGGGCGGCATCGCGCCCGACGCGCCGCCGATCACGATGTTCTGCGGCGTCGCGGGCTTGAGCAGCACCGTATAGACGATGGCGTAGCCGACGAAGGTGGCGAAAGTCAGCCACATCGTCAACGGATTCACCAGCCAGTAGAGCAGTGCGCTGCCGGCGCCGCAGAGCACAGCCGAGAAGACCAGGGTGTGCGCGTTCGTCAACTCGCCCTTGGCGGTCGGGCGCCAGGC
>JAZKIW010000168.1:0-7262 GCA_040384625.1 Pseudomonadota bacterium | reverse complement strand
TGTAGTGCATCACCAGGAAGATGCCGGTGACGATCTGGATCACCAGCACCAGCATCGCCAACGCACCGAAGATGTACCAGATGTTCTGGGCCTTGGGCGCGTAGTACTCCGACATGTGGACGCGATAGGCGTCGAACGCGGTCGGAAACCGGTTCTGCGTCCACAACGTCAGCTTGTCGACGATCGACGCCCCAGCCGGTGCTTCCTTGAATTCAGCCATGTTGTTGTGCCTTGGCGGTCCGTTGAGCTTCAAGCCTTCTTGTCTTCACCGATCAGCAGCCGGCTGTCCGTCAGGAACATGTACGGCGGCACTTCGAGGTTGTCGGGCGCGGGCTTGTTCTTGAACACGCGGCCCGCCAGATCGAAGGTAGACCCGTGGCAGGGACAGAAGAAGCCGCCCTGCCAGTCCTCGGGCAGCGAGGGCTGAGCGCCCGACTGGAGCTTGGCCGTGGGCGAGCAGCCCAGGTGCGAGCAGATGCCCACAGCAACTAGGATCTCGGGCTTTCGCGAGCGGTACTCGTTGCGTGCGTACTCGGGCGTCAGTTCGTCGGGCTTGCGCTTGGACTGCGGGTCGGCGACCTGCGCATCGGTTTTCTTCAGGCCTTCGAGCTGCTCGGGCGTGCGCTTCAGGATCCACACCGGCTTGCCGCGCCATTCGACGGTCTGCATCTCGCCAGGTTTCAGGGCGCTGATGTCGACCTCGACGGCAGCGCCGGCCGCCTTGGCACGCTCGGACGGCGCAAAGCTGGACACGAAGGGGACCGCGGTGGCCACGGTGCCAACAGCACCGGCGCCGCAAGCGATTCCGATCCAGGTGCGACGGCCCGAATCGATGGCGTCATTGCTCATTCATTTCCTCGCGAGGGAGTCGACAGTCTGAGGGTCAACCTGAGATTCTAGCGGACGGGATTCAGCGGTCCGCCCCGCATTGACTTGCCCTCCAGCTCGGCAATACTGCACTGCGCCGGGCGCTGGCAAAAACCCTCGGCGCGCCACTCAACGACTAGGAGCGAGTCCCATGAGTTTCTCGAGCGAATTCAAAGAGTTTGCAATGAAGGGCAACGTGGTCGATCTGGCCGTCGGCGTCATCATCGGCGCGGCCTTCGGCAAGATCGTCGATTCGGTGGTCAAGGATCTGATCATGCCGGTGGTCGGTCGAATCTTCGGTGGCCTGGACTTCTCCAACTACTTTGTGCAGTTGGGCGCCACGCCGGCCGACTACAAGGGCGCGATGACTTATGAGGCCCTGTCCAAGGCCGGCGTACCGCTGTTTGCCTACGGCAACTTCATCACCGTCGCGATCAACTTCATCATCCTGGCCTTCATCATCTTCATGATGGTCAAGCAGATCAACCGCATGAAGAGCGAGGCGCCGCCGGCAGCGCCGGCCGCGACACCGGAAGACGTGTTGCTACTGCGCGAAATCCGTGATTCGTTGAGGAAGTAGGCCGCAGCGGCCGCAGGATTTGGCCCCATACTTTAGGCCGTCTGCGGCGGGCAGCCTGGGATCCCCGGCTGCCCGCGCTGGCGCTTGCACGCGATCCTGCCGATGAATCCACCGCTGCCGCGACTGCCCGCCGCCCTCACTGCGGCGGCGCAGCGAATCAAGGTCACCGCCCGCGAGGCGGCGCAACGCTGTGTCGACGGCTTGGGCGTGGCCGCGCTGGGCAGCACCAACAACAGCGAACGCGAAGACCTGCTGGCCGCGCAGTTCGAACTCAATCGCAAGCAGTCGTCGTTGGCGATGATGTTCAACGAGCGTTTGGACGACAGCCTGGCCGCCGAGATGCGTCGGCGCGAGGGCAGCACACGCGCCACCACCATCGGCTCGTCGTGGCAGTCGCTCACCCTGGTCGATGACCGGGAGGTCGAGATCCAGGTCAGCGCGGAGCGCTTCGCGCTGACGCTGCAGCACGATTGCGAGTGGGAGTTGCGCGAGCTCGATGCACTGATGACCGGTCTGCTGCACGATCGTCATGCCGGCCGCAACGAGGTCGAGGCGCGCAACCCGCTGCGCCCCGAGGTCATCGGCAAGGCCATGGTAGCGGCCTGTGACACGGTCAGCGACAAGGCTTCGGTGCGCAAGGTGATGGCCGAGCAGATGGCACGCAGCATGGCCAGCGTCATGGCCACGCTTTACGGCACGATCGTCCAGGAGCTGAAGGCGGCTGGCGTCAAGCCGCCCGAGATGGCGGTGCGCAGCGTGCAGGGCCCTGGCAACGAACTCGGCCACCAGTTCACCAATACCGGCTACGACACTCTGGGCCGGCCGATCGGGGTCGATGCGCCAGACAGCGGCTCCGGCCGCCTGACGGGCAGCGGCGGCCCCGGTGGGGGCGGCGGCGGCGGCGGTGGCTCTGGTGGGGGCAGTGGCGGCAACAGCCGCAGCGGTGGCCCCAGCACACGCTCTGGCTTGGGCGGCGGTGGGGGTTCGGGCTCTTCGTCGGCGACCATCGGCCAGGTCGACGGCGAGGTGATGAACCTGATCCGGCGTCTGGCCATGCTCGGCAACATCGCCGTGGATACCCAGATGGACGCCGCGCAAAGCAGTCGCGGCTCTGCAGCCGGCGCCATGCCGGCCGCGATGCCCAACCTGATCCTGGCCAATCGGGAGGAGTTGCGCCGCGCCGCTACGGGGTCGCTCGACCACATGGTGATCGATGTGGTCGGCAGCCTGTTCGATCAGATCCTGGCCGACCCCAAGGTGCCGCCGCAGATGGCGCGCCACATTGCGCGCCTGCAGCTGCCCGTGCTGCGTGCGGCGCTCGGTGACGCGACCTTCTTCTCGTCGCGCCGACACCCGGTGCGACGCCTGGTCAACCGCATGGCCTCGTTGGCGGTTGCCTTCGACGATTTCACCAGTGACTCCAGCAAGCACTTTTTGACCTTGGTGCGCGACCTGGTCGACGACATCGTCAGCGGCGACTTCGATCAGATGGCGGTGTACGAGCAGACGCTCGACAAGCTCGAGTCCTTCGTCGCGGAGCAGGCCCAGCGCGATGTCGAGGCCCACAGCAAAGCGTCTTCACTGCTCGACCAGAGAGAGACCGACCTGCTGCTGCAACAGCGCTTCATGCAGCAATTGCATTCCGCGTTGACGCCGGTGGCGATGGAGGACTTCCTGCGCCAGTTCCTGACCCAGGTCTGGAGCCAGGCGTTGATGAAGGCCAGCGCACAGGAGACAGACGGCGAGCAGGTCAGGCGTTTGCGCCTGGCCGGTCGCGACCTGGTGATGAGCGTGCAGCCCAAGGGCTCACCCGCCGACCGCAAGGCTTTCCTGGTGCGGCTACCACAGCTGATGAAGGACTTGAACGAGGGCATCGCACTGATCGGTTGGCCCGACGCCGCAAAGAAGGACTTCTTCGACAAGCTGATGCCGGCCCACGCGGCTTCGCTGAAGGGCGAATCGCTGCGCACGCTGGACTACAACCTGCTCACCAAGCAGCTCGATACGATCCTTGCCACGCCCTTGCCCCGGCCCGAGGACGCCGTACGCGGCAGCAGCGCCATCCCGGTGCTCGACGATGTCGTCTCCGGTCCCGGTTTCACCCCCGAAGAGGCAGCGCGCATCGGCCTGGTCGAGGAAGGCGCGATCGACTGGAACGGCCAGGTCGACATCGACCTCAGCGAAGAGCAGGAGGCCGAAGCCGAGGTCAATGCGCTGGACATCAACATCGAAGGCCTGCCCGCGCCGGAGCCGGTCGAGCCGACCAAGGGTGCGTCGCTGGCCGACCACGTGCAGATCGGCTTCTCGTACCGCATGCACTTCGAGGACCAGTGGCACAAGGTGCGCCTGTCGCACATCAGCCCGGGACGCACCTTCTTCGTCTTCACCCGCGGCAACAAGCACCAGCACGCCATCTCGATGACGGCGCGCATGCTGTTCCGTCTGTGCGAAACCGGGCGCCTGCGTGCCTACGAAAACGCCTACCTGATCGAGCGCGCCACGGCGCGCGCACGCAAGCAGTTGGCGGCCCTCGGCGGCGGCGCGAACTCGACCTCGGGCGCGCCGCTCAGCGCGCGGCACTGAGGCCGGGGCCCGCCTCGCTGGCGCGACGCGCCCAGCGGATCGCTGCCTCCAGGCTCGACGGATCGGCAATGCCGCGGCCGGCAATGTCGAACGCGGTGCCATGGTCGGGGCTGGTTCGCACGAAGGGCAGACCGAGCGTGACGTTCACGCCCTGTTCGACACCGAGGTACTTGACGGGGATCAGGCCGTGGTCGTGCGTCATCGCCACCACCAGATCGAACTCGCCGCGTCGTGCGCGCATGAACACGGTGTCGGGCGCGAAGGGGCCGCGCGCATCGATGCCTTCGGCCACAGCCGCGGCGATCGCGGGCGCGATGAAGCGCTGTTCCTCGTCGCCGAACAAGCCCTCTTCACCCGCATGCGGATTCAGGCCGGCGACTGCAATGCGAAGCCCTTCGCCGCTGCGGTTGGCGATGCGCAGCGTCTGCAGCACGGCGTCGTAGGTCACCGCCTCGATCGCCGCGCGCAGCGCGAGGTGGATCGTCACCAGCACGACGCGCAACTCCTCATTGGCAAGCATCATGCGCACCGGCACGCCGCCTGCCAGCGCCTGCAGCATCTCGGTGTGGCCGGGGTAAGGCACGCCGGCCGCCGCCAGCGCGGCCTTGTGCAGTGGCGCAGTCACCATCGCGCGGCCTTGGCCGCGCATCAGGGCCTGCGCCGCGCCGCTCACGCAGGCAGCCGCCGCCCTCCCGGCCCGCGCATCGACGCGGCCCCAGGGCAGGGAACCCAGGTCGTCATCGGCCAACTCGGGAGCCCACACCGGCAGATGGCCCGACGGGGCGGCGTCCGTGGGTGCGTCCAGCTGCGCGACGGGCATCGGCCGGCCCACGACATGCAATGCACGCTGCATAGCCGACGCGTCGCCGACGACGATGCAGCCTTCGCAAGCGCCGCGCTGGAAGGCTCGCACGATGATCTCCGGGCCGATCCCGACGGGATCCCCCATCGTGATCAGCAGCGGCAACCGGGCTGGGTCCATGCGCCGGATTGTCACCTCCGTCGCATTCACTTGCAGCCCTCACGCCCTGACAACTATTGAGCGCGGAACTCGCCCTCGGCGCAACAAGACTTCACCGTTGCCTTTCCTCGCGTTCACCCGGTTCACCCAACATGGCTCACGGGCCGGAAACGGCGCGTCCCAATGCCATTCAACCCAGATGAAGGAATCACCATGCAAACGCAGAACCGACTTCGATCCCGAACCCGAACTTCGCCGTTGATGCTGAGCCTGCTCGGTGCTGTCGCCCTGATCACCGCGGTGCATGCAGCACCGGCGTTGGCGCAGGATGCCCGCCTGGGCCCATATGTCGGCGCCACGGTCGGCAAGCCCGACTGGAAGGCCGACAGCGTCGGCGGCATCAGCGGCGACAGCTCCGGCACCGCCTACAAGCTCTATGGCGGCTACCGCATGCATCCCAACTTCGCGGCCGAACTGAGCGCCGTGCGCCTGGGCCGAGTGTCCGGCCCACTGGGTGAGGCCAAGGCCGACGGGTATGCACTCGACGCGGTCGGCCTGCTGCCCCTGTCGACGAGCTGGACAGCGCTCGCGCGTGCCGGCGTGGGCCAGATCAAGACCACGGCCGGCGGCCTCAAGGATCGCGGAACGGCCCCAAAGTACGGCTTGGGCGCCCAGTACCAGCTCAATAGCAACACCGCCCTGCGCGGCGAGTGGGAGCGGTACCGCATCGACGCCTTCGGCGCAAAGAGCAATGTCGACACCTTCTCGCTCGGTGCGCAGCTGTCGTTCTGAGTTGACACAAGCGATCGCCAACCGCCGCGTCCGAGTTCACGCGGGGTTGGCGATTTCGATGAAACGGTGTTCAAGGCCGAAGCGTTCGGCCACGTGCGCTGCCAGCGCGGGGGCACCAAAGCACTCGGTGGCGTGGTGACCGCAGGCCAGGAAGGCCACACCGGTCTCGCGCGCCAGGTGCGCCTGCGGCTCCGAGACCTCGCCTGTCAGGAAGGCATCGACACCGGCGTCGATCGCAGCTTCGAAGTAGCCCTGGGCGCCGCCGGTGCACCAACCGATGCGGCGCAGCGGGCGGCCATCACCGGGCAGCACCAGGGGCGCACGGCCGCCGAGCGCGGCCTGCACGTGGGCCACCAGTGTCGACAGTGAGTTGTGTTGGCCTGCGGCCGCAGCGAATCCCAGATCCTGTTCACCGAATCGCGCATCGGCGACCAACCCGAGACGGGCGCCAAACTGGGCGTTGTTGCCGAATTCGGCGTGTGCGTCGAGCGGCAGGTGGTATGCGAACAGATTGATCCCGTGCGCCATCAGGCGCCGCACGCGCTCGCCCAGCCAGCCGACGAGACGCCCATCCTGGCCGCGCCAGAACAGGCCGTGGTGGACCAGGATCGCATCCGCACCGGCGTCGACAGCCGCGTCGATCAGGGCCAAGCTCGCGGTCACGCCCGACACGATGCGGTGGAGGCTGGCGCGGCCCTCGACCTGCAAACCGTTCGGCCCATAATCCTTGAAGCGGTCCACCGCCAGCAGGGTTTGGAGGTAGCTCTCGAGCTCATTGCGTTGGGCCATCGCACCCTCATCTGGTTTCTATGCGCAAAACCTGGTTGATCTTTTCGCAGGCCGTCACCGTAGCGGTGGCCCTGATGTTCGTCGTGGCCACCTTCAAACCCGAGTGGCTCGGCCGCTCACCGGGCCGCATGTTGCCGCAGATCGTGTCGATCGCCAGTGCGCCACTGTCGCCCGTGGCGGCCGCCAGTGGCGCCGCAGGCTACCGCGCCGCAGCGCAGCGGGCGGCGCCCGCCGTGGTCAGCATCGTTGCCAGCAAGGTCAGTCCGCGCCGCCCACAGGCCGATGATCCCTGGTTTCGCTTCTTTTTCGGCGACCGCAGTCCGCAGGATCAGCCACAGCGTGGCCTCGGCTCGGGGGTGATCGTCTCGCCCGAGGGCTACCTGATCACCAACAACCATGTGGTCGAGGGCGCAGACGACATCGAAGTGCTGCTCGCCGATGGTCGCCAGGCACAGGCCAAGCTGGTCGGCACCGACCCCGACAGCGACGTGGCCGTGCTGAAGATCAGCCTGGACAAGCTGCCCGCCATCACCTTCGGCAACATCGACCAGGTGCAGGTCGGCGACGCCGTGCTGGCGATCGGCAATCCCTTCGGTGTGGGCCAGACCGTCACCGCCGGCATCGTCAGCGCGCTCGGCCGCAACCAGCTCGGCATCAACACCTTCGAGAACTTCATCCAGACCGATGCCG
>JAZKIW010000167.1:0-11242 GCA_040384625.1 Pseudomonadota bacterium | reverse complement strand
AGGTCGTCCCAACCGAAGCGCGCCACCAATCGGTAACAGGCGGCCAATGCCACACGCTGCTCCCACTCTGCCGCGCTCACCACGGAGCGAGCATCAAGTGTCGGTGCGTTCATTCCAGACTCCTTCCGGTGGGGTGACAAATTATACAGACTGGTCTAGTTATAATTCAAGCATGCTTGAGTCAAATTCACAGACAACGAGAGACCGCGTCGTTGCGGCGACCATCCTTCTGATGCGGCGTACAGGCTACGCGGGCATTGGGATCAACGAGATCTTGGCCGAAGGCGCTGCACCCAAGGGCTCGCTCTATCACTTCTTCCCAGAGGGCAAACGCCAGATTGCCGGTGAGGCGATATCGATCTATGCGAGCCAGGCGCTCGAGCTCTACGGCAAGGCGCTCGCGGGCCCAGGCACTCCGGGGCAGAAGGTGAAGCGCCTTCTCAAGCTGCCGGCGACGCGTCTGGCCGAGGCCGGTTTTCAGTCGAGCTGTCTGGCAGGCACGGTGAGCCTTGACCTGGACGACAGCCTGGAAGCACTGCGAGTGGTCGTGCAGTCGTTTTTCGATCGGATGGTCGAACTCATTGCGGCCCACATCGGCATCGCTGACCGACGCCGTGCTCGCTCCTTTGCCGGCCTGTTGATGACAACCATTGAAGGTGCGTACATCCGTGGGCGCGCCGAGCGCTCGACCCGGGCCTTTGAAGAGGCGGCTACCTGGCTATCCGAGATGGCCGATGCCGTCGATCGCCGTTGATTCGCCGAGCCGGCGCACTTCATCCCCGAGCATCCGTAGCGATGTCTGGTTGTGCACTCTTTTTGCTCCAGCTCAGCCGGAGTTGGGCGATCGATAGGGACCGCGGAACGACCAAACCGGGCCGCTCGTCGACCGAAGTTCTCGAGGCATCTCAGTGCGTGGTCAAAGCGCTGTAGGCTCCCGACATGCTGATGAACCTGACCGTCTTGATTCGCAGCGTTGCGCTCGCCACTTGGCTCGTGTCTGTCAGCGGGTGCGCCAACTCTCAGCCTACCGGTTTGCCTTCGCCGTCAACGCGTTCGGAGCCGCATGAGGCGTTGTCCTTCTACGAAGGGATCTGGACCATTTTGGACAACAAGCAAGAGGGCTATCGAGAGACGTGCTCCTGGCTGGCTGAAGGTCGACGGCACATCGTCTGCAGAGCGCGCGTGCAAGGCGCTAACGGCACTCGGGAGACTCTAGGCGTGTATAGCTACGACCCACTGAGTGGCGAATACCTGTATCACGGCTTCGGCGCAAGGGGAGGCGTGAGCACGGAGAGAGGACAGCGCATTCCCAAAGGCTTTCTCTTCAGATCAGAGCGCGGCACGGGTGCCGACAAGGTTCAGGTCCGTTTTACGATCGCAGAGGCCGCACAGGGCCGCGTCAACACTGTCAGTGAAACATCCACTGCAGGAGGGCCTTGGATCGTCGAGGAAAGGCTCGAATATTTGCGCACGCGCCCTTAGATGACGACCCCTTCGCTCGGCGTGTAGCCAAGGCAGCTGCGAGTACCCGAGGGGCGGTCCTGAAGCGCTGTTATGCAGCACGCCAAACAAGGAATGTCTATGTCTCTCACTCACTGGCTTCTCTTCACCTCCGTTGTCATCGCAGTCATTGTCATGCCGGGACCGGCGGCAGCCTTGTGCCTGAGCCATGGCGTCGCGCATGGCCGCCTGCGAACCCTGGTGACAGTTCTTGGGCTTGTCCTCTCGTCGCTCGCGCTGATCGTCTTGTCATTGGCTGGTCTCGGCGCTCTTCTCGCTTCGTCCGGCACGCTCTTCAATGTCGTCAAGTACGTTGGTGCCGCTTACCTCATCTACCTTGGCATATCGATCTGGCGGTCGCGCCCGAACGAGTCAATTGTCGGCGCCAAGACCGTCACGAGAGCATCACAGCCGACAACCACGCCGCTCAGGAGGCTTTTGCGCACCGGCTTCCTCGTCGGCATCAGCAACCCAAAAGACCTACTCTTCTTCGGTGCGCTGTTTCCACAGTTTGTCGACACCAACGCGCCTCTCTTTAGCCAGACAGCCATACTGAGCGCGACTTGGTGCGTGGTTGCCTT
Source organism: Pseudomonadota bacterium (assembly GCA_040384625.1). GTDB lineage: Bacteria > Pseudomonadota > Gammaproteobacteria > Burkholderiales > Burkholderiaceae_C > CADEEN01. Next base: position 9,161 of record JAZKIW010000167.1, on the reverse strand, counting down.
TGCGGTCATGAGCCTTTACGCGGCCATAGGCGCGAAGCTTGGCAAGAGCGTGGACGCATTGAACGCTCAAGGCGTCTTCAATCGCATTACGGGGGGAGTATTCATCGTGGCCGGCGGGGCCCTGGCGTGGACTAAACGCGTGGATGCATAACCGGATGTTTGAAGAGGCCGTCGACCAAACGCTTGAGTTCGATCTGCGCTGATTCTTGGTCGCCAGTCCACAAAGAACGTGGAAACCATGAAATCCGCGGGGCGCGCGGTGATGGTCTGCTATGCCGGGATTGCCGCAGCCAGCATTCTGGCGCTGAGCTCCGTGGGCTACGCTGTGGTCACCCCACTGCCGGCTATCCGACCAATCGATCGAGCTCCTGGTGAACTCAGCTGGACACCTGGGTGGACTGACGCCATTTATCGACCACAGTGCAACTGGGTGGCGCCAGTATGGCCTGCTTGCTGTTTCGATGAGTGCGCGACTGTCGTGAAGTACGAAGTTGCACGGACCCAGGTCAGGATTCGCTCAACAAGCGCCGCAACTTCAGAAATGCCAGCCCTGCCATCACTGCGTCGTTCAGCGCATCATGCGCATCACGCAGTGGCAGTGCGAGGTCGTTCATCATGGTCGCGAAGCGCAGATCGATGACGCCGCCGCGCTCGTGCGGCGGCCGTTGACGATTCTTGAAGTCGTAGTACATCGACGAGACCTCGATCTTGCGTTGCGGCAGGCCCACCCCCAGCAGCGGCCGGATTTCGCGGTTCACCATGGCCACGTCGAACTCGAGGTAGTAGCCCACCAGCGGTCTGCTGCCGATGAAGTCCAGCAGCCGGCGCATGGCTTTCTCGGGACTCATCCCCTGGGCGACATCCTGCTCGCGCAGCCGGTGAACACGAACGCTGTCAGCCTTCAGCGCACGCTCGGGCCGCACCAGCAGTTCAAGCCGTTGGCTCGTCAGCATTCGGTTACCCACAATGCGTACCGCACCAATGGAGATGATCCGGTCGCGCTTGACGTCCAGGCCGGTGGTTTCGCAGTCCAGCGCCACCCATTCGCCATCGGGCGGCGCGTCGCACATGAACGCGAAATGCGGGTCGGCCAGGTGGTAGAGCAGCCAACTGCGCCAAAGGTAGGCCCAGCACTTACGCATCACGCTTCCAGGTGGAACTGGTGCCGCACCAGTGTCTTGAAGCGCTTGACCACCGCAAACGCATCCTTAAGCAGATCACGCTCCAGGCTGCTCAAACGATTGGTCGCGACGACACCGCTCACGCTACGCCCGATCTCGGACTCGGCCAGTCCGGCCTTCAGCTTCAGCGTCATCATGAAGTGCAGGCTGTCGGTGAGGTCGGTGGCGATACTCGCCGGCAATCGACCCGCAGTCACCAACGCATCGAGCCGCAGCGCCGTGCCCTGCGCGTGCACGTGTTCGCGCAGCGCGAACGTGCGCACGCCGTGCACGATAGGGAAGATGCCGGCTTTCTTCAAATCCAGCGCCTGCTTGTCGGCGTCACCGATGAAGAGCACGCGATTCCACCAACCGCCCGAAGCATCGGGAAACGAGTCGATGGCCGCAGCGAAACGGCCGAGCAGCGCATCGTCGGCAGCGATCAGCTGATCGATTTCGGCGCGCACGCCGGCCAGCAGCGAGGCATCCTCGGGCTTTTCTTATTGCGGTGCCTGTGTGCCCCCGCGGTTCCTGACAAGGTTCTCGTTAGGGGGATGACGCGCGAGTGTTGAAACTGCAACATTCGGGTCGCAGAGGAGCACCAAAACATGCATCTGGACCCCCAAGTGATTGCCGCACCGCTCCCGGGTCAGCCCTACCCGCAACTCGCCTGGCGTGCCGAAGATGGCGCCCGGCCGAGCGTGGAACCAGTCCTCTCAGAAACCCCGGCGCAGACGCAAGCAGGGCCGCCCAGGGGTCACCTGACGCCTCATCTAACGCTCGGCTCCTCAGTGACATGAAGGCTAGTGGCGCCTGGCGACGCAGGGCTGCACGGAGCAACTGCAGAAGAGCTGGCGGGCCAATTGCCCCGCGTGTCCGCGCGGGTTGCGAGTCTGTCAGCGAAAAGAGGCCCGCCTTTAGCGGGCCCCCTGACGCCGAGCCCTCGGTAGTCCTGTCAGTATGTCAAGCCATGCCCGAACGGGTAGAGCGTGTCCGCGGCCGCATAGCCCGGTGCGTCAGGGTCCTGCGTCACAACTGCAGCCGGCTTGTTGGCCAACGCCCAGGGCAACTTCCCTTGCGGCTTGTGTTTGCCCGTCAGCACATCCATCAAGGCGGTGTCGCTGACACCGTAGTTCGCCACGATCGCACTGGCGCTCTTGAGGCCGCTAGCATCGTCCAGCACGTAGGGTTGCCGGAAGTAGACGCTCAGCACCACCTTTGCCCCTACCGCATTGGCCTCTGCCATCGTTGCCTTGATGTCCGGCAGCGTGGGCGAAATGCGCCAGGACTGCGCGGCCGCCATGCCGGTGAAGTCCAGCGTATTGACCTCCCAAGGGAACGCGCCGCCAAAGTTCAGCCCGTTGTCGATCCCCGCGGGATCCTGGGCGCCCCAGGTCAGCCCGGTGCGGGGATTGATGAATGCGGGGTTGGCACCCGTGGTTGCACCGTTGCTGCGGTAGCTGCCCGAGGCATTCGACACCTCCACTCGAATGACCGCGTAGTGGGTGCCCGCCGGGACCGGGGCACGCGTGTTGCCGTTGGCTGCCGTGCGGTCGCCCGTCGTCACCTGATAGCCACCGTAGGCCGCGTCGCCGAGGATCGTCGAATTGAGGTTGATGGAGTACAGCCGCACGGGAGCTGCCGGCGTCGGCGTCGCCAGCGGCAGCGTGGCGTCGTTCTTGAGCAAGGTCAGGGACTTGCGCTGCGCGTCCAGCGCCTTCGCTAGGAACGAGGGCTTGCCGACGATGTCGTTGGCCTTGCTGTCGTCGACGTAGGGGTTCTCGAACAAGCCCAGCGCGAACTGCTCCTTGAGCAGAGACGTCACCGCCTCGTCCAGCCTCGTCTGCGACACGAGCCCGCTGTTCACAACGTCGATGATGGCTTGCTTCGAGTTGAAGCCCGACAGCACATCCGTGCCAGCGTTGATGGCAGCCGCGATCTGCTGCGCAACGGTCTTGTCCTCCATGCCCCAGGCGCGGGACCCGATGATGCCGGTGTCGGAGTTGACGTAGCCCTTGAAGCCCATCTTGGTCTTCAGCAGGTCGGTGATGGCCTGCTTGTTGAAGGCAAAGCCCACCTCGTCGAAGGTGACGCCGTCATAGGTCAGGTTCTCCGGCACACTGTAGTACGGCATGATCGCCGACACACCCGCGTCGATCGCGGCCTGGAACGGCTTCAGGTGGTCCGCGAAGCGGCCGCCCGAATAACTGGCGAACTTGCCGAACGTGTAGTGCGCGTCGAGTCCGCCTGCGGCAGGGCCACCACCCGGGAAGTGCTTGATCGTCATCGCCACCTTGGTGTTCGGACTGACCGTCCCGCCTTGCCAGCTCTGCACCAGGTTCTTGGCGATGTCGGCGTTGAGGTCGGCGTCCTCGCTGAAGGTCTCGTGGACCCGGAACCAGCGCGGGTCGGTCGCGGTATCGAACATGTACGCATACGAGCCGCGCAGGCCAATCGCGGCCCACTCGGTGCCGATCGTCTCGCCGAAGTCTCGGATCACGGCCATGTCGCGGATCGCCGCCAGGCCGGGCTCCTTGGGCCACTGCGAGAACGAGCCCGCGGGTTCATTGATGCCCTGGCGCGCGTTGCGGTCGTAGTGATTGCGCGCGTTCGATTTGAAGATGACCGGGATGCCGAGGCGCGTCGCCTCTGCCAGCTCCTGGACAGCGTTGGTGAACTGGGCCGCCCAAACGGGGCTCACGCCGGTAGGGCCAACTTGAACCGTGCTTCGGAAGATGAAGCGTTTCATGTTCTCGTCATTGACGAAGCGCAGCGCCGTCGCCCCAATGAGCGGCGAGCCTTGGTTGGGCGCGCTGAGCGTGTCGATCAGCAACATCCCGGCCTTTTCGTCCAGCGTCATCTGCTTGACCAGGTCGGCCACCCGAACGTCGACCGGCAGCCGCCAGTTCTCGTACTGGTCGAGTTTGCCGTTGGTGTTGAGGTCGCGGTACGTGAACTGACCGAATTTGAGGATCGCCTTGGTCCTTGAACCCAAGGTGGGTTGCACGACACCTTGGGCATCGGTGAACTGGTCTGGCTTGACCGCCGCGAGTTGCTCGAGGCCAGCGCTCGGACTTCCGCCACCCCCGCAGGCAGACAGCGCTGCGGCGAAGACCAACGAGAGGGCGCGCTTCTTTCGAAGGTGCGCCGCGAGAGAGAGAAGTGACATGGTGTCTCCTATGGCTTGTTTGGTGGCAGGACGGTTGGAGTCTGGAAACCAGAGCGTGAAACGTCCAATGCTGAATCAGTGGCTAGCAATACCTTTTCGGTAAGATGATCGCCATGGATGTCCGCCAGCTCACCTACTTTGTGGCGGTTGCTGAGGAGCGTCACTTGGGTCGCGCGGCCAAGCGTCTGTCTCTGTCAGAGCCGCCCCTGACGCGCCACATCCAAGCGCTGGAACAGGAGCTTGGTGTACAACTGTTCAGCCGAACCCCGCGTGGCATGACCCTCACCCAGGGGGGTGAAGCGTTCCTGCGCGACGCGCGCGGCATGTTCAGTCTGCTCGGCCAAGCCGCAGAGCGTGCGCAGCGCGCAGCCCGTGGGCAGTCAGGACGACTCGATATCGGTTTGTACGGAACCGGTGTCTTCGGTGTGGTGCCGCAGCTTCTAGCGCGATTTCGACGCGCGTACCCCGACGTCGACTTGTCTTTTCACTACGCCCAGACGCCGGACCAGATCACAGCCTTGCGGCAACGGCGGGTGCTCATCGTGTTCGAGCGCCTTCTGCCCAGCAACGAGCCGGACCTCGAGGTTGAGCTTGTCGCCCGCGAACCTCTAATGGTTGCGATGAGCGAGTCCAATCCGCTGGCGAAAAGGAAGATCCTGGACATCAAGTTGCTAAAGGGTCAGAAGATCATTCTCGGCAGTTCGCCCGTCGCCGCGGCTACGGCCATCGATCTATGTAGGCGCAATGGCTTCGAACCTCAGTTCGCGCCCGCGGCCAGCGACCTCGTCATGGCGACCCTGCTCGCGTGCCTTGACACCGGCGTCGCGCTGGTACCCCGTTCCATCACCCATGTCGGATTTCCGGGCATCGTCTATCGCGCCTTAAGGCACGAGCCCGCCGCCTTTATGGATCTGCACTGCTACTACCTGCGAGGCGAGACTTCGCCCCTCTTGCAAACGATGCTTGCAACCGCGCGGGCGTTTCGCAAAGACCAGCGCCCTTAGTTCGCTCCGCGCCGAGTCGGGCCATGAAGTCCTCGCACGATGCCGAGCAACCCCTCGATCAGCGGCGACTGATGGTCACGGAGGTAGAAGCAATACATGTCGAACTTCTCCCTGCTCCGCAGAGGGTGATAGGACACGCCGGGCATACCCAGCACCGACATCGATTCGGGAACCAGGAAGACCCCCGCACCGGCCGCGACTAGCATGGTGCCGCTGGTCATGTCTCGACAGCGCGGCCCATGCTTCGGCTCGAAGCCATGCGACCGGAATACTCTGACAGCCATGCCGCTCATCTGGGGCGGCAGGCCCTCCGGGAGGATCATCGGCTCGTTGCGCAGGTCATCGACGTCGATGAGCTTGCGTCGCGCAAGACGATGCGCCGCTGGCAACGCGACAAGCACACGCTCCTGTGCCGCAAGTTCGACCTGTATGTCGGGCTCCTGGGGCACCTGACGCTCGAACACCACGGCAACCCGACCCTGGCGCAAGGCCAACACCTGCGCCGGCGTCTGCCCCGGGTGAAGGACCAGCTTCACCCGAGGGTACGACTGACGATAGGCGGCGAGCACCCGCGGCAACAAGTCGAAGGCGGAAGTCCCGAAGAAGCCGATGTCCAGCCGACCGCCTTGGCCACGCCCTGCCATGTGGGCGCGCTCAACCGACTGCTCCATGAGCGAGGCCAGGTTGCGTGCATCGGCGAGCAGCGTCTTCCCGGCTTCGGTCAGCAGGACACCTTGAGACTTGCGAAGGAACAATTCGACCCCCAGACTGGCCTCTAGCGCCTGGATCTGTCTGGTCAGCGGGGGTTGCGTGATGTGCAGGCGCTGCGCGGCGCGCGTGAAGTTCAGCTCTTCTGCGACGGCTGTGAAATAGCGCAGCTGGCGAATGTCCATCGCCGCCATTGTCTTCGGATCGCGCTCAATGGATTGGTGCAGCCACAATGGTCAGAGACTCGACACCTTTGACGGACAAGATGGATTTCGGCTACCAGAGAGCTCTGACAAGGCGCAGATGGCTTGCGCTCGGCGCAGCAACGGCGCTGGAAGCGATCAGCACACCGGTCTTAGCGGGTGAGGGCTACCCCAGTCGCCCGATCCGGGTGATCGTGCCCTTCCCCGCTGGTGGCACCACTGACCGAACTGTGCGTGCACTGACCCAGCTGGCCGCGGGGGCAATGGGTCAATCGTTCGTGATCGAGAACAAGCCTGGTGGCTCGACCCTCATCGCAGCCCAGGCCTTGATGCGCGCAAAGTCCGATGGCTACACGATCGGCATCGTGCCCATGACACTGAACCGCTTGCGCGCCCTTGGCAAGACCCAGATCGATGCCGCCAACGACTTCAGTTTCATCGCCCGAGTGGTCGGTCAGACGCATGGTCTCGTCGCACGGTCAGATCGGTCCTATCGCAGCGTGGCCGACATCGTCGCCGCGGCGAAGGAAAGGCCCGGGCACATCACGTACGCGACATCGGGCGTGGCCTCGATCACACATGCCGCGATGGAGGACTTCGCCGATCGTGCTTCCATCCAGCTGCGCCATGTTCCCTTCAAGGGAGGCCCCGAATCGCTTCACGCCTTGCTGGGCGGAGAGGTCGACCTAATGGCCGAGTCGCCAATCTGGGCTTCGGAGGTCGACAGCGGCAGGTGTCGACTGCTGGCGATCTGGAATGAACAGAGGTTGGCACGATACCCCTCCGTGCCGACCATGAAGGAGTTGGGGCACCCGCTGGTGTTCGACGGAACTGTCGGTCTGGGTGGTCCTGCTGGGATCAAGGATCCGATGCTTGCAAGGCTGCGGCAAGTCTTCAAGCAAGCGATTCAAAGCACAGAGTTCGAAGCAGAGTGCGACAAGCTCCTTGCGCCGGTCTTGTACCTCGACGGCGATGGCTTCCGGAGGTACGCGCTAGAGAACCTCATCCAAGAGAGGGCCTTGGTGCAGCGGCTGAAATTCAAGCTCATGGAGTAATGTCGGCCGGATGGTGAACGGATAACGTAGGACTCAAGCGCCCACCTCAATTCGACACAGCAGCGCCGCATGGTCCGACAGCGAGTTCGCTTCGCCCGGCAGCGCATGCGCACCAGCTCGCCGCACAGACCTACCCTCCGACAACTCGCAGCTGGCCGTGACCAGCAGATGGCCAATCTCACTCTGCACCCCATTCGCCCCAACGTCACTGCCGCGACGTTGGCCGGGAACGAGGTCGCCTAGTTTTGGGACGGGCATGTCGTTTGCCGGGTTGATCAACCGGGCGAAGCGACCGCCTCGCTTGTGAAGCAGCGTCGCGGGCAAGGAGCAAACATGCGAAAAGCCTCTCTTGATCGTGCGATGTGGATCGCGGCGCTCAGCAGCGGCTTCGCGCTCTCGGCCGCGTTGGCAACAACAATTCCCCAGGAGGCCCCATGACGACCGTACAACCCAACCTGTCGTCGCGACCCAACGGACCGGCGGATCCCCAATGAATGAACCTGCACAAGTCCAAGCGGCCGCGTCCGGCACCGGCAAGCAGGTGCTGGACGCCGCGCTCGACGGACTGCAGCGCGAGCTGCCCGACCCGCTGTGCCGGGCAATCCGCTGGCTGCGCAACCCCAAGGCCCGCGCGGTCCGCCTGCCGCTCGGGCTGCTTTTCATCGCTGCCAGCTTCTTCTGGTTTCTGCCGGTCGTGGGCATCGAGTTTTTGCCGCTCGGCCTGCTGCTCATCGCGATCGACGTGCCGTTCCTGCAAAAACCGGTGGGACGCGCGACCTTGTGGCTGGAACACCAATGGATGCACCTGAGAGCCCGATGGCGCGTCCGCCGTGCGGCGCAAGGCGCTCGGCGGAAACGGTAACGCGATCGCGGCGTCTCGCCGCCCGCGCATCTGATCAGGACGGCCGAAGGGTGACGGGCGCTGCAGATGGGACCGGCGGGCCGGGCGTCGCGTAAGCTTCCTAATCACGACCGACAAGCCCCCCCGTGCAAGCAGACTGGCTTCAACCACCGTTCACGGTCACGGATCTGATCGCGGCGCTGCTGTGGGTTCTGGCGGCACTGTACGGAACCCTCAAGCTGCGCGATCACGAGCCCGGCATGGGTTGGTTTGCGTGGGCAATGGCCCTGATGGCGGTGTTCGTTGGCAACAACGCTCGCCATCTGCCCACCGAGCCGACGTGGGTCTCGGCAGTGGGCGGCTGGTTTCTGGTCATCTTGATTGCGATCGGCTGCCTCTGCGTTGGGCTGACGCTTTACGTGGGCATGCAAGGGCGTGCACGAACAATGGTGTTGGCGCTGCTATTGATGCCGCTCGTTGTCTGCGGCGTGATCGCAACCGGCGTCGACCTATCGATTTGGCAGTTCAAACGCCATGTCTGGAATTTGATATTGACCGCGCCGTTCTTCGGCCTCGCCGGCGTCGCCTGGTGGGCCGAGCGGCGTGAACGCTCTGCCGGGCATCTCTACATTGCGCTCGCATTTCTGCTCGTGCCAGGTACGGCAATCGTGCTTGCCGCTCTCGGTTCGCCATCTGCGCACTTGCGCTACTGGGGATTCGTTCCAATGCTGGTGATCGGCCTGACGCTGTTGACGGTGTCCTTGCTGAGACGTCGGCGCTTGTTGCTGGAGGAGGTGGCGCGGCGCGCCACGGCGGAAGACGCACTGGCGCGAATGAACGCCTCGCTCGAAGCAAAGGTCGAAGCGCGCACTTGCGAATTGCGCGAAGTGATCGCCGGCCTTGAGGGTTTCAACAGGCAGGTGTCGCACGACTTGCGCGGCCCGCTGGGTGGCATCGGCGGTCTAGCCCGTCTGGCCGGCCAGGCCTTGGAGCGCGGTGACCTGGCTGCTGCACAAAAGCT
>JAZKIW010000166.1:0-10121 GCA_040384625.1 Pseudomonadota bacterium | reverse complement strand
CTGCCGACGGCGTTGGCGGATGCCGCGCCTGACCACTGGCTCGAGGCGGCCGAGGGCATCATGACAACCGACACCCTGCCCAAGGCGTCGTCGCGGCGGCTCACGATCGGCGACCGCACGGTGACCGTGACCGGCATCGCCAAGGGTGCGGGCATGATCCGCCCGAACATGGCCACGATGCTCGGCTTCGTGGCTACCGACGCTGTCATCGGGCTGCCGCTGTTGCAAACGCTGGTGCGCGAGGCCGCCGATCAGAGTTTCAACCGCATCACGATCGACGGCGACACCAGCACCAACGACTCTTTCGTGCTGATGGCCACACGCAAGGCCGGACACGCCGAGATCACGCAACTCGATTCGCCCGAGGGGGACCTGCTGCGCGAAGCCGTGTTCGCCGTCTCGCGGCAGCTGGCGCAAGCCATCGTGCGCGACGGCGAGGGCGCCACCAAGTTCATCACCGTGCGCGTCGAGGGTGGCCGCACCCAGGACGAATGCCGGCTCGCGGCTTATGCGATTGCGCATTCACCCCTGGTGAAGACGGCGTTCTTCGCCAGCGACCCCAACCTCGGCCGGATCCTGGCCGCCGTCGGCTATGCCGGCATCGGCGATCTCGACCAGTCGCTGATCGACCTCTTCCTCGACGAGGTGCATGTGGTCGTGCGCGGCGGTCGCCACCCTGACTACCTGGAAACGCAGGGCCAGCAGGTGATGCAGCAGGCCGAGATCACGATCCGGGTCGACCTGCATCGCGGCGCCGCGCAGGCCACGGTCTGGACCTGCGATCTGTCGCACGATTACGTCAGCATCAACGCCGACTACCGCAGTTAGGGCGGGTCCGGCTTGCCCCTGAGCGTGCGCCGCTGCTAGCATGGTTGCCAACTTCTCGAGTGCCGGAGACTGCGCCATGACTACCCACGACATCCCGAACCGACGCTGCAGCCGCGGCATGCCGGTGCTGGGTGCACTGGCGGCAACGCGCTAAGCCTTCTCGGCATCGCCCCATCCGGGCCTGCGCCGAGAGATCGGCGTCAGGCCCGAAGTTTTTTTCGGCCTGGCGTCTGCACCGGTCCACGAGACCGCCCCGCCGAAAAGACCTTCATGACCCGCCGAATCCTTGAATCCCTGAAGCAGCGTTTTGCGCTGCCGCCCGACGACCTTCTGCGCGACCTCGTGTTCCGGCGCCTGTGGAGCTCGATCCTGATCAGCTCCCTGGGTGGCCAGATCACGATGCTGGCGCTGCCGCTCACCGCTGCCGTGCTGCTGCAGGCCACCCCGACCCAGATGGGCGTGCTGGTGGCCATGGAGATTGCGCCCTTCGTACTGCTCAGCCTGCCCAGCGGGGTCTGGCTCGACCGCGTTCGCAAGCTGCCGGTCTACATCGCCGGCGAAGCCGCGATCGGCCTCATCGTGTGCAGCGTGCCTCTCGCCTGGGCGCTGGGCTGGCTTTCAATGCCCTGGATGTACGCGGTCGGCTTCCTGATGGGCTGCGTCTACGTCGTGGCCGGTGCTGCGGCGCAAATCGTGCTCACCCAGGTGGTGCCGCGCGAGCGGCTGGTCGAAGCCCACGCACGCAACGCCCTTGCGAGCTCGGGCGCAGAAGTGGCCGGACCGGGCTTTGCCGGCGTGCTGATCAAGGCTGTCGGTGCGCCGATGGCCCTGTTGCTGGACGGGCTGATGGTGTTGGCCTCGGTGGCCATCCTGCGCGGTGTGAAGGTGCATGAGCCGCTGATCAAGCCCAAGGACGCCCACTTCTGGCGCGACCTGCGCGCCGGTCTGCACTTCGTGCGCGGCACGCCGTTGCTCGTGGCGATGGCGCTCAGCGTCGGCGTGTGGCAGATGTGCCATCACGCGGCGATCGTCGTGCAGATCCTGTTTGCAACGCGCACGCTGGGGATGAGCGAGTCTCAGATCGGCCTGTCTTTCATCGGCCTGGGTGTCGGCACCATCGCCGCCAGCACCCTGGGCCACCGCATTTCGGCGCGCGTCGGACCGGGCCCCTGTCTGCTCCTGGGCCTGGCCGTGTGCGGCGTCGGCTGGCTGCTGCTCGCATTGGCACCCGCCAACGCACTGGGCCCGCTGATGTTCGCGGCAATGCTGGTCTGCTTCGGCTTCGGTGCGGTGCTGATCTTCATCAACTTCCTGTCCTTGCGCCAGGCTGTCACGCCCGCGCCGCTGCTCGGCCGCATGACCAGCACGATGCGCTGGCTGATCTTGTTGCCGGCAGGCCCCGGCGCCTTGATCGGTGGCTGGCTCGGCGAGCATGTCGATCTGCGCGCGTCGCTGGTGTTCGCCGGTTGCGGTGCCCTGGCCGTTTCGCTGGCGGCATGGCGCCACCCCTTGTTGCGCGGTGTCCGCGCGCTGCCGGCGCCGGACACCGGCGAGGACCAGCTCGGTGCCGAAGGCCTTGTCGCTTTGCCCGCGGCCAGCCAAGGGGCTTGACCGGTGCGACGCTAAGGCGCGAAGCGATCGACCGCGTCGGTGATCAGACCGTCCAGTCCGAGGCTGAGCAGGGCCGTGGCGGCTGCGTCCTCGTTGACGGTGTAGGCCAGCGCGCGCAGGCCGGCGTCGTGGAGGCGGTCGACGAGGGGGCGATCGAACAACTTGTGATTGGCCACGACGGCCACGCAGCCCAGGGCCTGTGCTCGGTCGAACCAACCTTCCCACAGCTTGTCGAGCAACAGCGCCCGGGGCAACGAGGCTGCACCCACCATCGCGCCTTCGAGTGATTCGGGCTTGAACGAACTCAGCAGGGGCAGCACGTCCTGGCCAGCCCAGCGCAGCGCCGCGTCACGCGCTACCACCTCACCGGTCTCCCGCTCGCGACCCGGCGACGGCTTGATCTCGATGTTCAGCGCGTGGCGATTGCGCAGGCAGTAGGCGGCGACGGCAGCGAAGCTGGCCAGCGGTTCGCCAGCATAAGCGCGACTATGCCAAGCCCCGGCATCGAGCAGCGACAACGCGTCCCAGGGGCGCGCGCCCGCGTCGCCCTGGGCATTGCTGGTGCGGTCGAGGGTGTCGTCGTGCAGGAGGAACGGCACCCCGTCGCGGCTCAGCTTGACGTCGCACTCGAAGGCCCGATAACCATGATGGGCACCGAGCCGGAATGCGGCCAGTGTGTTCTCCGGCGCCAGCTTGCCGGCGCCGCGATGGGCGATCCAGCGCGGATAAGGCCAATCGGCCAGCTTCATACGCGATGCTGAGATTCGCGGTCGAACCAGTGCAGGTGCTCGCCCGCGACCTGCAGATATACGGTGTCGCCGAGTTGCGGCGAGGGCAGGGTGGCATCCATGCGTAACGTGAATGCGGCATCGCCCAGGCGACCATAGACCAGGCGCTCGGCGCCCAGCATTTCCACCATCTCGACCTTCAGCGCCCAACCGGTGTCGGCCGGGTCGGCATGCTCGGGGCGCACACCGAGCAGCAAGGGGCCGCCGCGCGGCGCGGCCTGCGGCAAGGGCAGCGTCACAGCGCCGATCTGGAAGCGGCTGCCGTCGGCGACGCCCTCGAGCAGATTCATCGGTGGGCTTCCGATGAAGCCGGCGACGAAGGTCGTGGCCGGTCGGGCATAGACCTCCTCGGGCGTCCCGATCTGCTCCATGCGCCCGGCGTTCATCACGATCATCCGCTCGGCCAGGGTCATCGCCTCGACCTGGTCGTGGGTGACGAAAAGCGAGGTGACACCCAGTTCGCGGTGCAGCTTCTGGATCTCCAGGCGCGTCTGGGCGCGCAGCTTCGCGTCCAGGTTGGACAGCGGCTCATCGAACAGGAACACCGCCGGCTGGCGCACGATGGCGCGCCCCATCGCCACGCGCTGGCGCTGACCGCCCGACAACTCACGCGGCTTGCGCGCCAGATAGGGCGCGAGCTGCAGGATCGCCGCCGCCTTGTCGACGCGCGCCTTGATCTCGGCCACCGGCACCTTGGCGATCTTCAGCCCGTAGGCCATGTTGTCGAACACGCTCATGTGCGGGTACAGGGCGTAGTTCTGGAACACCATCGCGATGTCGCGCTCGCTCGGCTCGACGTCGTTGACCACCCGTCCGGCGATCGAGATCTCGCCGCCCGAGATTTCCTCCAGCCCGGCGACCATGCGCAACAGCGTGCTCTTGCCACAGCCCGAGGGACCGACGATGACGATGAACTCGCCGTCGGTGATCTCGGCGTTGACGCCATGAATGACCTGGTTCGCCTTCGGCCCCTTGCCGTAGCGTTTGACCACCTCGCGGATGCTGATCGCGCCCATGCTTGCTCTCTTATTTTTCGGTATCGACCAGGCCCTTGACGAACCAGCGCTGCATCAGCAGCACCACCAGCGCCGGCGGGATCATCGCCAGCATCGCGGTGGCCATCACCGTGCCCCACTCGGTTTGCGCGTCGCCGCCGGAAATCATGCGTTTGATGCCGATCACCACCGGGTACATGTCCTCGCTCGTGGTCACGAGCAAGGGCCAGAGGTACTGGTTCCAGCCGTAGATGAACTGGATCACGAACAGAGCCGCGATGCTGGTGCGCGACAAAGGCACCAGCACATCCCAGAAGAAGCGCAGGGGACCTGCACCGTCGATGCGCGAGGCCTCGGTCAGCTCGTCTGGCACGGTCAGGAAGAACTGGCGGAACAGGAAAGTCGCTGTGGCCGAGGCGATGAGCGGCACCGTTAGCCCGGCATAGGTGTTGAGCATGCCCAGGTCCGACACCACCTTGTAGGTCGGCGCGATGCGCACTTCCACCGGCAGCATCAAGGTCACGAAGATGGCCCAGAAGAAGAACATCCGGAACGGGAAGCGGAAGTAGACGATGGCGAAGGCCGACAAGAGCGAGATCGCGATCTTTCCGATTGCGATCACCAGGGCGGTGACCAGGCTGACGATCATCATGCGACCGACCGAAGCCGTCGAGCCGCCGCCCTCCTGCGTGCCGGTCAGCACCGCCTTGTAGTTCTCGATCATGTGCGAGCCCGGCGTCAGCGGCATCGGCGGATGGATGATCGCGTCGTTGGCATGCGTCGAGGCGACGAAGGTGATGTACACCGGCAGCGCAACGATCAGCACGCCCAGGATCAGCACCACATGGGCCAGGATGCCCAACGTTGCGCGGCGTTCCACCATCTCAGTAATTCACTTTCTTCTCGACGAAGCGGAACTGGACCACCGTGAAGATCACGACGATGAACATCAGCACCACCGACTGCGCCGCGGAGGCGCCCAGGTCGAGGGCCTTGAAGGCGTCGTAGTAGAGCTTGTAGACCAGGATCGCGGTGTCCTTGCCCGGCCCACCCGAGGTGGCGGCGTCGACGATGGCGAAGGTGTCGAGGAACACGTACACGACGTTGATCACCAGCAGAAAGAAGGTGGTGGGCGACAGCAGCGGAAACTGGATCGTCCAGAAGCGGCGCCAGGGCCTCGCGCCGTCGATCGCGGCCGCCTCGATGAGCGACTTCGGTATCGACTGCAGGCCGGCGAGGAAGAACAGGAAGTTGTAGGCGATCTGCTTCCACACTGCGGCCATCACGATCAGGGCCATCGCGTGGTTGCCGTTGAGCAGGTGGTTCCACTCGAAGCCACCCTCGCGTAGCAGGTAGGAAACGATGCCCACACTGGGGGCGAACATGAACAGCCACAGCACCCCCGCCACCGCGGGGGCGACCGCGTAAGGCCAGATCAGAAAGGTGCGGTAGATGCCCGAACCCTTGACCACGCGGTCGGCAAACACCGCCAGCAGCAGCGATAAGGTCAGGCCCAACGACGCCACCAGGATCGAGAAGACGGCGGTCGTAGCGAACGACGCCAGGTAGGTGTCGTCGTTCCAGAGGTTGCGGAAGTTGTCCAGTCCGACCCATTCGACGGAGGTGCCGAAGGCGTCGGACTGCTGCAGGGACTGGATCAGCGCCTGCCCCGCCGGCCAGAAGAAGAAGAGCGCGATCACGACCACCTGGGGCGTCAACAACGCCCAAGGCAGCCAGGGGGAACGGAAGGTGACGCGCTTCTCGGCCGCCACTTCAGCCTTTGTTGGCCTTTTGGAAGCGCTCCAGCAGCTCGTTGCCGCGCGTCACGATGGCGTCCAGGCCTTCCTTGGCGGTCTTCTTGCCGCCCCAGACGTTTTCCAGTTCCTCGTCCTCGATGGTGCGGATCTGCACGTAGTTGCCCAGGCGGATGCCGCGCGACTTGTCGGTGACCTTGCGCACCATCTGTGTCGGCGCGACGTCGGTGCCCGGGTTCTCCTTGTAGAAGCCCGACTTTTCCGTCAGCGCGAACGATGCCGTGGTGATCGGCAGGTAGCCGGTGCGCTTGTGGCTGGCCGACTGCACTTCCGCGTTCGACAGGTAGTCGAAGAAGGTCGCGATGCCCTTGTACTCGGCCGGCTTCTTGCCAGACATCACCCACAGACTGGCGCCGCCGATGACGGTGTTCTGCGGTGCGCCGGCCACGTCGGGGTAGTAGGGCAGGGTGGCAAGCGCGAAGTCGAACTTGGCGTTCTTCTTGACGTTGCCGTAGAAGCCCGAGGACGTCGTGATCATCGCGCACTCGCCCGACACGAAGCTGGCCTCCGGCGTGTTGGCGCGACCTTTGTAGACGAACAGGCCCTGCTTGGCCATGTTGGCCAGGTTGTCGATGTGGCGCACGTGCAGGGGCGAGTTCAGGACCAGACGCGCGTCCATGCCTTTGAGGCCGTTGCCCTTGGTGGCCATTTCGACGTTGTGCCAGGTCGAGAAGCTCTCGAGCTGGGTCCAACCTTGCCAGGCGATCGTCAGTGGGCACTTGTGGCCGCTGGCCTTGAGCTTGGCCGCCGCCAACGCCACTTCGGGCCAGGTCGTCGGCGGCTTGCTCGCGTCGATGCCGGCCGCCTTGAAGGCGTCCTTGTTGATGTAGAAGACCGTCGTCGAGCTGTTCAGCGGAAAGCTGAGCATCTGGCCGTTCGGCGCGGTGTAGTAGCCGGCCACTGCCGGAATGTAGGCGGCGGGGTCGAACTTGAAGCCCGCATCCTTCATCACCTTGCCGACCGGCACGCTGACGCCCTTGCTGGCCATCATCGTCGCGGTGCCGACCTCGAACACCTGCAGAATGTGCGGCGCCTGACCGGCACGGAAGGCGGCCACCGCGGCCGTGAAGGACACGTCGTAGCTGCCTTTGTAGGTCGGCACGACCTTGTAGTCCTTCTGGCTGGCATTGAAGTCCTTGGCCAGATCGTTGACCCAGTCGTTGTTGACGGCGGTCATCGAATGCCACCACTGGATTTCAGTCTGGGCCTGTGCCGAAATGGCGCCCAGAGCAAGCAGGGAGGCGAGGGCGAACGATTGCAATTTCATGACAACTCCGTGAAGGAAAACGACCGGGCGCGGGTCGGTGCGAGCCGCGCACTGTGCGCCAGTTTGATGACAACCCCGTTTCTGTCACGGAAGGTGGCACCGGGGCAACGGGGATAACCCCTCGCGTCGCGCACGATCCACGGTGCACTCGGGGCACCAATGCTGCACTGCGGTAGCATCGTCGCCCAAGTGCTGCCGCAAGCTGCCGAGCGCAGGCGCCTCGATCCGATGAACGCACCCCTGCCGCTGCATGTCGGCGCCGCCACCGCTGATGAATCTGACGCGCCCCGCCTGCGCGAGATTCCGTACAACTACACCTCGTTCTCCGACCGCGAGATCGTTCGCCGCCTGCTGGGCGAGCGCGCCTGGGCCTTGCTTTCCAGGCTGCGCGACGAACGCCGCACTGGCCGCTCGGCGCGCATGTTGTACGAGGTGCTCGGCGATATCTGGGTCGTGCAGCGCAATCCCTACCTTGAAGACGACCTGCTCGACAACCCGAAGCGCCGCGCGCAGCTGATCGAAGCCCTGCACCACCGGCTGGGCGAGATCGAGAAGCGCCGCACGCCCGCCGACGATGCTGAACGCGATGCGCTGGTCAGCGAGCTGCTGTTGGCGGCGGCCGCGGCCGTTGATCGCTTCGCTGCCCACTTCCGCGAGGTGTGGGATCTGCGAAGGCTGACCCGCCGCGTCCTGGGCCGCCGCACGGCCAAGGACAACATCAAGTTCGATGGCCTCTCGCGCGTGTCGCATGTCACCGATGCCACCGACTGGCGCATCGAGATGCCCTTCGTCGTGCTGACACCCGACAGCGAGGCCGAGATGGCCGGGCTGGTGAGGGGTTGCATCGAGTTGGGCCTGACCATCATCCCGCGAGGGGGCGGGACCGGATACACCGGTGGTGCGGTGCCGCTGACCTGGCGCAGCGCCGTCATCAACACCGAGAAGCTCGAGGCGATGAGCGAGGTCGAGATGCTGCCGCTGCCCGGCGTCGACGGGCCGGTGGCCACGGTCTGGAGCGAGGCTGGGGTCGTGACGCAGCGTGTCGCCGACGCTGCCGACCGAGCAGGATTCGTCCTCGCAGTCGACCCGACTTCGGCTGAAGCCAGTTGCATCGGCGGCAACATCGCGATGAATGCCGGCGGCAAGAAGGCCGTGCTCTGGGGTACCGCTCTGGACAACCTGGTCAGCTGGCGCATGGTCACGCCCGAGGCCAAGTGGCTCGAGGTGACGCGGCTGGATCACAACCTGGGCAAGATCCACGATGCCGAAGTCGCCAGCTTCGAGCTGAAGTACTTCGATGCCAGCGGCAAGAAGCTCGAGCGCAGCGAGCGCCTGGACATTCCCGGCCGCAGTTTCCGCAAGGAGGGCCTGGGCAAGGATGTCACGGACAAGTTCCTCGCCGGCCTGCCCGGGGTCCAGAAGGAAGGCTGCGACGGTCTGATCACCAGTGCGCGCTGGGTCGTGCACCGCATGCCCAGGCATGTGCGCACCGTGTGCCTGGAGTTTTTCGGCAATGCCAAGGACGCCGTGCCGAGCATCGTCGAGATCAAGGACTACCTGTTTGCCCAGGCCGACGTCAAGCTGGCGGGCCTGGAGCACCTCGACGACCGCTACCTGAAGGCCGTCGGCTACGCCACCAAGAGCAAGCGCGCCGCGCAGGGGCAGGGCAGCGGCCTGCCGAAGATGGTGCTAGTGGGCGACATCGTCGGCGACGACGAGAACGCGGTCGCCCGAGCCACCAGCGAGGTCGTGCGCATCGCCAATTCGCGCCATGGCGAAGGTTTTGTCGCCGTCAGCGCCGATGCCCGCAAGCGCTTCTGGCTCGACCGCAAGCGCACCGCGGCGATCGCCAAGCACACCAACGCCTTCAAGATCAACGAAGACGTGGTGATCCCGCTCGAGCGGATGGGCGAATACACCGACGGTATCGAGCGCATCAACATCGAACTGAGCCTGCGCAACAAGCTCGAGCTCGTTGATGCGCTGGAGCACTTCTTTGCGCGCAGTGCCTTGCCGCTGGGCAAGGGCGATGATGCGAGCGAGATCCCGAGCGCCGAGCTGCTGGAGGACCGCGTGCAGCAGGCGCTTGTCCTGCTGGCCGAAGTGCGGGCGCTGTGGTCAAGCTGGCTGGCGGGACTGGACTCGGCGCAGGCCGAGCGCGGCGGCGAGACCTTCTTCGCCTTGCTGCAGGACGCCCGCCTGCGCGCCTCCTGGAAGACGCAACTGCTCAAGCCGCTGCAGCAGTTGTTCGCCGGTGCGGCCTTCGTTGCGCTGCTCGACGAGTGCCGGCGCATCCACAAGGAGGTGCTGCGCGGCCGCGTCTGGGTGGCCCTGCACATGCATGCCGGCGACGGCAATGTGCACACCAACATACCGGTCAACAGCGACAACTATCCGATGCTGCAGGCGGCACACGCCGCTGTCGTGCGCATCATGGCCCTGGCGCGCAGCCTGGGCGGTGTGATCTCCGGCGAGCACGGCATCGGCATCACCAAGCTCGAGTTCCTCTCGGACGAGGAGCTGGGGGGCTTCGCCGACTACAAGCGCCGGGTCGACCCCGAGGGCCGCTTCAACAAGGGCAAGCTGCTGCGCTATGAAGCCGCCGATGGCGAGCACGCGGCCGATCTCAGCCACGCCTACACGCCGAGCTTCGGCCTGATGGGCCACGAGTCGCTGATCATGCAGCAGAGCGACATCGGCGCGATCAGCGATTCGATCAAGGATTGCCTGCGCTGCGGCAAGTGCAAGCCCGTGTGCGCGACCCACGTGCCGCGCGCCAACCTGCTCTACAGCCCGCGCAACAAGATCCTGGCCACCT
>JAZKIW010000165.1:0-26060 GCA_040384625.1 Pseudomonadota bacterium | reverse complement strand
TGCCGTTCATGTCCATGATCGGGTTGTAGGAGGCCTGGATCCAGATCTCCTTGCCACCCTTGCCGACGCGCTTGTACTGGCCGGCATCGAACTCACCGCGACCCAGCTTGTCCCAGAAAGCACGGTACTCGTGGCTCTGCGCAAAGCCGGGCTCGGCGAACATGGAGTGGTGCTTGCCCTTGATCTCGTCCAGGCTGTAGCCGACGGTCTTCAGGAAGTTGTCGTTGGCCGCCAGGATCGTGCCGTCGAGCTTGAACTCGATGACGGCCTGAGCCTTGCCCACGGCGTTCAACTGGCCTTCGAAGTCGGCCGCGCGCAGCTTGGCTTCGGTGATGTCGGTGGCGTACTTGACGACCTTGAACGGCTTGCCGTTCATGTCCATGATCGGGTTGTAGGAGGCCTGGATCCAGATCTCCTTGCCGCCCTTGCCGATGCGCCTGTACTGGCCCGCGTCGTATTCGCCGCGATTGAGCTTCTCCCAGAACTGGCGGTATTCGATGCTGCCGGCATAGGCCGGCTCGGCGAACATCGAGTGGTGCTTGCCCTTGACCTCGTCGAGCGAGTAGCCCAGGGTCTTCAGGAAGTTGTCGTTGGCGTTGAGGATCGTGCCGTCGAGCTTGAACTCGATCACGGCCTGGGCCTTGCCAACGGCGTTCAATTGGCCTTCGAAATCGGCTGCGCGCTGCTTGGCCTCGGTGATGTCGGTGGCGAACTTGACCACCTTGTAGGCCTTGCCGTCGGCACCGAAGACCGGGTTGTACGAGGCCTGGATCCAGATTTCGCGCCCGCCCTTGGCGACACGCTTGTACTGGCCGGCGTCGAACTCGCCCCGGTTGAGCTTGTCCCAGAAGGCCCGGTACTCGGCGCTGCCGCTGACGCCGGGCTCGGCGAACATGGAGTGGTGCTTGCCCTTGATCTCGTCGAGCGAGTAGCCCAGCGTCTTCAGGAAGTTGTCGTTGGCATCGACGATCGTGCCGTCGAGCTTGAACTCGATGACGGCCTGGACCTTGTCGATCGCCGCCAGGCGAGCCTTCATCTCGGCGATCTCGCGCTGCTGCTCGGCCTGGGCCTGCTGGGCTTGGGCGGAGGGAGCGGTGGCAAACAGGCGCTGCAGCAGGGACGGGGCGCTGGAATTCATGAGGGTTCTCCTACAAGTTGGGTTTTGCCGGAAGAGGCTGCGGCAGCCAGATCGTTCAGGGCGTTGACGTCGAAGATGAGGGCCACTTCCCCGTTGCCGAGGATCGAGGAGCCGGAAATGCCACGCAGGCTGCGGAACATGCGGCCCAGCGGCTTGATCACGGTCTGGTGCTGGCCGAGCAACTGGTCGACCATGACGCCGTAGCGCTTGCCGGCCGACTGGATCACGACCACGCTGCTGCGTTCGGGATCGGGCGAGTCGAGGGCGTAGAGCGCGCGCAGGCTGACCACCGGCAGCACCTGGCCACGCAGTTCGACCACGCTGCGGCCGCGCGAGTCGAGGGCCGTCGCGGTGGGACGGTTCTCGATGACCTCGACGACACCGTCAAGCGGGAAGATGAATTTGGACGGGCCGACGCTGACCAGGAAGCCGTCGATGATAGCCAGGGTGAGCGGCAGGCGGATCTCGATGCGCGAACCCAGGCCGGGGTCGCTAAAGATGTTGACGGTGCCGCGCAAAGCCTCGATGTTGCGGCGCACGACATCCATGCCGACGCCGCGCCCGCTCAGGTTGGTGACCTTTTCTGCGGTCGAGAAGCCGGCCTCGAAGATCAGCCTGTCGATGTCGGCGTCGGGCGGCGTGACGCCGCGCTCGACCAGGCCGCGCTCCCAGGCACGTTCAAGCACCTTGGTGCGCTGGATGCCGCGGCCGTCGTCGATGATGCGGATCAGGATGCTGCCAGACTCATGGCAGGCCGCGAGTGTGAGCTTGCCCTGGCCGCTCTTGCCCGAGGCCTGGCGCTGTTCGGGCGTCTCCAGGCCATGGTCGAGCGCGTTGCGCACCAGGTGCATCAGCGGATCGGCGATGCGTTCGACGACCGACTTGTCGAGTTCGGTCTCGCCGCCGACGATGTCCAGCAGGACGTCCTTGCCGAGCTCGGCGGCGGTGTCGCGCACGACGCGGCGAAAGCGCGAGAAGGTCTCGCCGATCGGCACCATGCGCAATTGCAGGGTACCGTTGCGGATCTCCTCGATCAGGCTGCTGATCTGGGCCGTGGCTTCGACCAGGGTGCCTTGCCGGCTCTGGCGCGCCAGGAGCGAGGCGCCGGCGCCGGCGATGACCAGTTCACCGAGCAGGTTGATCACGGCGTCGAGGCGATCGGCCTGGACGCGGATGAAGCGGTTGTCGTCGCCGGGGGCGACGGCGCCTTCGCGCTGCTTCTGCTGCTTCTGCAGCGCCGCACCGACGACCTGCGGGCTGAGCCCGCTCTGTGTCTGCAGGATCTCGCCCAGCGGCGGCGCGTTGCCGGTCGTGGTCGCGGTCGTCGCCTGGTTCTGCAGCGCCTGCTGCAATTGCACGCGCGAGATCGCTCCCACCGTGACCAGGATGTCGCCCAGGCGCGGGTTGTCGGGCATCGCCGCGATCAGCGCGGCAAAGTCCTGCGGTGTCGCGTCGGGCTCGATCAGGTGCAGCACACAGTCTTCGCGCACGAAGCTGAAGGCGCCTTCGATCTCGTCGCGCGAGGCGGCTGTGTCGAGGCTGAATTCGAAGCCGAAGTGGCACTCCTCCGCGTCGAGCGCGTCGAGCGCCGGCACCGCGGCGTGGTCACAGGCCAGGGCGGCGATCGTGCCCAGGCCGCGCAGGTAGGCCAGGATCGCCAGCGGGTCCATGCCGTTGCGGAAAGTCTCGTGACCGAAGCGCACCGACACATGCCAGCGGCGAAAGCCGTCGGCCAGCAGCGGGCCCACGGGTTCGGCGACGGTGCCCGACGCATCGCCGGCGGCAGCCGGCGTGTCACCGCTGGCCGCCTGCAGGCGCGCCACCAGGGCGGCGCGCTCGGCGGCCGCGCTGTCGTCGCCATCGAGCGGCTCGCTGGCAGCCGCCACCAGCGCGCGGATCTGGTCGTTGCACTGCAGCAGCAGGGTGCTGATCGCCGGGCTCAGGGCGAGGCGCCCTTCGCGCAGGCGGTCGAGCAGGGTCTCGACGTGGTGGGTGAAGGCGACCACGCGGTCGAGGCCGAAGATGCCGGCCGAGCCCTTGACGGTGTGGGCGCAGCGGAACAGCGCGTCGAGCAGCTCGCGATCGTCGGGGGCGTCCTCGAGCTGGAGCAGCAACTGCTCGAGCATCTCGATCTGCTCCTGGGCTTCGCTGATGAAGGCCGGCAGGGCCTCGGCAATGAAGTTCGTGTCCTGGTCGGCGGCCATTTTCATGCCGAGGCTCCTTGCGCGCCCAACGCCACGAGGTGGCCCAGGCCGAGGGCCTCGCACGCGGACTGCAGCGGCTGGCTCGGGTTGGCGATGTGCAGCCGTCGCTGCTGGGCCTCGAGGCCGTTGGCCAGCGACTGCAGCAATTGAAGGCCGGCACCGTCGACCTGGTCGACCGCCGCACCATCGAGTTGGCAGTCCAGAGCAGGGTTGATCTTGCCGCCTTTGCCTCGCTTGGCCGGCTTGGCCAGAAGCTCCAGCCACTGCGCGCGCAACTCGGCCACGTGGTAGATGTCCAGTTCGGCAGGCAACGAGGTCGGTCGCGGCACGTTGCGCTCCTAGGGCAGGATCAGTTTGGACACCGCGTCGAGCAGCTGCGGTGGATTGAAGGGCTTGACGATCCAGGCCTTGGCACCGGCCGCACGGCCCTTTTCCTTCATCGCGTCCTGGCCTTCGGTGGTCAGCATCACGACCGGGGTGAACTTGTGGCGCGGGTGCTGCTTGACCTGGGTCAGGAAGGTGATGCCGTCCATGTTGGGCATGTTCACGTCGCTGACGATCAGGTGTACCTTGGCCGCCTTGTCCAGCGCGGCCAGGCCTTCGACGCCGTCGCCGCCCTCCAGCACGTCATAGCCGGCACGCACCAGGGCCATCTTGACCACGGTGCGCAGCGAACTCGAGTCGTCGACGATGAGGACGGTCTTGGCCATGGTTCGATGCTTCAGAAGAAGGTGGTTTCCTGGCTGCTCTGGGCCACCGGCGCGCGGCCGTCGCCCACGGCTCGTTGTTCGTCGGTGGTGTAGCCGGCGCTGAGCAGGGCCTGCCACTCGTCGGCCTGCGGCGCAACGCCCGCGGCCAGCGACTGCGCCAGCCGTGCGACGGCCTGGGTGATGGACGCGTTGACCTGGTCCATGATCTGGTGCACCCGGTCCTGGAATTGGAAGGCGACCATCAATTGCTCGACCTGGGCTCGCACGGCCGCGCCGCGGGCACTGAGTTCGGCGGCGCGCTGATTGAGCTGCGACACCGTGCCGTCGACCTGCTGCACGACCTGGTTGATGGTTTCCTCGGAGGCGTGAATCACGCCCGCGTCGTTGGCCGTGTTCTCGGCCGCCCGGCTGAGCGCCGTGCGCATGCGGGTGCTGAAGTCGTCGACCTGCTCGCCGATGCGCTTGCCGGTGTTGCCCGACTCGGTGGACAGGCGCCGCACCTCGGCGGCGACGACGGCGAAGCCGCGCCCGCTCTCGCCGGCACGGGCCGCCTCGATGGCCGCATTGATCGACAGCAGGTTGGTCTGACGCGCGAGCTTGGCCACGTCTTCGGCCATGTCGCGCAGGCTGGTCGAGGCGCCGGCCAGCGATTGAACCGACTGCATGATCTGGTCGCGCGATTGCACAAAGCCGTGGAAGTTGGCCAGCAGGGCATGCAATTGCGACTCGCACTGCTCGAGCACGGCGGCTCGGCGGTCGAGCGTCTGCGCGCCGGCACCCTGGCGTTCGGGTTCGATGATGGCGTCGAGCTCTTCGAGGATCAGCTGGAAGCCCGCCAGCAACTGTTCGGTGGCCTCGCGCATCTGCGCCTGCGCCGTGCCGAGGTGGGTGGTCCAGATCTGGGCCGCCTCACCGAGCCGGTCGGCGAAGGCTGACGCGGTGCGCTGGGCGTTGTCGCCGTCGGTGGCCGCCGAGCCGCGCGGCCAGAGCCTGCCCAGCCAGCGTGGCAAGGCGCGCGCCATGGCCGAACCGGACGCGCCGGGCACCAGGGGAGAAAAGGCCGTTGCCGACATGGGCGACCCCTAGCGTCGGCCGTCGCCAGCGAGGCGCAGGTCCGCGCTCGCGACATCGGGTATCTTGATCGAGCGTTTGTTCATGGCCGGTCGTGGGCTGGATTGACAAAGATTCAACAAGGCCAGTGTCCAGGGCCAGGCTGCGTTACAAAAGGACGAAGACAGGTCGGTTTGCCGGCCAGTTCAGCCCCCCAGTGGGGTTGCCGGGTCCGACCCTGTTGTCGGCAGCGCCGGCCCGAACAAACAATCGCCCGTCCACAGTTCGGTGAACAATTGCGCAATCCGGGCGTGTGGTCCACTTCGGACCGGTGACCCGCTTCAACCATCCCGACAGGAGACGAACCCCATGACCATCCGTCGCAACTTCCTTGGGGCCGCAGCCGCGCTCGCACTGCTGGCCGCACCGGCCTGGGCCCAGGAGGCCTGGCCGACCAAGCCCGTCAAGCTGATCAGCCCCTTCCCGGCCGGCGGCACCAGCGACGTGATGGCACGCATGATCGGCGAGGCCCTGTCCAAGGAGCTCGGCCAGCAGTTCATCGTCGAGAACATCGGCGGCGCCGGCGGCACGATCGGCACCCTGCGCGCGGCCAAGATGACGCCCGACGGCTACACCATCGTGCAGACCGGCGTCGGCCAGAACGCTGTCGCGCACGGCCTGGACCCCAAGCTCGGCTACGACAGCATGCGCGACTTCATCCACCTGGCCCAGGTGCACTCGGGTCCGAACGTGCTGGTGGTGCACCCGAGCACGCCGTTCAAGAGCTTCAAGGAGCTGGTCGACTACGTGCGCGCCAATCCGGGCAAACTGAACTACGGCTTCACCCACGCCGCCTCGGGTCACATGGCGATGGAGCTGCTCAAGCTCGAGGGCAGCAAGTGCGCGCCGGGCGCCAAGGACTGCAAGGGCCTGTTCATGGTCGGCATCCCGTACCGCGGCGGCGGCCCGATGATGCAGGACCTGCTGGGCGGCCAGATCCCGCTGATGTTCATCAACCAGGACGTCGCCCTGCCGCACATCAAGGCGGGCAAGCTGCGCGCACTGGCGGTGAGCAGCCTGCAGCGCAACCCGCTCTACCCCGACACGCCGACGGTCGCCGAGAGCGGCATCCCCGGCTTCCAGGCCCTGTCCTGGTCGGGTCTCTCGGCCATCAAGGGCACACCGCAGCCGATCGTCGACAAGCTCGAGGCGACGCTGAGGAAGATCATGACCTCACCCGAGATCAAGCAGCGCCTGGAGTCGGTGGGCTTCGTCGTGCCGGCGCCCGGTGCCGCGGCCTACACGAAGTTCGTGCAGAGCGAGCTCGACCTATGGACGCGGGTCATCAAGACCGCGGGCATCAAGCCCGAGTGAGGGTCAGGGGCGGCGGCGCCTTCTCAAGATTGCGCTAGCCGCGCCGATACGTGGTGCATGTCCCATGCCGCCACCGCAGTTGAAGGGCCCGGCGATCTGGTCACAGCCGACAGCGAAGCGCCTGCCGAGCCCGCGCAGGACGCAGCCCCGCTGTCGTCCACAGCGGCGCTCGAGGGCTGGGACCAGCTGACACGCCAGCTGGCCCTGCTGCTGCGCCAGGAGGAACCCGACGCCGCCTGGCTGGAGCAGATCGGCAGCGCGGCGGTCCAGATGCGAGCGCTCGCGCAACGCGGTGTCGACGCCGCGCTCTACCTGCTGGTGCAGGCCGCGGCAGCGGACCTGGACCGCTACAGCGCCCGCCATGCGATGCTGTGCGCGCTGATCTGCGATGTCTGCGCGGAAGGCCTCGGCTGGCCCGCCGGTGAGGTGGACACCCTGGTGCGTGCCGCCTTGACGATGAACCTGTCGATGTCGGACATGCAGGACGCCCTGGCCAGACAGGCCGAGCCGCTGTCCGAAGCGCAGCGCGCGCACATCGAATCGCATGCCGAGCGCAGCGCAGCGATGCTCGAAGGCACCGGCGTGGCCGACCCTGTGTGGACCGAGATCGTGCGGCGGCACCGCGACGACGCGCCGGCCACCACCGCTGCGCCGTCACCGCCGCAGCGCATGGCGCAGCTGCTGCGCCGCGTCGACGTGTACAGCGCCAAACTGAGCAGCCGCGCCGGACGCGACCAGCGCTCGGCAGCGATCGCCGCCCGCGACACCTGCATCGGCCCGGACGGCGTGCCCGATGCGATCGGCAGCGCGATCCTGCGCGCCCTCGGCTTGTACCCGCCGGGCTGTTTCGTCCAGCTTGCCAACGGCGACTTCGCGGTGGTGATGAAGCGCGGCAGCAAGGCGCACACGCCCGTCGCCGCCGCACTGCGGCGCCAGGACGGCGGCATGTACGTGCACCCGACGCGACGCGACACGGCCCGCAGCAGCTTTGCGGTCGTCCACGGCGTGACGCGCGGCGCCGTGAAGGTGCGTTGCGACCACAAGCGCAACCTCGACTGCGCCTGAGGTCGCGCCAGCGTCAATCGCAGCCGAGGCGGTCGGCCAGTGCGCCCAGGTCGGCCAGCGCCAGATCGACCGGCTGTCGCGGCTCCCGCTCGCCCCGCCCCGGCCCATGCTCGTCGGGCCGCGCGATGAAGGCCGTGCGCAGGCCGGCCTGCGCGGCGGCCTCGAGGTCCGACGAGTGCGCGGCCACCATCAGCACCTCCTGCGGCGCGCAGTCGAAGGCACTCGCGGCGGCGCGATAGACCTCGAGCTTGGGCTTGTAGTCGCGCGCCAGTTCGGCACCCAGGATCGCGTCCCAGTGCCAACCGTTGCGCCGCGCCAGGTCGGCCATCAGCGAGATGTTGCCGTTCGAGCACGGGGCGAGCAGAAAGCGTCGGCGCAGGCGCTGCAAGGCCAGCGTGACATCGGGCCAGGCGTCGAGGCGGTGCCAGGCCAGGTTGAGGCGGGCGCATGTGGCCTCGTCCGGCGCCAGCCCGAAGCGGGTCAAGACGCGGTCGAGGTTGCGCCGGTGCAGCAGGTCGAGTTTGGAGAACGGGAGGCGCCCGCTGCGCACTTCGTCCATCGCGGGCTGGTACTCGTCGCGCCAGGCGTCGGCGAAGGCCTCGGCGTCGACGCCAGCGCCGAACGCGTCGCGCACGTCGCGCGCGACGCCGCTGCGCCAGTCGACCAGGGTGCCGAAGACATCGAAGACCAGGGCGCGCATCTTGTCCATGCGGCAACGTTAGCATCGGACCGATGGAACAACGCAAGCTGCGCGTCGGCCAAGCCATCACGCCGGATGAATTCGAGGCCCTCTCCGACGCCCAGCTGGAACGCCTGGTGCCCAAGGCCTACCGCGAGTTCTTCCCCGGCAAGGAGGATTGCGCCGACGGTCACTTCTACCTGCACGACGGCAGGGCCTGGAGCTTCTACAAGGGCGACTTGCTCGACGATTGATCGTCCGCGCGGCGCCGCTGCCAGGCCCGCAGCGCCAGCAGCAGGAGCGCACCGCCGAGCGAGCTGACCCACAGCGGACTGTCCGACAGCAGGTCGGGCAGCTGCATCAGGGCCTCCGGGCTCTTCTGCTCGACATAGCGCGCCAGCTCCAACACCTGCGCGGCGCTCAGGCGCATCGCATCGTCGATCGAGGCACTGGCGACGTGCCAGCGTGTCGCGGGCAGCAGGCTGGCGAACGCGCCGGCACCGATCGCCACCAGGGCCAGCGGCCCGACGGGGCGCAGCAAACCGTTGAGCAGGCGCACGCGCTGGCGCGGCGCGACCTTCGCATACAGGTCAGCGACGAGGGGGGCCAGTTCGGGCGCCGGGTGCGTCGCCCGGTGCGCGCGCGGATCGGTCAGCGTTGCCATGGCGGGACCCTGCAATCGATGGACATGGGCACAGCCTAGCCCGGCAGAGTGACACAGGGGTGTCGGTCCCGTGTCGAATTGCAAGGAAGTTTGTTCGTCAAGCCAGGCCGGCGGCCTGATTCACCGCCGCAGGCGCCAGCCCCAGCTTGTGCGACGCGTCGAGGATCTCCTGCCAGGTGGTGGCATCGACCGGCACGCCTTGCGCCGTGCGCTGCTTGCGCTTGGCGCGCTCGGGTTCGCCGGCGATCAGCACCTCGCTGACCCCCTCGCGCGGCGGCGAGGCCTTGACCCAGTCGATGAAGGCCAGCGCTTCGGCCTCGAAGGCCGTGCGGTCCCCGAGCACGGCCGGATCGACCAGCACGCTGAACATGCCGTTCAGGATGCGGCGCTTGGTGCTGTCGTTGTCGCGCTGGGTCATGCCCGAGGCCAGCGCGCCGCCGAGCAACTCGGCCATCAGGGCCATGCCGTAGCCCTTGTGCGCGCCGAAGGTCAACAGCGCGCCGAAGGGCGGCACGACGGTGTAGCGCGGCTCGCGCGTCGGGCGGCCTTGGTCGTCGATCAGGTGGTCCGGCGGCACCAGCTCGCCCTTGTTCATCGCCACGCGCGTCTTGCCCTGGGCGATGATGCTGGTGGCGAAGTCGAGGATCACCGGATCGCGGCCGCTGAAGGGCACGCCGGCGCAGAAGGGGTTGGTGCCGAAGCGCGCGTCGGCACCGCCGAAGGGCGCGACGATGCCGCGCGCAATGACATTGACGAAGTGCAGCGACACCAGACCCGCAGCCGCCGCCTGCTCGGCCCAGGCGCCGATGCGGCCGAGGTGGTGCGCATTGCCCAGCGCCACGATGCAGCTGCCGTGCTGGCGCGCGCGTTCGATGCCCAGGGCCATCGCCTCCTGGCCGATGACCTGGCCGAAGCCGCCATCGCCGTCCAGGCGTAGCAACGCGCCGGCGTCGAGCACGGTGCGGACATGGGTGTTCGGTTTCAGGCCGCCCTCGAGAAAGGCCTCGGCATAGCGCGGCAGCATGCCCACGCCGTGTGAGTCGTGGCCCGTCAGGTTGGCCTCGATCAGGTTGGCCGCCACGGCATCGACCTCCGCTTCGCTGCTGCCGAAGGCGCGCACCACCAGGCGCACGGCGGCGTTCAGGCGGGTCAGCTCGATGTGGTGGGTGGCGCTCATGCGGGTCTTTCCGGGGCTGTAGAGGCAGGGGTATCAATCCTAGACTGAAGCTGCGGCGCGGTTGCCGTGGAGCGCAGCAAATGACGATCCAACGACGCACCCTGATCAAGGCTCTGGCCCTGACGGCGGCCGCCGTGCCTGCCGCACGGGCGCAGACGGCGCCGTGGCCGAACAGGCCGATCCGCTACATCGTGCCTTTCGCCGCCGGTGGCACCACGGACATCCTGGCCCGCGTGGTCGGCGAGAAGCTCACGATCGCACTCGGCCAGACCATCGTCGTCGACAACAAGGCCGGCCAGGGCGGATCGGCCGGTGCGGCCGAACTGGCGCGCGCCGCACCCGACGGCTACACCATCGGTGGCGGCACGATCAGCTCGCATGCGATCAACGCCTCGCTGTACGAGAAGCTGAGCTATGACCCGGTGACCAGCTTCGAACCGATCACGATGTACGTGACCCTGCCCAACGTGCTGGTGGTCCACCCGAGCGTGCCGGCGAACAACGTGCGCGAGTTCATCGCACTGTTGAAGGCCAACCCGAACAAGTACTCCTTCGGCTCGGCTGGCGTCGGGACGTCGCAGCACATCT
Source organism: Pseudomonadota bacterium (assembly GCA_040384625.1). Taxonomy (GTDB): domain Bacteria; phylum Pseudomonadota; class Gammaproteobacteria; order Burkholderiales; family Burkholderiaceae_C; genus CADEEN01. The sequence continues at coordinate 15,411 of JAZKIW010000165.1, read as the reverse complement.
CGGGCGAGATGTTCAAGACTCTGGCCGGTGTGCAGATGGCCCACATCCCCTACCGCGGCAGCGGGCCGATGATTCCTGAATTGCTCGGTGGCACGCTGCCGGTGGCGGTCGACAACATCACCACGGTCATCCAGCACATCAAGGCCGGCAAGCTGCGCGCGCTGGCGGTGACGACGACGCAGCGCTCGGGCGTGGCACCCGAGGTGCCGACGATGGTCGAGTCGGGCCTGGCGGGCTACGAATTGAGCTCGTGGCAGGCGGTGTTCGCGCCCGCGGGCACACCCAAGCCGATCATCGACCGGCTCTACACCGAGATCGCCAAGATCCTCAAGATGCCCGACGTGGCCAAGCGCCTCACCGAGCTCGGCCTGGACATCTCGGGCATGCCGCCGGCCGAACTGACCGCGCTGATCAAGGCCGACGTGCCGCGCCTGGGCAAGGTGGTGAAGGACAGCGGAGCGACAGCGAACTGATCACTGCTTGGGGCCAATGCCCATCTTCCGGCCGACCTCGCGATAGACCGAGATGCGCTCCTTCATGAAGGCATCCATGCCGTCGATGCCGACGTTGACCAGCTCGAAACCGCTCTTGAAGGCCAGCTCCTTCATCTCCGGATCCGCGTTCAAAGCTGCGAACAGATCCGACAAGCGCTTCTTCGCCTCGGGCGAGGTCGTCTTCGGCACCGCGATACCGCGGTAGGCGCCGTCGACCCAGTCGACACCGAGCTCCTTGAAGGTCGGCACGTCGGGGAGCAGGGGATGGCGCTGGTTCATGGCCACCGCCAGCGCGCGCACGCGACCCTTGTTGTTGACCGCGAAGGCGGTGTAGGTCATCGCGCCATCGATCTGCGCGCCGAGCACGGCATTGGCCAAGTCGCCCGTCCCCTTGTACGGCACGTAGGTGGTCTTGATCTTGAACGCCGTGTTCATGCGTTCGTGGGCCGCGTGGTTGGCCGAGTTGAGGGCTGAGCCGCCGAGGTTGAACTTGTCGGGCGTGGCCTGCGCGGCCTTGAGGAAGTCGGCGAAGCTCTTCAGCGGGCTGGCGTCGGGCACCACCAGCGCATCCGGGGTGTAGTGGTACCAGTAGACCGGGGTCAGGTCATCGGTCTTGTACTGCACCTGGCCTTCGAGCGGCTGCAGCACCACGTGCGGCAGGTTGATGCCGTAGATGTTCACGCCGTCGGCCGGCAAGGTGTTGGCCGAACTCCAAAGCACGGCGCCGCCGCCGCCGGCTTTGTACTGCACCACGGTGTCGATGGTCGGGCACTTCTTCTTCAGCACCACCTGCTGGTGGCGTGCCGAGATGTCGGATTCACCGCCCGGTGGGAACGGCTGCCAGTACATCAAGTTCTTGTCGGGGCAAGTCTGGGCCTGCGCCGCAGCGGCCACCAGGGTCAGGGCGGCGATCAGGGTGCGCGTCATGCGGAAGCCTCCAGGAAAGAAACCAAGTGATCGGATGATGGCGTCAGGCAGCACGTTGCGCCATCGGGTTGGCCAGTAGGTGCCGCCCGCGCGCGCGCCCACCTGGCGCACGCGCAATGCGTGCGGGCGCAATACGCTATCGCGCCTTCCCGAGCCGACGCGGTGAGCGCGCCGACTACCGACCCTGGGCCTGACGCCAGGCCGCGAAGTCGATCCGGCTCTGCTCGTCGGTCGGCGGGTAGAGGCCGAGGATCGAGCGCCCTTCCATCACCTTGGCCTGGACGAAGTCCTCGAAGACCGTCATCTCGAAGGCTTCGGCCGCGACCTCGTCGGCCAGGTGCGCCGGGATCACGACCACGCCCTCGCCATCGCCGACGACCACGTCGCCGGGAAACACCGGCGCATCCCCGCAGCCAATTGGCACGTTGATGTCGATGGCCTGGTGGACCGTCAGGTTGGTCGGCGCGGCGGGCCGCTGGTGATAGACCGGGAAGGGCATCTTGGCCATGTCGGGGCTGTCGCGAAAGCCGCCGTCGCTGACGATGCCGGCCACACCGCGCTTCATCAGGCGCGACACCAGGATCCCGCCCGCCGACGCGGCGCGCGCGTCCTTGCGGCTGTCGATCACCAAGACCGCGCCGGGCGGGCATTCCTCGACCGCCTTCCTCTGCGGGTGCTCTCGGTTCTTGAACACGTCGATCGTGTTCAGGTCTTCGCGCGCGGGCATGTAGCGTAGCGTGTAGGCCTCGCCGACCATGTTGGGCAGGTTCGGGTTGATCGGCCGCACGTCCTGGATGAACTGGTGCGACAGGCCGCGCTTGAAGAGGGCCGTGCACAGGGTGGCCGTGCTCACGCCCATCAGCTTCTGTCGGGTATCGGCTTTCATGGTCGAGTCCTCCGGGGTCAATGCACGGGCAATGCGACCTTCAGGTCGCGAGCCCAGGTTTCGAGCGCTTGCCAGGTCGCCGCGTCATAGCCGACGCCGTCTCGTTCGGCTTGAGCGATGCTGCGCGCCGCCTGGTCACCCGGCACGCGCACTGGACGCGCCGCATCGATCGGGCGGTTGCTGCGGCAGCGCTCGGAGAAGTGATCCATCTGCTCGGCAAAGGCGTCGGCGCCGGCGAACAGTTTCGGGTCGATGACCTGGACGAAGGTGTTGCCGCCCCAGCGCTTGGGCGCGTCCTTGCGGCCATGGCCCGACAGGCCCTGCGACAGCGCTTCGATCATCAGCGCCAGGCCGAAGCCCTTGTGGCCGTACTCGCTGCCGCCGATCAATTGCAGCGAACCGCGCGGTGTGCTGTGTTCGAGCACGGCCGGGTCGCGCGTCGGCCGGCCCTCGGCATCGAGCAGCCAGGGGTGCTCGAAGTGTTCGCCGGCCGCGTGCTTCTGACGAGTCATCGAGGTCGTGGTGATCGAGGCGCAGATGTCGACCAGCACCGGATGCCCGGCACCGGGGTAGCCGACCGCGAAGGGGTCGGGCGTGAAGAGGGCCTCGGTGCCGCCGTAAGGTGCGACGCGCTGACCGGCCGGGTCACTGTTGGCGATCAAGGCGACAAAGCCGCGGTCGGCCGCTTGCTTGGCCAGTGCGGCGAGACAGCCGATGTGGTGGCTCTTGCGGATCGCGATCGCCGCGATGCCACCCTTCTCGGCGCGCGGGATCAGGGTCTCGATCGCTTCATTCACCAGCCACAGCCCCGGCAGGTAGTCGCCATCCCACACCGCGCTGACGCCGTTGTCGCTGACGATCGTCGGACTGCCGCTGACACGCAGGCCGCCCTTGCGGATGTCGGCCAGGTACAGCGGCGCCATCGCCAGGCCGTGCGTGCGACGCCCCATCGCGTCTGTGAGCACCTGAAGTCGCGCGACCGTGGCGGCCTTGTCCGCATCCATGCCGACGGCGCCATACAGTTCGCGCGCGAAGCGTTCGAGCGCCTCGATGGCGTAGCGCATGGGCTCAGGCGTTTCCTTCGAGTTGGTTGCCAGCGCGCTTGATCACGTCGGCCCAGCGCTTGCCCTCCTTCACCAGGAACTCGGTGGTTTCCTGGGGCGACGAGGTCATCACCTCGGCGCCGGCCGCGGCCAGCTTGGCGCGGATATCCGGGGTGCGGATGACCTGGATCAGCGCCGTTGCGAGCCTCTCGGCCATCGCCTTGGGCATCGTGGCTGGGATCGCGATGCCCTGGTAGGTGCCGGATTCGAAGTCCTTCACGCCCTGCTCGGCGATGGTCGGCGCGGTGGACAAGAGAGCCATGCGCGTGCGCTTGGAAATGCCGATCAGCTTCAGGCGCCCGCCCTGCACCAGCGGCAGGGTGGCCAGCATGCCGTTGAGCACGATCTGGGTGTTGCCGGCGGCCACGTCGGCGATCGACTGCGCGCCGCCGCGGAAGGGCACGTGCGTCCATTTCATGCCGGTGGCCAGCGCGATCTCGACGATGCCCAGGTGATTCGCGGAGCCGATGCCTGAGGATGCGGCATTGATCGGCTTGGACTTCGAATAGGCCACCAGCTCCGCCACGGTGTTGAAGGGCAGGCTGGGCGTGGCAGCGAGGATGTGCGGCGAATAGGCCAGCATCGTCGCGCCGCGCAACTGCTCGGGCTTGTAGGGCAGCGCCTTGTCCATCACCGCGTTGATCGCCAGCGAGCTCATGTCCGACAGCAGCATGCTGTGGTTGTCGGTCGCCGTGGCCACGGCTGCGGCGCCGATGGCGCCGTTGGCACCGGTCTTGTTCTCGACGATCACGTTGGCGCTGAGCAGATCGCCCAGGGGCTTGCTGATCAAGCGCGCGATCACGTCCGAGGTGCCGCCCGGCGGGAACGGCACGATGATCTTCAGCGGCTGGTCGGGCCACGCCGCCCAGGCCGGCAGGCCCAGGCTGGCCGCGGCGATGGCGGCACCGGATTGGAGGAAATGGCGGCGTTGGGTCATGGTCGGTCTTTCGTGGGTCGTCGTTCAGTTGATCACCGGCTCGGGCACCGGAGCGCCGAAACTGGTTTCGAGAAAATCGAAATCGCAGCCTTCGTTGGCCTGCAGGATATGCCTGCCGAACATCCAGCCGTAACCGCGCGCATAGCGCGGCGGTGGCGCGGTCCATGCGGCCTTGCGGCGGGCCAGCTCCGCGTCGCTGACTTCGAGGTGGATGCGCCGCGCCGACACATCGACCGTGATGGTGTCATCTGTCTGCACCAGGGCCAGCGGGCCGCCAACGAAGGCTTCGGGCGAACAGTGCAGCAGGCAGCCGCCGTAACTGGTGCCGCTCATGCGCGCGTCCGAGAGGCGCAGCATGTCCTTGACGCCGGCCTTCAGCAGCTTGGTCGGGATCGGCAACATCCCCCACTCCGGCATACCGGCGCCCTTCGGCCCGGCATTGCGCAGCACCAGGATGTGATCGCCCGTGACCGCAAGGTCGGGGTCGTCGATCGCCTTCTTCAGCGCTGCGTAGTCGTCGAAGACCAGCGCTGGCCCGCTGTGGCGCAACAGGTGCGGCGCACAGGCGCTGGGCTTGAGGATCACGCCGTCGGGTGCGATGTTGCCGCGCAGCACCGCCAGCGCCCCCTCGGCATAGATCGGGTTGCCGAGCGGCCGGATCACGTCGTCGTTGTAGACCTCGGCGCCGGCGATGTTCTCGCCGATCGTGCGGCCGTTGACGGTCAGCGCATCGGTCTTGAGGTGCCCCTCGATGCGCTTCAACAGCGCCGGCAGCCCGCCAGCGTAGAAGAAGTCCTCCATCAGGTAGGTGTCGCCGCTGGGTCGGATGTTGGCGATCACCGGCACCGTGCGGCTGGCGGCGTCGAAGTCGTCGAGCGTCACCGGATGCCCTGCGCGGCGAGACATCGCGATCAGGTGGATGATCGCGTTCGTCGAACAGCCCATCGCCATCGCGCAGGCGATGCCGTTGTCGAAGTTCGCGCGCGTCAGCATGCGCGCCGGCGTCAGGTCGTCCCAAACCATCTGCACGATGCGCCGGCCGCACTCGGCGCTCATGCGGATGTGGTTGGCGTCGGCCGCCGGGATCGACGACGCGCCGGGCAACGCGAGGCCGACCGCTTCGGCAATGCCCATCATCGTCGCCGCGGTGCCCATCGTCATGCAGGTGCCGTGGCTGCGCGCGATGCCGGCTTCCATCTCGAGCCAGGCCTGGTCGCTCAAACGGCCGGCACGACGTTCGTCCCAGTACTTGAAGGCGTCCGAACCCGAGCCCAGGACCTTGCCCTTCCAGTTGCCGCGCAGCATGGGCCCGGCCGGCAGGTAGATGAAGGGCATGCCCATCGACAGCGCCCCCATCGTCAGGCCCGGCGTGGTCTTGTCGCAGCCGCCCATCAGCACCGCGCCGTCGACGGGGTGGCTGCGCAGCAGCTCCTCGGTCTCCATCGCCAGGAAGTTGCGGTAGAGCATCGTCGTCGGCTTGACCATCGACTCCGACAGGCTGATCGCCGGCAGTTCGAGCGGAAATCCGCCCGCCTGCAGCACGCCGCGCTTGACGTCGTCGACGCGCTGCTTGAAGTGCGCGTGGCACTGGTTGGCGTCACTCCAGGTGTTGACGATGGCGATCACCGGCTTGCCGACCCAGTCCTCGTGCGCGTAGCCCATCTGCAGCACGCGCGAGCGGTGGCCGAACGAGCGGAAGTCGTCGGGCGCGAACCAGCGCGCGCTGCGCAGTTGCTCGGGAGCCTTCTTGTGCGCCATCGCCACCGCGCTAGGCCGCCGGGAGACCCAGCAGCGACCGCGCCTGCGCTGGCGTGGCCACGGGTCGGTCGTGTTCCTCGCACAGCCGCACCACGGCCTGCACCAGGGCAGCATTCGACGGCGCCAGCGTGTCGCGGTCCAGGCGCACGTTGTCTTCCATGCCGGTGCGGCAGTGGCCTCCGAGTTCGAGCGACCAGCGTGCCAGGGTCATCTGCTCGCGGCCGATGCCCGCGCCGGTCCAGGTCGCCTTGGGCGACAGCCGTTGCAGGGTGCGGACGTAGAACTCGAGCACCTCGCGGTCGACGGGCATCGCGTTCTTGATGCCCATCACGAACTGCACATGCAGCGGGGCGACGATCTGGCCCTCGGCTTCCATCTTGGCGGCCTGGAAGATCATCGACAGGTCGAAGGCCTCGACCTCGGGTTTGATGCCGTGCGTCTTCATCTCGGCCGCCAGCCATTCGACCAGGTCTGGCGCGTTGTCGTAGACGCGGGTCGGGAAGTTCACCGAGCCGGTGGCCAGTGAGCCCATGTCGGGCTTGAGTGCCAGGTGCGCGCCGCGCTCGCGCCCGGCTCCCGAGCGCCCGCCGGTGGAGAACTGCACGATGATGCCCGGGCAGTGGCGCCGGATGCCGCTCATCACCTGCTCGAAGCGTTCGGGCGACGAAGTCGGCGTGCCGTCGTCGTTGCGCACGTGCAGATGAACCAACGTCGCGCCAGCCTCGAAGGCTGCATGGGTCGATTCGATCTGCTCGGCTGGCGTGATCGGCACCGCCGGGTTGTCCTTCTTCTTCGGCAGAGAGCCGGTGATCGCGACGGTGATGATGCAGGCTTCGGTCATGCGGGTCTCCCGGTGGCAGATGGCGACGGCGCCTGCAGCATCCACTCGTGCGCCGGGTCATTGCGAAAGACCCAGAGCCGCTGCGGGCCGGCCATCACGTTGAGGTAGTACAGGTCGTAGCCGTGCGGCGCGACTACCGGGTGGTAGCCGCGCGGCACCATCACCACGTCGTGGTCCTCGACCGCCATCGCCTCGTCGAGACTGCGGTCGTCGGTGTAGACACGCTGGAAGGCGAAGCCCTGCGGCGGGTTCAGGCGGTGGTAATAGGTCTCTTCGAGCTGGGTTTCGGCGGGCGGGGTCTCGCTGTCGTGCTTGTGCGGCGGATAGCTCGATGAATGGCCGGCCGGCGTGCGCACCTCGACCACCAGCAGGTGCGCCGCGGTCGGGTCGTCGTGCGGCAGGATGTCGCAGATGTAGCGTGTGTTGCTGCCCTTGCCGCGCACACTGCGGCGCATGCTGGCCGGATCGAGGCGCTTGACATGGCGCGGCTGGCCGTCGGCCGGTGCGGTGCACAGCGCCACCTCCGCCGGGCCATCGGCGTCGATCCTGACACTGTGGTGCGCAGGCACGTACAGCGCGGCCGGTGCGGCATCGTCGAACACGCTGTCGCGGTTGCCGAGCTCCTCGAAAGTCTGCCCTTCGACCGTCACGTCGACGCTGCCGGCCAACACCACAATGCACAGCTCTCGCTCGCCGGTACTCAGGCGCTCGCTGTCACCGGCGGCCAGGCGCAGGGCGCGGAATCCCACATGCGTCCAGCCGGCGCTCTGCGGCGTGACGTTGACGATTTCGCGCCCCTCGCGCCGCGCCTTGGCGAGCAAGCGGCTCGTCACTTCGAGGCCTCGCTGTTCAGGCGGTCGACGATGCGACGCAGCGTTTCGTAGCCCTTCTTCGCGTAGGCGTAACTCGGCGCGATGGCCGGGTCCTGCTCGGCCTCGACCACCAGCCAGCCCTGGTAGCCGGCGGCGTGCAAGGTGGCGAGCACCGCGTCGTAGTCGATCACGCCGTCGCCCGGCACGGTGAAAGTGCCGGCGAGCACTCCGTTCAGGAAGCTCCAGCCGTCGTTGCGCGCCTTGGCGACCACGCTCGGCCGCACGTCCTTGCAGTGCACATGGACCACACGCGCGGCATGCCTGTGCAGCAGCACGGTCGGGTCGGGCGCGCCGCCGAAATAGGCGTGGCCGGTGTCGAACAGCAGGCCGACCTTGGCCGGGTCGGTGAGCGCCATCAGGCGGTCGATGTCGGTGGGCGATTCGACGTACGCGCCCATGTGGTGGTGGTAGGCCAGGGTGATGCCGTAGCGCGACTTCAGGTGCGCGCCGAAGGCATCGAGCCGCTGCGCATAACCCTCCCAGGCGGCATCGTCGGCGAACTGCGGTCGCTGCGACACCGGCGTGTCGAGCTGGCCCTGCACCGAGCCGGCGACCTCGCCGTAGACGACCACCTTGACGCCGTTGAAGCGCAGCTTGTCCATGTGGGCGTGGCAGCGCTCGATCTCCGCTTCCACCGTACCCTCTGCCAACTCGCCCGAATACCAGCCCGACACGCAGGCCAGGCCGAATTCAGCCAGCTTGGCCTTCAAGCCCGGCCCGTCCTTGGGGAACTTGTTGCCGAGTTCGAAGCCTTCGTAGCCGATCTCCTTGCCTTCGGCGAGCGCCGTTTCGAGCGGCGTTTCGCCGCCCAGCGAAGGCAAGTCGTCGTTCATCCACGACAGCGGGTTGACGCCGATGCGCACGTTCCAGGTCATTGTGTTGTCTCTCATTCAAAGCCGCTGGCGCGCCTTGCCTTGGCGATAGGCGTCGCGCGCGGCCTGCGCTTCGGGGCGCGCGGACACTTCGGGGATCGGCACCTCCCACCACGCACCGCCGTCGTCGGTGGTGCGCCAGGGTGTCGTGTCGATGACGATCACCTGGGTGCGCGTCGCGGCGCGCGCGCGCTCCATGGCGGTCTTCAGTTCGGCCACACTGGCCACGTGCACCGCCTCGGCGCCCAGACTGCGCGCATGGCCGGCGAAGTCGACCCTTACATCGAGGCCGCCTTCGGCCACGCTGTCCTCGAGCAGGTTGTTGAAGCGCGGACTGCCCGTGGCCAGTTGCAGGCGCTGAATGCAGCCGTAGCCGCGGTTGTCGAGCACCACGACGATCAGCTTCAGGCCGAGCATCAGCGAAGTGGCGATCTCGGAGTTGAGCATCAGGTAGGAGCCGTCGCCGACCATCACGACCACTTCGCGCTCCGGCCGCGCCAGCTTGACGCCCAGGCCCCCGGCGATCTCGTAGCCCATGCAGGAGTAGCCGTACTCCATGTGATAGCCGCCGGCACGCGCGCTGCGCCAGAGCTTGTGCAACTCGGCCGGCAGGGTGCCGGCGGCGCAGACGACGATGTCGTTGCGGGCGCTGTCGGGCGCCGAGTCGCGCACCGCGCCGATGACTTCGGCGTCATAGGGCAGTTCGCCGACCGGCACGTGGGTGGTCAGCGCCGTGACGCGCTCGTTCCAGGCCGCGCCGAGCGCCTTGGCCCGCGCCGTCCATGCGGCGTCGGCGCGCCACCCAGCGAGCGATCCGCTCAGCGCGGTCAGCGCGCTGCGCGCATCGGCCACCAAGGCCAGGCTGCCGCGCTTGGCGGCGTCCAGCGCCTGCACATTGAGACCCAGGCAGCGCACATCCGCCGCGAACAGCGCATGCGAGCCGCTGGTGAAGTCCTGCAGTCGCGTGCCGATGGCCAGCACCAGGTCGGCCTCGACGGCGAGCGCGTTCGCCGCCGGCGACCCGGTGACGCCGATCGCGCCGACATTGCAGGCATCGTCCCAGGCCAGGCTGCCCTTGCCGGCCTGGGTCTCGGCGACCGGAATGCCATGCACCGACGCGAACTCGGCCAGCGCCGCACCGGCCTGGCTGTAGAGCACGCCGCCGCCCGCGACAATCAGCGGGCGTCGCGCAGCGCGCAACACGGCCAGTGCCTCGGCCAGCTCGCGCGCATCGGGCTCGGGGCGCCGGATGCGCAGCGGCGCCGGTTCGAGGAAGGCGCGCGGGCAGTCGAACGCCATCGTCTGCACGTCCTGCGGCAGCGACAGGCAGACCGGGCCACAACCGGCGGGGTCGGTCATCACCTGCACCGCACGCGGCAGGGCCGAGAGGATCTGCTCGGGCCGGGTGAGGCGGTCGAAGTAGCGCACCAGGGGCCGGAAGGCGTCGCTCGCGCTGACGTCGCCGGCGCCGAAGTCTTCGACCTGCTGCAGCACCGGATCGGGCGCGCGAGATGCGAACACGTCGCCCGGCAGCAACAGCACGGGCAGTCGATTGACGTGGGCCAGCGCAGCGGCCGTCAGCAGGTTGGTCGCGCCGGGGCCGATCGAGGTCGTGACGGCCATGATGCGCTGGCGGAAGTGGGCCTTGGCGAAGGCGATCGCGGCATGCGCCATGGCCTGCTCGTTGTGCGCGCGGTAGGTCGGCAGGGCCGCACGTTGCCAGGCCAATGCTTCGCCGAGCCCGGCCACGTTGCCATGGCCGAAGATGGCCCACACGCCGGCGCAATAGGGCACGCTCGTGCCATCGTCGAGCTCGATGCGCAGCGCGGCCAGGTGCGCCACCAGGGCCTGGGCCATCGTCAGGCGAACTGTCTCGGTCATTGCTGCCTGCCTCGGCCACGCCAGGCCTCGACCAAACTGCCGAAGCGGCTGGCCGCCTGGTCGATCAGTGCGGCGTCGTCGATCTCGCCCTTGAGCCAGGCGCGACTCGCATCGCCCCAGATCGTGCGGCCGACCATGAAGCCTTTGACAATCGGGTGCGAGGCCTGGGCGAAGCCCTGCACCAGGGATTCGAGCGGCTGGTTCAAACCCAGGATCACGGCGCCGCGGCACTGCGGGTCGCGCTCGGCCACCAGCGTCGCCAACGCCGACCATGAGGCACCTGACATCGGTGCCAGCTTCCACCATTCGGGCTTCAGGCCCAGGTTGTAGAAGCGCTTGACGGCGCGCAGCACCGCCTCGTCGTGGTTGCCGTCCGGCGCGATGACCTCGAGCAGCAGTTCATGGCCACTGGCGCGCGTGGCCTCCCACAACTCGAGCAGGCGCTCTTCCTGCGCCACGCGCAGGCCGGCCTCGTCGTCAGGGTGGTAGCTCACCAGGCACTTCACGACCTGTTCGCGCGGCCAGGTCACGAGAGCGCTGCCGAGCGAGCGTGTGCCGTCGAAGGCCAGCGGCCGCGAACCGGGCTGTTCGACCGGCCTGCCGACCCACCAGCCGCGCCCGGTCGCTGCGTTCAGCGCGTCGCTGCCGTAGCGCCCATCGATCAGCACGCCGAGCTGGCCCTGCAGGGCGTGGGTCTGCTCGACCTGCTCGGCGGCGCGCAGCAGCAGGTGTTTCAGTGTCGGCACGCGCGACAACGGCGCGCCGGCCTCGCGCGCCATGGCTTCGAACTGCGCGCGGTGGTCGAAGGCCAGCACGTTCAAGGCCGGCCACTGGGCACGCGGCGGCGTCGTTCGGTGCAGGTGAGCGAGCACCGGATCGGCGTCGACCTTGGGTTGCCGCCGACCGCTGAACCAGTGTTCGAGCTCGGCCGGCGTCGGCATCGCGGGTGCGCAGGCGTGGCGCGAGACGACGATCGCACCGCAGGCGTTGGCGATCTTCGCGGCGCCCTGGAAATCCTTGCCGGTCAGAAAGCCGGTCATCAGCCCGGCGGCAAACGCATCGCCTGCGCCGAGCACGTTCATCACCTCGATGCGCTCGCCCAGCGCTGTCGGCGCATCTTCCAGGCGCGCCGGCACGGCGCCCTCGATGAAGCAGCAGCCTTTGGCACCGAGCTTGACGACGAAGGCCGCGGCGCTCACCTCGCGCACGCGCCGCAGCGAGGCCAGCAGGTCGCCCGGCACGCCGCCGGCGATCAGGAATTCTTCCTCGGTGCCGATCAGCAAGTCGAACTGCGGGAGCACCTCCTGCAGACGGGATGTGACCGCGGCATCGGCGACGAAGCGGTTGGCGCCTTCGCCGCGCTTGGTCAGCCCCCACAGCACCGGGCGGTAGTCGATGTCGAGCACCCGCACCACGCCGTGCCTGCCGGCGTGCCCGAGCGCAGCCAGCGATGCAGCGCGCACGGTCGGCGTCGACAGGTGCGTGCCGGTGATCAGGAGCGCACGGCACTGGGCGATGAAGTCCTCGCCGATCAGGGCCGCATCGACGGCCATGTCGGCACAGTTCTCGCGCACGAAGAGCAGCGGAAAGGTGTCACGGTCCTTCAGGCCCAGCAACACCAGGCCGGTCAGGCGCTCCGGGTCGACCTGGATCTGGCTGGTGTCGCAACCTTCGCGCTGCAGGGTCTCGACCAGGAAGCGGCCCATCTGTTCGTCGCCGACGCGCGAGATCATCGCCGCCGACAGGCCCAGGCGCGCCGCACCGAAGGCGATGTTGGCCGAGCTGCCGCCGAGGTATTTGGCGAAGCTCGCCACGTCCTCCAGGCGCGACCCGACCTGCTGGGCATAGAGGTCGGCCGCCAGGCGGCCGAGGCAGGCCAGGTCGAAGCGGCGGGGTCCAGGGAATCGCAGACGGCTCAAGCACGCACTCCTTGCACGAGTTGGGGATGGTAGCGAGGATGACATCGCGCCGCGATCAGGCCCGACACTGGGGTGTCCGGTAACGCTACAGTTGGCGCCCTCGCCCGCCGCCGGACCGCTCCATGAACACCGAATCCGTCCCTCGCCACCGCGACACCCGCGCCGTCATCACCGGCGGGACCCAGGGCCTGGGCCTGGCTGTGGCACGTCGGCTGGCGCGCGAGGGTGCCGCCGGCATCGTGATCAGCGGGCGGCGATCGGCGCTGGGTGAAGCGGCCGCCACCGAGCTTCGCGCGCTCGGCACCGAGTGCCACTACGTGCAGGCCGACGTCGGTGAGAGCGACGACTGCGCCCGCCTGATGGCCGTGGCGATTGCCACGCTGGGCAGCGTCAACGCGCTCTGCAACTCGGCCGCCACCACCGAACGCGGCACCCTGCTCGACACCACGCTGGCGATGTGGCAGCAGCAGATGGACATCAATGCACGGGGGCCCTTCCTGCTGATGCAGGCGCTGGTGCGGCACCTGCTGGAGCGCGAGGCGCCGGGCAGCATCGTCAACATCCTGTCGCAGTCGGCGCACTGCGGGCAGTCTTTCCTGGTGCCGTACTCGGCGTCCAAGGCAACGCTGGCGAACCTGACCAAGAACGTCGCGCAGGCGCATCGCGCACAGCGCATCCGCTGCAACGGCGTCATGGCCGGCTGGATGGACACGCCGGGCGAGGCGGCGATCCAGAAGAAAGCACACAACGCGCCGGACGACTGGCTGGCCAAGGCCGAGGCGGCGCGGCCGATGGGCCAGCTGGCCAAGCCCGACGAACTGGCCGGCCTGATCAGCTACATGCTCAGCCCCGAGTCGGGCGTGATGACCGGTGCGCTGATCGACTACGACCAGTGGGTGCCCGGCGCGCAACCCGAATAGAAACAACAGGAGACCCTGCCATGAAAAACGTCGCCGTCTTCGGCGCAGGCCGCATCGGCCGCATCCACGCCGGCAACGTCGCGGCGCTGCCCGGCGTGAGCCTGAAGTTCGTCTGCGACCCGGTGGCCGCCAGCGCGGCCGAGCTGGCCGCGCAACTCGGCGCCGCCGTCTCGACACCCGAGGCAGTGCTGGCCGATGCCGGCATCGACGTCGTGGTGATCGCCTCGCCGACCGACACCCACAGCGACCTGATCCACCGCGCCGCGGCCGCGAAGAAGCACATCTTCTGCGAGAAGCCGGTCGACCTCTCGGTGCCACGCGCCGTCGAATGTGCCGCCGCTGTCAAGGCCGCGGGCGTGGCCTGCATGATCGGCTTTCAGCGTCGCTTCGACCCAACCTTCGCCGAGGCCCAAGCGCGGCTGGCGCGTGGCGAGATCGGTGTGCCGGAGATGCTGGTAGTGACCAGTCGCGACCCGGGCGCGCCGCCGGCCCAGTACCTGAAAGGCTCGGGCGGCATCTTCCGCGACATGCTGATCCACGACTTCGACGTCTTCCGCTGGATCCTGTGCAGCGACATCGGCGACGGCGGCGACGCGGCCGACACGCTCTACGCCAACGGCTCGGTGCTGGTCGACCCCGAGATCGCGAAGGTCGGCGACATCGATTCGAGCGTGGTCACGATCCGCACGAAGAAGGGGCGCTTGTGTCAGATCAACACCAGCCGGCGCGCCGCCTACGGCTATGACCAACGCTTCGAGGTGCTCGGCTCCAAAGGTCTGCTGCAATGCGGCAACCACCGTCCGACCGAGGTCGTGCAGCTCGATGGCGATACCGTCAGGACCGACAAACCCGAACACTTCTTCCTGCAACGCTACCGCGAGGCCTACCGCCTGGAGCTGGTGCACTTCTTCGACAGCCTGCAAAGCGGCAAACCCTTCCGCACCAGCATCGCCGATGGCGTCGAGGCGCAGAAGCTCGCCGACGCCGCCACGCAGTCGTGGCAGGCCGGCGGCAAGGTCATGAGCTTGTAGGCGGCGACATGCTGAACGTCGCCATCGTCGGCCTCGGTCGCATGGGACAGCGCCACGCCGAACAGCTGGCACTGCGCACGCCAGGAGCGCGACTCGTGGCGGCCTGCAGCGTCGACGCCGGCGAGCGCGCGTGGGCGCGCGACCGGCTCGGTGTGCCTGCGATCCACGACCACTACGACGCGCTCTTGCGCGACTCGAACGTGCACGCGGTCGCGATCGCCACGCCGACCACGCTGCACGCCGAGCAGTTCATCGCTGCGCTCGAGGCCGGCAAGCATGTCTTCTGCGAGAAGCCCTTGGCCCTGGACGTGGCGAACTGCGAACGCGTCGAGGCGGCGGCCCGCCGGCACCCGTCGCAGGTCGCGATGGTCGGCTTCGTGCGCCGTTTCGATCGCGACTACCAGGAGGCCAAGGCGCAGATCGACGCCGGTCGCATCGGCCGCCCCTTCCTCGTGCGCTCGCAGTCCTGCGACAAGAATGACCCCGACGGCTTCTTCGTGCGGTTCGCGCCGACCTCGGGCGGCATCTTCCTCGACTGCAGCGTGCATGACATCGACGTGGCGCGCTGGATGCTCGGCAACCCGAGGGCCTTGCGCGTCTTCGCCAGCGGCACGATCGCGCTGCACCCCGGCCTGGCCGATTGCGGTGATGTCGACAACGGCCTGGCCATCGTCGAGTTCGAGGGCGGCGCGCGTGCCCAGTTCTACGCCAGCCGCACACTGGCCCACGGCTTCGACGCTCACTCCGAAATCATCGGCACGGCAGGCAGTGTCAGCGTGGGCTTCGGCGCGCAGCGCGACCGTGTGCAGAGCCGCGACGCGAACGGCGTGCACCAGCGCGTGCTGGTCGATTACGTCGAGCGGTTCGCCGACGCCTTCCAGCGCGAGATGACCGCCTTCGTCGCCGCCTGCCGAGGCGAGGCGCCGGCACCACTGGCCTTGAGCGATGCGACCGAGGCCACCCGCATCGG
>JAZKIW010000164.1:0-11997 GCA_040384625.1 Pseudomonadota bacterium | reverse complement strand
GGCTACGGCGGCAACGCGCTGCTGGGCAAGAAGTGCTTCGCGCTGCGCATCGCCTCGACGATGGGCCGCCGCCAGGGCTGGCTGGCCGAGCACATGCTGATCCTGGGCGTGACCGCGCCCGACGGACGCAAGCACCACGTCGCAGCCGCCTTCCCGAGCGCCTGTGGCAAGACAAATTTCGCGATGATGATCCCGCCGGACGGCTTCGCCGGCTGGAAGGTCACCACCATCGGCGACGACATCGCCTGGATCAAGCCCGGCGCCGACGGGCGGCTGTACGCGATCAATCCCGAGGCCGGCTACTTCGGCGTGGCGCCCGGTACCAATCACAAAACCAACCCGAACTGCATGGCTTCCCTGCAGCGCGACGTGATCTACACCAATGTGGCGCTCACGGACGACGGCGGTGTGTGGTGGGAAGGTCTGACCGACACGCCGCCGGCGCGCCTGACCGACTGGCAGGGCCAGCCCTGGACGCCCGAGATCGCCAAGGCGACCGGCGCCAAGGCCGCGCACCCGAACGCACGCTTCACCGTGGCGGCCACCAACAACCCGGCGCTCGATCCCGAATGGGACAACCCGGTCGGCGTGCCGATCGATGCCTTCATCTTCGGTGGCCGGCGCTCCACCACGGTGCCCCTGGTGACCGAGGCGCGCGACTGGGTGGAAGGGGTGTACATGGCCGCCACGATGGGCAGCGAAACCACCGCGGCCATGGTCGGCGGCAATGGCGCGGTGCGGCGCGACCCGTTCGCGATGCTGCCCTTCTGCGGCTACCACATGAGCGACTACTTTCAGCACTGGCTGGACGTCGGTGCCCGCCTCGAAGCGCAGGGTGCGACCCTGCCCAAGGTGTTCTGCGTCAACTGGTTCCGCAAGGGGGCCGACGGCAAGTTCGTCTGGCCAGGCTATGGCGAGAACATGCGCGTGCTGGCCTGGATGCTCGCGCGTGTGGCCGGCCAGGCCGGTGGCGAGGAGCACCTGTTCGGCACCAGCCCGCGCTACGAGGACCTGCGCTGGGACGGCCTGGACTTCAGCCGCGAACAGTTCGCCAGCGTCATCGGCGTCGACCACGACGCGTGGCGCGAAGAACTCGCCCTGCACGCGACCCTGTTCGAGCAGCTGGCACACCACCTGCCCGAGCCGCTGCTGGCGACCAAGGCGCGCATCGCAGCGCGCCTGGACGGCTGAGTCAGGCGGCGCGCTGGCGGTCCATGGCTTCGGCCGCGGCCCGCAAGTCGGCGGCAAAACCGGGCTGGGTCGCCTCGTAATGCGCTGCGCGCGCATACAGGCTGGCGGCAGTGTCGTGGGTGTACGGCGTCTTTGCTGACGCAGATCTGGCCAGCAGTTTGTTCATCAGGCGCTGCAACTGCAGGTCGACGATGGCAGCCAGGGCGGGCAAGCTGCCCTGGGGGAGTGTGGAAGTGGTCATCGCGGTCTCTGGACGATCGATTGTTGTTTGCTGCGCCGCAGTATGGGGTAAACCCTTATCTTTTGGGGCTGAAGGGGCTTTCCGACATAGAGGTCAGGCGAACGTAGCACGGTACATTCTGTGTAAGTGACCACACACATGCGTTTCAACAAAGTCGATGACGGGCGTGTCTGGGTCGACAATCAAGACAATGAAGCAAGACCTCACCGACGTCGAGTTCGATGAACTCGACACTCTGCTGGAAGCCACGCCCGAGCCGCACGCACCGCTGGACGTGCTGATGCTCGATGGCTACCTGGTGGGAGTCCTGGCCCAGCCGCAGGTGATTGGCATCGAGCAATGGCTGCCGCCGGTGTTCGATCTCGAAGCGCGTGCGCTGCCTGCGGATGTCGATGCGGGCTGGCTCGCGCGCTGTCGTACGCTCATCGAGCGCCGCCAGCAATCGCTCAATGCGGCGATCAGCGAAGACGGCTGGTTCGATCCCTTGATCGTGGACACCGAGCGCGCCCCGCCGGTGAGCGAATACGAGCCGGTGCAGTCGCCCGTCTCGCGTGCCCTGCTGCCCTGGGCCGCGGGCTTTCACTGGGCCCAGGAGTGCTTTCCCGGCCTGGGCGACATCGAAGACGACGCAGTCGCCAGCGCGCTGGCGCGCATCTACCGGCATCTGCCCGCCGAGACGGACGAAGACCGCGAAGTCGTCGCCGTGCTCGATCGTGAGCACCCGCTGGCCACCCTAGACGAGGGCATCGAAGACCTGGTGCTGGCGGCCGTCGATCTTTGGGACCTGACCCAGCGCCAGCGCTTTGCGGTTCAGACCATCCAGCGCGAGGGCCCCAAGCTCGGCCGCAACGACCCCTGCTCCTGCGGCAGTGGCAAGAAGTACAAGCAGTGCCACGGCAAGACCTGACGTGCCGCCGATGAAGCTGCAGCTCTATTCCGATCTGCACCTCGAAAGCGAAGCTTTTTCACCGGAGCCGGTCGCTGGCGCGGAACTGCTCGTGCTGGCCGGCGACATCGACAGCACCTGGCAGGGGTACGAGCGCTTTGCGGGCTGGCCGGTACCCGTCCTGGTGGTGGCGGGCAACCATGAGTTCGACGGTCGCGAGCTGAACGAGGCCTGGCCGGCCTTGCGCGAATACTGCGCGCGCCAGGGCATGACCCTGCTCGAACGTGAAAGCGTCGTCCTGCGCTCGCGCAGCGGCGCCTCGGTGCGCTTCGTCGGCACTGTGCGCTGGTGCGACTTTGATGCCTTCGGGCCCTCGAAACGCGAGCGTGCGATGCGAGCGGGCGCCTACTTCCAGCGTGTCATGGGAGCTCGTCTGGACGGCCTGCCTTTCGACGCGACGGCGGTGCGCGCCCAAGCCATGGCGTGCCGCGACTGGTTGGCGGCGACCCTTCGAGAGCCGGCGCAGGGGCGCTGGGAACGCACGGTCGCCATCACCCACTTCGCGCCCAGCCTGCGTAGTGGCGACCCGCGCTACGGGCCGATGCCGAGCACGGCCTCGTTCTGCAATGCCGACGACGACCTTCTGCCGCACGCGGCGCTGTGGCTGCACGGCCACCTGCACTGCCGCCATGACTACCGCGTCGAGCACGGCCACGGCCGCAGCACGCGCGTCGTCAGCCAGGCGCGAGGGCTGGCCGCCAAGGGCGAGAGCGACGGCTTCGACGCCGGGCTGCTGATCGAAGCCTGATCGGCAACGCTTGACGCAGGGCGGGCGCGCCCCCAGAGTGATGTGTTCCCAGTGCCCAGCCCGCCTTGTTCAGGAGATCGCCCGATGAAGATCCTTGTCGCTGCCGACGGCAGCCGCTACAGCAAGCGCATGCTGGCCTACCTGGCCGCGCACGACGAATGGCTCGGGGGGCGACACAGCTATACCGTGCTGACGGTGGTGCCGCAGGTGCCCGCGCGCGCGGCCTCGGCGCTGCCCAAGGCGGTGCTCAAGGCACACCACGAGGAAGAGGCCGAGCGTGTGCTGCGGCCGATCCGCAGCTTCTTCGACAAGCAGGGCCTGCAAGCCGAGTTCGTCGCCAAGGCGGGTGAACCTGCCGAAGCGATCGCCGCGATGGCCGCCAAGGGCAAGTACAACCTGCTGGTGATGGGCTCGCACGGCCATGGTGCCCTGGGCAACCTGGTGCTCGGCTCGGTCGCCACCAGGGTCATGGCGCAGTGCACCACGCCGCTGCTGCTGGTCAGGTGAGTCAGCGCGCGGCCAGGCCGTCGAAGCAAGTGGCGAGCACGATCTCGGCGATCTGCTCGTCGCTGTGGTTGCCGCCGGCCTTCAGGAAGCCGAGCACCGGATCGCAGGCGCGGGCATACAGGGTGTAGAGCACGGCCTCGGGCGGCAGCTGCGGATTGATTTCGCCGCCGGCTTGCGCTGCGACGATCCAGGCGCCGAGGCGGTCGCTCACCGTCATCAAGCGATCGAGGTAGCTGCGCTGCTGCAGCAACTCGGCGCGCAGCGACGAGCTCTGCGAGGGCAGGGACGGCATCTCGCCCGCCAGCTGCAGCTGCACCGTCCAACGCACCACCGCCTTGAGCTGTGCCGCCGGGGTCGCCTGGGCGTCTGCGCTGCTGCGCTGCTCGATGAAGGCCAGCGCGTGGTCCAGCACACGCACCATGGCCGCGGCGGCCAGCGCTTCCTTCGACGCGAAGTGCTTGTACAGGCTGGCCTTGGCGATGCCCACGTCGGCGGCGACTTCGTCGACCGTCATGGCCTCGAAACCCTTCTCGGCCAAGAGGCGATTGACCGAGGCAACGATCGCGTCCTCGCGCACGCGAAGCAACTGCTGCCTAAACGATCCTGGGGCCATCGGCGGCAGTGTAGGACAGGCCCCTGGGCCTGAAGGGCGCAGAGCTAGTCGGCTGGCGTCGCGCCGTCGGGCCAGCACGAAGCGGCGGCGCTGCGTGCTTCGTCGTCGCGCCCTTCGTGCTCGAGCGCAGCGAGGCTGCAGTCGAGGCCGAAAGCGGTGCCCATGTCCGCCGCGTCGGGCTCGATGGCGCTCTCTTCCCACACGCGGGCCAGCCGCTGCAGGGTCGAAACTTTTTTCGTCGCTGACATGCTGGTCCTCCCGGGCCCGTGCTGGAGCCTGTGTGATTGGGTATCGACAGTGTCAGACGTAAGAGTCGGTAGCGAACACCTGTAATGCGGATGCTTTGCGCCACAGTTCACAGCGACCTCGTCGGCAAGGTAACGGCTGGGCATTTGCACCGTGCATTTTTTGTGGATCACGTCATGCGACCGCTCGCTCTTCGTGTGCTGACCTGGGCCACCCTGGCCGCTGCGGTGGCGAGCGCCTTGTGGCTGGCCGCGGCGGAAGCCGATCCAACAGTGACGCTGCGCCTTGCGGCCATGCCCGTCACGTCGACGGCATGAGGCTCGAGCGGCGTCAGGCGCGTGAGCGCCGACGCGCTGTCGCAGGCCGAGGGCGCGACACGTCGGCGATCAGCAGGCTGCAGCGCACCAGGTCTTCGACTGCTTCGGCCACGCTCTGCGGTGGCTCGACCTCGTCGATCAGCGCGCGCAGATCGTCCGCGTCTTCGAGATCCTCGGGGTCGAAGTGTGCGTAGAGCACGGCCAGGGGCTCGCGCAGCGCCTGGGCATCGATCTGCAGCAGGGCAGGAAAGGCTTCCAGCGCAGCGCAGAACCCGGCCACCCAGGGCAGCACCACCTGGGACGGTAGCGGGGTGTCGTCGCTCTCGTCGGCTTCGAGCTCAAACACCCAGGGGTCGAACCACTGGCGCGCTTTCAGTGCATGTTCGAGTTCGGCATGCCGGCGCTGCACCAGGGCATGCAGTTGATCGAGCTTTAGGCCCGACGGCGGCGCGCAGCCATCGACGTCGATCACGTGGCGCAGCCAGCGCTCGCGCTCGATCGGGCGCGGCTGCAGCAGCACGCCGATCAGAAAGCCGTCCAGCGCGGACAGGTCCAGCGGGTCGAGCGGCTGGGGCAAGGCCTCGAGCAGGGCTTCGAGCTCATCGCGCTCGGCGTCATCGAGGGGCTGCAAGCGGGATTCGGGTGCCATGCCCTGATTGTCACGCCGGGGCCGCAGCGCAATAGACTTGGGGTTGGGCCGCGTGTGCGGCCGGAGGAACCAGCATGGGCGCACCCGAAGCATTCACCACCAGCAGCGACATCAGTCACTGGATTGCCGGTCGGCGCGATGGCGGCGCCAGCGGCCGTGCGCAGCCGGTCTACAACCCCGCCACCGGGGCCGTGGCGCGCCAGGTGCATCTGGGCGGCGAGCGCGAAGTGGCCGCCGCGGTGGCCGCCGCCGACGAAGCCTTTCCGGCCTGGGCCGACACGCCGCCGATCCGGCGCGCACGCGTGCTCAACAAGTTCCTCGAGCTGATGAACCGGCACAAGGACAGCCTGGCCGCGATGATCACCGCCGAACACGGCAAGGTCTTTTCCGATGCCCAGGGTGAAGTCATGCGCGGCATCGACATCATCGAGTTCGCCTGCGGTGCGCCACAGTTGCTGAAGGGCGACTTCACCGACCAGGTCTCGACCGGCATCGACAACTGGACCCTGCGCCAGCCGCTGGGTGTTGTCGCCGGCGTCACGCCCTTCAACTTCCCTTGCATGGTGCCGTGCTGGATGTTCCCGGTGGCCCTGGCCTGCGGCAACAGCTTCGTGCTCAAGCCCAGCCCGCTCGACCCGAGCCCGAGCCTGCTGATGGCCGAGCTGTTGCGCGAGGCCGGCCTGCCCGACGGCGTGTTCAACGTCGTGCAAGGCGACAAGGTGGCCGTCGAGGCATTGATGGCGCACCCCCTGGTCAAGGCCCTGAGCTTCGTCGGCTCGACCCCGATCGCGCACGCGCTGTACCAAAGTGGCGCACAGCAAGGCAAGCGCGTGCAGGCCCTGGGCGGGGCCAAGAACCACATGGTGGTGATGCCCGACGCCAACATCGACCAGGCCGTCGACGCCCTGATCGGCAGCGCCTACGGTTCGGCCGGAGAGCGCTGCATGGCGATCTCGGTGGCGGTGCTGGTCGGCGATGCGGCCGACAAGCTCTTGCCCAAGCTGGCCGAGCGCGCACGCACGCTGAAAGTCGCCAATGGCATGAACGCGGAGGCAGAGATGGGCCCGGTGATCAGCCGGGCCGCCAAGGACCGCATCGAGAGCTATATCGCCCTGGGCGTCGAAGAGGGCGCCAAGCTGGTGGTCGACGGGCGGGGTTTCACGATCGCCGGGCACGAGCAGGGCTTCTTCACCGGCGCCACGCTGTTCGACCGCGTGACGCCGAAGATGCGCATCTACCAGGAGGAAATCTTCGGCCCGGTGCTGGCCTGCGTGCGGGTGCCGGACTTCGCCGCCGCGGTGCGGCTCGTCAACGAGCACGAGTACGGCAACGGCGTCGCCTGTTTCACCAGCGATGGCAATGTGGCGCGGGAGTTCGCGCGCCGCATCGAGGTCGGGATGGTCGGCATCAATGTGCCGATCCCCGTGCCGATGGCCTGGCACGGCTTCGGCGGCTGGAAGCGCAGCCTGTTCGGTGACATGCACGCCTATGGCGAAGAGGGTGTGCGGTTCTACACGAAACAAAAGAGCGTGATGCAGCGCTGGCCTGCGAGCATTGGCAAGGGCGCCGAATTCGCGATGCCGACCGCACAGTAGCTGTGCCTCGGCGCGGGGGCCGTGCGCTCGCGGCCTCCATTCGCCTCCATCACCAGCATGCCCACCATCGATACCGACGTCGAAACCGCACTGGTCCTTGCTCAGTCCGACCTCGACGGCGGCCGCTTGGCCCGCGCACTGCAGGCCGCGCGGGCTCTTGATGTCGAAGCGACCGTGGCCACCGAACGCACCGAAGCGGCACGCCTGCGCGCTCAGGCGGCCTACCGCCTGGGCGAGTTCGACGAGGCGGCCGACGCCGCACAGCGTGTGCTCGACCGCCTCGGCGGCCAGGCGCCCACCTACCCGGCGCGCCTGCGCGTACTGGCGATCTCGGTGGTAGCTGCGGCCGAAGTGGCGCGCTACGAGCAAGCCCTGGGCCACCTGCAGCAATTGCTGTCGGCAGCGTCGCGCGGGTCGCTCGAGGAGTTCGTGCACGCGCGCGCGACCGCCGCGACCTGCTTCGCTCTGCTCGGCGACCCCTGGGCCGGGCAGCGTCTGCTGTCGGAACTGCTCGGGCTGTTCCAGGGCCTGCCGAGCGAGTCGGCGCTCGAGGCCGTGGCCCGCCGCAACCATGCGACCGTGTGCCTGCTGATTGCGCGCCTGGCACGCGAAGCGGGCGACACGGCGGGCTGCGACGAGGCGCTCGACCACGCCGACGCCAGCCTGCAGCGCACGCGTGAGTTGGGGCGCCTGACGCGCGACGAGCGCATTGGGTCGTACGCCGAGCTGCAGGCCTGCGAGGCGGCCCTGCTGCGGGGCAATGCCGGAGCGGTCTTCGGCGTTCTACAGGCGGCGGTCGACCAAGCCGCGACGGTCGGTCTGGCCGCGCGCGCGCGCTACCTGCGCGTCGTCCTCGGCGAGGCCTGCGTCGACGCCGGCGATCCCGCGCGCGCGCTGCGCGTGCTGCGCGAAGCCGATGGCGCCTTGCACGAGGGCCATGACCTGGGCCTGCGCATCCGCTGCCTACAGGCCCTGCAGCGCGCTTTCGAGGCCAGTGCCGACCCGACCCAGGCGCTTACCCACGCAGCGCGAGCGCGCGTCCTCGAACTGCACCGTCACTACCGGCAGGCGCGCACCCAGTCGCACTTCCTGCGCACGCGGCTCGAACTCGAGCACCTGTACCGCTACCGTTCGAGCGCCAGCCGTGGCATCAGCTCGCGTTCGGGCGCGCTCACGGCGCCCGCGGCGCTGGACGCCAGCATCCCGCCCAGGCGCTGAGCCGACCGGCGTACCGGCGGCGGTCGGCCGAACTCAGGTGCCGATCACCCCGCCGTCCTTCTTGCGCACCACCACGGTCGCCGAACGCGGGCGACCCGTCGGCTGGTAGTCGGGCCAGTTGGAATACTTTCTGGGCTCGGCCGGGTCGCTGCGTTCGCTCGGTGTTTCGCCCGGGTGCTGGACGTTGAGGAACATCGTGCTGCCGTCGGGCGTCCAGGTCACACCGGTGATCTCGCTGTTGACGGGGCCGGTCAGGAAGCGCCGCGTCTGGCCGGTCTTCACGTCGCAGGCCAGCATCTGGTTGTTGCCGGTGTTCGCCATCTCGCCCTTGTTCATCGCCGTCGGGCCCATGTCGGTCTGGATCCACAGCACGCCGCGCGCATCGAAGGCGATGCCGTCGGGGCAGGCGTAGATGTCGCCCTGGATGTTGCCCTTGGCCTCGGCGCGCGCGTTGGCCGGGTCGCCGGCCAGCACCAGGTGGTTCCACTTGAAGGTCGCGCCGTCGAAGTCGCGCTCGTCCTGCCAGCGGATGATCTGGCCCATCACGTTGTTGGCACGCGGGTTGGCCGCATCGACGCCGGGGAAGGTGGGCTGGCCGCGCGAGCTGTTGTTGGTCAGGGTGCAATAGACCCAGCCGGCGTTCGGGTCGATGGCCAGCCACTCCGGGCGATCCATCTTGGTCGCGCCCAGGATGTCGCAGGCCTGGCGCGACTTGATCACCAGCTCGCCCTGGTCGGCGAAGCCGTTGGCTGCAGTGAGCGGGCCCTGGCCATGCACCAGGGGCAGCCAGTTGCCCGTGCCGTCGGCATTGAAGCGGGCGGCGTACAGGATGCCGTGGTCGAGCAGTTCACGGTTGGCCTTGCCACCGCCGGGTGCGATCTTGTCGCGGCTGACGAACTTGTAGATGTACTCGAAGCGCGCGTCCTCGCCGGAATAGACCACTGCGCGGCCATCCTTGGTCACTCCCACCCAGGCCCCTTCGTGCGCGGCGCGGCCGAGGGCGGTGCGCTTGACCGGCGTGCTGGTCGGGTCGAGCGGATCCATCTCGACGACCCAGCCAAAGCGGTTCGGCTCGTTCGGGTTCTTTGCCGCGTCGAAGCGTTCATCGTGCTCGTGCCAGCGGTAGCCCGAGCCGCCCTTCCTCATGCCCCAGCGCTTCTCGTGCTCGGACAGGTTGTCGCCACCGCTGAAGTACCCCATCCAGTTCTCTTCGCCCGAGAGGTAGGTGCCCCAGGGGGTCTTGCCGCTGGCGCAGTTGTTCAGGGTGCCAAGCACGGTGCGGCCCGCCGGGTCGGCCGCGGTCTTGAACATCGCGTGGCCGGCGCAGGGCCCGCCGACGCTGAACGGCGTGTTGCTGGTGAAGCGGCGCGCGTACCTCGACGGCCGCACCATCTGCCAAGCGCCGCCCTTCATTTCGACCTCGATCACCCCCAGACCGTGCGCGGCCTGCGACTTCCTGACCTTCTCGGCCGTCCAGGGGGTCAGGCCGCCCACGTGCAGCAGCCCGTCGTCGGTGTACTCGTGATTCATGGCCAGCAGGCCGCGCGAACTGCCGTTGCCGTCGAGGGCATAGAAGTGGATGCCGTCGTGGTGCATGCCCATCTGCACCGCCTGCTCTGCCGCGCTGTGCGAAGCGTCGCCACGCCAGGCCGGCATGTTGCCGGGCACGCCGACCGGTTCGCCCCAGGCCGCGATCACGGAGGCCACATAGCCTTCGGGCACGACCAGGCCATCGGCGGCCGTCGCGGGCACGCTCTTGAAGCCGATCACCGGCAGCACCGCCCGGGGCGCCTCGCGGCCCGGCGCGCTCGCGCAACTCGCCAACAGGGGCGCGTAGAGCGCGCTCGCCACCAGGCCCAGGCCGCCTTGCAGCACGACGCGTCGCGCCGGGTCGCTGACGTCGTGGATGCTCGGGTTGGCCGAGCGGTTGCTGTTCTCCATGGTGTCGAAGTCTTTGCCTGCCATTTCAGTCTCCTGCTGATGCCACAAGGGATTGGAGCGGATTGGCAAGTCACTGCCAATCCGGCACTTCCGCTAGGTCAGAGCTTCTCGGTCTGAGCCTCGCGCGGCTGCCACTTCATCAACCGGCGTTCGATGCGCCCGACCGCCGCGTCGAGCAACAGGGCGAATCCGGTCAGCACCAGGATGCCCGCCATCACCGTATTGATGTCGAAGCTGCCTTCGGCCTGCAGGATCAGGTAACCCACGCCCTGGCTCGAGCCGAGGTACTCGCCGACCACGGCGCCGACGAATGCCAGCCCGACGCTGGTGTGCAGCGAGCTGAAAACCCAGCTCGTCGCGCTCGGCAGGTAGACGTGGCGCAGCAGCTGCTTCCGGCTCGCGCCGAGCATGCGCGCGTTGGCCAGCACCACCGGGCTGACTTCCTTCACGCCCTGGTAGACGTTGAAGAAGACGATGAAGAACACCAGGGTCACGCCGAGCGCCACCTTCGACGCGATGCCGAGGCCGAACCAGACTGCGAAGATCGGCGCCAGGATGATGCGCGGCATCGAATTCAGTGCCGTGATGTAGGGCTCGAGGATCGCGCTGGCCGTGGGCGACAGCGCCAGCCACAGGCCGGTGGCCAGGCCGAGCACCGAGCCGATGCCGAAGGCCAGCAGCGTCTCGGTCAGCGTCACCGCGAGGTGGCGATAGATGTCGGCGTCGCGCACGAACCAGACCCAGATGCGCGAGAAGATCTTCAGCGGCTCACCGAAGAAGAACGCCGCCTGGCGGTCGTTGTCGAAGAACAGCGGCGGCACCAGGCCGGGCTGGGTCATCACGTGCCAGAGCACGAACACCGCCAGCAGCAGGCCGACCTGCCAGACCCGGATGCTGCGCAAGGTGCGGGGCGGCCGCTTCATGCCGCGACCGCCTGCAGTTGCTGCGCGTAGCCCTTCAGCACCTCGTCGCGCAACACCGCCCAGATGGCGGCGTGCAGCTCGACGAAGCGCGGGTTGGTCTTGATCTCGGCGACATCGCGCGGACGCGCGAGGTCGACGTCGAAGGCGCCGATCGGCCGCGAGGCCGGGCCGGCGCTCATCACCACCACGCTGTCGCTCATCGCGATCGCTTCGTCCAGGTCGTGCGTGATGAAGAGGACCGCCTTTTTCTTGGCGCTCCACAGCGCCAGCACCTCGTTCTCCATCAGCTGCCGGGTCTGGACGTCCAGCGCCGAGAAGGGCTCGTCCATCAGGATGATGTCGGGGTCCAGCGCCAGGGTCTGCGCCAGCGAAGTCCGCTTTCGCATCCCGCCCGACAGCTGGTGCGGGTAGCGGTCGCCGAAGCCGCCGAGGCCGACACGCTTCAGCCATTCGTCGGCGCGCGCCCGCGCTTCACCCAGCGCCATGCCGCGAAATTCGAAGCCGGCCATCACGTTCTGCTGCGCCGTGCGCCAGGGCATCAGGCTGTCGGCCTGGAACATGTAGCCGGCGCGGGTGTTCAGGCCTTCCAGCGGGGCGCCGAACACGCTCACCGTGCCGACGCTGGGCGCGAGCAGCCCGGCGGCGACGTTGAGCAGGGTGCTCTTGCCGCAGCCCGTCGGCCCGACCACGGCTACAAACTCTCCAGCGCCGACGGTCAGTGTCACGTCCTGCACCGCGGTGTAGCGCTGGGCCGGATCGTCCCGGCTGGTGAAGGTGCAGGCCACCTCGTTCAGCGACAGGGCGGGGGCGAGGGGGTACATGGCGCGGGAGCATAGCGCCGGGGTGTCGGGTCGATCCTGGG
>JAZKIW010000163.1:0-12093 GCA_040384625.1 Pseudomonadota bacterium | reverse complement strand
ATCATCAACTACATCCGGCGCAACTACGGCATGCTGATCGGCGAGCCGACGGCCGAAGCGATCAAGAAGAGCATCGGCAGCGCCTTCCCCGGCTCCGAGGTCAAGGAGATGGAAGTCAAGGGCCGCAACCTGAGCGAAGGCGTGCCGCGCAGCTTCACGATCAGCAGCAACGAGATCCTCGAAGCCCTGACCGACCCGTTGAACCAGATCGTCTCGAGCGTGAAGAACGCCCTCGAGCAGACGCCGCCCGAACTCGGCGCCGACATCGCCGAGCGCGGCATGATGCTGACCGGCGGTGGCGCGCTGCTGCGCGACCTGGATCGCCTGCTGGCCGAGGAAACCGGACTGCCGGTGCTGGTGGCGGAAGACCCGCTGACCTGCGTGGTGCGCGGTTGCGGCATGGCCCTGGAGCGCATGGAGCGCCTGGGTTCGATCTTCACCAGCGAGTAAGCGCCGATGCTGCCACATGGGCCGGCGCGTGTGCCACGTGGCCGGCTTTTGCACTTCTAGACGCAGCAGACCATGCCTCTCGGCACCATTGACCGCACACCGCCGCCGATCTTCCGTCAAGGCTGGTCGGCGCTCAGCAAGCTCGTCTTCTTCTCTGCGCTGGCGCTGTTCCTCATGGTCGCCGACACGCGCATGACGATGATCGCGCCGCTGCGCGCCGCCATCGCCACGACGCTGTTGCCGGTGCAGACCGCGCTGCTGGTACCGGTGGACCTGATCCACGGTGGCGGCGACTACCTGGGTGGGCTGACGAAGGCCCTGGCGGCCGAAGATGCGGCGCGCAAGCAGCTCGCCGTGCAGGCCGAGCGCACGGCGTTGGCCGAGCGCCTGGCCATCGAAAATGGGCGCCTGCGCGGCCTGCTCGAGCTGCAGCCGGCGCTGCAGGTACGCAGCGTGGCGGCCGAGGTGCTCTACGAGGCCGCCGACCCGTATTCGCGCAAGCTATTCATCAACCGAGGCAACACCCAGGGCGTGGTGGCCGGCGCGCCGGTGATCAACGAGGCCGGTGTGCTGGGCCAGGTCACGCGCGCCTTCCCGCGCTCGGCCGAAGTCACCCTGCTGACCGACAAGGACGCTGCCATCCCGATCATCAACACCCGCACCCAGCAGCGCGGCGCGGCCTACGGCGGCCTCGACAAGGGCAGCGCGATGGAGCTGCGTTTCGTCGCCGGCAACGCCGACATCAAGGTCGGCGACCTGCTGCAGACCTCGGGCGTCGATGGCGTCTACCCGGCCGGCCTGGGTGTCGCCAAGGTGGCCCACGTGGAGCGCCAGGCCGAAGGCGGTTTCGCCCGCGTCACCCTGTTACCCGCCGCCAATTCCGATGGCGTGCGCCATGTGCTGGTCCTGGAGCCGCTCGGGCTGCAGTTGCCGCCGCGGCCCGAACCAGTGCCGGAGGCTGCGGTCAAGGCACCCTCGAAGGCGAAAAAGGCGGGGCCTGCACCATGATCATGCCGCGTGGCTCCGACCAGCTGCTGCTGCCGGCCAACCCGCTGTTCATAGCGCTGTCCCTGTTCGTGGCGTTGGGCTTCAACCTGCTGCCGCTCGGCCGCACCCCGGCGCTGCCCGACCTGCTGGCGCTGACGCTGGCGTTCTGGGCGGTCCACCAGCCACGCCGCGTCGGCATCGGCCTGTCCTTCACCTTCGGCCTGGTGATGGACGTGCATCAGGGCGCGCTGCTCGGCCAGCACGCCCTGGCCTACACGCTGATGGCCTTCGTTGCGCTGGCGCTGTCGCGCCGCCTGACCTGGTTCACGCTGCCGCAGCAGGCGCTGCAGGTGTTGCCCCTGTTCCTGGCCACGCATGCGGTCGCGCTGCTGGTCCGGCTGGCGGCCAGCGATGCGTTCCCGGGCTGGGGTGTTTTCATCGCGCCGCTGATCGAAGCCGCCTTGTGGCCCTTCGTCACCTTGCTGCTGCTCGCGCCGCAACTGCGCGCGCCCGATCCCGACCAGAATCGCCCCTTGTAGGGCCGGGCCGAGCATGATCGAACTGAAAAACGTCGAGCGCGAACTGGACCACTTCCGTGGCCGTCTGCTGGCCGCCGCGCTGTTCGTGCTGGTGTGCTTCGGCCTGCTGGGCGCGCGCCTGATCTTCCTGCAGGTCTACCGCCACGACGACCTGGCCACGCAGGCCGAGGCGAACCGCATCGCGGTGCTGCCCGTGGTGCCCAACCGTGGCCTGATCGTCGACCGCAACGGCGTCGTGCTGGCCACCAACTATTCGGCCTACACGCTGGAGATCACGCCCTCGCGCCTCGGCGCGTCACTGGACGCGACCATCGACGCCTTGAGTGAACTGGTCGAGATCACGCCGCGCGACCGTCGCCGCTTCAAGCGCCTGCAGGAAGACGGCAAGAGCTTCGATTCGCTGCCGATCCGCACCAAGCTGAGCGACGAGGAGGTGGCGCGTTTCGTGGCCCAGCGCTTCCGCTTCGCCGGCGTCGATGTGCGCGCGCGCCTGTTCCGCCAGTACCCGCTGGGCGATGTCGGCAGCCACATGCTCGGCTACATCGGCCGCATCAACGAGAGCGAGAAGCGGGCGATGGAGGACTGGGACGAAGAGGTCCAGGGCAACTACCGCGGCACCGAGTACATCGGCAAGCTCGGCATCGAGCAGAACTACGAGAGCGACCTGCACGGCCGCACCGGTTTCGAGCAGGTCGAGACGAGTGCCGGCGGGCGGGCGGTGCGGCGCTTGGCCAACCGCCCGGCCACACCCGGCAACACGCTGAACCTGTCGATCGACATCCGCCTGCAGGCCCTGGTCGAACAGCTGTTCGGCGAGCGGCGCGGCGCTCTGGTCGCGATCGACCCGCGCAACGGCGAGGTGCTGGCCTTCGTCAGCAAGCCGAACTTCGATCCGAACCTGTTCGTCGACGGCATCGACAGCGACAGCTGGCGCGAGCTCAACGAGGACATCGACAAGCCGCTGCTGAACCGGGCCCTGCGGGGCACGTACCCGCCCGGTTCGACCTACAAGCCCTTCATGGCGATGGCTGCGCTCAACAGCGGCAAGCGCACGCCCAGCACGGTCATCATCGACAACCTGACCTTCAGCTTCGGCGGCCGCGTTTTCGGTAGCCCCGAGAGCGACCGGCCAGGCCCGAAAGACATGCGCCTGGCGATCGTCGGATCGTCCAACGTGTACTTCTATTCACTGGCCAACGAGATGGGCGTGGACCTGATTCACGACCAGCTAAAGCCCTTCGGCTTCGGCCGCAAGACCGAGATCGACGTGCAGGGCGAGGTGACCGGTGACCTGCCCTCCACCGAGTGGAAGCGCAAGAAGTACGCGCGACCCGAGCTGCAGAAGTGGTACGCCGGCGAGACCATCTCGCTGGGCATCGGCCAGGGCTACAACAACTTCACGATGCTGCAGATGGCCACGGCCACCGCCACGCTGGCCAGCGGGGGGCGGCGCTTCAAGCCGCGCCTGGCGCGTGAGATCGTCGACGTGATCAGCGGCGAGAAGCGCCTCATTGCAAGCGACGCACTCGATCCACTGCCTCTCAAGCCGGAACAGGTGGCGGTGATCCTCGACGCGATGGGCGGGGTCCCCAAGGAAGGCACCTCGCGCGCCGCCTTCGCCGGCGCCGGCTACCAGAGCGGCGGCAAGACCGGTACGGCCCAGGCCGTCGGCCTGCGGGCGGGCGAGAAGTACAGCTCGATCAAGGCCGACGAACGCAAGCGCGACCACTCGCTGTACGTCGCCTTCGCCCCGCTCGAAGCGCCGACGGTGGCGCTGGCGGTGATCGTCGAGAACGCCGGCTTCGGCTCGACCTCGGCGGCGCCGATCGCCCGTCGTGTCTTCGACTACCTGCTGCTGGGCCAGTACCCGAACGAGCAGGACATCGCGCTCACGCGCGATGGCAAGACGACGGCGCCGGTCGGCGCGCCGCGACGAGCGGTCGATGTGCCCCTGCCGGGGCACGCCGACGCGCCGGCACCGGCCGCGTCGCAGGTCCTGGCGGTGGCTGCGCGATGAGCGTGATCTTCGAGCAGCCGACGCTGTGGCAGCGCGTACGGCCGGTGCTGTTCGGCTTCGATGGCGCGCTGGCATTCGCCGTCGGCCTGCTCGCCGCCTTCGGCCTGGTGACGATGTACTCGGCCGGCTTCGACCACGGCACGCGCTTCGCCGATCACGGCCGCAACATGCTGATCGCCGTCGGCCTGCTGTTCCTGGTGTCGCAGGTGCCGCCGCACAGGCTGATGTCGCTCGCCGTGCCCCTTTACACGGTGGGCGTGGCCTTGCTGATTGCGACCGCGCTGTTCGGCATCAGCAAGAAGGGGGCGACCCGTTGGCTGAACGTCGGCGTCGTGATCCAGCCGAGCGAGCTGATGAAACTGGCGATGCCGCTGATGCTGGCCTGGTGGTTCCAGAAGTGCGAAGGCCGGCTGTCGCTGGCCGCGTGGATCGTCGCGGGGCTGCTGCTGCTGGTGCCGGTGGGCCTGGTCGTCAAGCAGCCCGATCTCGGCACCGCGATCCTGATCCTGTCGGCCGGCGTCTACGTGGCCTTCTTCGCCGGCCTGTCGTGGAAGTTGATCATTCCGGTGCTGGTGCTGGGCGTGGTGGCGATCGTCGCGCTGATCGTTTCCGAGCCGACCATCTGCCAGCCCGATGTCAGGTGGCCGCTGCTCAAGGAATACCAGCAGCATCGCGTCTGCACCCTGCTCGACCCGGGCAAGGATCCGCTGGGCAAGGGCTTCCACATCATCCAGGGGATGATCGCCATCGGCTCGGGCGGCCTGGCGGGCAAGGGCTTCATGCAGGGCACGCAGACGCACCTGGAGTTCATCCCCGAGCGCACCACCGACTTCATCTTCGCCGCCTTTGCCGAAGAGTTCGGCCTGGCCGGCACGCTCGGCCTCCTGCTGGCCTTCACCTTCCTGATCTTCCGCGGCCTGATGATCGCGGCCGAGGCACCGACCCTGTTCTCGCGCCTGCTGGCCGGCGCGATCACGCTGTCGTTCTTCACCTACGCCTTCGTCAACATGGGCATGGTCAGCGGCATCCTGCCCGTCGTCGGCGTGCCGCTGCCCTTCATCAGCTACGGCGGCACAGCGATGGTCACCCTCGGTGTCGCGCTCGGCATCCTGATGTCGATCGCCAAGAGCCGGCGCCTGATGCAGAGCTGAATCAGCGCAACCCCGGGGGTTGCAGCGGCAGCCGCATCGTGACCCGCGTGCCGGGCGACTGGCTGCGCTCCTGCGCGCTCTCGATGCTCACGCTGCCGCCGTGGCGCTCAGCAATCTCACGCACGATGGCCAGACCCAGACCGGACCCATCGACATCGGTGCCGAGGGTGCGATAGAAGGGCTGGAAGACGAGCTCGCGTTCGGCCTCCGGAATGCCCGGCCCGTTGTCCTCGACCTGCAGCACCGCGACCTGGCCGAACGGGTCGGCGAGCAGGCGCACGGTGACCGTGCCACCGCGTGGCGTGTACTGCAGGGCGTTGTCGACCAGGTTGCGGATCGCCTCGCGAATCAGCACCGGCTGGCCCGACGGACGCACGCCGCGCTCGTCGCCGGGCTCCGGCCCTTCGTAGCCGAGGTCGATGCCCAGCTCCAAGGAGCGCGGCACAAAATCGCGAACGGTCTCGGTGGCCAGCGCGGCGAGGTTGAAGGGGTGCGCGCGGCGCGCCTGTTCGCTGTCTTCGGCGCGCGCCATCGACAGCAACTGGTTGACCATGTGGGCGGCGCGCTGCGAAGAGCGCGCGATCTGGTGCAGCGAGCGCTTGACCGATTTGGCGTCGCCGCCGGCGTCGACCTCGCGCTGCGCCAGTTCGGCCTGGGTGCGCAGCCCCGCCAGTGGTGTCTTCAACTGGTGCGCAGCGTCGGCGAGAAAGTGCTTCTGGGCGCCGATCGAGCGGTCGAGCCGGGCCAGCAGGTCGTTGATCGCGCCGACCAGCGGACTGACCTCTTCGGGGGCCAGGCGCTCATCGAGCGGCGACAAGTCGTCGCTGGCACGCTGGCGGATGCGGCGCTGCAACTCGTTCAAGGGCTGGAAGCCACGCAGCAGCGCAAACCAGACCAGCAGCACCGCCAGCGGCAGGATCGCGAACTGGCTCAGCATCACGCCGCGCGCAATCTCGGTCGTCAGCTGGGCGCGCTTCTCCAGGGTCTCGGCCACCTGCACCAGGGGCGCCGCGCCGCCCCCCCGTTGCGGCGTCGGCAGCCACAGGTAGGCCACCCGCACTTCGCGGCCCTGCACCGCATCGTCGCGAAAGCGAAGCTCGCCGGCCTGCGCCGGCGCCTCCTGGGGCACCGGCAGATCTCGGTCGCCTGCGACCCACTCGCCGCGCGCGCCGAGCACCTGAAAGAACACGGCATCGCTCGTGTCGCTGCGCAGCAGCGCAGCGGCCGCGTCCTCCAGCCCGACACGAACCTCGGGCGTGCGGCCCGTCACATCGGCGGCCTGCACCGTCACCCGCAGCGACAGCGTGCGGGTGAGCTCACCCAGCTCGCGATCGAACGGCCGGTTGGCAATGCCCTGAGCCACGACCCAGATGATCAGCACCGACAGCGGCCACAGCAGCAGCAGTGGCACCAGCATCCAGTCGAGGATGTCGCCGAAGAGCGAGCGCTGGCTGCGCGGCGCGCCGTCCGGCGCTCGCTCCGGCATGTCAGCCGGAAACCTTCTCGAGGCAGTAGCCCAGGCCGCGCACCGTGGCGATGCGGATCGGCCCCTGCTCGATCTTCTTGCGCAGTCGGTGCACGTAGACCTCGATGGCGTTGTTGCTGACCTCTTCGCCCCACTCGCACAGGCGCTCGACCAACTGGTCCTTGCTGACCAGGCGGCCGGCGCGCTGCAGCAGCACCTCGAGCAGCGACAGCTCGCGCGCCGACAACTCGATCATCTGCTCGTTGATGTAGCACACGCGCCCCGTGGCGTCGAAGCTGAGCGGTCCGTGCTTGAGGATCGTGCTGGCCGTGCCCAGGCCGCGCCGGGTCAGCGCCCGCACGCGGGCCTCCAGTTCCTGCAGCGAGAAGGGCTTGGCCATGTAGTCGTCGGCGCCCAGGTCCAGGCCCTTGACGCGCTGCTCGACGCTGTCCGCGGCGGTCAGGATCAGAACCGGCACCGCGGAGCCGCGCGCGCGCAGCTTGCGCAACACCTCCAGCCCGTGCAGCTTGGGCAGGCCGAGGTCGAGGATCACCATGTCGAACTCGTGCGAGGCCAGCGCGGCGTCGGCCTCGCCGCCGCAAGCCACGTGGTCGGCGGCGAAGCCCGAGCCGCGCAGCGAGCGCAACAAGCCGTCAGCCAATACCTGGTCGTCTTCGGCGATCAGCACGCGCATGGCCCTTGTCTCCTCTGCTTCTTCGCAAATTCTAGGGAGGCGACGCCGGCCCGCCCTTGACGGCGCGCAATAGCTGTACGAATATCCAGTTGTCGCGCATAATCTCGCCCCGAACCGACCCCTCGTCGCCACCCATCCCGCACCCCACACCGGAGACCCGCATGGACGCCCCCGTCAAAGCCCTCAACACCGAAAAAGCCAAGGCCCTCCAGGCGGCGTTGCAGCAGATCGAGAAGCAGTTCGGCAAGGGCTCGATCATGCGCCTGGGCGAAGGCGAGGTGATCGAGGACATCCAGGTCGTCTCCACCGGTTCGCTCGGCCTGGACATCGCTTTGGGCGTCGGCGGCCTGCCGCGCGGCCGGGTGGTCGAGATCTACGGCCCGGAGTCGAGCGGCAAGACCACGCTGACGCTGCAGGTCATCGCCGAGATGCAGAAGATCGCCGGCACCTGCGCCTTCATCGACGCCGAGCATGCGCTGGACATCCAGTACGCACAGAAGCTCGGCGTCAACCTGCAGGACCTGCTGATCAGCCAGCCGGACACCGGAGAGCAGGCGCTCGAGATCGTCGACGCTCTGGTGCGCTCGGGCTCGATCGACCTGATCGTCGTCGACTCGGTGGCGGCGCTGACGCCCAAGGCCGAACTCGAAGGCGAGATGGGAGACTCACTGCCCGGCCTGCAGGCGCGCCTGATGAGCCAGGCCCTGCGCAAGCTCACCGCCAACATCAAGAAGACCAACACCATGGTCATCTTCATCAACCAGATCCGCATGAAGATCGGCGTCATGTTCGGCAACCCCGAAACCACCACCGGTGGCAATGCCCTGAAGTTCTACGCCTCGGTGCGCCTGGACATTCGCCGCACCGGCAGCATCAAGAAGGCCGAGGAGGTGATCGGCAGCGAAACCAAGGTCAAGGTGGTTAAGAACAAGGTGGCCCCGCCGTTCAAGACGGCCGAGTTCGACATCCTGTACGGCGAGGGCATCAGCCGCGAAGGGGAGATCATCGACATGGGCGTCAATGCCCGCATCCTCGAAAAGAGCGGCGCCTGGTACGCCTACAACGGCGAGAAGATCGGCCAGGGCAAGGACAACGCACGCGAGTTCCTGCGCGAGAACGCCGACATCGCCTTCGAGATCGAGAACAAGGTGCGTGAATCGGTCGGCATTCCGCTGCTGCCGACGGCCGAAGCCTGACGCGATCAACGGCCCCATGGCGGCGGCGCCGCTTTCACTGAAGGCCCGCGCCCTGCAATGGCTGGCCCAGCGCGAGCACAGCCGCGTGGAGTTGCAGCGCAAGTTGCTGCGGTTGGCGCGCCAGCGCGCCGCCGAGCGCGCAGACGCCAGCAGCGACACCGGCGATGAGGATCCGACAGCCGGGGTTGCCGCCGAGGTCGATGTCCTGCTCGACTGGCTCGCCACCAACCGCTACCTGAGCGACACCCGCTTCGTCGAGTCGCGCGTGAACGCGCGCGCTTCACGTTACGGCAACCTGCGCATCCGCCAGGAACTGGGCCAACACGGCGCGGCGCTCGATCCGGCCACCGCCGAGCAGTTGAAGGACAGTGAACTGGCGCGCGCACGCGCGGTCTGGGCACGCAAATATGGCGACGTGGCGGGTGGCGCCCGCGCGGCCGGCACCGCCGTCGAGCGCGCCCGCCAGATGCGCTTCCTGGCCGGCCGGGGCTTCTCGGCCGAGGTGATCCGGCGCGTGGTTCGCGACGGCGTTGCGGTGCCTGACGAGCGCACCTGAGCAGCGGCGTTTGGTGCGTTGCACCATGATGCTAAAGTGCGCCGCGCCCCGGGGCTGTGCGCCCGGCCCTCGTCAAGCCCGCCACACGCCCCATGAAGATCCACGAATACCAAGGCAAGGAACTCCTGCGCCAGTTCGACGTGCCGGTGCCGCGCGGCTACCCGGCCTTTTCGGTACGCGAGGCCAGCGAAGCGGCGCAGAAGCTCGGCGGCAGCGTGTGGGTCGTGAAAGCGCAGATCCACGCCGGCGGCCGCGGCAAAGGCGGCGGCGTCAAGCTGGCGCGCTCGCTCGCCGAACTACAGACCCTGGCTGGCCAGATCCTCGGCATGCAGTTGAAGACGCACCAGACCGGCCCTGCAGGCCAGAAGGTGCGCCGTCTGCTGATCGAGGAAGGCGCTGACATCAAGAAGGAGTACTACGTCGCCGCGCTGACTGACCGCGCCACGCAGAGCGTGGCCCTGATGGCCAGCAGTGAGGGCGGGATGGACATCGAGGCCGTCGCCCACGACACCCCGGAGAAGATCCTCAAGGTTTTCGTCGACCCGCTGGTCGGCCTCACCGACGCCCAGGCCCAGGAGCTCGCGGCCGGCATCGGCGTGCCCGCCGCCAGCCAGGCGCAGGCCGTCGACGTGCTGAAGAAGCTGTACCGCTGCTACATGGAGAGCGACGCCAGCCTGGCCGAGATCAACCCGCTGATCCTCGAAGGCAACGGCAACATCAAGGCGCTCGATGCGAAGTTCAACTTCGACTCCAACGCGCTCTTCCGCCACCCCGACATCGTCGCCTACCGCGACCTCGACGAGGAAGACGCGGCCGAGATCGAGGCGAGCAAGTTCGACCTGAGCTACATCAGCCTGGACGGCAACATCGGCTGCCTGGTCAACGGCGCTGGCCTGGCGATGGCGACGATGGACACCATCAAGCTGTTCGGCGGCGAGCCGGCCAACTTCCTCGACGTCGGCGGTGGCGCTACCGCCGAGAAGGTGACCGAAGCCTTCAAGATCATGCTCGGCAACAAGAACGTCAAGGGCATCCTGGTCAACATCTTCGGCGGCATCATGAAGTGCGACACCATCGCCGAAGGCGTGATCGCAGCCTGCAAGGCGGTCAACCTGTCGGTGCCGCTGGTGGTGCGCATGAAGGGCACCAACGAAGACCTGGGCAAGAAGCTGCTGAAGGAGTCGGGCCTGCCGATCATCAGTGCCGACACGATGGCCGAAGCCGCGACGAAGATCGTTGCCGCCGTCAAATAGGGAGGCACGATGTCCATCTTCATCGACAAGAACACCCGCGTCATCACGCAGGGCATCACCGGCAAGACCGGCCAGTTCCACACCCGCGGCTGCCGCGACTACGCCAACGGCAAAGCCTGCTTCGTCGCCGGCGTGAACCCGAAGAAGGCCGGCGAAGACTTCGAAGGCATTCCGATCCACGCCAGCGTCAAGGACGCCAAGGCCGCCACCGGCGCCACCGTCAGCGTGATCTACGTGCCGCCGGCCGGCGCTGCCGCGGCGATCTGGGAAGCCGTCGAGGCCGACCTCGACCTCGCCATCTGCATCACCGAGGGCATACCGGTGCGCGACATGCTCGATGTGCGCAACCGCATGAAGGCGCGCGAGGCGGCGGGTGGCAAGCGCACCCTGCTGCTCGGCCCCAACTGCCCGGGCCTGATCACGCCCGAGGAGATCAAGATCGGCATCATGCCGGGCCACATCCACAAGAAGGGCCGCATCGGCGTCGTCTCGCGCTCGGGCACCCTGACCTACGAGGCGGTGGCCCAGCTGACCGAGATCGGCCTGGGCCAATCGAGCGCCGTGGGCATCGGCGGCGACCCCATCAACGGCCTGAAGCACATCGACGTGATGCGCGCCTTCAACGACGACCCCGACACCGACGCCGTGATCATGATCGGCGAGATCGGCGGCCCCGACGAAGCCGAGGCCGCACGCTGGTGCAAGGCCAACATGAAGAAGCCGATCGTCGGCTTCATCGCTGGCGTCACCGCGCCCGCGGGCAAGCGCATGGGCCACGCTGGCGCGCTCATCTCCGGCGGCGCCGACACCGCCGACGCCAAGCTCGAAATCA
Source organism: Pseudomonadota bacterium (assembly GCA_040384625.1). Taxonomy (GTDB): domain Bacteria; phylum Pseudomonadota; class Gammaproteobacteria; order Burkholderiales; family Burkholderiaceae_C; genus CADEEN01. The sequence continues at coordinate 953 of JAZKIW010000163.1, read as the reverse complement.
TGGAGGCCTGCGGCTTCACGGTCACGCGCAACCCGTCGGAAATGGGCAAGCTGCTCAAATCCCTGCTCTAGGGAGCGCCTCCGCGGCGTTGACCGCGGTCAACGCCGCGGCCCCTGCGCCGTGCGTACTTTCACGCAGGGCGACGCGGCGCCGCGGCACCTAAACTGACCGCGCCTCTCCTTCATCCTCGGCCAGGGCAGGTCGACGAGCAAAACAATGGCCTTCGGAACTCCTGAATTCTGGATTGCACTGATGCAGATCATCGGTGTGAACATCGTGCTGTCGGGCGACAACGCGGTGGTGATTGCCCTGGCTGCGCGCGGCCTGCCCGCGCACCAGCAGAAGCAAGCGGTGGCCTGGGGCAGTGGCGCCGCGGTGGTGATGCGGATCGTGCTCACCATCGTTGCGGTCGAGCTGCTGCGCCTGCCCTACCTGAAGCTGGTCGGCGCCGTCCTGCTGCTGTGGATCGCCGTGCAACTGCTGTTGCCCGAAGACGACGAAGGCGGCCACGGCACCGCGGTCTCTGGCATGGCTTCGGCCATCAAGACGATCCTGCTGGCTGACTTAGTGATGAGCCTGGACAACGTGATCGCGGTCGCCGCGGCAGCCAAGGGCAACACCGCGCTGCTGATCATCGGCCTGGCGATCTCGATCCCGCTGGTGGTGTTCGCCAGCCGGCTGCTCCTGGTGCTGATGGAGAAGTACCCGATCATCATCACCATCGGTGCCGCGCTGCTGGGCTGGGTGGCCGGAGAGATGGCGGTCTCCGATCCGATCGCCAAGGCCTGGGTCGACAGCCAGGCCGGCTGGCTGCACTGGATCGCGCCGCTGGCCGGCGCAGTGGGTGTGATCGTGCTTGGCAAGTGGCTGGCCGCCCGCAAGACGGTGGCCCATGCAGCCCGCGCGGCAGCCGCGCCGCACCCAGAGGTGGCGCCAAGCCCTGCCGGCCTGCA
>JAZKIW010000162.1:0-4981 GCA_040384625.1 Pseudomonadota bacterium | reverse complement strand
GGCCCGCAGGTGATGGCCGGCTACTGGCAGCGCCCGGACGAGACGGCCAAGGTGATGACCGCCGATGGCTTCTTCCGTACCGGCGACATCGGCACGGTCGACGGGCGCGGCTACTTCAAGATCGTCGATCGCAAGAAGGACATGATCCTGGTCTCGGGCTTCAATGTCTATCCGAACGAGGTCGAGGACGTGATCACCCAGATGTCGGGCGTGCTCGAATGCGCCGCAGTCGGCGTGCCGGACGACAAGGCGGGCGAGGCGGTCAAGGTGGTCATCGTCAAGAAGGACGACAAGGTCACCGCGGCCGACGTCAAGGCCTATTGCGAGGCCAATCTGACCGGCTACAAGCGGCCCCGGATCATCGAGTTCCGCACCGAGCTGCCGAAGACGCCGGTGGGCAAGATCTTGCGTCGCGAGCTGCGCGACCCGCAGGCGCCGGCGCCGAAATAGCGCGCGCCGCGCCGACGCGGCGCGTCCGGTGCGATCATCGGACCCGATGTTGCCCTCCGAGTGCCTCGCGCCATGAGCCGTGTTGCGATCGTCAGCGCCATGCACGAGGAGTTGCGCGCCCTGCTGCCGCTCCTGCAGGACGCACGCGTCGAGCACCGAGCAGGCCGTGACTGTCATCTGGGTCGCATCGACGGGCGTGATGTGGTGCTGGTCCTGTCGGGCATCGGCAAGGTCGCGGCGGCGACCACCGCGGCCGTGCTGCTCGATGGTCTCGATGTGCGTGCCCTGCTGCTGACCGGCGTGGCCGGTGGGCTGGCGCCGCACGTGCAGGTGGGCGACGTGGTGGTCGCGCACACCCTGCTGCAGCACGACATGGACGCCTCGCCGCTGTTCCCGCGCTACGAAGTGCCGCGGACCGGCCGCTCGCGCTTTCCTGCCGATGCGGCCCTGTGCGATGCGCTGGAGGCAGGCTGCAGGCGCGTACTGGAAGCACCGCATGCCGCGCTGGCGCGCTTCGGTCTCGGCCGGCCACGCCTGCACGGCGGGCTCGTCATCACTGGCGACCGCTTCGTCGCCACTGCCGCCGAGAGCGCTGCGCTGCGGACCGCCTTGCCCGAGGCCCTGGCAGTCGAGATGGAGGGCGCTGCCGTAGCCCAGGTGTGTGCCGATTTCGGCCGCCCATTCGCCGTTGTGCGCACCGTGTCGGACCGTGCCGACGACGCCGCGCACATCGACTTCGCCCGCTTCGTCGACGAGGTCGCGTCCGAATTCTCGCGCGACATCGTGCGCGCCACCTTGCCACAGGTTTGAGCTTCGTGCCTCCGCGCCTGTTCATCGAAACACCGATCGTCGCGGCGATGACCCTCGAACTGCCCGAGCGCGCCGTGCGCCACGCCCAGGTGCTGCGTCTGCAGCCGGGTCACGCGCTCTCGCTCTTCGACGGCGCGGGGGGGGAATGGTCAGCCGAGATCGTCGCGATGGATCGCCGTCGGGTACAGGTGCGCCTGCTGACGCACAGCGATCACGAGTGTGAGCTGCCGATCGCCGTGACGCTGGCGCTGGCCATGCCGGCCAATGACCGCATGGACGCCTTGATCGAGAAGGCGACCGAACTGGGCGTGGGCGCCGTGCAGCCGTTGATCACCGAGCGCTCCGTGCTGCGCCTGGTCGGTGAGCGCGCCGAGCGCCGTCAGGCGCACTGGCGGGCCGTCGCCGTTGCCGCATGCGAGCAGTGCGGGCGCAATCGGGTGCCCACCATCCACACGGTGCGGCCGCTCGCGGCCTGGCTAGCGAGCCTGGCGCAGCCCTCGCTCACCGAAACCCGCCTGCTGCTGGGTTGGCGTGACGCTTCACCCTGGCCCTTGGCGACGTCCAGGCTCAGCGCGGCGTTGACTTTGCTCAGTGGCCCCGAAGGCGGCTTGGCGGACGGCGAAGAGGCGCTGGCGCGCAGCCGAGGGTTTGTGGTGGCGACACTGGGCCCACGCGTGCTGCGCGCCGACACCGCGCCGCTGGCCGCGCTGGCCACCATCGCATTGAGCTCGGCGTAACAGCGGGCTACGGCGACTTGCCGCGTGCGTTGCTGGCGCCCAGAATGCAGCGCCTCATCCACCTGCTTCGGAGTGCTTCATGGGATTGCTCGATTCGGTGCTCGGCAATGTGCTCGGGGGGCAAGCCAGCGGCGCGCAGCAAGGCGGCGGCGCGGGCGCCTTGATCAACATCATCGCCGCCATGCTGGCCAATTCGGGGCAGGGTGGTGGTGGTGGCCTGGCCGGCCTGGCAGAGCAGTTCCAGCGCGGGGGCCTGGGCGACGTGATGGGTTCATGGGTCGGCAGCGGCCAGAACCAGCCGATCTCGCCCGATCAGCTCGGTGATGTGCTCGGCGGCGACCTGCTCGGCCAACTGACGCGCCAGACCGGCATGGACTCGGGCGACCTGCTCGGACAGTTGTCGCAGGTCTTGCCGCAGATGGTCGACCAGGCAACGCCCGAGGGGCGCATTCCCGACAACGGCTTAGGGGACATCGGCGCGATCCTTGGCCGCTTCGGCCAGCCCGGCTGAGCGAGCCCGACGCGGCGGTTCAGCGGCGCGCCGATCCGGCGACCATGTCGAAGCGGAACAGGCGGCACTCGATCGGCCCGTTCCACATCGGCACGCGCTGGCTTTCCTTCAGGCGCATCAGGGTCGGCAGCTTCATCTCCGGGCTCAGGACCCAGGCGGTCCAGCCGGCGTAATTGCGCTTCCAGTGCGCGGCGAGCTCGGCGAAGAAGCTGGCCGGCGTGCCATCCCCCTCGAAGTCTTCGCGCGGCGCAGCGCCACGGCCCTTGGCACCAATGCGCTCGCCGTAGGGCGGGTTGAGCACCAGCACGCCTCGCTCGGCGGGCGGCAGCCGCTGCAGGGCATCGGCCGTCTTGAACTCGATGGCCTTGATCGCGGCACCAAGAACGCCGGCGCGCTCGGCATTGCGCACCGCGAAGTCGGTCATGCGAAAACTCACGTCGCCCGCAAAGATCGGTACCGCAGGGGCGTGGATGCGTGCGCGCGCGGCCTCGCGCAGGGCGCGCCATGCGTCCAGCTGATCGCGCCAGGGCGCCAGGCGCTCGAAGGCGAAGCGCCGCTCCAGTCCGGGAGCGATGGCGCAGGCGAGCTGCGCGGCTTCGATGGCGATGGTGCCGGCGCCGCAGCACGGGTCGAGCAAGGCGCCGTCCTCGGCACGACCGTGCCAGCCTGCGGCGGCCAGCATGGCCGCGGCCAGGGTTTCCTTCAGCGGTGCCTCACCGGTCACATCGCGCCCGGCCGCGCGAGCGTCGCGCCAGCCGCGCTTGAACAGCGGCTCGCCCGAGGTGTCGACGTACACGGTCGCGTGCGTCGGCGTCAGGTGCAGCGCCAGCGGCAGGTCCGGAGCGCGGGTGTCGACGCTCGGGCGCTCTCCGCTGGCCTCGCGGACCGCGTCGCAGACGGCATCCTTGATGCGCAGGGTGGCGAAGTTGAGGCTGCGCAGGGGCGAGCGCTGCGCGGTGGTCTCGACGCGCAGCGTCTGCTGCGGCGTGATCCAGTCGGTCCAGCGCACGCCGCGCGCGATGTCGTACAGATCCTGCTCGTGGCGGTAGGCGCCGTGCGCCAGCGGCCACAGCACACGCTGCGCCAGCCGGCTCTCGAGGTTGAGCGCCATCGCGGCGCGCTCGTCGCCCTCGACCGTGACACCACCGCGGGCCGTCAACAGGCGCGTCTTGGCGCCCAGCACGCGCTTGCATTCGTCCGCCAGCAGGGCCTCGGCGCCGGCGGCGCAGGGCAGGAAGAGGTCAATCAAGCGCACATCGCCTTGCGCAGGTTGGCCGGGGCGATCTTCAAGGCTTCGCGGTACTTGGCCACGGTGCGGCGCGCGACGGTGATCCCCTGCTCGGCCAGCATCTCGGCGAGCTGGTTGTCCGACAGCGGCTTTTCGGCCGGTTCGGCCGCCACCAGCTGCTTGATCAGCGCGCGCACCGCGGTGCTCGAGGCGTTGCCGCCGGCTTCGGTGGCCAGGCCGCTGCCGAAGAAATACTTCAATTCGTAGGTGCCCATCGGCGTGGCCATGTACTTGGCCGTGGTCACGCGCGAGATCGTGCTCTCGTGCAAGCCGAGTTCGTCGGCGATCTCGCGCAGCACGAGCGGCTTCATCGCGATCGCGCCGTGGCTGAAGAAGGCCTTCTGACGCTCGACGATGGCCTGCGACACGCGCGCGATGGTGTCGAAGCGCTGCTGGATGTTCTTCATGAACCAGCGCGCTTCCTGCAGCCGCGCCGACATCGGCGCACCGGCGCCGTTGCGCTGGCCCTTGATGGCCTGGGCATAGAAGTCATTGATGCGCAGCTTGGGCATCACGTCGGGGTTGAGCACCACCTTCCAGCCGCGACCGCTCTTCACGACGATCACGTCGGGTACGACGATGTTGGCCTCGGCATTCGTGAAGGGTCGCCCCGGTTTGGGCTCGCAAGACACGATCAGCGCCTGCGCTGCCTTGAGCAGCTCCTCGTCGGCGCCGGTGACCGCCATCAGCTTTTTCAGGTCGCGCCGCGCCAGCAGGTCGAGATGCGTCTTGCAGACGATGATGGCGATGGCCTGCGCCTCGCAGCGAGGCTTGGCACGCAGCTGCAGGACAAGGCATTCGGGAAGATCGCGCGCGCCGATGCCCAGCGGCTCCAGGCTCTGCAGCCACTTCAGCGCACACTGCAGGCGCTCGAGCAGCGCCTCGCGGCTGTCGTCGTTGTCGTCGGCAAGCTGCGCGGCGATGTCTTCGAGGCTGTCGGCCAGGTAGCCATCGCCGTCGAGCGACTCGATCAGCACGTTGAGCGCCGCGAAGTCCTCAGGCGACAGGCGCATGCCGGCGAGTTGGGTGCGCAGGTGGTCCGGTAGCGACTGGCTGCCCGTGTTGCGCTCCTGCGGGTCGAAGTCCTCGTCGCTGCTGGCTGCGGAGGACGCGCCAGAGGGTGTCTCGCGGATGCCGTCGAAGTCTTCGCGCTCGGTGCCGTTCTCCCAATCGTCGCGCTCGGTG
>JAZKIW010000161.1:0-3401 GCA_040384625.1 Pseudomonadota bacterium | reverse complement strand
CGTGCCCCATGTGCAGGGTGCCGGTCACGTTCGGCGGCGGCAGCTGGATGCTGAAAGACGGCTTCGTCGGGTCGAGCGTGGGCGCAAACAGGCCAGGTTCGGCCCACAGCGACGCCCACCTGGCCTCGATGGCGGCAGGTTCGAAGGACTTGGCGAGTTCGGTCATGGATGGCAACGAAAAGCAGGCCGCGCTGACGGCAAACGATGTCAACGCGCGCAGGGTCTCAGGGGTTTGTCGGATTCTAGGTCGTGATACTTTGCCGCCACCGAGGCGAGACACGCCCCACACGCCCCACACGCCCCACGCCGAGGAGCCCGCGATGCCCGTCAACCGCCGTCGATCGATACGCCACCTGGCCTGCGCGCTGCCCCTGCTCCTGGTCGCCTGCGGAGGGGGCGGCGACGACACCGGCGCGCCGCCACTGAGCTGCAGCGTTGCAGACCGCAAGACCTGGCTCGGCGACTACATGGACGACTGGTACTTCTGGTACGCCTTGAGCCCCAAACCGGCGCCGGCCAGCTACTCCACGGTAGAGGCCTACTTCGACGCCCTGATCTATGGCGGCGGCGACCTGATCCCCAACGGGGCAGGTGCACGCTGGCCGTTCGACCGCTACAGCTACTACCAGTCGACTGAAAGCTTCAACCGCTTTTTTGGCGACGGGCAGACCCTGGGCTACGGCGTGGCCGTGGCCGGCATCGAAATCACTGAACCGACACCGCAGCCTAGCCAGCCACTTTACGTGCGCTATATCGAGCCGTCGTCGCCGGCTGCCGTTGCCGGTGTGGTCCGCGGGGACCGGGTGATGTCGATCAATGGCGTCGCCGCTTCCACGCTGATCAGTGCGAACGACTTCGCGGCCCTGACCCCGAATGCTGTCGGCGACCAGTTGACCCTGGTGTTGCGCAATGCGCTCGGCGGCGACCGAACGGTGGTGCTGGCCGCCGCGATCTTCGCCCTCAGCCCGGTGCAGAACGTGCAGATCCTGCCCACCGTGAACGGGCGCAAGCTCGGTTACGTCACGGTCAAGGACATGATCAGCCAGAGCGCCGCGCCCCTGGCCAATGCCTTCGCCGGCTTCAAGGCCAACAACGTCCAGGAACTGGTGCTCGACCTGCGCTACAACGGCGGCGGCCTGGTGTCGGTCGGCGCCAATGTGGCCTCGTATGCCGCCGGGTCGCGCGGCAGCGGGCAGGTGTTCGCGCGGCTGCTCTACAACGACAAGCGCAGCGCCAACAACGAAACTTTCACGTTCAGCAACCCCGCCAACTGGGCCGGCTTCGCCAAGGTCTACGTGCTGATGGGACCGCGCACCTGCTCGGCCAGCGAGCAGGTCATCAACGGCCTGCGCGGCGTCGGCGTGCAGGTGGTCGCGATCGGCGACACCAGCTGCGGCAAGCCGGTGGGCTTCCTGCCCCAAGGCGACTCCTGCGGCACGACCTACAGCGTGGTCAATTTCGAGAGCGTCAACAAGCTCAACGAGGGCCGCTACTTCGACGGCTTCCAGGCCACCTGCACCGTGGCGGAAGACTTCAGCCAGCCCATCGGCAGCGTCGACGACACCCTGCTCGCCGCCGCCCGCCACCACGCCGATAACGGCGCCTGTCCGGCTGGCGCTGGCGCACGCGAACAGGCACAGGCCCGCCTGGCCTCGCCACGCGCGCGCTACAGCGGCGCCGACGGCGGCGAGCGCACGGGGATGTCCGCTCGCTGACGCCCTGAGCGCGCGGCGCTACCCTGTCATGCTCCGCCAAAGGGGCGCGACAGGAACTGCAATGCATGAAGTCGATCTGTTCGTCATCGGTGGCGGCTCGGGCGGTGTGCGCGCGGCCCGGGTCGCCGCGCAGCACGGCGCCCGCGTCGCGCTGGCAGAGGAGTACCGCGTCGGCGGCACCTGCGTGATCCGCGGCTGCGTGCCGAAGAAGCTGATGGTGATGGGCTCGCGCTTCGGGCAGGCCTTCGACGATGCGGCAGGTTTCGGCTGGACCCTGACCTCGACGCCGAGCTTCGACTGGCCTGAACTGATGCGCCGAGTGCAGGCCGAGGTGACCCGCCTGGAAGGCATTTACACCGCCAACCTGCAGCGCGCGGGCGCGAACCTGCACAGCGAGCGCGCCGTGCTGCTCGACGCGCACACTGTGCAACTGGTGGGCAGCGGGGAGCGTTATCGCGCCCACCATGTGCTGATCGCCACCGGGGCGGCGCCTCAAGCAGGTCCCGACATTCCCGGCGCCGAACTCGCCGCCAGCTCGAACGAGCTGTTCCAGTGGCCCACGCAGCCGCGGCGCGTGGTGGTGCAGGGTGCAGGCTACATCGCGCTCGAATTCGCCTGTCTGCTGAAGCGGCTCGGCTCGGACGTGACCGTCGTGCTGCGCGGCGAACAGGTGCTGCGCGGCTTCGACGACGAGCTGCGCGCACACTTGCAGGCTCAGCTTGCACTGCAGGGCATTCAGTTCATCACCGGCGCCGCGCTGTCCGCGATCGAGCGCCGCGCCGGCGCCCTGCTGGTCGGGCTCGACAACGGCGATACGCTCCAAGCCGATGCTGTGCTGCGCGCGCTGGGGAGGCGGCCAAACACCAGGGGCCTGGGCCTCGAAGCGGCCGGCGTGGCGCTCGATGCGGGCGGCGCGGTGTTGGTCGACTTCCACGGCCAGACCTCGGTGCCGCACATCCACGCCGTCGGCGACGTGACCGACCGCGTCCAGCTCACGCCAGCGGCGGTTAGGGAAGGTCAGGCCTATGCCGATGCGCTCTTCGGTGGCCGTGACGCCACGCGGCTGCCGCACCTTGGTATGCACGCCATCGTGCCGTCAGCGGTATTCACCACCCCTGAAGTGGGTACCGTCGGTATGACCGAGGCCGAGGCCCTCGCCCTGCACGCCGACATCGACATCTACAGCACCCACTTTCGCAGCATGAAGGCGGCCTTTGCCGGCAGCGAGGAGCGCACGCTGATGAAGCTGGTAGTCGAGCGCGATGGCGGTCGCCTGCTCGGTTGCCACATCGTCGGCGCAGACGCGGCCGAGATGATTCAGCTGATCGGCGTGGCCTTCACGCTGGGCGCCACCAAGGCCGACCTCGACAACACCCTGGCCGTCCATCCGACGGCCGCCGAAGAACTGGTGACCCTGCGCGTCCCGGTGCGCCAACATAGTCGCCGCGGCGCCGCTACATGAAAAGGTGCTCGCCCGCGTTCTCGCCACCGAGCACGACGTAGTTGACCTTCCTCAGGTCGGCCAGCTGGGTGCCGCCGGCGTAGCTGATCGAGCTCTGCAGGTCCTCGCGCATCTCGCGCAGGGTATCGGCCAATGCGCCCTTGATCGGCTCCAGGATACGCTTGCCTTCGACGTGCTTGTACTCGCCCTTGTTGAAGTCCGAGGCGCTGCCGTAGTACTCCTTG
>JAZKIW010000160.1:8079-9571 GCA_040384625.1 Pseudomonadota bacterium | reverse complement strand
CGGTTGGCCTTGGTGTCCAGGGGAGTGTCAATGGGGTTCATGAGAGTTCCTGATGTGTAGGGTGTGGTGTGAAAGTGAAGAGCGGTTGCCGGCGCTTCAGCGCACGCTGCCGCGGCGAATTAGGTTGACGATGGCCAGCAGGATCGTTGCGCCCAGGAAGGACACGACCAATGCGCCCAGGCTGAAGCTGTCCTGGTTGATGGTGCCCACCCCGACCAGGGGCGAGATCAGCCACCCGCCGAGCATGGCGCCGACGATGCCGACCACCACGTTGAGGATGACGCCCTGTTGTCCGTCGGTCTTCATCATCATGCTGGCGAGCCAGCCGATGATTCCCCCGACGATGAGCCAGATGATGATGTTCATGAGGTGTTCTCCTTTGGTTGTGACATTGAGGAATCGAGAAATCGCTGGCACTCGTGCGCAAGCACTCCGACTACAGCAATCCGCATTCCCGATTGCGAAGAAACCGGAGCACGTGCGCGAATGTGTGCTACCGAACAGACCGTCCCGAGGCAATGGGTCTCTCATGCGGCCGTTGTGGGCGCTCCGCCAAGAGCAGCGGCGAGGGGCAGTGCATGCAGACGCTCTTGTTGTGCTGGGAATGCAGTCAGTTGAGTCAAACGCCAACCAACTTTCCGCCGCACCAGCAGTTGAGATTCAGCGGGTGGATAGACGATCCGCACTGTCAGATCAGGCTGTACACGTGCGAGGCCTGCGCGACGACGTGGACGCGGGACTACGCGGGCGACAGTCCGCGCTCAGGGTGGTGGATCGAGAGACGCAAGGCACACAGAGGCCCATAGGCTGGCGCGAGGAGCGCTTCTGGGAGGACACATGATGGTTGACGGACCGCATCGAGGCACATCGAATCCCTGGCGCTGCCTGTGGCGGCTGCGCTTCGGCGCTTACGCCGTCGTCGTCCTGCTGGTGCTCGATGGCCTGGACGGCGCGATCTGCGAGATGGAACCTCCGGTTGCCATCGATGGGGTCTGTGCCTCAATGGGGCCATGGTTGTCCTGGCTCGCGATCGGCGTGATCGGCCTTTCGGCGGTGGCCTGCATCAGCCAGTGGTGGGGCGACTTCAGCCGGCGCGAGCGTTACGCCAATCAACTCGGCGGGCGCCGACGCGCTGCGCGACCCGCGCGTTGACTGCGGCGCCCGGCGTTGACGCTGTCGGCGCTTCGACCCAGAATCGACTGCGCTGCTGTTGCCCGCAGTGGGCCGCCTTGCCGGCTCGAACCTGAAGGATCAGCATGCCCACATCGACAATTCGCTGCCGCACCGGCATTCAGGGTCTGGACCACGTGCTGTCGGGTGGTCTGATCCCCGCCCGGCTCTATCTGGTCGATGGCAACCCCGGCGCCGGCAAGACGACGCTGTCACTGCAGTTCCTGAAGGAAGGCGTTCGCGTCGGCGAGCGCTGTCTGTACGTGACCCTGTCCGAGACGGCCGAGGAACTCGCGGCCGGGGCTGCGTCGCACGGCTGGAC
>JAZKIW010000160.1:0-7979 GCA_040384625.1 Pseudomonadota bacterium | reverse complement strand
GTGTTTCCCCGCCTGACGGCCGCCGAGCATGGAACGAGCTTCGCGCGCGAGACCGTGGCGAGCGGCATCCAGCGCCTCGACGACCTGTTCGGCGGCGGCATCCACCGCGGTACCTCCACCCTGCTGATCGGTCCCCCCGGGACGGGGAAGTCGACCGTCGCGCTGCAGTTCGCGGCCGCCGCGGCCGGCAGGGGAGACCACTCGGCCATCTTCACCTTCGAAGAGTCCAGGGACTTGTTGCTCGATCGTTGCGCGGGCCTGGGCATCCCCGTCAGGGAGGGCGTCGAGGCGGAACTGATCACCGTTCGCCGCATCGACCCGACCGAGGTCACGCCTGGCGAGTTTGCGGAGATGGTGCGCCAGGCCGTCGAGGTCGACGGCGCGCGCGTCGTCGTGATCGACAGTCTGAATGGGTACATGAACGCCATGCCCGAGGCGCGCGCCCTGACGGTGCAGCTGCATGAACTGCTGACCTACTTGAACAACCACGGCGTGGCCACTTTCCTCATCGCGGCGCAGGCCGGCCTGATGGGGCCGAACATGCAGAGCCCGGTGGACGCCAGCTACCTCGCCGATGCGGTGGTGATGTTCCGCATGTTCGAGCACGTGGGACAGGTGAAGAAGGCCATCTCGGTCCTGAAGAAGCGCAGCGGGCGCCATGAGGAATCGGTGCGGCACATCTGGTTCGACGCCGCGGGCATTCACCTCAGCGACCCCCTGCAGCACCTGCGCGGCGTGCTCACCGGCGTGCCGGTGGAGCTGCCGCGCCCGGCGGCCGAGACGGCACCGTGAAGGCGCCCGGTCCATGCCCGGCACGCTCTCGACAAGTTACGAAGAACGGGTTCTGCTGATCGCGCCGACTCGGCGCGATGCCGAGGTGACGCAACTCGCCCTGGCCTCGGGCGGTGTCGTGTGCATGGTCTGCGAGAGCCTCGAGCAGGTGTCAAGCGAACTGAAGAAGGGGGTCGGTGCGCTGATGCTGACCGATCGCGCTTTGCTCGACCCGTCCTTCGGCGCTCTGGTCGAGGCGCTGCAGAGCCAGCCCGCGTGGTCCAGCGTGCCGAGCGTGCTGCTGTGCCGCGACCGCGATCAATCCGCCGTGGTCTTGCAGGCCATCGATCGCCTGCGCAATGTGAGCTTGCTCGACCGCCCGACCTCCATGCGATCGATGGTGAGCGCCGTTCAGGCGGCACTGCAGGGCCGGCGCTGGCAGTACCAGATCCGTGACCAGATGGTGTCGCAGAAGCGGGCCGAACAGGCGCTGGTGCGCGCCGACCAGCGCAAGGATGAATTCCTGGCCACCCTGGCACACGAGTTGAGGAATCCGCTGGCACCGATCAAGACCGGCCTGGAGCTCCTGAAGCGCAGCCAGCCCCCAAGCCAGGAAACGACCCGCCTGCTCGGCATGATGGACAGGCAGCTCGGCCAGATGGTCAAGCTCATCGACGAGCTGCTGGACGTGTCGCGCATCGCGACCGGCAAGGTCGTGCTGCAACGCGAACTGGTGGACCTGCGGGCGATCGTCGAGCAGGCGGTCGAAACCAGCCAGCCCTTCATCCATGCCGCTCAGCACGAGCTCAGTATGCAGTTGCCCGCGCGCGAGGTGCGGGTGATCGGCGATCCTTCGCGGCTCACGCAGGCGATCGCCAACCTGCTCAACAACGCGGCGAAGTACACGCCCAACGGCGGACGGCTCGTCGTGGCGCTGGCCGAACAGGATCAGCAGGCCGTCGTGACCGTCAGCGACAGCGGCGTGGGCATCCCCCCGGAAATGCTGGAGCGCGTGTTCGAGATGTTCGCGCAGGTCGACCGGACGCTGGACCGCGCGCAGGGCGGCCTCGGCATCGGCCTGTCCCTGGTGCGCAGCCTGGTCGCCCTGCATGGCGGAACGGTCAGCGCGCAGAGCCAGGGCCTGGACCGGGGCAGCTCGTTCGAGATTCGCCTGCCGGCGGTCGCGTCCAGCTCGGCACCCGCCGTCAACGGCGACGCTGCCGAATTGAAAGGCCCCGAGCGCCGGCCGCTGCGAATCATGGTGGTGGACGACAACGTCGACGCCGCGAACACGCTGGCGATGCTGCTCGAAATGAACGGCCACGCCCTGCGCGTGGAGTACAGCGCCCGGGCCGCGCTGACGGCCTCGCAAGCGTTCCTGCCGGAGGCGGTCTTCTGCGATCTGGGCATGCCGGGCATGGGGGGGCACGAATTCGCCAGCCAGCTCAGGCTGGACCGCCGCTTCGCGTCGACCTTGCTGATCGCGGTCACGGGTTGGGGTGGCGACGAAGACCGCGGTCGCTCACGCGCTGCGGGCTTCGATCACCACCTGACCAAGCCGGCGGACATCGACCGCATCGAAGCGGTTCTGTCGCGGCGCTGAGGCGCTCGCTGTAGGTCCGGTCCGACGTTCGAATCGGGCTCTGCCCGATAGCGCGGCCGCAGCGCCGAATCGAGCATCCGGCTACCCACTCCGGAGACACACCATGAACCCCTCGCGTCGCTCGTTCACGATCCTCGCTGCCGCATCGGGCCTGTTCGGCGCGGCCGGCACCGCCATCGCAGCACCGAAGAAGGCGCATCATCACAATGGCAAGGGCCTCGTCGGGGACAAGGTCAAGAAGAACGGCAAGCACGAGATCGGCAAGAAGGGCCAGAACGTGGTGTCGATCGACGTCAAGGAAGGCAAGATTGCCGGGATGCAGGTCAAGCACGCCAAGAAGGGCGACCTGCCGGTGAAGAAGTACAAGACCAGCAAGAAGATGGCGCAGCGCGACGGCATCCAGTACGCGAACTACCAGCTGACGCAGGCGCAGAGCCTGGGCACCACCTACATTGGCTACGCCTACATCGACGAAGATGGCTACGAAGAGATCTACTGGTTCCCGTACGAAATGATCTACGACGGTGACACCGGCGCGATCGAATATGTTCCCGTGTACTGAGCACTGAAGTCGTCCGGCATCGGTCGCCAAGGGGTTCCGCGTGGACGCCGAGCCGGCTCAGGGCCTGCGCTGGGTCAGCGACCGCGAGCCGGGCATCCGGCGCCGTCGGCGTGGCGGCGCATTCGCATACCTCGGCGTCGATGGCAAGCCCTTGCGCGACCCCCAGCAGCTCGCGCGCATTCGCGGTCTGGCGATACCGCCCGCCTACGGCAGCGTGTGGATCTGCGCCCGAGACGATGGCCACCTGCAGGCCACCGCGCGAGACGCCCGGGGCCGCAAGCAGTACCGCTATCACCCCGTGTGGCGGGCCGCGCGCGAGCAGCACAAGTTCGAACACCTGCTCGAGTTCGGCCTCGCGCTGCCGCGCATCAGGGCCACGGTGCAGCGCCAGTTGGCCGGGCCGGATCAACCCACCCGCGCGAGGGTGTTGGCCGCCGTGGTGCGCCTGCTCGACGCGACGTGCTTGCGCATCGGCAACGCGGAATACGTGCGCAGCAATGGATCGTATGGCCTGAGCACCTTGCGCGCACGGCACGTGCGTGTGCGCGGGCCCGCCCTGTCGCTGGCCTTCGTCGGCAAGAGCGGCGTCCATCACGAAGTCGAACTCAACGACCGACGGCTCGCCGCGGTGGTGCGCAGCTGTCGCGAGTTGCCAGGGCAGGAGCTATTCCAGTACCTCGACGAGGCGGGTGGGGTGCGCGCCCTGGACTCCGGCGACGTCAATGCGTGGCTGGCCGAAGTGGCCGGCGCGCGCGTGACTGCCAAGGACTTCCGCACCTGGCATGGCAGCGTGCATGCACTGGACCTGATCCTGGCCGGGTGTGCTGCCGATGCTGCGCCCAGCCGTCCATCGGACGTGGTGGCGGCGGTCTCGCGGCGCCTGGGCAACACCGCTGCCGTGTGCCGCAAGGCCTACATCCATCCGGCCGTGCTCGCACTGGGTGAAGCTCTGGCCGACCCGGCGCGCCGCGAGCAGTTGCTCACTCGACCCTGGGTGGGCCGGGTGCCCACCGTGCGCGGTCTTGCGGCGTCGGAGCGCAGGATGATGGGCTTGCTGCGCGATCTCGACGCCGGCTGAATGGGCCCGCCTCGCGCGGGAAGCCGGCCTACACGTCGCCGTGGCGACGTCCGATTCGCGCTTCACGTCGCTGCTCGCAATCTTGGCGGACAAACTGCCGCCACGTGCGGCGCCGATGTCTTCAACCTCGAGGAGCAACACCATGGCCGACAACAAGAAGCTGCCCGGCGGGCAGGACCGCAAACGCATCAATCTCGCGGAGGACTACGAAGTCAGGGCCTGGGCCAACAAGTTCGGCGTGTCTTCAGACAAGCTCAAGGAGGCAGTCGCCGCCGTCGGCGGTTGGGCCGACGAGGTGGAGCGTTACCTTAAGCGCGGTTGAGGCTGCTTCGGCGTGTGCCGCCCCTGGGCGCTCATTAAGCAAACCGTCGCCGCCTGGCGCGCGGACTTTGCGCCGAGCATGGGGGCGGCGCTGTCTTACTACACCGTGTTCTCGCTCGCACCGACGCTGCTGATCGTGATCGCCGTCGCCGGCATGGTGTTCGGCGAGGACGCCGCCCGCGGCGCGGTGTTCGGGCAATTGACGGGGCTGATGGGCCCCGATGCCGCCAAGGCCGTCGAAGGACTGCTGGCCGACGTCGGCAAGCCCAATCAAGGCGCCTTGGCCACCGCGATCGGTGTGGCCTTGTTGCTCATTGGCGCGACCACCGTCTTCGCTGAACTTCAAGACGCGCTGGACCGCATCTGGCGCGCGCCGGAGCGAAAGGATGCGGGAGGCGTGTGGGGCCTGCTCCGCGCACGCTTTCTGTCATTCGGCATGGTGCTGGGCATCGCTTTCCTGCTGATGGTTTCGATGGTGCTCAGCGCCTCCGTGTCCGCCTTGGGCAAATGGTGGAGTCCGCTGTTCGGTGGCTGGGAAGTGCTGGCCCAGGGCTTGATCTTCGCCTTCGACTTGACCGTCAGCACCTTCGGTTTCGCGATGATCTACAAGCTCATGCCGAGGGTGAAAGTGCAGTGGCGCGATGTCTGGATCGGTGCGGCCGTGACGGCACTGCTGTTCGCCCTGGGCAAGCTGGTGATCGGCCTGTACATCGGCAAGAGCGGGATCGCGTCGGCTTTCGGCGCGGCCGGGTCGCTGGTGATCATTCTGCTGTGGGTCTACTACTCGGCGCAGATCTTCCTGCTCGGTGCGGAGTTCACCTGGGTGTCCGCCGGGGCCCGCGGCTCGCGCAGGGAGACGTCCGCAGCCGGCCCGAGTGACATCGCGCCCCCGAAAACACCGGTTCGCCTGAGCGAGCCTCCAAGGAGAGTGACATGCTGACGAATTGCTCGACGATGCCCGCCTGGGCCATGGCGACCGACATTCCGGCGCCAGAGCCGAATGTCGTCCCGTTGCCGCCGTCACCACATCCCGTGCCGCCGGCACCGGCGACGCCGCCGGAAGTGCAGGATCCCGTGCTGCCGGGGCAGAACGAACCGGTTCGCGATCCGGTGCCGCCCGAAGCCATCGTCGTCGATTGACATGGCCGAGGCGCAAAGTGCCGCACGCAGCGGAGTGGCATGCGATGATTTGAGCGGAAACTTCCCTCACGCCAACGAGAGGCGGGAACGCATGGCGCATGTGCTGATCGTGGACGATGACCTGGACTCGGCGTCCACCCTGCAGGCATTGGTGGCCGCCGAACGCTTCACGGTAGCCGTCGCCCACAGCTTGCGCGACGCCCGACGGCAAATCGCGCTGCAGCAGCCGGACATCGTGCTGCTCGATCTGCAATTGCCGGATGGCAACGGGATGGACCTGTTCGCCGACCCGCAACTGGTGGCCAATTCGGAAGTCGTGCTGATCACCGGTCACGCGAGCCTCGAAACTTCGATCCAGGCCTTGCGGCTGGGGGCCGCCGACTACCTGATCAAGCCGATCAACCTGCGCCTGCTGCAGGGCGTGCTGTCGCGCTTCATGAAGCCGGCCGCCCTGCAGGCCGAGGTGGCCGATCTGACGGCGCACCTGAGCAGCAGCGGGCACTTCGGCGAACTGTACGGGCAGTCACCGCCGATGCTGCGGGTGTATGAGCAGATCTCGCGCGTGGCCGGCACCGGCGTCACCGTCTTCATCACCGGCGAAAGCGGCACCGGCAAGGAGGTGGTCGCGCAGACGGTGCACCAATTGAGCCGACGCCGCAAGCGGCCCTTCCTGGCGGTCAACTGTGGGGCAATCTCGCCCAATCTGATCGAAAGCGAGATCTTCGGCCACGAGAAGGGCAGCTTCACCGGCGCCGAGCGGCAGCACCTCGGGTTCTTCGAGCGAGCCAACGGCGGCACCCTGTTTCTCGACGAGATCACCGAGATGCCGGTGGAATTGCAGGTCAAGCTGTTGCGGGTGCTCGAGACGGGCCGCTTCATGCGCGTGGGCTCCACCCAGACGCAGGAGGCCGATGTGCGCATCATCGCGGCCACCAACCGCTCGCCCCAGCTGGCCATGGAGTCCGGCAAGCTGCGCGAAGACCTGCTCTATCGGCTGAACGTCTTTCCGATCGAGATGCCGCCGCTGCGCGAGCGCATGTCCGACGTGGCCCTGCTGGCCGAGCACTTCCTGGCCGCTATCGGCCAGCAGGAGGGCAAGACCAAACACTTCGACGCGAGCGCGCTCGCCCGCCTCTCGACCTACCGCTGGCCCGGCAACGTGCGCGAACTGCGCAACGCCGTGCAGCGGGCCTACGTGATGGCCAGTGGCGGCGTGATCGACGACCACTGGCTGCCGTCGGCCAGCCCGGCCGCTCCTGTTGCAGCGCCGATGGCGATGCCGGTAACGGTGAGCAGCCGGCCGGCGGCGCCCACGGTGCAAGCCGAGGACGCGATCACGCTGCCGATCGGCACGTCCATGGCCCAGGCCGAGCGCACCCTGATCCTGAGCACGCTGCGCCACTATCACCACCACAAGGAGCGCACGGCAGCCGTTCTGGGCATCAGCCTGAAGACGCTCTACAACCGGCTCAAGGAATACGCCACCGAAGAGGCGGGTCACAACCCTGAAGGCTGAAAGCCGGAGGGGCCGAGCCGCCGGGCATGACGATTGCCCATGCAACGGCCATGAACCAAGCCAACCACCAGCCCGGTGTGACCGCGCCCGGCCACGTCGTCATCTCGTTCCCGTCGGCCCGGCACGCCGACCAGGCCGCGTGCGCGCTGTCGGTCATCGGCTTCGGCGTCGAAGAGGTGCAGCACTACAGCGACCGAGAGATGGTTGAGCACATCGACCGCGTCTGCGAGCACGCGGGCGGTCCGGGGGCAGTCGACCCGAAGGGCGACCCCTTGGAGGCGCAGCGGCGCATGGCGCTGTCGGGCCATCACTGGCTGGTGGTGCACGCCCCCGATGCCGAGCTTGCGGTCAGGGTTGCCGAAGTGGCCGCTCTGCACGGCGCGGCACGGGCCCAGAGGCAAGGCGCCTCTGGCTGACCACTGGGCGCGTCTCGGCATGACCAGTGGCGGTGACGACACCCTGCAATCGCAGCGCGCGATCCAGCGCGAGCAGGACCAGCGAGACGCTGCCACGCCAGACAAGCCCGAGCCGACGGCCCCGATGCAGGCCGGTGCGCGGGTTCAGCCCGAAGCGCTGCCGGCGCAGCATCTGATCAAGCCGGGCCGCGAGGCTGACTTGCAGCTCGCGCCACGCTTCATGGCGCCCGACTACCGCGGCAGCGCCAAGCTGCAGGACTTCGTCGCGCTCATCACCGGGGCCGATTCCGGGATCGGGCGGGCCGTGGCGGTGCTGTTCGCCCGCGAAGGCGCCGACATCGCCGTGGCCTACCACTCGTCGACCGGGGACGCGCAAGAGACGCAGCGCCGCGTCGAAGCTGAGGGTCGTCGCTGCCTGCTGCTGCAGGGCGACGTGAAGGACGGCGACTGGTGCGAGCAGGCCGTGCGGCGGACGATGACCGAGTTCGGCCGCCTCGACGTGCTCGTCAACAACGCTGCCTTCCAGGAGCATGCCGACTCGATCGAGGACATCGACGACCACCGACTCCAGG
>JAZKIW010000159.1:0-17802 GCA_040384625.1 Pseudomonadota bacterium | reverse complement strand
GCAGGTAGCTCTCGGCGATCTCGTCGTCCATGAAGAAGGTCTGCGCCACCGGGCCGGGGTCGGCCAGGCCGGTGGTTTCGATCACCACCCGTTCGAAGTCGAGCTCGCCCTTACGCCGCTTCTCAGCCAGAGTGGTCAATGTCGAGCGCAGGTCTTCGCGGATGGTGCAGCAGACACAGCCGTTGGACAGCTGCAGGATCTGTTCCTTGCCGGCGTCGTCGACCAGGATCTCGTTGTCGATGTTCTCCTCGCCGAACTCGTTCTCGATCACCGCGATCTTGCGGCCGTGGGTTTCGCTGAGCACGCGTTTGAGCAGGGTGGTCTTGCCGCTGCCGAGAAAGCCGGTGAGGATGGTGGCGGGAATGAGGCCTTGTGACATGGTCGCGTCCGTGTGTGCAAGCAGCCGCCGATATGGGGCCGGCTTGCGCGCCGACAAGCCCTGGGTGGCGGCATGGGGTCGGGTATTCTCCCCCCAACGCCACCACCGACACCCGCGCTGTGTCCGACCCGCACCCTAACCGCCCCTCACGCAGCGAAGCGCCGCCGGGGGACAAGCGCAGCCTGTTCGAGCGCGTGGTCGAGTTCATCGCCCCGGGCCCCGATTCCAAGTACGACCTGCTCGAGACCCTCGCCGACGCCGAACAGCGCGAACTGATCGAGCCCGAAAGCCGGTTGATGCTCGAAGGGGTGATCCGCATGGCCGACATGCGCGCCGGCGACGTGATGGTGGCCGCGCCGCGCATGGACCTGCTCGACATCGACGCCTCCTACGACGAGTTGCTGGCCCTGGTGATCGACACCGCCCACTCGCGCTTCCCGGTCTACGAGCGCGAGCGCGACAACGTCATCGGCATCCTGATGGCCAAGGACCTGCTCAAGCTGCAGCGCGCGCCCGAGCTGAACCTGCGCACCCTGCTGCGCCCGGCCCTTTTCGTGCCCGAGAGCAAGCGGCTGAACGAGCTGCTGCGCGACTTCCGCAGCAACCGCAACCACCTGGCGATGGTCATCGACGAGTTCGGCAACACCGCCGGCCTGATCACGATCGAAGACGTGCTCGAAGAAATCGTCGGAGAGATCGAGGACGAGTTCGACGAGAAGGACGGCGAAAGCAGCGTCTACACCCTGGCCGACGGCAGCCACCGCGTCGCTGGCGACGCCAGCATCAGCGCCGTCAACAGCGCCTTCGGTACCACCCTGCCAGAGGCCGACTTCGACACCATCGGTGGCCTCGTCGCCCAGCAACTGGGCCGCGTACCGCGACGCGGCGAAGCGGTGGAGATCGGCACGCTGCGCTTCGCGGTGATGCTGACCCGCGGCGGTGCGGTGCGCTGGTTCCGGGTCTCCCGCCTGGAAGCCGGTACGGCCGGCGAGCCCGCCGCCGAGCTCGATTGAGCGCCGCAGGCGCCCCGGCCGCGCTGCGCCGGCGCGTCGGGCTCGAGGTCGGCGCTACCTTGGTGCTCGGTGCAGCCTTCAGCCTGCCCAGCACCTGGACCGGCGCCTGGTGGCTGCAGTTCCTGTGCATCGGCCTGCTGGTCTGGCGCGTGGGCCGGGCTGCGCCGGCACACGCCGCATGGCTCGGCCTGGCGTTCGGTACCGGCTGGCTGTGCGCCGGCACCTGGTGGCTCTTCATCTCGCTGCACCGCTACGGCGGTCTGCCCGCGCCGCTGGCGGTGCTGGCCGTGCTCGCCCTCTCTGTGGCCTTGTCGGCCTATCTGGCCGCTGCACTAGCCCTGTTTGCGCGGCTGCGCAGAGGCAGGGCTGCGCCCGACGCCCTGCTCTTCGCCGCCCTCTGGCTGGCCGCAGAGCTGGCGCGCGGCGTGCTCTTCACCGGATTCCCCTGGGCCGCCACCGGTTACGGCCAGGTCGATGCGCCGCTCGCCACGCTGGCGCCCTGGCTCGGCGTGTACGGCATCGGCTTCGTGCTCGCGGCCGGCGCAGCCGGCCCCGCGCTGGCGTTTCACTCCGGGCCGCGCCAGGCGGCGCTGGCGACGTTCGGCGTGGCTGCGCTGCTGGTCGTCCTGCCCTGGGGGACGCGCGACTTCTCGACGCCTGCCGGCACCCTGGGGGTGACCCTGGTGCAGACCAACGTGGCCCAGGACGAGAAGTTCGCCCCCGACCGCCTGCCGGAGGCCCTGTCCTGGCTCGAAGCCGCGATGCGCGAGGCACGCGGGCCGTTGGTAATCGCGCCCGAAACGGCGATCCCGCTGCTGCCGGACCAGCTCGGTCCCGAAACCTGGCGCAGCTTCACGGCGCTGTTCGGTGGCGAGCGCGCGGCCCTCGTCGGCTTGCCCCTCGGCAGTTTCGATGCCGGCTACACCAACTCGGTGGCCGGCCTGTCGGCCCAGGCCCGTGCGCTGCCGGGCAGCTTCTACCGCTATGACAAGCAGCACCTGGTGCCTTTCGGCGAGTTCATCCCGCCCGGGTTCCACTGGTTCGTCGAGATGATGGACATACCGCTCGGCGACTTCGCGCGCGGCGCGAAGGTGCCGCCTTCGTTCGGCTTCGGCGGCCAGCGCGTGGCCCCCAACGTCTGCTACGAAGACCTGTTCGGCGAGGAACTGGCGCTGCGCTTCGCCGACGCGGACCAGGCACCCACGGTCTTCGCCAACCTCAGCAACATCGGCTGGTTCGGCGACACCATCGCCATCACCCAGCACCTGCACATCTCGCGCATGCGCACGCTCGAACTGCAGCGGCCGATGCTGCGCGCCACCAACACCGGCGCCACGGCCCTCGTCGACCACCGCGGTCGCGTGACGGCGCAGCTCGCCCCCTTCACGCGTGGTGCGCTCAACGTGACGGTCGAAGGGCGCAGCGGCGTGACGCCCTTCGCGCACTGGGCCGGCACCTTCGGCATCGCACCTCTGGTCGCCCTCAGCCTGCTGGTCGTGGCCGTGGCCGGTCGCTGGATGCGCGCTCCTTAGAATCGGCCTCCTTTCGCGCCGCTGTTGCACCGATGCTGAGCTTCCAGCAGATCATCTTGAAACTCCAGGACTACTGGGACCGCCAGGGCTGCGCCTTGCTGCAGCCGTACGACATGGAGGTCGGTGCCGGGACCAGCCACACCGCGACATTCCTGCGCGCGCTCGGCCCGGAACCCTGGAAAGCGGCCTACGTGCAGCCGAGCCGACGCCCAAAAGATGGCCGCTACGGCAACAACCCGAACCGCCTGCAGCACTACTACCAGTACCAAGTGGTGCTCAAACCTGCGCCGGCCGACATCCTAGAGCTCTACCTGGGCAGCCTCGAAGCGCTCGGCTTCGACCTGAAGCAGAACGATGTGCGCTTCGTTGAGGACGATTGGGAGAACCCGACGCTCGGCTGCTGGGGCCTGGGATGGGAGGTGTGGCTGAACGGCATGGAGGTGACGCAGTTCACCTACTTCCAGCAGGTCGGGGGCATCGACTGCAAGCCGATCACCGGCGAGATCACCTACGGCCTGGAGCGCCTGGCGATGTACATCCAGGGCAAGGAAAGCCTGTTCGACCTGGAGTGGACCGAGGGCCTGTCGTACCGCGACGTCTACCACCAGAACGAGGTCGAGCAGAGCGCCTATAACTTCGAACACAGTGATGTCGAATTCTTGCTCACGGCGTTCGCATCCCACGAGCGGCAGAGCAAGCACCTCATGGGCGAGCAACTCGCACTGCCGGCCTACGAGCAGCTGCTCAAGGCCGGGCATTGCTTCAACCTGCTCGACGCCCGCGGCGCCATCAGCGTCACCGAGCGCGCAGCCTACATCGGGCGCATCCGCAATCTGGCGCGGGCCGTGGCGCAGAGCTACCTGGACAGCCGGGCGCGGCTGGGGTTCCCGATGGCGCCCAAGGCCTGGGCCGATGCGACCCTGGCTGCGCTGGCGAAGAAGGCCGCCTGATGAGCACGACCAAGAGCCTGCTGGTCGAGCTGTTCGCTGAGGAGTTGCCGCCGAAGGTGCTGAAGAGGCTTGGCGAGTCGTTCGCGCAAACGCTGGCGGCGAGCCTGAAAACGCAGGGCCTGAGCGGTGAGCAATCGGCCGTCACACCTTACGCCACGCCACGCCGCCTGGCGGCGCACATCAGCGCGGTGCACGCCCATGCGGCCGAGCGCAACGTGACGCACAAGCTGATGCCCGTCAGCGTAGCCCTGGACGCACAAGGGCAGCCGACACCGGCCTTGCTGAAGAAGCTGGCCGCCGTCGGCGCCGATGCGAGCGTCGTCGGCCAGCTCGAACGCAGGACCGATGGCAAGGCGGAAGCGCTGTTCTGGACCACCGCGGTACGCGGCGCGACCTTGGCCGCCGGCCTGCAGGTGGCGCTCGACGCAGCCCTGGCGGCACTGCCGATTCCCAAGCTGATGAGCTACCAGCTCGCCGACGGCTGGACCAGCGTGAACTTCGTGCGCCCGGTGCACGGCCTGGTGGCCCTGCACGGCGCGGACGTGGTGCCCGTGGCGGCCCTGGGCCTGTTCGCTGGCCGCACGACTCACGGTCACCGCTTCGAGGGGCAGCTCGAGCCGGTCGTGCTGCAGGATGCCGACCACTACGCGCAGCAGCTCGAGCGCCAGGGCGCCGTGATGGCCGGCTTCGCGCACCGGCGCAACGAGATCGTGCGCCAGTTGCAGCACGCCGCGGCCGAGCAGGGCCTGACGCCGATCGACGACGAGGCGCTGCTTGACGAAGTGACGGCCCTGGTCGAACGACCGAACGTGCTGCTGTGCCGTTTCGAGCCCGAGTTCCTGGCGGTGCCGCCGGAGTGCCTGATCCTGACCATGAAGGCCAACCAGAAGTACTTTCCGCTGCTCGACGCGGGCGGCAAGCTGACCGAGAAATTCCTCGTCGTCAGCAACATCAGCCCCAGCGATGCGAGTGCCGTGGTCCAGGGCAACGAGCGGGTCGTGCGGCCGCGCCTGGCCGACGCGAAGTTCTTCTTCGACCAGGATCGGAAGAAGTCCCTCGAATCGCGCCTGCCTTTGCTCGACAAGGTGGTCTACCACGGCAAGCTCGGCTCGCAGGGCGACCGCGTCGAGCGTGTGCGCGCCATCGCCCGCGCCATCGGCGAACGACTCGGCGGTGCTGCGCTCGCGGCACAGGCCGACCGCGCCGCCTTGCTGGCCAAGGCCGACCTGGTCACCGACATGGTCGGCGAGTTCCCCGAGCTGCAAGGCGTGATGGGTGGCTACTACGCGCGCCACGACGGCGAGGGCGAAGCGGTGGCCTTCGCCGTCGAGGACCACTACAAGCCGCGCTTCGCCGGTGATGCGTTGCCGCGCAACGAGGTCGGCCTGGTCGTCGCACTGGCCGACAAGCTCGAAACCCTGGTCGGTCTGTTCGGCATCGGCGAAAAGCCCACCGGCGACAAGGATCCGTTTGCGCTGCGCCGCCATGCGCTGGGCATGATCCGCATGCTGATCGAACATGCCCGGGCACTCGATCTCGACCAGCTCTTCGCACTCGCGCTGCCGCCCTTCGGCAGCCGCATCACCGACCCGCGCACTGCCCTGGCCGACTTCGTTTACGACCGCCTGGCGGGCAGTCTGCGCGAGCAGAGCTACAGCGCCCATGAAGTCGATGCCGTGCTGTCACTGCGCCCAGTGCGCCTGGCCGAAGTGCCCCGACGTCTGGCCGCCGTGCGCGCCTTCGCGGCCTTGCCCGAAGCAGCATCGCTGGCCGCAGCGAACAAGCGCATCGCCAACATCCTCCGCAAGAGCGACGCGAAGCCGGCAGAGACGATCGACGCATCGCGCCTGGCCGAACCTGCCGAGCAGGCACTGCATGGCGCGCTGGCTCGCGTGCGGCCGCGGGCCGACACGCTATTCGACAGCAGCGAGTACGCCGCTTCGCTGCGCGAACTGGCCGTGCTGAAGACGCCGGTCGATGCCTTCTTCGACGGCGTGATGGTCAACGCCGAAGACCCGGCCCTGCGCGCCAACCGCCTGGCGTTGCTGGCGGCCCTGCACACGGCGATGAACCGCGTGGCCGATCTGTCCAAGCTGGCGTCCTAGGAGCTGCCATGCACCCGCACCATCCAAAGCTGGTGATCCTCGGCCGCGATGGCATCCTGAACCTGTACCGCGACGACCACGTGAAGGCGCCGGAAGAGTGGCAGCCGGTGCCCGGTGCGTTGCAGGCGGTGGCGCGGCTGAACCAGGCCGGCTGGCATGCGGTGCTGGCCACCAACCAGTCAGGCATCGGTCGCGGCCTGGTCGACATGGCTTCGCTGAACGCCGTGCACCGCCACATGATGCAGCTGCTGGCCGAACAGGGCGGACGCATCGACGCGGTGTTCTTCTGCCCTCACGCACCGGAAGAGCAATGCGATTGCCGCAAACCACTGCCCGGCTTGATGCTGCAGATCGCCGACCGCTATGGTCTGGACGGTCTGTTGGCGCGCGTGCCGATGGTCTGTGACACCGCGCGCGACCTGCAGGCCGCGCACGCCGCCGGTTGCGAGCCGCACCTGGTGTTGACGGGCCGCGCCGCGACGCTGACGCCCGAGGAACTGGCGCAGTGGGTGGCCGGTATCGACGCGGTGCAGGTACACGACGACCTGGCTGCCTTCGTCGAGTTCCTGCTGCACCGGGAGCACACCCTGCTCGGCGTGATCGGCGAAGACTCGCGCCCGATTCCGCTCACGCACTGACAAGATGACGGCCCCAAGCTCGCTTCGCTCGCACCCCCCGAGGGGAGCTCAGGCCGCTTGGGAGCGGCCCGGCGCGGCCTGAGACCGCCGATGCTCGCCGGACTTCGCTCGACGCTGTTCATCATCTGGATGGCCATCACGGTCGTGCCGTATGCGCTGACGGTGGTGGCGGCGTCACTGTTCCTGCGCGGCGACCCGCTGTACTGGATCTGCGTGGCCTGGCTGCGGGTGGTGATCTGGGGCGCGCGCGTCATCTGCGGCGTGCGCCACCGCGTGCACGGCATGGAGCGCCTGCCCTCGGCCGACCCGCTGGCACCGGTGATCCTGGCCCCCAAGCACCAGTCGACGTGGGAGACCTTTGCCTTCCCGACCCTGATGTCGCACCCGCTGGCCTATGTGTTCAAGCGCGAGTTGCTCTACGTCCCGTTCTTCGGCTGGGCCATCGGCCGCCTGGACATGATCCACATCGACCGCAGCAAGCGCACCGAGGCCTGGGGCAAGGTGGCGGCGCAGGGCAAGGCCCTGCTGGCGCGCGGACACTGGGTGATCATGTTTCCGGAAGGCACGCGCACGCCACGTGGCGCACAGGGCGTCTACAAGGCCGGTGCGACGCGCCTGGCCGTCACCACCGGCGCGCCGGTGGTGCCGATCGCGGTGACCTCGGCGCGCTGCTGGCCGCGCAAAAGCTTTTCGCTGCGGCCGGGGGTGATCGACATTTCGATCGGTGCACCGATTCCGTCGGTCGGCCGCGAGCCGGAGGAATTGATGCGCGAGGTCGAGGCCTGGATCGAGGCGGAGATGCGCCGCCTGGACCCCGAGGCCTACCGCACGCCTGCCTAGAATCGCGCTCCATGCCGCGATCGCCCGCCGCCGACACTGCGCAGCTCGACCTGTTCGAGCCGATCGTCCCTGCCGAGCCGCGGGGCATCGAAATCGAGATCGCGCTGACCGAACCGGCGATCGCCAGCGGGCCGGCAGTGCCGATCGCCGAGTTGTTGTTGCCGGCAACCTTTCGGCATCCGCGCGCCAGCCGCGAGGCACATCTGAACGGTCACCTGGTCGCCTACGAGTTCCGCCGCGTCCGGCGCAAGAGCATCGGCTTCGTGGTCGGCAGCGAGGGCTTGGTGGTGAGCGCACCGCGCTGGGTCGGTCGCGGCGAAGTCGACGCCGCCCTGCAGGAAAAGGCGCGCTGGATCCTGGCCAAGCTGCAGGAGCAGGACGAGCGCGCGCGTCGCCTGGCCACGGCCAAGGTCGACTGGCGCGACGGCACCACGATTCCCTTCCTCGGCGAAAGCGTGATCGTCGTCCTCGATCCGCGCAGCACGGGCGCGGTGCTGCATAGCGCCAACGACACACTCCCCGGCGTGCCGCGCCTGACCCTGCACGTCGGTCTGCCGCAGTCAGCGACGGCGGAGCAGATCCGTGACGCCGTGCAGAGCTGGCTGCAGCGCCAGGCCAAACGCATCTTCGAAGAGCGCTGCCGCCACTTCGCGGCCCAGCTCGGCGTACGCATGACGCGTCTGTCGCTCAGCTCGGCGAGCACGCGCTGGGGCAGCGCCGGCGCCGACGGGGCGATCCGCCTGCACTGGCGCCTGATCCACTTCGCGCTGCCGACCATCGACTACGTGGTGGCGCACGAACTGGCCCATCTGCGCGAGATGAACCACAGCGCGGCGTTCTGGGAAGTCGTGCGCTCGGTGGTGCCCGACTACGAGCGCGCCCGCGGCACGCTGCGCGACGACGTGCTCCCGGTCTTCGACTGATCTTCGGCTGAAGCCCGGCCAACTCCCCGCAAAGCGGGGGTCGTCAATGGGAACGCGCTCACGCAGACTGCGCCCCACGCTGTCATGCGCGCCGATCCGGAACCGATGATTCGGGACGGCAATGGTCAAAGGGTGAGGTAGGCCAAGGCCCGCGAGCTTCGCTCCGCGGGCCTTTTCCTTGTTGCGCCTTCGCGGCCTCAGGCCACGCCGAAACGCAGCACGCCATCGTCGCCCAGCTGCCGCTGCAGCTTGCCGGCGTGCCACAGGGCATGCAGGTGGGCGATCGATTCACCCATGGCGAAGGTGGTCTGGTGCAGGTCGAGCTTGCGCTTGAACAGCACGGGCAACAGGTCCGCGGCATGACACGGTTGGACAGCGCAGGCGGCCATCACATCCGCCAGGCGTTCGTCGTGGTGCTGGTGCAACTGGCGCGTGCGCACGTGCAGGCCGGTGAAGGGCTTGCCGTGCGAGGGCAGCACCAGCGTCTCCTCGGCCAGGGTGTCGAAGCGCTTGAGCGAGGTCAGGAACAGCGCCAGCGGATCGGACTCGGGCTCCAGGTCGTAGACGCTCACATTGGTCGAGATGCGCGGCAGCACCATGTCGCCGGAGATGAGCAAGCCGAGTTTCGGCGCGTGCAGGGCGATGTGCTCGGGCGCATGGCCGTAGCCGGCGATGCAGCGCCAGGCATGCCCGCCGATGTCCAGGGTCATGCCATCCATCAGGCGCCGGTAGGCGGCGGGCACATCCGGCACCATGCCGGCGTAGTAGTTCGAGCGCGCCCGCACCTTGGCCAGGGCCTCCGGATCGGTCAGACCATGGCTGGCGAAGAAGGCGGCCGAACGCTCGCCACCAAAGCCTGTGGTGCTGTGGCTGGCCACGCGCGCGGCGTTGAAGTCGGTCGCGCTGATCCACATCCGGCAGCCCCAGCGTTCGGTCAGCCAGTGCGCCAGACCGATGTGGTCGGGATGCATGTGGGTCACGATCAGACGCAGCACCGGCAGGCCGTCCAGGCACTCGGCGAACACTTGCTGCCAGGCGCTGCGCGTGGCGTCATTCGTGATGCCGCAGTCGACGATGGTCCAGCCTTCGACGCCGTCCTGTCGATCACGCAGCAGCCACAGGTTGATGTGATCAAGTGCGAACGGCAGTGCCATGCGCAGCCAGCGCACGCCGGGAGCGACATCGAGCGTGCCGCCCGGGGCTGGCAAGGCGTCGCCCAGCGGGTAGTGCAGTTCGGCTTCGTTCGGATTCACGGGGCGGCCTTACATTTACGTTTACGTCAACGTCAATCGAGACCGCAGTTTATCGACATGGGCGCCAATCGCAGCTTCACGATCGCCGAGCTGGCGGCGGAATTCGATGTCACGCCACGCGCCATCCGCTTCTACGAAGACACCGGCTTGCTGGCACCGGCGCGAGTCGGTCGCAACCGCGTCTATTCGCAGCGCGACCGCACGCGGCTGAAGCTCACGTTGCGCGGCAAGCGCCTGGGCCTGTCGCTGCAGGAGATCCTGCAACTGGTGCGCATGTACGACTCCGAGGCAGACACCGCGCCGCAACTGCAGGCCTTCATGGCCGTGCTGCAGGCCCACCGGCAGCAACTCGAACAGCAGCTCGACGACATCCGCGTGATGTTGACCGAGATCGCCCAGCACGAGCAGCGCTGCAAGCGGCTGCTGGGGGGAACCGCGAAGGGCGCGCCGCGGCGATGAGTCATCGCGTCTTCGCTCGGTATCATTGACGTTAACGTAAACCTCAATCGAGGCGCCGCCGCGATGCCCCTGCCCCCTCCTGCTGACCCCGGCTTTCGCCAGCGCGTGCACGACTCCTTCGGGCATCAGGGCGTGATGCACACGCTTGGCGCCAAGCTCGAGGTCGCCGAGGCTGGTCGCGTCGTGATCGTGATGGCGCACAAGCCCGAGCTGACCCAGCAGCACGGCTTCGTGCATGCCGGCATCGTCTCGACCGCCCTCGATTCGGCCTGCGGCTACGCGGCCTTCTCGCTGATGCCGGCCGACGCCGCGGTGCTGACGATCGAATTCAAGGTGAACCTGCTGGCGCCGGCGCGCGGACCGTGGTTCCGCTTCGAGGGCCAGGTCGTCAAGGCGGGGCGCACGATCAGCGTGGTCGAGGGCAAGGCCTGGCAACATGAGGCCGGCGGTGCCGAGTCGTTGTGTGCCACGATGACCGCCACCGTCATGACCGTGCAAGGCCGCGGACTGACCCATTGAGGAGACACCGATCATGAGCACCCTTCCCGGCCTCGACTTCCAGCTCGGCGAAGACATCGACGCGCTGCGCGATGCGGTGCGCGCTTTCGCCGAAGCCGAGATCGCGCCGCGTGCCGCGCAGGTCGACGCGAGCGACCAGTTCCCGATGGACTTGTGGCGCAAGATGGGCGAGCTGGGCGTGCTGGGCATCACCGTGCCCGAGGCCTACGGCGGCGCCAACATGGGCTACCTGGCGCACATGGTGGCGATGGAAGAGATCTCGCGCGCCTCGGCCTCGATCGGCTTGTCCTACGGCGCGCACTCGAACCTGTGCGTCAATCAGTTGAAGCGCAACGGCAGCGACGCGCAGCGCCAGAAATACCTGCCCAAGCTGATCAGTGGCGAGCATGTCGGCGCGCTGGCGATGAGCGAACCAGGGGCCGGCTCCGATGTCATCAGCATGAAGCTGAAGGCCGAGGACAAAGGCGGCTTCTACCTGCTCAACGGCAACAAGATGTGGATCACGAACGGCCCCGACGCCGACACGATGGTGGTCTACGCCAAGACCGAGCCGGAGCTGGGCGCGCGCGGCGTCACCGCCTTCATCGTCGAGAAGGGCATGAAAGGCTTTTCGACGGCGCAGAAGCTCGACAAGCTGGGCATGCGGGGGTCGCACACCGGCGAGATGGTCTTCCAGGATGTCGAGGTGCCGGCAGCGAACATCCTCGGAGCGCTCAATGGCGGCGCCAAGGTGCTGATGAGCGGCCTCGACTACGAGCGCGCGGTGCTCGCCGCCGGCCCGATCGGCATCATGCAGAGCGTGATGGACAACGTGATCCCCTACACCCACGACCGCAAGCAGTTCGGCCAGTCGATCGGCGAATTCCAGTTGATCCAGGGCAAGGTGGCCGACATGTACACCGTGCTGCAGGCTGCGCGCGCCTTCTGCTACACGGTGGGCAAGAACCTCGATGCGCTCGGCCCGCAGCACGTGCGCCAGGTGCGCAAGGACTGCGCCAGCGTGATCCTGTGGTGCGCCGAGAAGGCGACCTGGATGGCGGGCGAAGGCATCCAGATCTTCGGTGGCAACGGCTACATCAACGAGTACCCGCTGGGCCGCCTGTGGCGCGACGCCAAGCTGTACGAGATCGGTGCCGGGACGAGCGAGATCCGCCGCATGCTGATCGGGCGTGAGCTGTTCGCGGAGACAATGTGACGGCCACCGGCGCCGCATGGCGCGGTCGCTGCGCTGCCGCGCTCGCGGGCCTCGTGCTGGCCGCCTGCGGCGGCGGTGGTGGTGGCGGCGGCGGCGGCGGGGACGGTACGGCGTGGTTCGATGCGACCACATACTCGTCGGACGCCAACGCATCACTCGCCACGGGCCAGGAGCGCGCTGCGATCAGCCAGCACCAGCTCGCGCTGCCCTCGGGCGCGCTGGCCTACACCGCCACCGTGGGCCACCTGGTGGCGAGCGATCCGACGAGTGGCGCACCGAAGGCCGCGATGTTCTACGCCGCCTACACCCTCAACGGCGCCACAGCGGGCACCCGGCCAGTGACCTTCTTCTTCAACGGCGGCCCCGGTTCGGCGTCGGTGTGGCTGCACCTGGGCTCGTTCGGCCCGCGCCGGCTTGCGACCGGCGTGCCGTCGACAACCCTGCCGCGGCCTTTCGCCCTCGTCGACAACCTCGAGACGATGCTCGACGTCAGCGATCTCGTCTTCGTCGACGCTGTCGGCAGCGGCCATTCGCAGGCCATCGCGCCGCACAACAACCGCAGCTTCTGGGGTGTCGACGCCGACGCCGCCGTGTTCCGCGACTTCGTGCGCCGCTATGTCGAAGTCAACGCCCGACAGGCGTCGCCGAAATGGCTGTTCGGCGAATCCTATGGCGGCCCGCGCGGTGCGGTGCTGGCACTCCTGCTCGAACAGGCCGGCGTCGAGCTGGCAGGCGTGGTCCTGCAGAGCCCCGCGCTCGACTACAACAGCAATTGCGCCGTCGTCGAGCGCACGAATGTCAGCTGCGCCGGCTTCCTGCCCACCTATGCCGCGACCGGCGCTTGGTACCAGCAGGTACAGCCGCCGCCCGTCGACGACGACCTCTTCATTGCCTCGGCGCGCGTGCTGGCGGACCAGCCCTATGCATCCGCCGTGCAGGCCTGGCTCGGCAGCGCCACGCCGCCCGAGGAAACGCTCGTCACCCAGCTCGTCGCCAACACCGGCATTGGCGCGACGACCTGGCGCACGAACCTGAACCTGCAACCCGGGCCGGTGCGCACCGGCCTGGTCAGCGGCCAGCTGCTGGGCCGCTATGACTCTCGTATCGCTGCGCCACCAGGCAGCACGCTGGCGCAAGGCGGCGATCCGTCGAACGGGTTGATCGAAAGCTCGTTTGCCGGAGCGATCGGGCCGTACCTGGCATCGCTGGGCTACACCACGCCATCACCCTATGTCCTGTTCAGCCGGGCGATCGAGGTCTGGGACTTCAGCCACGACGGCAAGGCGCTGCCCGACACGCTGCCCGACCTGGCCGCCGCGCTGCTGCTCAACCCCGCGCTGCGCGTGCTGGCGATCAGCGGCCGGCACGACCTGGCGACGCCGTTTCACCAAACCGAGCTCGACCTGGCGCGCCTGGGCGCCGTGCCGACGCTGGCGCTGCGCGACTACCCTGGAGGGCACATGACCTATCTGGATGACGCTTCGCGCGTGCGTTCGCGCGCCGATCTCGACACGTTCTACCGGAGCGGCCCATGAGTCCGCGCCGCCGCATCCTGCTGGGCGCCGTGATCGCCACCGTGGTCGCGCGTGCCGGCGCCGCGCCGACCGAGCCGGCGGTCATCGAGACCACGCGGCGCGGCCCCTGGGCACCCGCAACGCTCGCCCCGTCGGCCAGCGCGCCGCTGCGCGGCGCGGCCCTTCAGGCGCAGGCGGAGGCCAAGCTGCGCAGCGCCTTCGATGCCGCCGCGGCCCGGCATGGGGGCACGCTGACGCGTTCGCAGGCGCGCATCGCGGGCCTGGGCTGGGTGGCGCAGCACTTCGATCGCATCGACCGCGACGGCCGGGGCAGCGTGGGCTTCGCCGACCTCCAGCGCTACGTGCGCCAGCGCACACCCTCTCGCGAGCGTTGACGCACCCCCACCGGACCCCCATGAGCGACGAACTGAACAGCCTTCTCGACAATAACCGGCGCTGGGCCGAGCGCACCGAAGCGCGCGAGCCGGGCTTCTTCACGCGCCTGGCCAAGCAGCAGAACCCGAAGTACATGTGGATCGGCTGCGCCGACAGCCGCGTGCCGGCCAACGAGATCACTGGCCTCGACCCGGGCGAGGTGTTCGTGCATCGCAACGTCGCCAACGTCGTCGTGCACAGCGACCTGAATGCGCTGTCGACGATCCAGTTCGCGGTCGAGCACCTGAAGGTCGAGCACATCATGGTCGTCGGACACTACGGCTGCGCCGGCGTGCGCGCCGCGCTGCGCGGCACGCGCATCGGCCTGGCCGATAACTGGCTGCGCCATGTGCAGGACGTCCGCCTGCGCCACCGCAAGCGCCTAGAGCACCTCTCCGAGGCCGAGCAGGAGGACATCCTGTGCGAGATGAACGTCATCGAGCAGGTCGGCAACGTGGCCCTGTCGACCGTGCTGCAGGACGCCTGGGCGCGCGGGCAGAGCGTGGCGGTGCACGGCTGGGTCTACGGCCTGCGCGATGGGCTGCTGAAAAACCTGCAGGTCACGATGGACCGGCCCGAAACCGTCGTCGCGGTGTTCGCCGCCGCCCTGAAGCGCTATCCGCGCCTGGCCACCGGTGCCGATGAAGATTGATGACCGCGCATGTTCCCCCAGCTCACCGACCCGCGTGCCGTCGACATCGCGCAGGCGATGCTCGAAGGCTTCAACCGCCACTACCGGCTGTTTCGCGAGACCACGCGCGAGGCCAAGGCGCGCTTCGAGCGGGCTGACTGGCACGGGCAGCAACGCGCCCAGCGCGAGCGCATTGAGTTCTATGACCTGCGCGTCAACGAGGCCAGCGAGCGCCTGACGCGCGAGTTCGACGCGCCGCACCTGCCGGCCGACGTCTGGCAGCAGGTCAAGCTGCACTACATCGGCCTCTTGACCAACCACCACCAGCCCGAACTGGCTGAAACCTTCTTCAACTCGGTGACGACCAAGCTGCTGCACCGCAGCTACTTTCGCAACGACTTCATCTTCGTGCGCCCCGCGGTCTCGACCGAGTACATCGAAAACGACGAACCGGCCGCGACGCCGACCTACCGCGCCTACTACCCGACGCGGGACACGCTGCGCGAGACCCTGCTGCGCATCGTCACCAACTTCCAGCTCCAGCGCGAGTTCGAGGACCTCGAGCGCGATGTCGACTCGGTGCTGGCGGCGGTGATCAAACAGCTCGGCGACTGGCGCCTGCGCACCAACTTCCAGATCCAGGTGCTGTCATCGCTGTTCTTCCGCAACAAGGGCGCCTACGTCGTCGGCAAGGTCATCAACGGCTTCAACGAGACACCTTTCGCCTTGCCGATCGTGCACAGCGCGCAGGGCGGCCTGACGGTCGACGCCGCCCTGTTCGGCGAGGACGAGCTGCTGCTGATCTTCAGCTTTGCGCGCGCCTACTTCATGGTCGAGATGGAAATCCCGAGCGCCTACGTGCAGTTCCTGCGCTCGATGATGCCCAGGAAACCGCGCTCCGAGGTGTACAGCGCAATCGGCCTGCAGAAACAAGGCAAGAACATCTTTTACCGCGACTTCCTCTATCACCTGCGCCACTCGAGCGACACCTTCCGCATCGCGCCGGGCATCAAGGGCATGGTCATGCTGGTCTTCGACCTGCCCTCCTTCCCTTATGTGTTCAAGGTCATCAAGGACTTCTATCCGCCGCCCAAGGACACCACGCGCGAGCAGATCAAGGGCAAGTACCTGCTGGTGAAGACCCACGACCGCGTTGGCCGCATGGCCGACACGCTGGAGTACACCAATGTGGCCTTCCCGCGCGCACGCTTCGACGATGCCCTGGTGGCCGAGCTGAAGCGGGAGTGCGCCAGCGTGCTCGAGGAAGATGGCGATGCGCTGGTGATCCGCCACCTGTACATCGAGCGGCGCATGATCCCGCTCAACATCTTCCTGCACGACGCGACGCCGGAGCAGATCGAACACGCGGTGATCGAGTACGGCAACGCAATCAAGGACCTGGTGGCCGCCAACATCTTCCCCGGCGACATGCTGTGGAAGAACTTCGGCGTCACGCGCCACGGCAAGGTGGTGTTCTACGACTACGACGAGATCGAGTACATCACCGACTGCCAGTTCCGCCGCGTGCCCACGCCACGCAATGAGGAAGAAGAGATGAGCGGCGAGGTCTGGTACCACGTCGGCCCGAAGGATGTCTTCCCCGAGACCTTCGGCCCCTTCCTGCTCGGCAACGACCGGGTGCGCGAAGTCTTCCTTAAACACCATGCCGACCTGCTCGACGCCGCCTTCTGGCAAGGCCACAAGGAGCGCATCCTGGCCGGCCATGTGCACGACGTGTTCCCCTACGACGAGCGCAAACGCTTCGCGGCGCGAGGAGCCGCCGGCCGGCGCGCCTGAGGGCCGCTGGAGCCTACTTGACGATCATTACTGCCACTGGCGACAGCATCAGCACCTTGCTGGCCACGCTGCCCAGCAACACGCGCGCAAGTCCGGTGCGGCCATGGGAGGCCATCACGATGGCGTCTGCGCCGCTGCGGCGGGCGGCCTCGACGATCTGCTCGGCCGGACTGTCGCCCTCGACGCTCTCGGTGCTCAGGCGCACGCCCCGATCCTGGGCCAGCGCGCCGATGCGGTCGAAGGCCTGTGCGGCATGCTGCTGACCCGCGGCCAGGAAGTCTTGAACGCCGGCGCTGCTGGCCGCACCGATGCCGGTGTACGGATAGGGCTCCTGCACGAACACGACATGCAAGGGCGCCCCCGAGAGCTTGGCCAGCGCCAGGGCGCGCTCGGCCGCTGTCAGGGACACCTCCGATCCGTCGGTCGGCATCAGGACTTTCTCGAACATGGGCAGCGACTCCTTTCGTTGACGGACCATTGCACGGCTCGACCATACACCGGCGACCGACGCCTCGCCCGTGCAGGC
This sequence comes from Pseudomonadota bacterium, assembly GCA_040384625.1. Classification (GTDB taxonomy): domain Bacteria; phylum Pseudomonadota; class Gammaproteobacteria; order Burkholderiales; family Burkholderiaceae_C; genus CADEEN01. Next base: position 1,093 of record JAZKIW010000159.1, on the reverse strand, counting down.
GACGCCCGGGGCCACTATGCTTGCGCCATCGACCTGACGAAAGGAGCCCACCATGGCCACCGAAAGCATCGTGATCGTCTCCGCCGCGCGCACGCCGATTGGCGGCCTGCTCGGCGACTTTGCCGGCCTGGCCGCCTGGGAGCTGGGCGCCGTCGCGATCAAGGCGGCGGTCGAGCGCGCCGGCGTGCCCGCTGATGCGATCGACGAGGTCCTGTTCGGCAACTGCCTGATGGCCGGCCAGGGCCAGGCCCCGGCGCGCCAGGCCCTGCGCAAGGCGGGCCTGCCCGACTCGACCGGTGCCGTGACCCTCAGCAAGATGTGCGGCAGCGGCATGCGCGCGATGATGTTTGCGCACGACATGCTCGCCGCTGGCAGCGCCAACGTGATGCTGGCCGGCGGCATGGAAAGCATGACCAATGCGCCGCACCTGGTGTTCGCGCGCAAGGGCGTCAAGTACGGCGCCGCGGCGCTGTACGACCACATGGCGCTCGACGGCCTGGAAGACGCCTACGAGCGCGGCAAGGCGATGGGGGTGTTCGCCGAGCAGTGCGTCGGCAAGTACGGTTTCACGCGCGAGGCGATGGATCAGTTCTCGATCGCGAGCACGCAGCGCGCCAAGGTCGCCAACGAAGACGGCAGCTTCGCCTGGGAGATGGCGCCCGTCACCCTCGCCAGTCCGAAGGGCGACAGCCTGATCAAGTTCGACGAGCAGCCCTTCAAGGCCAAGCTGGACAAGATCCCGACGCTAAAGCCCGCCTTCAAGAAGGACGGCACCATCACCGCCGCCTCGTCGTCGTCGATCTCGGACGGCGCCGCGGCCCTGGTGCTGATGCGTGAGAGCACGGCCGCGAAGATGGGCGTGAAGCCGATCGCACGCATCGCCGGACACGCCGTGCACGCCCAGGCGCCCGAGTGGTTCGCCACTGCGCCGGCCGGGGCGATCGAGAAGGTGTTGAGGCGCGCCGGCTGGGATGCCAAGAGCGTCAACCTGTGGGAGGTCAACGAGGCCTTCGCCGCGGTGACGATGGCGGCGATGGTCGAGTTCAAGCTGCCGCACGAGATCGTCAACGTGCACGGCGGCGCGGTCGCGCTC
>JAZKIW010000158.1:21222-38617 GCA_040384625.1 Pseudomonadota bacterium | reverse complement strand
ACGGCCTGCACCTGTCTAGCCGCCGGCGATGGGCGGCCAGATCGCCAGCACGTCGCCGTCCTTGGGGATGAAGCTCAGGCGCTCTTCGGGCGGTATGTACACGCCGTTGACGAGCACCAGGTGCACCAGCTTCTCGGGCATGCCGAAGGGCTCGATGATCTTCGCGATCGGCGTGCCATCGGACAGCTCGAGCGGGATCTGATTGCTGCGCCGCGCCTCTGCGGGCAAGTGCTGGGTCAGGCTGGCGTAAAGCTTGAACGTGATGCGCATCGACCGATCATGCCCTGACCAGGGCCTTGTGCGCCTGCGCCTGCGCACTGGCCAGGTAGGCCGGCATCAGCTGCGTCGGATCGTCGATCAGCCGCTGCTTCCATTCACCCAGGCGGACCTGGCCCTCGACCAGACCGCGCATCGCGCCCACATGCTCGGTCCAGCCGATGCTGTTGCAGCCGACCAGGCGATCGCCGTTGAATTGCAGGCTCAGGTGCCGGCCGCCTCCACTGCCCGCGCGGTCGGTCAACTCGACATGCTCGCCACCCGGCACGCCTTGCCAGGCGCCGAAGCTGGTCGAGATCAGGCCCAGGGTGTCGAGCACGTTGATCTGGGTCACGCCGCGCAACGCAGTGCTTCGGCCGACCATGTTCAGCGCCGCGACGCGTGCCTGCTCGGCCGCATTCGGCTGGATCGCGCTGACGATCGTCTTGCCCGACACCTTGTCGAAGGCTTCGGCGCAATCGCCGGCGGCGTAGACGCCGGGCACATTGGTCTGCATGCGTTCGTCGGTCAGCACGCCGAGCAAGCACTTCACGCCCGAGTGCTCGAGGAATCCCATGTTGGGCTTGACGCCGGTGGCGCTGATCACCAGGTCGCACTCGAGTTGCTGCCCGTTGGACAAGCGCACCCGGAGCGGTGCATGGGTCTCGATCGCCTCGACCCGCGTGCCGGTGAAGACGCGCACGCCCTGCTTCTCGCACCAGTCCTTGATCATGCCGCCGGCCGTCGGACCCATCATGCGCGGCACCATGCGGTCACCCATCTCGACCACCGTCAGTTGCACGCCGCGCGCGGCGAGCGCCTCCATGATGATGCAGCCGATGAAGCCGGCGCCCATCTGCAGCACGCGCGCGCCCTGGGTCGCCAGCAAGGCGATCGCGCGGGCGTCCTGCAAGGTCCAGCACGGATGCACGCCGGCGGCGTGGATGCCGGGAATCGGTGGGCTGGCCGGGCTTGAGCCGGTGGCGATCAACAGCCGGTCGTAGCGAAGCGTGCTGCCGTCGTCGAGGCCGACCGTGCGTGCGGCGACATCCAGGGCCACTGCACGCAGGCCACGCTTGAGCACGATACCGAGCTTGTCGAAGTGCCCCGAACCATGGCGCAGGTGGGTGCCCTTCTCCCCGATATTGCCGATCAGCAGGTAGGGGATCGCCATGCGCGAGTACGGCGCCTCGGGCTCGTCGCCGACGATCACGATGTCGTCGTTCGGGGCGTGCTTGCGGATCGTTTCCGCGGCGATCACGCCGGCCGGGCCGGCACCGAGGATGACGTGTTTCATGGAGTTGCCTGTGCAAAAAAGCGCGAAGGCGGTCCGTCGTGAACCGCCTCCTGTCAAACCCAGCGCGACGGCCTCAAAGGCCGAGCCTGGATCGCGTCGATGCAGTCAAGGTGCCGTCCGAGTTCCAGCCGCGCGCCGCGTAGTACTTGGGCAGCATCTCGGGCAGCATGCTCTTCAGGCCCTTGGCCGGCCCCGTCTTGGTGGCCTCGTTCAAGAGCCGCGGTGGCAAGCTGTCGTCTTTCGCCGTGAAGCCGGCACGGTTGTTGAAGTCGCGCTCCAGGTTCCAGATGCGCTCGCCGATCAGGCTCAGGTTCTCGAGCGTGAACTCGGGCCCGCACGCCGCTGCCACCTGCGGCGCCACATCGGCCAGGCCCCAGGCGAAGCTGGTGAAGATGCACAGCCCTGCCGAATCGAAGGCCGCCGTCGCGTCCTGGAAGGCCTTGACCAGCTCGGGCTTGCCTTCGGCGACCAGCGGATCAGTCTTGACCGGGATACCGAGCACTTCCGAAGCCACGGTGTAGCCACGCAGGTGGCAGGCACCGCGGTTGCTCGTCGCATAGGCCAGGCCCATGCCCTGGATGCCACGACCGTCGTAGGCCGGGAACTCCTGGCCCTTCACGCTCATGCTCAGCTCGGGGTGGCCGTACTTCTCGGTCAGGCGTTTGCTGCCCAGCGCGATCTCCTTGCCGAAGCCCTCGCCGTTGGCGGTCATGTCGGCGAAGTCGCACAGCGCCTTGGCCGAACCGAACGGCGACTCGACGCCGAGCTGCTCCTTCGTCAGCACGCCCATCTCGTAGAGCTCCATCACTGCCCCGATCGTGGCGCCGAAGGAGATCGGGTCCATGCCCTGCTCGTTGCAGATGGTGTTGGCGTACTGCAGCGCTTCGAGGTCGTTGACGCCATTGGCGGCACCCAGGGCCCAGGCGGCTTCGTACTCGAGGCCGCCGGTCGCTCCCCAATACTGCGGCTTGTTGGCCACTGAGAAGTGCGTCGGGTCGATCTTGCTGATGCGCCCGCAGGCGATGGTGCAGCCAAAGCACGCCTGGTTGGTCACCAGCTGCGCTTTGCCGTCACTCTTGCGCGGCGCTGCCATCGCTTCGGCCGAGATGTCCTTCGCGCCGTCGAACTGGCTGTCCTTGTGGTTGCGCGTGGGCAGCGCACCGATCTCGTTGATGACGTTCATCAGCACCTGGGTGCCGAAGGTCGGCAACCCCTGCCCCGTCACCGCGTTGTCGGCCAGTATCTTCTTCTTCTCGTAGGTGACCTTCATGAACTCCTTGGGATCGGCGAGGTTTCCGACGCCTTTGGTTCCGCGCACCGCGATCGCCTTCAGGTTCTTGCTCCCCATCACCGCGCCGACGCCCGAGCGGCCGGCAGCACGGTGCAGGTCGTTGACCACGGCCGCGAACAGCACCTGGTTCTCCCCCGCCTTGCCGATGCAGGAGACGCGGATCAAGGGGTCCTGGTGCTGCTTCTTGATCGTCTCCTCGGTCTTCCAGACGCTCTGGCCCCAGAGGTGCGCCGCGTCGCGCAACTCAGCCACGTCGTCTTCGATGAATAAGTAGACCGGCTTGGCACTCCTGCCCTCGAAGATGACCATGTCCCAGCCGGCCATCTTCAGTTCGGCGCCCCAGTAGCCGCCCGAGTTGCTGCACGCGATGGCCCCGGTCAACGGGCCCTTGGCGATCACGGTGTAGCGGCCACCAGTGGAGGCCATCGTGCCCGTCAACGGGCCAGTGGCCCAGATCAACTTGTTGGCCGGCGACAGCGGGTCCACCTTGGGGTCGACCTCATCGACGATGTACTTGGTACCCAGGCCGCGCGAGCCGAGGTAGGCGCGGGCCCAGTCCATGTTCAGCGGCTCGGACTTGACCGTGCCCTTTGTGAGATCCACACGAAGAATTTTTCCTGCCCAGGACATGGTGGCGCTCCTTAAGCAGAGGGTTGATTGCCGAGCTTGTCGGCCCAGGCCTGCATCTTGTTCAGGCCGGTCCAGTTCGCATCGACATAGGTGATCGCGCCGGTCGGGCAAGCCGTGGCGCAGGCCGGATCGCCGCCGCACAGGTCGCACTTCTGCACCTTGCCGGTCTCCTGCACATAGTTGATCGTGCCGAAGGGGCAGGCGATCGTGCAGACCTTGCAACCGACGCAGGTCGATTCGTTAACCACCTTGGCGCCGGTCAGATGGTCCAGCGTGATTGCCTCGACCGGGCAGGCATGCAGGCACCAGGCCTCGTCGCACTGAGTACAGGTGTAGGGCACCTTGCGCCCGGTGTGATGGAAGTCGAAGACCTTGATGCGCGACTTGGCAGGCGCGTAGGTGGCGTAGTTCTCGAACGAGCAGGCCATCTCGCACTGCAGACAGCCTGTGCACTTCTCGGCGTCGATGTGAAGGGTCTTTTGCATGTGTACCTCCTGCGGCGACGGCTGCACGTTGCAAGCCTATGAACGCCGGTGCATAGCCCATTGTTCGGGTGCGGCCGCCGAGACGGTCTAGGGTCAACCCTAGCGCTCACAAAAAACTGCGTGGCAGCTGCGATGGCCGTTCAAGCCCATGCGCCTGCCAGCACGCCAGGGGCCTGAGACAATCCCTGGGTGCCGTCTGTCCACCCTTTGCTCAACGCCGATCTGCACTGTCACTCGACGGTCTCCGACGGCACGCTCGAGCCGGAAGCCCTGGCCGCGCGGGCAAAGGCTGGCGGCGTCGAGTTGTGGGCCCTGACCGACCACGACGAAGTGAGCGGCTTGACGCGCGCGCGCGATGCCGCCCGCCGTGCAGGCTTGGCCTTCCTGACCGGATGCGAAATCTCGGTCAGCTTTGCCGGCGTCACGGTCCACATCGTCGGCCTGGGTTTCGACGCCGACGACACCGCGCTGCGCGAGGGCCTCGCCACCACCCGCGGCGGCCGCGAGGCGCGTGCGCGCGACATGGCCGCCGGTCTGGCCCAGGTGGGCATCCACGGCGCGTTCGAAGGCGCACTGCCCTACGTCGGCAATCCGGAGCTGATCTCGCGCACCCACTTCGCCCGCTTCCTCGTCGAACGTGGCCACTGCGCCGACACCGGCGAGGTCTTTCGCCGCTACCTGACGGAAGGCAAGCCTGGCTACGTGCCGCACCGCTGGGCCGCCCTGGGCGACGCCGTGCGCTGGATCACCGAGGCCGGGGGCATCGCGGTGATCGCCCACCCGGCGCGCTACAAGTTCACGCCGACCGAGGAGTACGCGCTGTTCTCCGAGTTCAAGGCCCACGGTGGCCGCGGCGTCGAGGTCGTCACCGGCAGCCACAGCGCTGCCGAAGCCGTCAGGTATGGCGAAATGGCCCTCGAATTCGACCTGCTGGCCTCGCGAGGCAGCGACTTCCACTCGCCGACCGAGAGCCGCATCGACCTGGGCAGCTTGCCCGACCTGCCGGGCCGCTTGACGCCGGTGTGGCAGGCCCTGGCCGACCGGGTGCAGTGGTCGCAGGCATGAACCTGCCCGAGGCCCGGCCGGCGGTCGGGATCGCGATGATCGTCGCTGCGGCCACCTGTTTCGCGCTAATGGACACGATGATCAGCTCGATCGGTGCCGTCGTCGCGATGGCCGTCGTGCTCTGGCTGCGCTATGCCATGCATGCGCTGGTGATGGCCGCATGGATCGGCGGCGATCGCGGCAAGAGCTTTCACACCGCCAACCCGCGCTTCCAGTTGCTGCGCGGCGTGCTGCTGGTGTCGGCATCGGCCCTGGCCTTCACCGCGCTGCGCCACATGCCCGTCGCCGAGTTCACGGCCACCGTGATGCTGACGCCCCTGCTGGCGACCTTGCTGGCCTGGATGATCCTGCGCGAGCGCGTTTCGCTGCCGCGCTGGGCCCTGGTGCTGCTCGGATTCGTCGGCGCGCTGGTCATGATGCGGCCGGGTTCCGGGCTGTTCGGCTGGGTGGCGCTGCTGCCGCTCGCCACGGCGGTCTGCAACGCCAGCTTCCAGATCCTGACCAGCCGCTTCGCCGCGCGCGAGGACCCTTACACCACCAACTTCTACACCGGCGTCACCGGCGTCGCAGTGGCCACCCTGCTCTTGTTCGCAAGCGGCGCCGACGTGACGGACTCGCTGGCCGTGATGCGGCCCGCGCACATGCTGATGCTGGTCGTGATCGGTGCCCTGGGCACCGCCGGGCACCTGCTCCTGATCATGGCTTTCAGCAAGGCCCCGGCCTCGACCCTGATGCCGTTCCAGTACACGCAGATCGGCGTCGCGGCGCTCGGCGGTGCGCTGTTCCTGGGCAAGCTGCCCGACCGCTGGAGCTGGCTCGGCATGGCCCTGATCGCCGGTGCAGGCGCTGCCAGCGCCTGGCTCACCGTGCGCGAGGCCGCGGCGCGGCAGCAGCCGGTGTCGGCGGTGGCCGCCGACTCGGTGGCTGATTGACATGTTGGCCCCCAACTCGCTTCGCTCGCGTCCCCGGAGGGGAGCTCAGGCCGCTTGGGAGCGGCCCGGCGCGGCCTGACATGTCCCAGTACTTCGAGGTCCACCCCGACAACCCGCAGCCGCGCCTGTTGAAGCAGGCGGCGCAGATCCTGCACGGCGGCGGCATTGCGGCGATCCCGACCGATTCGAGCTATGCCCTGGTCTGCCACCTCGACGACAAGGCTGCGGCCGAGAACTTGCGCCGCATCCGTGGTGTCGACGACAAGCACCACCTGACCCTGCTGTGTCGCGACCTGAGCGAACTGGCCAGCTACGCCCGCGTCGACAACCGCCAGTACCGCCTGCTCAAGCTCGGCACGCCAGGCGCGTTCACCTTCATCCTCGAAGCGACGAAGGAGGTGCCGCGCCGTGTCAGCCACCCCTCTCGGCGCACGATCGGATTGCGCGTGCCCGATCACCGCGTGACGCAGGAGCTATTGTCCGTGTTCGGCCAGCCCTTGCTGGCCACGACCTTGATCGCGCCTGGCGACAGCGATCCACTGAACGACCCGCACGAGATCCGCGTGCGCCTGCAGAAGTCGCTCCAGGCCGTCGTCGATGCCGGGGCCTGCCCGATGCAACCGACGACGGTGATCGACCTGACCGCCGATGAACCCGTGCTGGTGCGACAGGGTCGCGGCGATCCGACCTTGCTCGGTCTGCTACCGCACAGCTGATCGTGTAAGCCCGCGGGCGGATCAGATCGCCGCCGTCACCACCACTTCGATGCGCCATTGCGGCTTGGCCAGGTGTGCCTGCACCGTCGCCCGCGGCGGCGTCTGACCGGGCACCACCCAGGCTTCCCAGACGGCATTCATCGCCGCGAAGTCGGCCAGGTCGGCGAGGAAGATCTCGGCGCGCAGGATCTTCGACTTGTCGCTGCCTGCGCGCGCCAGCAGCGCGTCGACCGCAGCCAGCACCTGGCGCGTCTGGTCGCGGATGTCCTTGCTGCCGTCGGCAGCCACCTGGCCGGCCAGGTAGGCGACGCCGTTGTGGACCGCCATTTCCGACAAGCGCGGGCCGACATCGAAACGTTGAACGGTGGTCATCGCTGGTGTCCTTTGTGTTTGGAATGGGCTGCGTGCGGCGGCGCGACGTTCGAAGCCTTCTGACCGAGCTTCGACTCGGTGCCGGCGAGCAGTTTGCGGATATTGCCTTCGTGGCGCCAGATCAGCAGCACGCTCATCACCGCAATCGCCAGGGCGTAGGCGTCGGCCTCCCAAATCAGTGCCTGGTAGAAGGGCGCGAACAGCGCCGCCGCGATCGAGGCCAGCGAGGAATAGCGGAAAAACAGCGCGACGATGGCCCAGGTCGCCAGCGTGGCAGCGCCGAGCCAGGGATTGAAGGCCAGCAGCACGCCGGCCGCGGTGGCCACGCCCTTGCCGCCCTTGAAGCGGAAAAAGAGCGGCCAGAGGTGGCCAAGAAACGCGGCCAGCCCGACCACCGCCACGGTGCCGGCGCCGAACTCCAGGCGCGGCGCCAGCAGCAGAGCCACCAGCACCGGCAGGTAGCCCTTGAGCGCATCGAGCGCCAGGGTCAGCACCGCCGCGCTGCGCTTGCCAGAGCGCAGCACATTGGTGGCGCCCGGATTGCCCGATCCATAGCTGCGTGGATCGGCCAGCCCCATCGCGCGGCTGACGATGACGGCGAACGACAGCGACCCCACGCAGTACGCCGCCAGCACCGCCGCCATGCTCCATGCCCAGGTCATAGATTCCCGCTTGAATTGTTCTGCCGGACGCGACTTTACGCGCGCCTCAGGCCGACAGTGCGCAGTCGACCGCCGTCGCGCCCAACGCCTCGGCCAATACCGCGGCTTCGATCCCGACCAGGAAGCCGCGCCGACCCCCATTGATGCAAATGCGCGGCAAGGCCAGCACGCTGGCCTGCACATACACCGGCACGCCCTCGCGCTTGAAGCCGAACGGCGAGGTGCCGCCGATCTGGTAGCCGCTGTGGCGCTGCGCCGCCTCAGCGCTGCAGGGGTCGACGCTCTTGCAGCCGATGGCGCGCGCCAGGTTCTTGGTGCTGACCTGGCGGTCACCGTGCATCAGCACGATCAGTGGGCGTGCGCGCTCGTCCTGCATCACCAGGGTCTTGATCACCGCGTGCTCATCGACGCCCAGCTGCAGCGCCGACTCGGCCGTGCCGCCGTGCTCGACATAGTCGTAGACATGCTCGGTAAAGGCAATGCCGTGTCGGCGCAGCCAGGCCGTCGCCGGCGTCTCGCTGACGCGCCTGGACTCCTTCCTGGCCATGGGCTTCGCGCAGTGGTGCCTACTGCGCCGGGTCGCGCAGCTCCCAGCGAATCTTGTCGATCGCCGCCAGCAGCTCAGGCGACAGGGTGGTGCCCCAGGCGTCCAGGCATTCGTCGAGCTGGGTCACGCTGGTGATGCCGATGATCGTGCTGGCCACACGCCAGCTGCCATAACAGAAGGCCAGCGCCATCCGTGTGGGCGTGAGCCCGTGCTCGCGCGCCAGTGCGCTGTAGCGGCGCGCCGCAGTCAGGGATTCCGGACGGCCCCAGCGCTGCTGCCGGAAGCGCTCGAAGCGCACCATCCGGCCGTCGCTGCCACCGACGTCGAAACCGCGCTCGTCGTACTTGCCGCTCAGCAGGCCAAAGGCCAACGGCGAATAGGCTAGCAAGCCCACGCCGCCGCGGTACAAGGTCTCGTCCAGGCCGTTGTCGACGGCACGGCTGCTCAAGCTGTAGGAGTTCTGCACCGTCGCGATGCGCGGCAGCCCATGCTGCTCGGCCACGCGCAGAAACTCGGCGACCCCCCAGGGGGTTTCGTTCGACAGGCCGATCGCTCGCACCTTGCCAGCCTCGATCAGCTTGCCCAGGGCCAGCAACTGGTCGTGGATCGAGGTCTGCACTGCATCGTTCTTCGGATCGAAGTAGATCGCGCCGAAGGACGGCACGTTGCGGTTCGGCCAATGGATCTGATACAGGTCGATCACGTCGGTCTGCAGCCGGCGCAGGCTGGCATCGCAGGCCTGCTCGATACCCTGCGGCGTGACATCGGCCGCGCCGCCGCGGACCCACTCCATGCCGCGTGCCGGGCCCGCGACCTTGGTCGCCAAGACCAAGCGCTGGCGTGCGCCCGGGCGAGCGGCGAACCAGTTGCCGATGATGCTCTCGGTGCGGCTGTAGGTCTTGGCAGTCGGCGGCACCGGGTACATCTCGGCGGTGTCGATGAAGTTGACGCCGCGTTCGAGCGCGCGGTCGAGGATGGCAAACGAGTCGGCCTGATCGACCTGCTCGCCGAAGGTCATCGTTCCCAGGCAGACGCGGGTCACGTCGAGGTCACTGCGGCCGAGGCGGGTGGATTGCATGGTGGAGGCTGCGGTTGTCAGGATTGGTTGCCGAGTGTGCCTCAGCCCTCGCGCCCCGATTGACGGCGGGCGGGCGCTGGCGCATCGTCACGGCAAGAGGCCTAGGAAAGAGGAGCCCTGCCCATGATCCTGATCGTCGGAGCCACCGGCCTGCTCGGCCGCGCCACCGCACTGCCCTTGCTGAAGCAGGGCCACGCGGTGCGCGCCCTGGTGCGCGACCGCGCCAAGGCCGCTGACCTGCAGCGCGCTGGCGCGGAGATCTTCATCGGCGACCTAACCGATGCACGCTCGCTCGAACTGGCCTGCAAGGGGGCCGAGCGCGTCTTCGCCTGCGCCCACTCGCTGCTGGGTCGCGGCCAATTCGCGAGCGCACAGGTCGACCACGTCGGCCACAGCGCCCTGGTGGTCGCCGCTCGCGACGCCAAGGTCGAACACTTCGTCTACACCTCGATGATGGGCGCACGCGAGGATCACCCGATCGACTTCGTGCGCACGAAGCACGAGATCGAGGCGGTGGTCAAGGGCAGTGGCATGGGCTACACGATCCTGCGGCCCTCAGCGTTCATGGAGTCCCACGTGCACCGCTTCAATGGCCAGATGCTGCTGGAGAAGGGCTTCACTGTCATCATCGGTCCCGGCACCAAGGCGCGCAACTTCGTCGCCGTGCGCGACGTCGCGCCGTTTGCGCAGCAAGCGCTCACCGAAGACAGTCTGAACGGGCGCACGATCGAGATCGGCGGCCCCGACAACCTGAGCAACAACGAGGTCGCGGCGATGTACCAGGTGCGGGCACGGACCGGGCGCATCCGGCACGTGTCGGTCGGCGCGGCGAAGGTGCTGGCCAGTGTCGTGCGACCGTTTCACGAAGGGGTCGCACGCGTGCTCGAGTTGTCGACGGTACCGGACCACGCGATGCGCGAAACCTGGGAGCCGGGTCCGCTGCTGAAGGAATTTCCGCGCCAACTGACCAGCGTCGACACCTTCGTAGACGAGCGGGTGGCCGAGTGGCGCCGCACGTCCAGAGCACGTTCACGCTGAGCCGTTTACGGCCCGCGCGCGCGCCTCCTCTTGCAGGCGCAAGACACGGCGTTGCACCTTGCCGGTGGTGGTCATCGGCAAGGCATCGATGAACTCGATCTCCTTCGGGTACTCGTAGGGCGCGAGACGGCCGCGCACGTGCTGCTGCAGCTGTTCGACCAGCGCCGCATCGCCGCTGAACCCCGACGCCAGCACGACGTAAGCCTTGACCAGCGCGCCGCGTTCGGCGTCGGGCTTGGGCACCACCGCGGCGTTGGCCACTGCCGGGTGCTTGACCAGGCAGTTCTCGACCTCGCTTGGCCCGATGCGGTAGCCCGCGGCCTTGAACATGTCGTCGCTACGGCCCTGGTACCAGAGGTAGCCCTCTTCGTCCATCAGCGCGGTATCGCCGGTGCGGCACCAGGAGTCGTCGGGGTCGCCGGTGAACTTGGACCGGGTGGCGTCTTCGTTGTGCCAGTAGCCGAGGAAGAACACCGGGTCGAGGTCGCCGTGGATGTCGCGCCGGTGCACGGCCACATCGCCCGGCGTGCCGCGTGGCACCTCGTGCCCGGCGTCGTCGAGCACCGCAATGCGGTGCCCCGGGTAGGGCCGACCCATGCTGCCGGGGCGCGCCGGCCAGCCGGCGTGTGTGCGGCCATCCACGCCGACATAGGCGCCGCAGTTGCCGACGATGTAGTTGATTTCGGTCTGACCGAACATCTCGTTGACGGTGACGCCCATTGCATCGCGGCAGTAGGCGAACACGGTGTCGCCGACGGCCTCGCCGGCGCTCATCACGGCGGCGAGCTTCAGGCCCGGATAGCGCCGCCGCGGCTCGGGCACCGCCTTCATCATCGACTTCAGCGCCGTGGGGAAGAGGAAGCTGTGCGTCACGCCGTGGCGCTGCATCATCTCGAACGCGCGCTCGGGCGAGAAGCGGCCCTGCGCGCCGAGGATCGTCTGCCCGAAATACAGCGCCGGCAGCAGCGCGTCCATCAGGCCGCCGGTCCAAGCCCAGTCGGCTGGCGACCAGAACACGCCCGCCGCGCGCGGGTACCAATTCTGGCTGGCGACGAAGCCGCTCAGGTTGCCGATCAGCGCGCGCTGCGGGATCAGCGCGCCTTTCGGCGGGCCGGTGGTGCCGCTGGTGTAGATCAGCACGGCCGGGTCGTCAGCGCGCGTCGTGACGGCCGAGACAGGGGAGCGGCCGTTGGCCAGGCAGTCCTCCCAGTCGAGGTCGCCGGCAGCGCCGCCGCCACCGACAGTGACCACCTGGCGCAAGGCGGGGCAATCGGCGCGCACGCTCCGCAGCGCATCGAGCGCCGCGGCATCGACGATCGCTAGCACCGCCGCGCTGTCGCGCAGCCGGAAGGCCAGCGCTTCCGGACCGAACAGCATCGACAGTGGCATGGCCACGGCGCCCAGGGCACTGACCGCCATCTGCGCCACCGCTGTCTCGAAGCGTTGCGGCAGCACGATGGCAACGCGTTCGCCGCGCTGGACACCGTGCGCAGCCAGCGCCGCTGCGACTCTCAGGCTGGCCGCATGCAGTTCGGCAAAACTGAAGCGCGTGACGGCGCCCGCCTCGTCCTCGCAGACCAGCGCGATGGCCTGCGGCGTGTCGCGCGCCCAGCGTGCGCAACAGGCTTCGAACCAGTTGAAACCTCGCGGCACGCGCCAGCGAAATCCGCGGTAGAGGCTGTCGTAGGCGTCGAGTGCGGCTGGCATGGCCAAGCTCAGCGCGGCGCGGCGCGGCGCGCCTGCTCGGCCTTGGCCTGCCAATCCGCAGCGCGAGCGGGCTCCAGCAGGGCCAGTTCGTCGAACACGTAGGGGTCTGGCGCGCCGCCCGCGGCGTGTTCGGACGCCAGCGCGAGCTGCATCGCCAGCGCCTCTTCGCGACGGCCGAGCAGGCGCAGCACATTGGCCACCTGCCAGCGCGCGACCCGGATGGCGTCGATGCCACCGATCTGCTGATAGGCCGCCAACGCATCGCGAAAGTTGTCTAGGCTGTCAGCCAGGCGCCCCGCCTCGCGCTGGTCGCTGCCGATGTTGTTGAGCGCAGCCGCACGCCAGCCGCGTGCGCGCGGATCCTTGGCACGTTCAGCGTAGGCGATGGTCTTTCGGTTCCAGGCGATGCGCTCGTCCAGCGCGGGCTCGGCCAGGGCCACCATGTGCAGGGCGTCGGCGGCCAGGCGTTCGAGGCCGGCGCCGTCGGCGGTGACGAAGGCACGCTCGAACAGCGGCCGGGCTTGGGCAGACTTGCCGGCCGAGCGCAGAGTACGGCCGCGTTCGAGCTGCGCACGAACCCGCGGTTCGGCGCCTGCGGTGACCAGCGCCGGTTCGATTGCGTCGAGTTCTCGATGGGCCTCGTCGAAGCGGCCGCGCAGGCCGAGCGTGCGCGCGATCTGCGTGCGCAGGATCAGTGCGTCGTCGCCCTGCGCACCGGCCAGCGCGGCGCGAAAACGCACTTCAGTGGCCGCGGGATCCTTGAAGTTCCACAGCCCGTCGAGGTCGACTGCAGCCATGGCAGCACCGCCGATCAGGGCTGCGGCAAAGGCCGTCAGCGCGCGTTTCATGCGTCGGCAGCAAAGCGCGCCAGACGCTCGCCACTGATGCGGCAGATGCGCCAGTCGGGAAGCACGCTGGCGCCCAGCTTCTCGTAGAAGGCGATCGCGTTCGCGTTCCAGTCGAGCACGCTCCATTCGAAGCGCCCGCAACCGCGCTCGGCAGCCAGGCGACCCAGGTGTTCGAGCAAGGCCTTGCCCAGGCCCGAGCCGCGCTGCGCCGGGCGCACATAGAGGTCTTCGAGGTACAGGCCCGGGCGGGCCAGGAAAGTCGAGAAGTTGCTGAAGAAGAGCGCGAACGCCACGACCTCGCCACCCACCTCGCCGACCACACACTCGGCCACCGGTCGCGCGCCGAACAGGTGCGGTTCGAGATTTTCCGGCGTCACCTCGAGCAGGTGGGTGAGCTTCTCAAAGGCGGCCAACTCGCCGATCAGACCCACGATCGCGTTCAGGTCGCGCGGCTCGGCGGCGCGCAGGGTGTGGGCCGGTTTCATGCTGTCATTCTGGCATCGCCCCGCGCCGGCAGGCCGGTCGCGCAAGGCCTACAGTGCGAACCATGACGACGCCCTACGCCCCGACACGTGCCCCGGCCGAACGATCGCTGCCGGTGCGCGGTCTGCATTACCACCTCGAGACCTGGGGCGGGCCCGATTTGGCCACACCCACGCGACCTCTGCTCCTGCTCCTGCACGGCTGGATGGACGTGGGAGCATCTTTCCAGTTCATGGTCGATGCGATGGCTCGGCTCGAGGGGCCGCAGCGCTGGATCGTCGCGCCCGACTGGCGCGGCTTCGGCCGCAGCAGCGCCGGCGGCAGCGACAGCTACTGGTTCCCCGACTACCTGGGTGACCTCGACGCGCTGATCGATGCGCTGTCCCCGACGCAGCCGATCGACCTGCTAGGCCACAGCATGGGCGGCAATGTGGTGATGAGCTACGCTGGCGTGCGCCCCGAGCGGGTGCGTCGCCTGATAAACCTCGAAGGCTTCGGCCTGCCCGCTAGCCGGCCGCAGCAGGCCCCCAAACGCCTCGTGCAGTGGCTCGACGAGCTGAAGACACCGGCCGCACTGCGCCCCTACTCCGGTGCCGACGAAGTGGCGGCCCGCCTGATCAAGACCAACCCGCGTCTGGCATCCGACAAGGCGGCCTGGCTCGCCACCCGCTGGGCCGCGCCCGGCGACGATGGTCAGTGGCATCTGCTCGCCGACCCAGCGCACAAGCACGTCAACCCGGCCCTGTACCAGGCCGACGAAGTGGTCGAGACCTGGCGCGCCATCACTGCACCGCTGCTGTGGGTGGAAGGCGCCGACACCGACATGAAGAAGTGGTGGGGCGAGCGCTACCCGCGCAGCGAGTTCGAGGCGCGGCTGACGGTGGTGCCGCGGCTCGAACGCGAAACGCTGCGCGACTGCGGTCACATGCTGCACCACGACCAGCCCGAGGCGCTGGCGGCGCGCTTGCTGGCCTTCCTGCAGCAGCCCTGACCCTAGCGTCTGGCCAGCCAGCGCCGCTGTTCCGCCAATTGGCGCCACGCCGCAAAGCTTGTGCAGCGCTGGCGGCGCGCCGCCGGCCACAGGCGTAACAACAGCTCCGCGGTCGCGAAGGTGTCGGCGGCGGCCTGATGGCGCACCGCGCAGTCGATGCCGAAGTGCGCCAGCCAGTCGTCGAGCGTGCGCCCGCCGACCTCGGGAAACAGCGCGTCGGCCACCGGCTCCAGATCGAGCCAGGGACTGGCCGGCGTGCGACCGAGGGCGGCCGCCATCGCGCGGGTGATCATCGCCTGGTCGAACGGGGCGTGAAACGCCACCAGGGGCGCACCGGCGAGCCAAGTTTCGAACGCGGCGAGCACTTCGGCAGCCGGCACACCGGCGCGTTGTTCGCCGACGCCGATACCATGCAGCAGGATGTTGGATTTATCGGCCAGTGAACTGTCCTGGCGCAGCACAGCCTCGAAGCTGTCGCCGAGCGTGATGCGGGGCGCGGCCTTGCCGTCGAGCCGAAGGCCGACAGCGGCGATGGCCAACAGGCGGTCGTGCTGAACGTCCAGACCGCTGGTCTCGACGTCGACGACGACCCAGCGCCGTGCTTCAGCCGCGGGTTTCGCTGCCGTGCCACGCAGCCGCTGCCACAGGCTCATCGGACATAGTCCATCTCGATGCGCTGCTGCAGCCGGCGTGCGACGCGCAGGCTCTCCTTCAGCACCAGTCTGTCGATGTCGTTCAGCGCCGCGACGTCGACCAGGTTCGGATTGCCGTCGCTGGCGTCGACGGCTTCGCGCCGGTCGCGCGCCAATTGCACCTGCAGACGCAGCATCTGCAGGTACTCGAAGCCCCCGATCCAGCCCTCGGCCTCCTGGGCCGCGACGCCCATGGCCTTGGCCACGGCCTCGAAGCGTTCGCGCGTGGCGCACAGCGGCACGCCGTGGGCGAGTGCATACAGGCGCGCGGCGTCGACATAGATCGCTGTGCCGTGCAGCTTGAGGTCGATAACCCCCTGGCCGTTCTGCGTCTGCACATCGATGCCGCCGTGCCAGTTCAGGGCCGGGCCGTTGCGCAACGCGTTCTCCGCCATCTGCTTCATGAAGCGCGCATTGCGGCCGGCCTGTTGGGTGACCATGTCGCGCATCGGCTGGGCCAGCGCGGCATCGCCGGCCAGGGCGCGGAAGTCGAAATAGATGCTGGCGTTGAGCAGGTCTTCCGGCGCGCCATGGTCGATCCAGTCCGCGAAGCGCGCCAGCCACTCGCGCTGCGTCAGGCAGCAGTCCGGGTTGCTGGCCATGATGTTGCCCTTGCACAGCGGGTAGCCGCAGGCGTCGAGTGCTTCGTTGACCTCGTGCGCGAAGGCGAGCCAGGTGGGGCGGTCGCGCGCCGCATCGTTGCTCTCGAAGACGACGCCGTTGTCCTGATCGGTGGCGATCGTCTGCTCGCTGCGGCCCTCGGAGCCGAAGGCCAGCCAGCAGGCGCGCGTCAGGTCGATCCCGCGCGACGCCGCCACCAGGCTGACCAAACGCTCGGTCAGCACATCGTTCAAATGGCTGATCAGTTCAGTGAGCTGACGCGCGCCGACGCCCTGCCCCAACAGGTTGCGCGCGAAGCGACGAATGTCCTGCGCCACGGCGCGCAAGGTGGCGACGTCGGGCGCGGCGCGGATCGCGGTGCTGACCTGCTTCAGCGACAGGCGCTGCAGCGCGAACAGGTCACGCTCGGACAGGATGCCGACGATCCGACCCTGCGCATCCGCCACCGGCACGTGGCGGATCGCGTGGCGCGACATTGCCAGGGCGGCGTCCTGCGCCGTCTGGTGCAGACCCAGGCTGATGACCGGCGCGCTCATCACTTCTTCGATCGGCGTCGACAAGGGCAGCTCGGCCAGGGTGATGCGGCCCAGGATGTCGTGCCGCGTCAGGATTCCCAGCGCGGCGCCGCTGTCCTCGTGCAGCACCAGGACCGAGCCGATGCGTTTGGCGTGCATCGTCTGCAGGGCGCTCGACAACGGCGTCGAAGGCGGCACACCGACGGCACTGCGGCGCAGCAGGTCGCCCAGCGGAGTCTCGAGCGATTGTTCAGCGAGGGTCTGCGAGGCATAGGCCACCTGTAACGAGCGCTTCGACAGGGCCAGGAACTGCTGCACGCGGCGATTCAGGAAGTCGGCAAAAGGGGCGCTGTCCTGCGCCAGTTCGTGCATCGCAACCAGTGGCAGTTCCAGGCAGAAAGTGTCGCTGCTCGCGACGTAGGTGGAGGCGACCGGGCGCGCCGCCAGCGCGGCACCTACCGGAAACATCTCACCCGCGCCGTACTCGTAAGCACCAGCCGACTCGGCCGAGCCCCGGCGCCCGCTCACGTTGCCCCGGCGGATCAGCAGCAGGTGCGTGACCGCACCGGCGGCCGGCGACAGCACCATCTCATGGGGTTCGTAGTAGGCCTGCGTCGCCGACTGGATGAAGCGGTCGACATGCTCGGGCATCATCTGCGCAAACGGCGGCCAACGTTGCAGCTCATTGCGCAGGTTGGTGGTCAGGCTCGCCGAGGGTGTCGCACTCATGCACCCAGCATAAAAGAAGAAGGGCCCCTCGCGGGGCCCTTCTCAGGGAGGGGTCAGATCGGTGATCAGGCCGCGCCCAACTTCAGGTCGGGATAACGCACGTGCTCGACCAGCTCCTGCGTTTCCTGCTTCGGTGGCGGAGTCAGCAGGCTGACAATGATGATCGTCGCGATGCCGACCGGCACGCCGAACACGCCCGCCGAGATCGGCGAGATGCCCCACCACAATTCCACCGGGCTGGTCACGCCGAACACGCCACGCATCCAGGGTTGGGTGGTGGCCATGTAGTAGAAGGTCGTGCCCAGGCCAGCGACCATGCCCAGGGATGCACCCCACTTGTTGGCCCGCTTCCAGAAGATCCCCAGCACCAGCGCCGGGAAGAAGCAGGCTGCAGCGAACGAGAACGCCGCCGAGACCAGGAACAGGATGTCCGCCGGTTTC
>JAZKIW010000158.1:10790-21122 GCA_040384625.1 Pseudomonadota bacterium | reverse complement strand
GGCTGCAGCGAACGAGAACGCCGCCGAGACCAGGAACAGGATGTCCGCCGGTTTCTGCGATGCCACCGCTGCCGCTGCCAAGGCCACGACCACCAGCAGGGCCTTCGAGATGGCGACCCGGCGCGATGTGGGCGCGTTCGGATCGATCATCTTGTAGTACAGGTCGTGCGACAGCGCGTTGGCGATCGTCAGCAGCAGGCCGTCGGCGGTCGACAGGGCAGCCGCCAGGCCACCTGCCGCCACCATGCCCGACACCACATACGGCAGGCCACCGATTTCCGGCGTGGCCAGCACGATGATGTCGCCGCTGATGCGCATTTCACCCAGCTGGAAGATGCCGTCGCCGTTGATGTCGGAGACCGACAGCAGGGCCGGGTCGACCTTGGCCCAGTTGCCGATCCACGCCGGCAGCTTGTCGAACGGCGTTCCGACCAGCACGTTGAAGACCTCGTACTTGACCAGCACCGCCAGGGCCGGCGCCGTGAAGTAGAGCAGGAAGATGAAGAACAGGCTCCAGGTCACCGAGTCCCGCGCTTCCTTCACCGACGGCGTCGTGTAGTAGCGCATCAGGATGTGCGGCAACGCGGCCGTGCCCACCATCAGGCAGAAGATCAGGGCCAGGAAGTTGCGCCGTGAAGTGTCGAACGTCGTCCTGGCCTTCTCGTCGCCGTTCGGGTCACCCGCGAACTGCTGCGCATGGGGCGGCATACCGGCCAGCGGCAGTGCCCGCGCCGTGTTGCTCGTCTTTGCCGCCGTGTAGGCCTTCTTCGCGTCGTCCGCCGTCTTCGGCAGTGCCGCCAGCGCCTTCTCGGCGGCCTGGATGTCGGCTGCCGGGCCGTTAGCGGCCTTCAGGTCGTCGACCTTCTTCTGCGCGGCGGCCTGGTCGGCAGCCATCGCGGCGGGCACATCCTTCAGCTTGGCATCGGCGGCAGCCGCACGATCCTTGAAGATCTGGATGACCTGCTGCTCCTTCGGGTCGGCAACGATCAGCTTCTCCTTGGCCGTGATCTCCGCCAGCTTGTAGCCGTAGAAGAACTGCGGCACCGGCACGCTGCTCTGTTTCATGCCCAGCCACACCACCGGGACCATGTAGGCCACGATCAGGATGATGTACTGCGCCACCTGCGTCCACGTCACTGCGCGCATGCCGCCCAGGAACGAGCACACCAGGATGCCGCCCAGGCCGACGAAGATCCCGACCTCGAAGGCGAAGCCGGTGAGGCGCGTGGTGATCAGGCCGACACCGTAGATCTGTGCCACCACATAGGTGAATGAGCACAGGATCGCACCGATGATGCCGATGAAGCGTGGCAGGTTGCCCTCGAAGCGGGCGCCCAGGAAGTCGGGAATCGTGAACTGGCCGAACTTGCGCATGTAGGGCGCAAGGAACAGTGCCACCAGGCAGTAGCCGCCGGTCCAGCCCATGATGAAGGCCAGGCCGCCGTAGCCGCTGAGGTAGACCGTGCCGGCCATGCCAATGAACGAGGCGGCGCTCATCCAGTCGGCGCCGGTGGCCATGCCGTTGTACAGCGCCGGCACCCGTCGCCCGGCGACGTAGTACTCCGATGCATCCGTGGTTCGGCTCATGATGCCGATGCCGGCGTACAGGCCCACCGTCGCGAGCAGGAAGATGAAGCCGATCCAGCTCTTGGGCAGGCCCATCTGCTCCAGCACCGCGAGCGCGAGGACGAAGAGCAGGAAGCCGCCCGTATACCAGGCGTAGACCTTGTTGAGTTGCGACTTGAAGGTCGCCGTGGACGCCGAGTCGATCTTGGCGCCGTGTTCGAACATGCCAGCCATGTCAGTCCTCCTCGTGCACGTTGTGCTCGATGTCGAGCTTGTTCATGTAGCGGGCGTAGTACCAGATGATCAGGCAGTAGACGATCAACGCGCCCTGCCCACCCATCCAGACACTGAACGGCCAGCCGAAGAAGGTGAAGTTCAGGTCGCGGGCGTAGTAGCCGACGACGAATGTCACGACGAACCAGATGGCCAGAAGAATCCCCGTGATACGCAGATTCTTGTTCCAGTACTGGCGGTGCCTTTCCGAAACTTGCATCGGATGTCTCCTTCAGTTCACTCCCGGGATGAGCCCGGTCCTCTCACGCTCCAACCAACCCGTTCACGCAACCAGCCCGGTCTCCCGCTCCAGCTGCGCCGCCACTTTGGGCTCGAAGCCCTTCAGATGGCGAATGATCTTTTTTGTCTCCTCCGGCTCCTGTCGATCGAATTGCACGCGTGCCAGCTGGTACCAGCCGTACGGGCTCATCGGTTGCAGTTCGGTGTTCTTCTTCAGTGCAGTCACCGCCTCTTCGGGGCGCTGCAGACGAATCAGCACCAGGCCCAGGCCATACCAGGCGCGGTCGAGCTTGGGGTCGAGGGCGAGTGCGCGGCGAAAGGCCGGTTCGGCCTGGGCGAAGCGGCCATCGTCTTCAAGCAGGTAGGCCAGGTTGAACCAGTAGGCCGCGCTGCGGTCGGGCTGCGCGGCCAGTAGGGCCTGCATGTCGGCTATGGCCTCGGCGCGCTGGCCGCGCTGGGCGCGCACGTGGGAGCGGCTGGACAGGGCGTAGCCGTCATGCGGCCAGCGGCGCAGCATCTCGTCGAAGATCACCAGCGCCTGGGGCTGGCGGCCGATGACCAGCCAGGCCATGGCCGCGCACTTGAGCCAGAGGTAGGTCAGGCCGCTGCCGTTCATTGGCAATGCTCCAGACCGATCTTCATGCACAGGTCGATGCGCTCGAAGGTGACGACGAAGTAGACGATCACGAGCACGAAGAAGGTGACGATGGGCACCTGGTGATCTGCTACCTTGGCCGGCGTCACCCGCCGCATTGCCAGCGTGAAGGGCTTGGACAGCAGCTGCAGCAGGCGATAGAAGAAGTTGCTGTCGCGCTTGTGGCCGGCCAGCACGTACAGCGCCCCCTGCCCTGCCAGCGCGAGCAGCGGGATATACAGAATCAGTTGCAACAGGTTGAGGAATGTCAGCACGCGTCCGGCAATCAAGGCGTGCGCGAACGGCCAGCCCGTTCGACGCAGGCGCTAATGTCGTTTCCAGGCGCTTACGTCTTTCTGACAAATTGCGCCCGGCACTGGCAAACCCGCTACGGACAAACCCTGCAAACCTGCGTGCGAAAATCGCCCGCTCCAAGAATGAAGGACTGTCATGGATATCGAACGCATCAACCAGATCGGCAATTCGCTGGCCGACCTGACCCGGCGCACCGAAGCGCTTCGGGGGTATCTTTGACTACGACCACAAGGCCCTTCGACTGAACGAGGTTGTCGCCGCGCTCGAGAACCCGAGCGTCTGGAGCGAGCCCAAGCGGGCGCAGGAACTCGGGCGGGAAAAGAAGACCCTCGAAACGGTGGTCCAGACCATCGACCACCTGACCAGCAATCTCTCGGACAACACCGAGTTGTACGAGATGTCGAAGGCCGACGAGGACTTCGACGGCCTGATCGCCATCGAAGCCGACGCGGCAAAGCTGAACGAGACCGTCGAGGGACTCGAGTTCCGCCGCATGTTCAACAACCCGGCGGACCCGAGCAACTGCTTCCTCGACATCCAGGCCGGCGCCGGCGGCACCGAGGCCTGCGATTGGGCTTCGATGCTGCTGCGCCAGTACCTGAAGTACTGCGAACGCAAGGGCTTCAAGGCCGAGGTGATGGAAGAGACCGAGGGCGACGTGGCCGGCATCCGCAGTGCCACGATCAAGGTCGAGGGCGACTACGCCTTCGGCCACCTGCGCACCGAAACCGGCGTGCACCGCCTGGTGCGCAAGAGCCCGTTCGACTCGGCCGGCGGCAGGCACACCAGTTTCGCCAGCGTCTTCGTTTCGCCCGAGGTCGACGACACGATCGAGATCGACATCAACCCGGCCGACGTGCGCGTGGACACATTCCGGGCTTCGGGCGCCGGCGGCCAGCACATCAACAAGACCGACTCGGCGGTGCGCCTGACGCACCTGCCGACCGGGATCGTCGTGCAATGCCAGAACGACCGCAGCCAGCACCGCAACCGCGACGAAGCCTGGACCATGCTGCGCTCGCGCCTGTACGAGCATGAGATGCGCAAGCAGCAGGCCGAGCAGCAAAAGCTCGAGGACAGCAAGACCGACGTCGGCTGGGGGCATCAGATCCGCAGCTACGTGCTCGACCAGAGCCGCATCAAGGACCTGCGCACCAATGTGGAGATCAGCAACACCCAGAAGGTGCTCGACGGTGACCTCGACACCTTCATCCAGGCCAGCCTGAAGCAGGGAGTCTGAACATGCCGGTGATCAAGGCGCTGATCTTCGACATGGACGGGACGATGATCGACTCGATGGGCCACCACCGCCTGTCGTGGATCGAATTCGCGCGCCGCCATGCGCTCGACATCGAGGTCGAGGAGTTGATGCGCCGCACCACCGGGCGAACCGGGGCCGAGTGCATGAACGATCTGTTCGGGCGCGAGTTCAGCAGCAGCGAATCCTGGGCCCTGATCGCCGAGAAGGAAGCGCTCTACCGTGAGCGCTTCGCACCCGAGTTCCGTGAGGTCGCAGGCTTCCGCGCATTCGCCGGGAGGGCCCATGCGCAGGGCTTGGCACTGGGCGTCGGCACGGCCGGCGACCGCCACAACATCGCCTTCGCAATGCAGCACCTGGCGATGGAACCGACGCCGCAGGCCATCGTCGGCGGCGACGAAGGCCTGGCCGGCAAGCCCGAGCCGGCGATCTTTCTCGAAGTCGCGCGCCGGCTCGGCGTCGCCCCCGCGCACTGCATCGTGTTCGAAGACGCCCCGTTCGGCATCGAAGCCGCGCGCCGCGCCGGCATGACCGCGGTGGCGGTGTGCAGCAGCCACAGCGCGCATGATCTGGCCGGGGCGCATGTGCTGGCCGCCATCGACGATTACCACGCGCCGGCACTGTCGGCGCTGCTACAACAAGCGAACCGAGTGGAGGCGTCCCATGCTGCAGTTGTCACGTGAAGGCCCGGCCCCCCTGATCCGGCGCGAGGACTACGCCGCGCCGCCGTTCTGGATCCGCGAAGTAGACCTGACCTTCGACCTCGACGGGCCCAAGACCCTGGTCGCCAGCAAGTTGCGTATCGAGCGCAATGCCGCGATGCCTGCACAGGCACTGCGCCTGCATGGCGAAGACTTGACCCTGCTGCGCGTGATGGCCGATGGGCAGAGCGTGTCGTTCCGGCACGAGGCCGACGGCTCGCTGGTGATCGACAACCCACCAGCGGGCGACTCCTTCACCCTGGAGATCCGCAGCACCTGCGCGCCCGACAAGAACACCCAGCTGTCGGGCTTGTACACCTCCGACTCCGGGCTGTTCACACAGTGCGAAGCGGAGGGTTTTCGCCGCATCACCTACTTCCTCGACCGGCCGGATGTGATGGCGATCTACACCGTCACGCTGCGCGCCGACAAGGCACGCTTTCCGGTGCTGCTGGCCAACGGAAACCTGGTCGAAGAGGGCGCGCTCGACAACGGCCGCCACTTCGCCAGGTGGCACGACCCCTTCCCGAAGCCGAGCTACCTGTTCGCCCTGGTGGCAGGCAAGCTGTCCGTGCGCCGCCAGCCGATCCGCACCCGCGGCGGCAAGGATCATCTGCTCGAGGTCTACGTCCGCCGCGAAGACCTGGGCAAGACTGAACATGCGATGAACTCGCTCGTAGCCTCGGTGATCTGGGACGAGGCGCGCTTCGGCCTTCCGCTGGACCTGGAGCGTTTCATGATCGTCGCGGTGAGCGACTTCAACATGGGAGCGATGGAGAACAAGGGCCTGAACATCTTCAACACCAAGTTCGTGCTCGCCAGCCCGGCCACGGCGGCCGATCACGACTACGCCGGCATCGAGAGCGTGGTCGGTCACGAGTACTTCCACAACTGGACCGGCAACCGCATCACCTGCCGCGACTGGTTCCAGCTCTCGTTGAAGGAAGGCCTCACCGTCTTCCGCGACCAAGAATTCAGCATGGACATGGCCGGCAGCGCCAGCGCGCGCGCCGTCAAGCGCATCGCCGACGTGAAGGTATTGCGCGAACGCCAGTTCCCGGAAGACGCCGGCACGATGGCGCACCCGGTGCGTCCCGATCAGTACGTCGAGATCAACAACTTCTACACCCCGACCATCTATGAGAAGGGTGCCGAAGTGGTGCGCATGATGCACACCCTGGTCGGCCGCGCAGGATTCACGCGCGGCATGGCGCTGTACTTCGCGCGCCACGACGGCCAAGCAGTGACCTGCGACGACTTCGCCCAGGCGATCGCCGACGCCAACCCGGGTTCCGATCTGTCGACGCGCCTGGAGGCCTTCAAGCGCTGGTACTCGCAGGCCGGCACGCCGCACGTGACCGCACGCGGCCGCTACGACGCGCCGAGCCGCACCTACACCCTTGGTTTCGAGCAGCATGGCGTGCCGACGCCGGGCCAGCCGACCAAGCTGCCCTACGTGATCCCGATGGCGCTGGGCCTGCTCGCCCGTGACGGTCGCGCCTTCGCCCTGCAGCTCGAAGACGAGCCTGTACCCGATTCGACAGCGGCGAGCACCGAGCGGGTGCTGGTGCTCGACGAGCCCAAGACCTTCTTCACTTTCGTCAACGTCGACTCTGAGCCAGTGCCATCCCTGCTGCGCGGCTTCTCCGCGCCCGTGATCCTGGCCGAGCCGCTCTCCGACGCAGACTTGCTGGTGCTGTTGCAGCACGACAGCGACCCCTTCAACCGTTGGGAAGCCGGACAACGCCTGGCCCTGAACCGCCTGCTGACGGCGATCCGTGGCGGCAGCGACCCATGGGAGACCGCGCTCGACACCCCCTTCGTCGAGGCCATGCGCGCGGTGCTACGCCATCCCGACCTCGATGCCGCATTCAAGGCCCTGGTGCTCGAGCTGCCCGACGAGAGTGCGCTCGCTGAACACCTGGAGACGGTCGATCCGCAGCGCATCCACAAGGTGCACCGGTCCATCCTGGCGCAGCTGGCTGCGGCGCTGCACGACGACTGGGTGTGGGCCTATGAGACGCACCAGGTCAGCGGCGGCTATACACCCGATCCGGTCAGTGCCGGCAAGCGCGCTCTGGCCAACCTGGCCCTGGACCAGCTGTGCCTGCACGCGTCGGCGAGCGGCGATGCACTGTGGCCCGGCCGCGCCTACCAGACCGTCAAGAGCGCAGGCAACATGACCGAGCGCCTGGGTGCGCTGTCGGCACTGATCAAGTCGAACGCCGAGCTGTGCGAGCAAGCCCTGGCCCACTTTCACCGGCAGTTCCACGATGAAGCCCTGGTCATCGACAAGTGGTTTGCCCTGCAGGCCTGCATGCCGGAGAGCGGCGACGGCCGCACCTTTGCGCGTGTCCGGCAGCTGATGCAGCACCCCGACTTCACATTGAAGAATCCGAACCGCGCGCGCAGCCTGGTCCAGGCCTTCTGTGTCGCCAACCCGGGCGCCTTCCATCGCAGCGACGCGGCGGGCTACGTCTTCTGGGCCGACCAGGTCATGCAGATCGACGCCCTCAACCCGCAACTCGCGGCCCGGGTCGCCCGCGTGATGGACCGCTGGAGCCATCTGGCCGAGCCATATCGATCGGCCGCGCGCGAGGCCATCGTCCGCGTTGCGGCGAAGCCCGAGTTGTCGAGCGGCGTGCGTGAGATCGTCGAGCGGGCGCTGGCGCAGACTTAGAAGCTACGCAAGCACCTTAGCCACCGGCACGGCCCGCAGTTGCGCCGCCTGCGGCAAATGGCTGCCGAGCAGCGGTCGCAGGTAGTCCATGAAGGCGGGCGTCACATCGTTGCCCTCGGCGCTGATGAAGGCATCGTCCATCACCCGGGTCTTTGCGGCCACGGCTTCGAGTGGTTGAAGGACGATGTCGATGGCGTAGTCGCCGTTACGGCGGATCGCGACCGAACCGTTGCTCGTCCCGAGCAGGGCGAACTGCACGGCGCGTTCCGCGACTTCGCGCGCTTCGCGGGCATCGACATCGCTAACGCAGCCGAGGAAGCTGCGTTGCAGGTAGCCGAAGGTGTCTCCGCGCACGCGCTTGATGCCCAGTTTGGCCTTGATCTCATCGCAAAGCAGGTCGGCCAGCGCGCCGGTGCCTGAGAGCTGGACGTTGCCGTGCGCATCGCGCTCGACGCCGCCCTTGGCCAGGCTGGCGGCGATCGACTCGCCGCCCGCATCGTGGATCCCTTCCGACACCGCCACGACGCAACGGCCGAGGCGTGCATGCACCGCCTTCACGTCGGCCAGGAATCGGTCGATCGAGAACGCGCGCTCGGGCAGGTAGATTAGGTGTGGGCCGTCATCGGCCCGCACCCGGGCCGCGGCCGCCGCAGCGGTCAGGAAGCCGGCGTGCCGGCCCATGACCACCGCGACGTATACGCCTGGCAGCGCCGCGTTGTCCAGATTGGCGCCGGCAAAGGCCTGCATCACGAAGCGTGCGGCTGAAGGAAAACCGGGGGTGTGATCGTTGCCCATCAGGTCGTTGTCGATCGTCTTGGGCACATGGATCGCACGCAGCGCGTAGTTGGCCTTGGCGGCCTCCTCGGCGACGATGCGCACTGTGTCCGACGAGTCGTTGCCGCCGATGTAGAAGAAGTGCGTGATGGCATGTGCGCGCAGCACGGCCAGCATCTTCTGGCAGTAGGCCAGGTCGGGCTTGTCGCGGGTCGAGCCCAGGGCCGAAGCCGGTGTCGCGGCCACGCGTTCCAGGTGCAGGGTGGTTTCCTGCGCCAGGTCGACGAAGTCTTCGTTGATGACGCCGCGCACCCCGTGGCGCGCGCCATAGATGCGCTCGACCTGCGCGTGGCGACGCGCCTCCAGCACCACGCCGACGAGGGACTGGTTGATCACCGCGGTGGGGCCGCCGCCTTGGGCGACGAGGACTCGGGCTGCGGGCATGCGAAACGCTCCTGGGCTGGGGATGCGGCATTGTGCCCACAGCGGCGGCAGGCCGGTCCCGCGGGCGACAGCTCCCTGTGCCGAGGGCCCGCACAATGCCAACCATCATGGGAACCCTCTACCTTGTGCGCCACGGGCAGGCCTCGTTCGGCGCCGCCGACTACGACCAGCTGAGCCCGCTGGGCCAACAGCAGAGCGAACGGCTCGGCAGCTGGTTTCGCGCACGCGGCCTGCGCTTCGACGCCGTGCTGACAGGCACCTTGCGCCGCCATGCACAGACGCTCGCCGGCATCGAGCGCGGCCAGGAGACTCGCCACGACGCGCTGGCCCTGCCCGGCCTGAACGAGTACGACAGCGAGGCCGTGGTGCGCACCGTCCACGCTGATCGGATCGGCAAGGCGGACACGCCCGAGCAGGTGCGCCAGCACTTCCGGTTGCTGCGGCAGGGCCTGCTGCAATGGATGGCGGGCGCCACGCAACCGGACGGCATGCCGGCTCACGCAGACTTCGTCGCCGGCGTGGTGCAGGCGCTCGACCATGTGCGTGCGTCGCATGCCGATGGCACGGTGCTACTGGTCTCGAGCGGCGGCCCGATCGCGACTGCGATCGCGCATGTGCTCGGCCTCGATGCGGCGGCGACGATCGAACTCAACCTGCACATCCGAAACAGCGCGCTGAGCGAATTCAAGGTCGGACCCAAACGCCACACCCTGATCAGCTTCAACAGCCTGCCGCACCTCGACGGTGACGAAGCCTCCCTGACCTACGCCTAGGCCCCGCCGAGCAGGCGCACGATCGGTTCGGTCAGGCCGCGGTTGGGCTTGACCGGCAACGGGCCGAAGCTGCCCTTCAACGCGCGTTGCGGGCGCAAGGCGACCATCGACTCGGCATGGCGCACGGCGCTCGAGACACCATCGACCATCGGCACCGGCAGGCGGCCCGCGAGCGTGCGCGCCAGGCCGGCCAGCGGCGCCCCAGCCAGCACGATGACGTCGGCACCGTCCTCGGCAACGCAGCGCTCGGCCAGCGCGACCAGGCGCTCGCCCTGGTTGCCCTGCACATTGCCGATGTCGGCCAGCGGCTCGTCGAGCGCGCGGATGCTGGCCAGGCGGCCATCGAGGCCGTAGGTCTGCACCGTCTCGCGGTACCAGGCGCGGATGCGCTGCGAGATCGCGACGATCGAGAAGCGCCCTCCGAGCAGGCAGGCGCTGGCCAGCGCCGCTTCCGTCAGTCCGGTGACCGGGCACGGCAATGCTTCGCGCAGGCCGCCGAGCCCGGGATCACCGAAGGCGGCGACGACCACCGCATCGAAGCGCGAATGGTGTTCGGCGGCCAGCTGGGCCGCGGCGTAGGCGCCGATCAAGGCCTCGAAACGGGTCTCGATGTAGGCGACGCCGAAGGATGC
Organism: Pseudomonadota bacterium; assembly: GCA_040384625.1. GTDB lineage: Bacteria > Pseudomonadota > Gammaproteobacteria > Burkholderiales > Burkholderiaceae_C > CADEEN01. Next base: position 10,832 of record JAZKIW010000158.1, on the reverse strand, counting down.
CGTCAGGACCTCGATCTCCGTCCCGGGCGACGCGCTGCGCCG
>JAZKIW010000158.1:0-10690 GCA_040384625.1 Pseudomonadota bacterium | reverse complement strand
ACGGCATGGTGCAGGTCGGCATTGCGCAACACGCGCTCGCCCTCGCCCCACAGCACCAGGTCGGCATCGCTGCCGATCGCGATCGTGCCCTTGCGCGGGTGCAGGCCGTAGGCCTTGGCCGGGTTGGTGGCAGTCAGCTCGACGAACTTCTGCAAGCTGATGCGTCCGCCGAGCACGCCTTCCGAATACAACAGCGGCAGGCGCGTCTCCAGGCCCGGGATCCCGTTCGGAATGTGCCGGAACGCCACCTCCTTGCCGTCCGGCTTCTTGCCGTCGGGTGCGTCGTACTTGAACGGTGCATGGTCGGACGAGAACACCGTGAACAGGCCGTCGGCGAGCGCGTTCCAGATCACCTCTTGGTTGCCCTTGTCGCGGGGCGGCGGGCTGCAGACGCAACGCGCTCCTTGGTAGCTGTCGTCGATGCCGAGGTCGGCCGCGGTCAGGAACAGGTACTGCGGGCAGGTCTCGCCGAACACCGAGAGGCCGTGCGCATGGGCCCAGCGGATCTGCTCGACCGCTTCGCGCCCCGACACGTGCACGATCAGGATCGGCACGTCGACCAGTTCGGCCAACGCGATCGCCCGGTGCGTGGCTTCGCGCTCGACCAGCATCGGCCGCGCGTGGGCATGGAAGCGCGGCGCGGTGCGGCCGGCAGCCTCGAGGCGCTTTGTCAGCCACTCGATGCAGTCGGCATTCTCGGCGTGGATCATGGCCATGGCGCCGTGCGCGCGCGCCACCGACAGCACATCGAGGATCTGACCGTCGTCGAGTTTCAGGTCGTCGTAGGTCATGTAGATCTTGAACGAGGTGTAGCCCTCGGCGATCAGCGCCGGCAACTCCTCGTTCAGTACCGCGGGCGTCGGGTCGCTGACGATCAGGTGGAAGGCGCAATCGACATGCGCCTTGCCTTCGGCGCGGCGGTGGTAGTCGTCGACGGCCGCGCGCAGGGGCTGGCCCCTTTCCTGCGCCGCGAACGGGATCACCGTCGTCGTGCCGCCGCAGGCCGCCGAGCGTGTTCCGGTATCGAAATCGTCGGCCATGCGCGCAGGTGGCGGCATCGGCTGGTCCAGGTGGCAGTGCGCATCGACACCCCCCGGAGTGACGACCCGGCCCGCCGCGTCGATCTCGCGCGCAGCAGTGGGCAGGCCCTGCGCCAGCACGACGATGCGCCCACCGGCGATGCCGATGTCGCAGTCGAAGACATCGGCTGCCGTGGCGGCACGCGCGTTGCGCACAACGAGGTCGAGTGGGTTCATGTCTTTGCGCATCCTTGCGGCGCGTCGAACACGCGGCGCGCTTCGTCTTCGAGCGCCGGGCCGAGCACCTCGACGCGTTGCGCACCTCTGGCCAGCACCTCGGCGCAGGGCAGCGCCAGTTCGTCGGCGCCCGGGCCGGCCAGCGTCGTCATCGTCTCGATCGACAGGCCGAACACCAGCCGTCGCACGCCGGCCCAATAGATTGCGCCGGCGCACATCGGGCAGGGTTCGCCGCTGGCGTAGACCGTGCATGTCGCGAGCTGCGCGCGATCAAATCGCGTCGATGCGTCTCGCACCAGGTTGAGCTCTGCATGACCGGTGCAATCGCCCGTCGTTACCTGCGTGTTGCCGGCTTCGAGCAAGACACGGCCCTGGGCATCGGCCAGCAGCGCCCCATAGGGCTGGTTGCCGGCGCGGCGCGCCTGCGCAGAGAGGGTGATGGCAGCACGCAGCAAGCGCTCGTCGCTCGGGTTCATGGTCGTCGTTAGGGCGTCCGCACACCGTGTTCCGCGACCGACGCCAGCGCGTCCGCGACCGCCTGCGACGCCAGAAGCACGTTGTCGAGCATGGGCACCGCGACGCGCGACTGCAGCGATGCCGCCAGACCTGCCAGCGCCGCGCCACCGAGCAGGATGCACTGCGCACCCTCTGCCACACCGTGCTGCGCAGCCGCGACCAGCGCATCGCGCGCACCGTCTGGGTCGGCGGCGATCTGCGCGCCGGTCCAGTCGATGGTGTGGATGCCGGTCAGGTTCGCATCGAGCGCCTGCATGCGCGCGAAGCGGGCCAGCATCGGCGCCCAGGCATGGCCGCCGGTGACGACCGCAAAGCGCCCCTGCCGCGCCGCAGCCTCGAAGCTCGACTGCGCCAGGCCGATGACGGGCACGCGCGACGCCTCGCGCAGCGCCAGCAGGCCGGGGTCGCCGAAGCAGGCGAGCAGCACCAGGTCGTGCCCATCGCAGAACGCTTCGTAGGCATCGAGCACCGCGTGCTCGGCCTTCGCGTAGCTCGCCTCGTCGGCGATGTAGGGCGCACCGAAACGTGCCGTCGCCCCGTCCCACTGGACACCTGGCTGCGCGTTGCGACAGGCCGCGAGGACCATGTCGGTGACCGCAGCGGTCGTGTTCGGGTTCAGGACCAGGCAGCGCTTCACGTCGGCGTCACATCTTGCCCGGCAGCCAGGTCACGATCGCCGGAAACACCATCAGCAGCAGCGTGAAGGCCATCATGATCCCCACGTAGGGCAGCGAGCCGCGGATCACGTCGCCGATGCCACCGCGGTCGGGCCGCACGCCCTGCACGACGAACAGGTTCATGCCCACCGGCGGCGTGATCAGCGCCAGTTCGCACATCAGGATGATGAAGATGCCGAACCAGATCGGATCGACGCCCAGCGCAGTGACGATCGGATAGGTGATCGGCACCGTGGCGACGAGCATCGACATCACGTCCATGAACATGCCCAGCACCAGGTAGAACAGGATCAACACCAGCAGCATCGCGGTGGCCGACAGGCCAAGCGAAGTGACCGCCTTGGTCATGGTCTCGGCGACGCCTGACAGGCTGATCAGCAGGTTGAGCACGAACGCCGCCGCCAGGATCAGCATGATCATCCCGGTGGTGCGCGCGGTCTGCAGAAAGCAGGTTTCGAGCATCGTCCAGCTCAGACGCCCGGCCTTCCAGGCGAAGAACAGCGCGACGACGACGCCCAGCGCCGCAGACTCGGTGGCGGTGGCCACGCCGGTGTACAGGCTGCCCATCACGATGCCGAAGATGACAATCGGCGGCACCAGGTGCACGAGCTTGCGCAAGCGCTCGTCCATCGGCGGCAGCTCCTCGCGCGGCACGTCACCCTTGAGGCTGCTGCGCACGTAGACGAAGACCATGAACAGGCCGGTCAGTAGCAGGCCCGGAATCACGCCGGCGATGAACAGCTTGCCGATCGAGTTCTCGGTCAGCGAACCGTAGACGATCATGTTGATCGACGGCGGGATCAGGATGCCGAGCGTGCCGCCCGCTGCCAGCGTGCCCAGGGCCTGCGGCATCGGGTACTTGCGCTGGTGCAGCGATGGCAGCGCGACGGTACCCACGGTCGCGGCCGTGGCCACCGACGATCCCGAGGTCGCGGCAAACAACGCGCAGCAGGCGATGTTGGTGTGCAGCAGCCCGCCCGGCAGGCGCGACAGCCAGGCCGCCATCGCGCCGTACATGCGGTCGGCCATGCCACTGCGCAGCAGCAGCTCGCCGAGCAGGATGAAGAGCGGCGCGGCAGTCAACAAGTTGTCGTTGAGCACGCCCCACAGCATCGCCCCGGTCGAGGCCAGGAAGGGCACACCGAAGACGATGACGCCCGCGCCGGCACCGACCAGCACCATCGACACCGCGATCGGCAGGCCGAGGAGCATCAAGGCGATCATGAGCAGGAAAGTGAGGGAGAACGCGGTCGTGCTCATGCCATGCCTTTCGGAGCAGCCTCGGTGCGCTGTGCCAGATCGTCGAGTTCTTCCTTTAGCTCTTCCTTCGCGCTCTTCGGGTGGAACTCGACCAGCAGCGCTTCGCGCTGGCCGGTGAAGTACAGGCGGCAGGCATGCAGCGCGTGGACCACCGCGTAGACCGCGAAAGCGACGAGCGCCGCGTACCAGACGCTTTGCGGGTAGATCAACGGCGTGGCCCAAGGCGTCTGGGCCGCGCTGCCGTATTCGACCGTCTTGGTCACGACGCGCCAGCACACGCCGACGAGAAATAGTGCCAGCGCACCCAGCGACACGGCCGACAGCCAGTTCATGAAGGCCTGCAGCGCCGGCGGAAAGCGTTCGTGGAAGACGTCGACACGGATGTGGCTGCGGCTGGTGATGGCCAGCGCGAAGCCGATGGCAGAGCCAACGGCCAGCGCGTAGCCGCCCAGCTCGGCCGCGCCTTGCAGCGAGAAGTTGAACGCCTTGCGCAACACGGTTTCCACCGTCACCAGCAAGGACAGTCCGAGGAAGACCACACCGAACAGGTTGGCCAGCAGGCGTTCGAGCTTCTGCTTCATGGCAGGGTCACTTCACGCCGACGGCCGCACCGACCGTCTTCTTCCAATCGTCGGTGCAGCCCTTGGCGGTCTTCTCGCAGGCCTCGCTCCAGGTCGGCAGCGAGACGTCGCGCATGGCGTCTCGCACGATCGTCACGTCGCCAACCGTCACGGGCACCTCGACCAGCTTGAACTTCTTCAGTGAGCAAGGCTCCTTACCGACGTTGCAGTTGACCGCCTCGCTGGAAAGTTCTTCCGAATACTTCCAGATCTCGTTGTCAAGATTGGTGAACGCGGTCTGCAACGTCGCCTGTTGCGCCGGCGTGAACTTCTTCCAGGTGGCCAGGCTGATGCCGTAGCCGTTCATCGCGAACTGGAAGCCCAGCGGGAGCATGTGCGTCGAAACCTCGGGCCAGCTGGCCGAATTGGCCGACAGCGCGCTGGTGATAGCGCAGTCCACCACGCCCAGCGACAGGCTCTGGTGCACCTCACCGAACGCCAGCGGGATCGGCGTGGCGCCCAGGTGCTGGAAGAACTTGGCCGAGTTCTGGTCGAACACGCGCACCTTCAGGCCCTTCACGTCGGCCAGCTTCGCAATCGGCTTCTTGCAGAACAGCACCTGCGGCCCGGCCGGCCAGACGCCGAGGAACTTGGTCTGATAGCGCGACTGCAAGCGCTTGTCGAGTGTCTCGAAGTAGGCCTTGGTGGTGGCGCGCGCGGTCTTGTAGTCGGGGTTCAGGCCGACCAGGTCGAAGCCCATCGTCAGCGGTTCGTCGCGCGAGATCTGCGCCATGCGCAGCGCGACAATGTCGAACAGCCCGGAGTCGAGCACGCGCAGCGCCTCGGTGTCCTTGATGCCGGTGGTGTCCTGCGGCTTGTAGTCGACTTCGATCGGCAGGCCGGTCTTGGCCGCCAGAGTCTCGAAGAAGGGCTGCTCCTTGTGCTTCTGGATCATGCCCCCGGCCAGCGGCTGGCCCATGACCTTGAGCTTGATCTTTTCCTGCGCGAGCGCGGGGGCGCAGGCCAGGCACAGGGCACTGAGGGCCAGAACGATGCGGGTCTTCATGACGACTCCTTGGAGGAACGTTGGCGGGTGGACGGGGCTGGAAAGTCGTAGGCGCCATCGAGGCGCCGCGACACGGTGACGGGGGTGGCGGCGGCGCGTTCGAGCATCGCGCGGTAGGCCGGTTCGAGGGCCGCGGCCTGGCCGCTCGCGTCGGCGAGCTGCTCGCGGTAGCCGACCATCAGCGCCCGCGCTTCCGCGCGCAGCGCGCGCTCGTCGAGCGTGGTCACGCAGCCGTTCTCGAACACGACCTCGCCGTGGACGATGGTGGTTCGCACGGAGCTGCCGTCCTCGCAGTAGACGAGCTGGCGTGTCAGGTCGTTCAGCGGCGTGAAGGCATGGGTGTCGAGATCGAGCAGGATCAGATCGGCGGCGGCCCCCACGGTGAGTTGACCGAGATCACCAGCACGGCGAATGGCACGCGCCCCGCCGCGCGTCGCAGCGTGCAGAAACTCGGCGGCGCGCGGCCACTGCCGGCTGTCGGCGTCGACCAGGGTCGACAGCAGGGCCGCGGTCTTCGCCACCGCCCACAGGTTCACCGTGTCGTCGGTGTTCATCTCGTCGGTGCCGAGGCACAGCGGCACGCCGGCCTCGCGCAGTGCGCGCCAGGGCATCACGCCGCTACCCAGACGCAAGTTGCAGACCGGGTTGTGCGCCACCGTGCAGCCGGCCCGGGCCAGCAGCGCGATGTCGTCGGCGTCGATCCAGATCGCGTGGATCACCATCATGCGTTCGTCGAGCAGGCCCAGGTCGTGCACGTGGCGCACCAGCGACTTGCCGTACTTGGTGTCGCCGAGCACGCGTTGCAGGCGCGTCTCGAGGATGTGGATGTTGAACGGCAGGTCGTGCTCGCGCGACAGCGCCGACAGGCCGCGGAAGTAGTCGTCGGTCACGCGCTGCGGCGCAGAGCACGACACGGCGGCAGCCAAGCGTCCGTCGGCCTTGCCGTGCCAGCGCTCGATCAGGTGCCCGTAAAGCTCCAGCAATTCGGCGCTCGTCTGGCGCGGCGCCGTGTTCATCGCTCGGCGCTCGTCGGCGCTCAGCAAGTCGGCCAGGAACGGGTACTTGTCGACTTCGGAGACGTTGGGCTGGTCGATTGCCACGGTCGCGCGGATGCCCGAGTCCCCGTAGGCCTGCATGATCGCGTCGATGCCTTCGACGCTGGCAACAGGCACGTGGTACGCATCGTCGTGCACGCAGGTGATGCCTCGGCGCAGCATCTCGACCGCAGCGAGCTGGGTGCGCACGTAGGCCAGCCTGGCGGAGTCTCCGGCTGCAGCCAATGGCGGCACCTCGTAGAGCATGAACAGCTCGAGCGGCATGCCGTTGAGCGCGCCCTTCATCAGGTTGCCGGGCGAGTGGAAGTGCGCGTTGATCAGGCCCGGCATCGCGAGCTGGCCGCGTGCGTCGATGCGCCGCGCCACCGGGCCGGTCCAGGCTGCAGCGGCGTCAGGCCCGATCGCGGCGATGCGCGCGCCGTCGATCACGATGTCGGCGCGCGGCCACTCGTGCTGTGCGTCGTCGAGCGAGAGCACCTGGGCGTCGCCGATGACCAAGGCCCCCTGCATGCTCACAGCGCCTGTGCGAAGAGGGAGCCCCACTGCGCCGCAGCCGGCCTCGTGTCGACTCCAGCCAGTTGCAATGCATGCCAGACACCGAGCGCGGTGGAGTCGTAGACCGGCAGCCCCAGCTCCGCCTCCAGCGGCGCCGCCATCACGGCTGCCGGAAAATTGGTGCACAGGCACACGATGGCCTGCGGCCGCGCGCTGGCCACCTGGCGCGCCATCGCAGCGATCTGCTCGGGCGGCACACTGGCGTAGGAGAGGTTGTCGGAGAGGCCGGCGTGGGCATGGGCGACGCAGTCGAAGCCTTCGTCCGCCAGGCAATCGAGCGTCTTGCGCTGAGACGCTTCGGAGTACGGTGTCACGATGCCGATGCGGCGAATGCCCTGCGCTTCGAACAACTGGCTCATACCGAGGATCGAGGTCGTGGCTCGGATCCCGGTATCGGCCTGGATCGCTTCGACCAGTGCGCGGTCGTGGCTGAAGCCGATGCCCGCGCCCTTGCTGCCGTTCCAGACCAGGACTTGCGGCGCCGCATGGGCCAGCAGGCGTGCCGCAGCGAGAAATCCTTCGCTGGCGTAGCCGTCCGGTGATGGGTCGCTGCTGCCGAAGACCGGTGTGCGTGAGAAATGGAACGACACCTCGGGCAGTACGTTGCCGATGCCCAGCGTGATCCGTTCGACGACCGTGTTGCCCGACGGGGTGATCGTCCCGATGAAGTGACGTTGCCCGGCGTAGTGGGCGGCGGCAGTGAGGCCCATCTCAATACCCCATCAGCCGCGGCAGCCACAGCACGATCTTCGGGAAGAACATGCAGGTGAACAGCAAGCCGTACATCACGGCGATGAAGGGCCACACGTGCTTCACGAGTTCGCCGAGCTTGATGCCGGTGATGCCGCACAGCACGAACAGGACCACGCCCACCGGCGGCGTCAGCATGCCGATCACCAGGTTGAACACGAACAGGAAGCCGAAGTGCAGCGGGTCGATGCCGTACAGCAGCGCGATCGGGTGCAGCAGCGGCACCAGCATGATGTAGGCGGCGTTCGACTCGAGGAAGCAACCGACGACGAAGAGCGCCAGTGCAACCAGCAGCATGAACACCAGCGGATCCTGCGTCATGCCGCGCAAGAGCGCCGTGAGCTGGGCCGGCAGCTGGTCGACAGTCAACATGTAGGTGACGACCGAGGCGAAGGCGATCATCGCGCCCACCACGGCCGAGGTGATCGCGGTGCGGATCATCGCCTCGGGCAGATCGGCCAGCTTGAGCGTCTTGGTGACGAAGAAGCCGATAGCCATCGCATAGACCACGGCGATCGCCGAGCCTTCGGTGGCCGTGAAGGCACCGCCGACGATGCCACCGATGACCACGATCGGCATCAGGAAGATGACCCAGGAGCGCTTCAGCTCGTGCCCGACACGCTTCCACGAGAAAGCCTCGCCGGTGAGCGGGTAGTTGCGCTTCACCGCCGTGTACCAGACCAGGAACATCATCGCCGCGACCAGGATCAGGCCCGGGATCACGCCGGCCATGAACATGCCGCCGACCGACACTGTCGGCCCGGCCATGAAGGCGTAGACGATCATCGCGCCCGAGGGCGGGATGATCGGCCCGAGGTTGGCTGCTGCCGCGACCACGGCCGACGAGAAGCCTACGCCGTAGACCTTGCGCAGCGACGGGATCATCGTGCTGCCCAGCGCGCTGGCGTCGGCCACCGCCGCACCCGACACCGTCGACAGGCCCATGCCGGCCAGCACCGTCACGTGGGCCAGGCCGCCGCGCACCCGGCCGACAACCGAGTTAGCCAGGTCGATCAGGCGTTCCATGATGCCGGCCTTCATCATCAGCTCGCCGGCCAGGATGAAGAACGGAATCGTCATCAGCGGGAACGCGTTGACCGCGTTCATCATCCGCGTGGGCAGCAGGTTGAAATCGACGTCGCTGTAGATCAGGCCGGCAACGGCGCCGATGCCGAGCGAGAACGCCAGCGGCATGCCGAGCACGGCGATACCGAGGAAGACGAAGATGATCAGCAGACTCATGATGTGTGCACCCTTGGCGCTGCGCGCTTAGGGCGGCCCAGCGCGCTCATTCGGTGGCCACCGTTTCCGTCATCACCGGCTTGCCGGTCAGCACGATCCACAACAGGTGCAGGGCCGAGTGGCCGCACCCGACGCCGACGGCGACGATGAACCAGGCAGCGCTGCCATTCATCGAGGCCATCAGTTCGTCCCATTGATCGAAGGCCACCACCGCAGACTGCCAGGCGACCAGGACCATCATCGCGCCGGCCAGGACAGCCATCGCGCGTGCCAGCACGTCCTGCACGCGCGGCGGCAGGCGCGAGCTCAGCAGCTCCATGCCGATGTGCGAACCAAGGCGGATGCCGAGCGGGATGCCGAGGAAGATTGACCAGACGAAGCTCAGCCGCGACATCTCGTCGGCAAATCCGAACGAGCTGTTCAGCGCGTAGCGCAGCAGCACCTGCAGCGACACCACGGCGACCATCACGCCGAGCATCACGATGATGGCCCAGCCGGCCAGCGTGTCGAGGGCATTCAGCCCCAGGGCCAGCGGGCGCAGCGGCCCGCGGTGATCGGCCAGGTTCGAAGGCAGCAATCGGCTCATCGTGGGTGCTCCGTCACGCGGGTGGGCAGGCTCAGGACCCCGAGGCCTTCTTCACCTCGGCCAGCACACGGTCCACCAGTTCGGCACCGACGCGCTTCTTGATGTCTTCGATGACGCCGGCCGTGGCCTTGCGCATCGCTTCACGTTCGGCCGGTGGCATGGCGTCGTACTGCATGCCCTTCTTCTGCAGTTCTGCGAGCGCTGCGGCGTCGGCCTTCGCCGCTTCGATGCGCTGCGTCGCCACGGCCTTGTTCATCGCCGTCGTGATCGCCTTCTGGAACTCGGGCGAGAGGGCCTGGAACTTCTTGCGGTTGGCGACGACAGCGATGAAGTCGAAGAAGTGCCCGGTGTTGGAGACGTACTTCTGGACCTCGAAGAACCGGCTGTCGAAGATCAGGTTGTACGGGTTCTCATGACCGTCGATGACCTTCTGCTCCATCGCCGAGTAGACCTCGCGGATGTCCATCGCCAGCGGGTTGGCGCCCAGCGCGCGGAACGTGGCCAGGTGGGTCTCGTTGGGCTGCAGGCGGATCTTCAGGCCCTTCAGGTCGGCCATGGTCTTGATCGGCCGCACGCTGTTGGTCACCTGGCGCGAACCAAGCTCCATGAAGCCCAGGGCGATGAAGCCCTTGTCCTCGAGCTTCTTGTCGAGCAGGTCGCCGATCGGACCGTCCATGACCTTGTAGGCCACTTCACGGTTCGGGAACAGGAAGGGCAGGCTCACCGCCTCGAGCTCGGGCACCGTGCGCGACAGGAAGGCCATGCCGACCCAGGTCCCGTTGATCGTGCCGGCGCGCGTTTGCGTGACGTTCTCCTGCGCCCCGCCGAGCTGCATATTGGGGAAGGTCTCGATGACCAGCTTGCCGCCAGTGGCCGCCTCGACGTCCTTCTTGAACTGCTCGATGGCGATCGAAGACGAATGCTTGTCGGTGAAGTTGCCGGCGATACGGAACTTCTCCTGCGCCCAGGCGCTGCCCGACAACGCCACGGCCAAACCGGCGGCCGCCGTGGTGCCGCGAATCCAATCAATCTTCATGAAATCACTCCTGTGTTGAACGTGGCAGTCGAATCAAAATGCTCACGCAAAGCTTAGTTTTTTGGATACAAGATTGCAAGCATATTGAATCCAATCTAGTGGGTGTTTACCCGCACGCACCGCTTTGATGC
>JAZKIW010000157.1:0-12064 GCA_040384625.1 Pseudomonadota bacterium | reverse complement strand
TGCTGCACAACCCGAGCTACGACTTCAACGACGACCTGATCCCGCTCGGCGCGACGATGTGGGTACGCCTGGCCGAGGCGTGGCTGGCCGACCCGCAGCGCTGACCATGAGCTTTAGCGACTGCTTCGCGCCGACCTATGCCGAGGCCCGCGCCAAATTCCTGAGCGCAACCGAGGCTGCTGGACTGGACGCCGAGAGCCATTTGCACCCGATGCTCGGCCGCGACGGCGAAGCGCTGTCAATGGACGTGGTGCGCGAAGGCGCGCGCGACGCAGCAGCCCTGCTGCTCATCACCAGCGCCTGCCACGGGGTCGAGGGCTTTTGCGGCTCGGGTGTGCAGGTGGCCCTGCTTCGCGACGCCGCCTGGCATGCCCAGCTGCGCCAGCACGATGTCGCGGTGCTCTATGTGCACGCGCTCAATCCCTACGGCTTCTCCTGGCTGCGTCGGGTGACCCACGAAGGCGTCGACCTGAACCGAAATTTCCATGACTTCGCGCGGCCGCTGCCGGCCAATCCGGGCTACGACGAACTGGCCCAGGCCGTGGTGCCGGCCACTTGGCCGCCGCCGGCCGAGGCTCAGGCCCGCCTGCATCACTACGCGGCGAGCCACGGCGAGCGCGCGCTGCAGACAGCGATCACCAGCGGACAGCACGGCCACCCGCAGGGCCTGTTCTATGGCGGCATCAATCCGACCTGGAGCAACGTCACGCTGCGCCACGTGCTGCAGGAGCATGGCCGGCGCTGCCGCCGCCTGGGCTGGATCGACCTGCACACCGGCCTGGGCCCGAGCGGCCACGGCGAGCGCATCTTCGCCTGCCGCGACGACGACAGCGCGCTGGCTCGGGCCCGCGCCTGGTGGGGCCCCGAGGTGACCTCGATCTACGACGGCAGCTCGACCTCGGCCCTGCTGTCGGGCCTGATGTGGACGGCGGCGGACCAGGAGTGCGCGCAGGCCGAATACACCGGCATCGCGCTCGAGTACGGCACCGTGCCGGTGCCGGAGGTGATCGACGCGCTGCGCGGCGACCACTGGCTCGAGATCCACCCCGAGGCCGAGGCGGCGCAGGGTGCGGCGATCAAGCAGCGCGTGCGCGATGCGTTCTACACCGACACCGACGCATGGAAGCAGCGCATCGTCGAACAAGCCTTCGAGGCCTCTCGACAGGCCGTGCGCGGGTTGACGGACTGATCAGAGCCAGCCGCGGCGGCGCAACTCGCCTTCGCACTGCGCCGCGTTCTCGAACAACATCGCTTGCCAGCCACTGGCCTGCGCCGCTTCGATGTTGCCGGCGTGATCGTCGATGAACAAGGCCCGGTCGAGGTCCAGCGCCATCGCATCGCGGGCATGGTCGAACATCGCGCGCTCGGGCTTGATCAGCCCGACGCGGCCCGAGAACACGCGCGCCTCGAACCAGCCGAAGCACGGGTGCCGCGCCTCCAGGTGATCGGCATAGGGGATGGGCATGTTGGACAGCAGAGCCAAGCGGTGCCCCGCCGCCCGCACGCGCTCGAGCAGGGCCAGGCTGGTGGGCATCGGCTGGATGTGTTCAGGAATCGCGGCGATCAGGGCCCGCAGGCCTTGCAGGGGATAGCCGGTCCGAACCGCGATGCGCTGCGCCAGGGCCTCGGGTTCGATGCGTCCGAGGTCGAACTGAGCCCAGTCGGCCGTCGGCGAAAAGGTCTGGAAAACCGCTGCCGCGACCGCCTTGGCACTGGGCGCGTCGTGCGCCTGCGCTGGCAAGACCTGGCGCATCAATTCGAGCGGCTGCCAGTGGACCAGCACGCCGCCGACATCGAAGACGATCGTGCGCCGGCTCATGGCGCCCTGAGCCGCGCCAACAGGGTTGCGGTCGAGCCATCCAGGCCCGTCGTGTCGCCCGACGCCAAGCGCGGCAGCAACTGGCTGGCCAGGGCCTTGCCGAGCTCGACGCCCCATTGATCGAAGCTGCTGATGCCCCACAGCGCACCGCTGCAGAACACGCGGTGCTCATACATCGCGACCAAGGCCCCGAGCGAGCGCGGCGTCAGCGCATCCAGCACGAGCGTGGTGCTGGGCCGGTTGCCGGGAAAGCTGCGGTGCGAAGCCAGCGTGCGCGCGTCGATCGCCGCGCCGGCCGTGGGCGCGTTCTCGCCTTGGGCCTCGGCCGGGGTCTTCCCCAGCATCAGCGCCTGGCTCTGGGCCAGGCAGTTGGCGAGCAGCTTGGCGTGTTGGTCGGCCAGGGTGTGGCTCGGCTTCCTTACCGCGATGAACTCAACCGGGATCACGTCGCTGCCCTGGTGCAGCATCTGGAAATAGGCATGCTGGCCATTGGTGCCGGGCTCGCCCCAGATCACCGGGCTGGTCGCCAGCGGCAGCGCAGCGCCGCTCATGTCCACTCGCTTGCCATTGCTCTCCATTTCAAGCTGCTGCAGGTAGGCCGGCAGGCGGGCCAAGCCCTGGTGGTAAGGCGCAACTGAGCGACTCGTGAAACCATGGAAGTTGCGGTACCAGACGTCGAGCAGTCCCAGCAGCACTGGCAGGTTGCGCTCGAGCGGTGCCGTCGCGAAGTGGCGGTCCATCGCGTGCGCGCCGGCCAGCAGGGCGCGGAAGTTCTCGGCCCCGATGGCGATGGCAATCGGCAACCCGATGGCGCTCCACAGCGAGTAGCGTCCACCGACCCAATCCCAGAAGCCGAACGTCGTGCTGATGCCGAAGCGCGCCGCGGCTTCGACATTGGTGGTGGTGGCGACGAAGTGGCGCGCAATGTCCTGGCCGCCCTGGGCCAGGAACCAGTCGCGCGCCGCCTGCGCGTTGGCCATCGTTTCCTGGGTCGTGAAGGTCTTCGAGGCCACGATGAACAGGGTGTCGGCCGGCGACAAGCGGCGCAGCACGCGCGTCAGATCGTGTCCGTCGACATTGCTGACGAAATGCAGTGTCAGTTCGGCATGACCGTAGACATCGAGCGCCGGCACCACCATCTGCGGCCCGAGGTCGCTGCCGCCGATGCCGATGTTGACGACGTGGCGGATCCCGCTGACCACCGTGTTTCGCACACTTTCGGCGTAGGCCAGCATCGCGTCGAGGACGGCATGCACCTCTTCACTGAATGGCCCTTCGCCGCGCGGTGCGCGCAAGGCGGTGTGCAGCACGGCACGGCCCTCGGTCGTGTTGATCGCCGCGCCGGCGAACATGTCGTTGCGGCGCGCTTCGATTCCGCACTCGCGCGCCAGTTCGAGCAGGAACTTCAGGCTCGCGCTGTCGAGGCGGTTCTTCGACAGGTCGGCAAACACTTCGGGCGCGTCGAACGACAGGGCCGCGGCGCGCCCCGGGTCGCGCGCGAAGGCCTCGCGCAGGTCGAAGTCGCGTCCATGGGCTTCGTAGTGCCCTTTTAAGGCGGCCCAGGCCGTCGTCTCGTCGCAGCGCGGGAACGTCACTTCAGGCCCTCGATCAGCTTGTCGAGCTTGGCCGCGTCGGCGGCGAAGGCGCGGATGCCTTCGGCCAGCTTGTCGCTGGCCATCGCATCGTCGTTCAGCGCGTAGCGGAATGCAGCCTCGTTGAAGCTGAACGCGTGCAGGTCCGCACTGCGCGCCTGGCCGGGATCCAGGACACGCGGCACCGGCGCTTCGGACGCCTGCAATTGCGCCAGCAGATCGGGGCTGATGGTCAACAGGTCACACCCGGCCAGCGCGAGGATCTGACCGACGTTGCGAAAGCTCGCACCCATCACCTCAGTGGCGATGTCGTAATGCTTGTAGTAGGTGTAGATCTGCGCGACCGATTTGACCCCGGGGTCGTTGCCTCCCGCCATAGCCGCGTCGTCCCAGGCGGCACCGGCCGCCTTCTTGTGCCAGTCATGGATGCGCCCGACGAAGGGCGAGATCAGGGTCACGCCGGCCTCGCCGCAGGCCACGGCCTGGCAGAAGGCGAACAGCAGGGTCAGGTTGCAGTGGATGCCTTCGTGCTCCAGGGCCTTCGCCGCCTGGATCCCCTCCCAGGTGGCGGCCAGCTTGATCAACACCCGCTCGCGGCCCACCCCGGCGCGCTCGTACAGCGAGATCAGCTGGTGCGCGCGCGCGATGCTGCTGGCCGCATCGAAGCTCAGCCGGGCATCGACCTCGGTGCTGACGCGGCCCGGCACCACCTTGAGGATCTCCAGACCGAAGCGCACCAGGACCTCGTCGACGATGCGCTCGAGCGGCCGGCTTTTCTTTGCCGCCACCGCATCGGCCAGCAACGGCGCGTACTCGGCCTGCTGCACGGCTTTCAGGATCAGCGAAGGGTTGGTGGTCGCGTCGCGCGGGGCGAACTGCGCCAATTGCTTGAAGTTGCCGGTGTCGGCAACCACGGTCGTGTACTGCTTGAGCTGGTCGAGCTGGTTCATGGCAGAGGCGTTGGCGCGCTGTGATCAACCCCGATTAGAACGCCAGAGCGTGACTGCGAGGCAAGTTTGACCGGCCCAAGAAACTCCTGCATCATCTCTGAAGTAACTAAATTACATGAGCGCAGGCATGTCCTTCGACCTGGTTCTGTTCGGCGGCACCGGCGACCTGGCCTGGCGCAAGCTGATGCCGGCCCTGTTCCAGGCCTGGCGGCATTGCAAGCTCCCGGAGGGCGGCCGCATTCTCGCCGTGGCACGAGACGAGCGCAGCGACGACGAGTACCGGCACTTCATCAAGGAGCGTTTCTGCGACGTCGAAAGCGCCAAGCGTCCGAGTGACGAGGAGTTCGCGCGCTTCGCGGCGCTCCTGAGTTACCGGCGCATGGACCTGTCCCAACCCGAGCACTACGCCGGCCTGAAGCAATGGATCGACGCACGCGGCGCGCAAACGGTTGTCCTCTTTCTGGCCACCAGCCCGCACCTGTTCCCGCAGATCTGCGCCCAGCTCGGGGCCGTCGGCCTGAACGGCGCCAATGTGCGCGTGGTGCTGGAAAAGCCGCTCGGCCACGACCTCGCCAGCGCGCAGGAGATCAACCGCGCGGTCAGCGCCTCCTTTCGCGAGAGCCAGGCCCTGCGCATCGACCATTACCTCGGCAAGCCTGCTGTACAGAACCTGGCGGCGCTGCGCTTCGGCAACGCCCTGTTCGAACCGCTGTGGCGGCGCGAGAGCATCGCGAACATCCAGATCACGATCGCGGAATCGATCGGTGTGGGCACCCGCGGCGACTTCTACGACCGGACCGGCGCACTGCGCGACATGGTGCAGAACCACGCGCTGCAGCTGCTCACGATGATCGCGATGGAGCCGCCGGCCACGGGCGACGCCGATGCGATCCGCGATGAAAAGCTGAAGGTGCTGAAATCGCTGAGGCCTTTCACGCCGGAGAGTGTGGCGCGCGACGTGGTGCGCGGCCAGTACCGCGCCGGCACGATCGACGGACAGCCGGTGCCGGGCTACCTGGATGAGGCCAAGGTGCCACCGGACAGCCGTTGCGAGACCTTCGTCGCGCTGCGCACCGAGGTGCAGAACTGGCGCTGGGCTGGCGTGCCCTTCTACCTGCGCACCGGCAAGCGGCTGGGAGCGCGCGACGCCCAGATCGTCGTCAACTTCCGTCCCGTTCCGCACCCGATCTTTGCAGGAACATCGCACGCCAACAAGCTGGTGATCAAGCTGCAGCCCGAAGACGGCCTCGAACTGCACCTGCTGGCGGCCAAGGGCGGCCGCACGGCCTCGAACATGCCCGAGCAGTTGTCGCCGGTCTCGCTCGACTTGGACTTCGACAAGGCCTTCCTGAGCGAGCGCGTTGGCGCCTATGAGCGGCTGCTGCTGGATGCGATCGCCGGCCGCTTGAACCTGTTCGTGCGCAGCGACGAGCAGGAGCAGGCCTGGCGCTGGGTCGAACCGATCCTCGAAGCCTGGCGCAACGACAACACTGGGCCGCGCCCATATGGGGCGGGCAGCTGGGGCCCGCCGGCATCCAGCGCGCTGATCGCCCGCGACGGATTCGCGTGGTCGGAAGAAGCGTGACGATGCTCGAGCGGATCGAAGCCGCGCTGCCGGCGCTACCGCCGGCCGAGCAGCGGGTGGCCAGGCTGGTGCTGGCCGACGCACGCAGTTTCGCCCGCCTGCCGGTGGCCGAACTGGCCGAGCGTTCGCAGGTGAGCAAACCCACCGTCGTGCGCTTTTGCCGCAGCGTGGGCTACGACGGCCTGGCCGACTTCAAGCTGAAGCTCGCCGGGTCGGTCAACGAGGGCGTGCCTTTCGTGCACCGCGCCGTCGAAGAAGACGACAAGGCCGGCGACATCGTCGTCAAGGTCATCGACAACGCGGTCAGCGCTCTGCTCAAGTACCGCAATGCCGCGGCCGGCCACGCGGTGGAACGGGCCATCGAGGCCCTTGCGGCCGCCTGTCGCGACGGCCGGCGCATCGAGTTCTACGGCGTCGGCAATTCGGGCATCGTGGCCCAGGACGCGCAGCACAAGTTCTTCCGCCTCGGCGTGGCGGCCGCTGCGGTCAGTGACGGCCATGTGCAGGTGATGAGCGCCACCATGCTGCAGGCCGGCGACTGCGCAGTGATCATCTCCAATTCCGGGCGTAGCCGCGACCTGCTCGACGCGGCCGAGATTGCGCGACGCAAGGGGGCCACCACGGTTGCCATCACGGCCAGCGGCTCACCGCTGGCACACGCAACGAGCGGCGCCCAGCATGTGCTTCTCGCCGCCGACCATCCGGAGGACTACGACCGCTACAGCCCGATGGTGTCGCGCCTGCTGCACCTGGTGATCATCGATGTCCTGACCACTGGTGTCGCGCTGCGCCTGGGCACCGCGCTGCGACCGATGCTGGCCGAAATCAAGCGCAACCTGCGCAGCAGGCGCTACACGCGGGCCGAGTGAACCGGCGCTGCGGCCGCCTCGAAACCGAGCAAGGCGTCGACCCCGTACAAGGCGGACAGTTCGACCATCGCGGTCGGTGCCCCGCGCACTTCGAAACTTCGCCCGGCGGCCCGCGCCAGTCGACGCGCTTCGAGCAGCACGGCGATGGCGGCCGTGTCGAAGTGGCGCAGCGCATGGGCGTCCACCACCAGAGCGCCACGCTCGACACTGCCCTGCCCGAGCGCCAGCTCGATCGACAGCACGGCGTCGTTGGCCTGGGCCAGCGTCAGCGTCATCGGCAGAGTGAACATCGGCTCAACTCTTCGCAGCAGCCTTGTTACGCTCGGCCAGCTTGGCGATCAGGCCATCGACCCCGCCGCTGCCGATCTCCTGCGCGAAGCTGGACTTGTACTGCTCCACCAGCCACACGCCGAGCACGTTGACGTCGTAGATCTTCCAGGCGGTGCCGCTCTTCTCCAGACGATAGTCGAGCTGGATCGGCTCACCCTTGCCCTTGACCTCGGTGCGCACGACGACTTCGCTGTCCTCGGCACCGGCACGGAAGGGCTTAAGTTGCACGGTCTGGTCTCTCACCTGTGTCAGCGCGCCGGCGTAAGTGCGCACGATCAGGATCTTGAACTCGTCCTGCAGGCGCTTTTGCTGCTCCGGCGTTGCGGTACGCCAATGGCGACCCACGGCCGAGGCGGTCATGCGCTGGAAGTTGACGTGCGGCATGACCTTGGTGTCGACCAGGGCGATGATCTTGCCGACATCGCCGGCCTGAATCGCCTTGTCGCCCTTGACAGTGTCGATGACCTCGGTGGAAACCTGCTTGATCAGCGCATCGGGTGCGGTCTGCGCATGGGCGGCACCGAGCGCCAGTGCGATCGACAGAACAGTAAGAACTTGTTTGAACCACATGGACAGGATCCTTTCAGGCGTGCCGAAGGCATTGGCACCGTAAGCTACAACGCGCTCGGCGGTTCAGGGTTTACTTGGGTGCGGCGGGCGCCTCGTCCTTCGGCTCGGGAAGGTCCGGCGGATCACCGTCATGCACCTGACTGCGCCGCCGCGTCAGGTAGCCGTCACGGATGAACACGTACTTGTCCAGTGCGATGCCGTCGACGAGGCGACTGGCGCCCAGAAGCCCGGCACGGGTGTCGATCAGGGCCAGCGTGGTGATACCCGCGCGCGCCCCGCTATCGCTGGTCAGCGTGGCCGCTGACCAGGACAGGTCCAGGGGCAGCGCCGTCGTATCGCGCACCGACGACGGACCGAGCAACGGCAAGACCAGGTAAGGACCGGCCGGCAGGCCCCAACGCCCCAGGGTCTGGCCGAAGTCTTCGCTCTGGCGCTCGATGCCCAGGTCACTGGCCACGTCGAAGATGCCGGCGATGCCGAACAGCGTATTCGTTGCCACGCGCATCGACATCTGCGCCGCGGCGACCGGCTTGCCTTGGAGCAACTGATTAATCGCCGACCAGCCGTCGCGGAAATTGTTGAAGAAGTTGCTCACGCCGCTGCGCGCCAACTCGGGCACCACCGTGGTGTAGGCCGTTGCCACGGGCTTCAGAACGGCCGCATCCACGCCCTCGTTGAAGCCGAACACGGCTCGGTTCCAGCCCTCGAGCGGATCGTTCGAGCTCTGCGCGTGCGTCGCTCCGGCAACGACCATGAACCAGGCCGCTACGGCCCCGCGGAGGCAGTGTCGATCCATCACTTCTTCTCTGTTGGTTTGCTGTCGCCGGCCTCGGCGGCCTTGTTGAAGATCATCTGGCCGATCAGGTTTTCCAGCACCACGGCCGACTGAGTCTGGCGGATCACGTCGCCAGCGGCCAGTTCCTTGTCGTCGGCGCCGGGCTCGAGGCCGACGTACTGGTCGCCCAGCAAGCCCGACGTGAGGATCTTTGCAGAGGAGTCCTTCGGAAAGCGCACACCGACATCGATCTCCATGGTCACGACCCCTTGGTAGGTCTTGGGATCGAGCGCGATGCGCTTGACGCGACCGACGGTGACACCGGCGCTGCGCACCGGCGCCCTCGGCTTCAAACCCCCGATGTTGTCGAAGCGGGCGCTCACGGTGTAACCCTTGCGCTCGCCGAAACTGGCCAAGTTGGCCGCTTTGAGCGCCAGGAACAGAGCAGCCGCCAGGCCGAGCAGCACGAACAGCCCGACCATTGTTTCGATACCTCTTCTGCTCATCTGCCCTGCTCCTGTTGTGTCACGGCGTCGAAAACATCAAGGCCGTCAGCATGAAATCGATCCCGAGCACCGACAGCGACGACACCACCACGGTGCGCGTCGTGGCGTAGGCCACGCCCTCGGGTGTGGCCTCGGCCTCGTGGCCCTGGTACAACGCCACCGCGGTGCAGACGACACCGAAGGCGAAGCTCTTGACCACGCCGTTGCCGACGTCGCGCCAGACATCGACGCGGGCCTGCATCAGGGACCAGAAGTTGCCCGAGTCCAGGCCGATCAGCAGCACGCCGACGACCCAGGCCCCGAGGATGCCAATCGCGGAGAACAGGAGCGCCAACAGCGGCATCGAGATCACGCCGCCGATGAAGCGCGGCGCCAGCACGCGACTGCGCGGGTCGACGGCCATCATCTCCATCGCCGACAGCTGCTCACCCGCCTTCATCAGGCCGATCTCGGCCGTCAGCGAGGTCCCCGCCCGGCCGGCGAACAGCAGGGCCGTGACCACAGGCCCGAGCTCGCGCACCAAGGACAGGTTGACGATCAAGCCAAGCGACTCGGTGGCACCGTAGGTGACCAGCGCGTAGTACATCTGCAGGGCCAGCACGAAGCCCACCGCCATGCCCGACGCCAGGATGATCACCAGGGACAGGTTGCCGATCGCGTGGATCTGTCGCAGCACGAGGCTGAAGCGGCGCAGCGCGCCAGGAATGTGGACCACGAGATCGGCGAAGAACAGGCCGGCGCGGCCGAATGAGCGGACGGCGCGGATGGTCCGCGCGCCGACTGCGGTCACACCATCGACAAGGATCACGCTGCGGCTCCTACGCCGAAGTCCTCGGCCAGCGGCCGCGACGGGTAGTGGAACTTGACCGGACCGTCGGGCTCGCCGCGGACGAACTGGCGCGTCTCGGGATCGACCGAGGCCATCAGCTCGGCCGGCGTGCCCTGCGCGACGATGCGCCCGCCATTGGCCAGCAGGATCACATGATCACTGATCGCCATGCACTCGGGCACGTCGTGAGACACCACCAGCGAGGTCGCGCCGGTGGCGCCGTTGAGGCCGCGGATCAATTTGGCGGTCACCCCCATCGAGATCAGATCGAGACCGGCAAAGGGTTCGTCGTACATGAT
Source organism: Pseudomonadota bacterium (assembly GCA_040384625.1). Taxonomy (GTDB): domain Bacteria; phylum Pseudomonadota; class Gammaproteobacteria; order Burkholderiales; family Burkholderiaceae_C; genus CADEEN01. The sequence goes on along the minus strand of JAZKIW010000157.1, from coordinate 1,940 downwards.
CAATTCGGGGTCCAGAGCGATCGCCCTGGCCAGCGCAACGCGCCGCGACATGCCGCCCGAGACCTCCGCGATGCGCAGGCCGGCCGCGCCGCGCAGACCCACCGCATTCAACTTCATCAACACGATGTCGTGGATCATCGATTCCGACAAGCCAGAGTGCTCGCGCAGCGGGAAGGCGACGTTGTCGAACACCGTCAGGTCGGTGAACAGGGCACCGAACTGGAACAGCATGCCCATGCGCCGACGCTGGCGCAGCAACTGCCCGCGGTCGCGGGCATCGATCAACTCGCCATCGAAGACCACACGGCCGCGATTGGCCGCGACCATGCCACCGATCAGGCGCAACAGGGTGGTCTTGCCGCAGCCCGAACCGCCGAGGATGGCCGTGACCTTGCCGCGGGCGAAGCGCAGGCTGATGTCGTCGAGGATCGTTCGGCCCGTGTCATAGCCGAAGGTGACGTGGTCGATCTCGATCAGGGTGTCTTGGTTCAAGCGGCGTGGCGGGCGGCGGCCCGGGCGCGAGGTGTTTTTCTGCGCTGGATTCTCGCATGCAGGCCAAAAACATGCGGGATTCCCCTGATGCGACAGCGCCCTGCGCTAGCGAGGCAAGTCGCTGTGCCCCATCAAGGCCTCGTCGATCGCCCGTGCGGCCTGGCGGCCCTCGCGAATCGCCCAGACCACCAGGCTCTGGCCGCGGCGGATGTCGCCGGCGGCGAACACCTTGTCGACACTGGTGCGGTAGGAGCCGGCGCCCTCGGTCGAAGCCTTGGCGTTGCCGCGGTTGTCGCGCTCGACGCCGAAAGCTTCGAGCACCGAGGCGACCGGGCTGACGAAGCCCATCGCCAGCAGCACCAGGTCGGCTTTCAGGACCTGCTCGCTGCCCGGCACTTCGACCATCTTGCCGCCTTGCCATTCGACGCGCACGGTCTTCAGCGCCGTCACCTTGCCTTTTTCGCCGAGCAGCTCCTTGGTGGCGATCGCGAACTCGCGCTGGCAGCCTTCTTCATGGCTCGAGCTGGTGCGCAGCTTGATCGGCCAGTAGGGCCAGACCAGGGGCTTGTTCTCCTCGTCGGGCGGCTGCGGCAGGAGCTCGAATTGCGTGACACTGGCTGCGCCGTGGCGATTGCTGGTGCCGACGCAGTCGCTGCCGGTGTCGCCACCGCCGATGACGATGACATGCTTGCCGGTGGCCATCAGCTGGCCCTTGACCTTGTCGCCGGCCACGACCTTGTTCTGCTGCGGCAGAAATTCCATCGCGAAGTGGACACCGTCGAGATCGCGGCCCGGCACAGGCAGGTCGCGGCTCTGTTCGGCGCCGCCGGTCAACAGCACAGCATCGAACTGCGCTTTCAATTCGTCGGCACTGATCGTCTGCTTGGCATCGTTGGTGACCTTGCTGCCCTTGGGCATCGCACCGACCAGCACACTGCTGCGAAAGACCACACCCTCGGCCTGCATCTGCTCGATGCGACGGTCGATGTGCGACTTCTCCATCTTGAAGTCGGGAATGCCGTAGCGCAACAGGCCACCGATGCGACTGTTCTTCTCGTACAGCGTCACCGCATGGCCGGCGCGCGCGAGCTGCTGCGCGGCTGCCATGCCGGCCGGTCCGGAACCGACCACGGCCACGGTCTTGCCGGTCACTGACTTCGGCGGCAGCGGCGCGACCCATCCCTCGGCCCAGGCGCGATCGATGATCGCGTGCTCGATCGACTTGATGCCCACGGGGTCGTCGTTGACGTTGAGCGTGCACGCCGCCTCACAGGGCGCCGGGCAGATGCGGCCGGTGAACTCGGGGAAGTTGTTGGTCGAATGCAGAACTTCGATCGCGTTCTTCCAGTCACCGCGGTACACCAGATCGTTGAAGTCCGGGATGATGTTGTTCACCGGGCAGCCGCTGTTGCAGAACGGCGTGCCGCAGTCCATGCAGCGCGCGCCCT
>JAZKIW010000156.1:19884-37696 GCA_040384625.1 Pseudomonadota bacterium | reverse complement strand
TCGACGACGCCGATGTTGTGGGTGATGAAGAGGTAGGACAGACCCAGCTCGCGCTGGAGCTGTTCGAGCAGGTTGAGGATCTGGGCCTGCACGCTGACGTCCAGGGCTGAAGTCGGCTCGTCACAGACTATCAACCTGGGTTGCACGGCCAAGGCGCGGGCGATGGCGATGCGCTGGCGCTGGCCCCCGCTGAACTCGTGCGGAAAGCGCGTCAGGGCCTCGGGACGCAGCCCGACCTGTTCGGTCAGTTGTTCGAGGCGCAGGCGCCGAGCCGTGGCGTCAATGCCGGGGTGCAACGCGATCAGACCCTCCTCGAGGATGTCGAACACCCGCATGCGCGGATTGAGCGAAGAGAACGGATCCTGGAAGATGATCTGGATGTCGCGCCGCGCCGCCTGCAGCGCCTCGCCCTGCAGCGTGAACAGGTTGCTGCCGGCCATCAACGCCTGGCCGTCGATCTCGGCCTGCCCGCGCAGCAACTGCACGATGGCCTTGCCGGTGGTCGTCTTGCCGCAGCCGGACTCGCCGACCAGGGCCAGGGTCTGGCCCTGCTGGATGTCGAAGGAGACCCCGCCGACGGCGTCGAAATGGCCGCTGACACGCTGCAGCAGCCCTTTGCGGACCGGAAAGCGCACGCGCAGGTTTTGCACCGACAACAGCGGCCCGGGCTGCCCGACAGCGGGGGCGCGCGGGGCCGGCTGCACGGCGTCCACCACTGGCGGGCGAACGGTCGCCTGTGAAGCGCCCGGCACATAAAGCAGGCAGCGCACGCTGCGGGTTGGCGCCAGGAGGATGAGCTCGGGCACGGTGGTCGCGCAATGGGACATCACGCTGGCGCAGCGCGGCGCAAACCGACAGCCGTTGAAGACCTGGGTCAGGGCGGGCACGGTCCCCGCGATGGCGGCCAAGGGCTCGCCGCGCCGACCGGCATCCGGCAGTGCGCGCAGCAGCGCCTGGGCATAGGGGTGCTTGGGCGAGCGGAAGAACTCGTCCGCCGTGGCGACTTCGATGATCTGGCCGGCGTACATCAGGGCGACGCGCTGTGCCATACCAGCGACCACACCCAGGTCGTGGGTGATCAGCAGCAGGCCCATGCCCTGTTCGCGCTGCAGATCGCGCAGCAGGTCGAGGATCTGCTTCTGGATCGTCACGTCCAGCGCCGTCGTCGGCTCGTCGGCAATCAGGAAGTCGGGCTCGGTGGCCAGGGTCATCGCGATCATCACGCGCTGTTTCTGGCCACCGCTCATGCGAAACGGGTACTCGTCGATCCGCCGCTCGGGCTCGGGAATGCCGACCCGCTTCAGCCAGTCGATGGCCTTGGTGCGCGCGGCATCACCGCGCAGCGCGGTGTGGGCCTCGATGGCTTCGACGATCTGCTGGCCGACCTTCATCACCGGGTTCAAGCTGGTGGCCGGTTCCTGAAAGATCATGCCGATGCGACCACCGCGCACCGCGCGCATCTGCGATTCGGGCAGAGCCAGGGTGTCGCTGCCCTCGAGTTCGATGCGGCCTGCCGTGACACGGCCGTTCTCAGGCAACAAGCGCATCAGGGCCAGCGCAGTCATGCTCTTGCCGCAGCCGCTCTCGCCCACTAGGGCAAAGGTTTCGCCGCGCTGGATCGACAGACGCAGACCGTCGATCGCCCGCACGATGCCGGCCTCGCCGTCGAGTGCCACCTTGAGATCTTGGATGTCGAGCATCGGTCAGGCCTGGGAAGTCTTGCGCGTCGACAAGCGCGGCCTGAAGGCGCGCGAGCGCGGATCGAAAGCGTCCCGCACTCCGTCTGCAAACAGGTTGGCGGCCAGCACCAGGGTCACCATGAAGGTGAAGGCGGCGGCAAAGGGCCACCACACCACGGGGTCTCGGCTCATCTCGTTGCGCGCCAGATTGATCATGCCGCCGAAGCTGTTCATCGAAGGATCGACGCCGACACCGACATAGGACAGCACCGCCTCGTACAGGATCAGGGACGAGAACTCGAGCACCGTCACGATCAGCATCAGGTGAGCGACGTTCGGGAACACGTGGCGCCGCATGATGCGGGCATGGCCGACGCCGAAAGCCTGCGCAGCCTGCACGTAGTCCAGTTCGCGCAGCTTCAGGGTTTCGGCGCGCAGCAGGCGACACAGCCCGGCCCAGCCGGTCAGGCCGAGCACGGCACAGAGCAGGAACAGCTTGAGATCGGAGCGCTCCAGACCGGTCTCGAAAAGCTCGGGATGCTTGTCGAGAAAGACCTGCACCATCAGCACGCAAGCAGCGATCAACAGAATGTTGGGCACCGACGACAGCACGGTGTAGAGGTACTGGATGGCTTCATCGACCCAGCCCTTGAAGTAGCCGGCCATGATCCCCAGCACCACCGCCAGCGGCAACGTGGCGAGGGTGGCCAACGAGCCGATCACGAAGGCGGTGCGGATGCTCTTGAGGGTCTGATACAGCACGTCGTTGCCGGTGATGTCGGTGCCGAACACGTGGTACGCCCCCATCAGAGCCGCCACCATGCCACCGATCAGGGACACGCACAGCACCGTGGCCAGCGCGACGCGCCAGGGGATCGCCGTTTCGCCGTGCCAGATACGCAGCGCGGCCTCGCGCCAAGCCACCTGCTGACCGCGCGCGATGCAGGCGACGTTGAGGACAGCGATGGCCGCCGACAGCGCCAGCCCGAGCAGCAGTCCCAGCCCCAAGCGCAGTGCGATGTCGCCTGCCCACTCGGACTCGGGTTGCTTGAGGTGCGCCCCGCCATGCAGGAGCCGCGGCGCCACGCGTGTCAGGCGCCCATCGACCTCGACCGACTCCTTGGTGAAGCTGCGATAGGCCAGGGGGCTCGAGTAGGTGGTCTCGCGCGACTCTGACAGGCTGCGCAGCAGGCTGTCGAGTGCTGAGCGCGTGCGCGTCTCGTAAGCCACGCTGCCGGCCGCGGTACCCGCGGCGGCCGGCAATGCCGCCCGGTAGTGCACGCTATCGAACAGCGTGACCAGCAGGCAAAGCAGCAAGATCACCGACGAGGCCAGGGCCGGCCCGTCGGCGAACACCTTGCGCCACGATGCGGAGAGCGCCGGCTTGCGCCAGACAATCCAGCCATAGACCACCAGCGCCAGCAGAAGCAGCCAGATGGCGGCGTCGGTCCAGAGAACAACAATCTTCGGCATACGCTCAGGCCAGCCGAACCCGGGGGTCGACCCAGGTGTAGGCGATGTCGATCAGGATGTAGCTGGCGATGTAGAGCGCCGAGCCGACGAAGACCATCGTGCGCACAATCGCGAAGTCCTGCCTGCTGATGGCTTCGATCACGTACGCGCCCAGCCCCGGAATGCCGAAGAAGCTCTCGAAGACCAGACTGCCGAGAAAGACGATGGGCAGGTAGCCGCCGGCACTGGTGATGATCGGGATCATCGCGTTGCGCAGCACATGCCGGAACATCACGACGGTTTCGGACAAGCCCTTGGCGCGCGCAGTGCGCACGTAGTCCTTGCCGATCTCTTCGAGGAACATCGCGCGGTACAGGCGCGCCTCGGTACCCAGACGCGCGAACACCGAGAGCAGCACCGGCAGGACCAGGAAGCGCAACACGTCCAGGCCGCCCGCATAGCCAGAGCTCGGCACGAGCTTGAGCACACGCGCGAACAGGTACTGGCCGACGATGATGTAGAACAGGGCCGAAATCGACAGCATCACGACGCAGAACACGACGCCTGCCAAGTCCAGGCGCGTATGCCGGAACATCACCAGCAGCAAGGCGAAAGACACGCTGGCGATGACCTGCAGGATGAAGATCGGCAGTGCCAGCTGGATGCTGACCCACATGCGCCGCGCCACCTCGGTGCCGATGTCGCCGGCGCTCTCACTGTCGGCACGTCCGAACTTGAACGTGAAGAGCGAGATCGAGCGTTCCCAGAAAATGGTTTCGGTGAGCTTTTCGCTGCCCTCCTTCGGCGCATTCCAGTAGAGCGGCTTGTCATAGCCGCGCTCGCCTTTCCACTTTTCGATCAACTCCTGCGTCACGCGCTTGCCGCCGATGTTCAGGCGCGCCATGTCGTCCGGCGTATTGACGGTGAAGAAGAGATAGAAGGTGGCGAGATTGACGCCGATCAGGATCAACACGCCGTACAGCGTGCGGCGTACCAGGTAGTTCAGCATCGGTTCAGGCTCAGGCGGTGATGACTTCGCCGCGCGCATTCATGCGCTCGCGCTTGCGCAGGCTGCGCCGCGCGAAGAGCACAGCGGCGGCGAGCACTGCAAGCAGCGCCAGGACCGGCCACCAATGCGCCTTGTTCCAGGCCGCCAGGCTGGCCACGCGGGCCGGGGTGTCCAGACGAAGGTAACGCCCATGATCGCGGACCAGGATCGCCGGCTTGGAGTTGTGGACCCAGCTCTGCACGGCGGCCGACGCCCAGGGGTAGAACCCAAAGCTCCATGGCGCGTCCTGCCGCAGGATGTTGACCATCTTGTCGATCACCACTTGCTTCTCGGGCCCGTCGTCGAGCATCTTCAACTGCGTGAACAGCTGGTCGTACTCGGCGTTCTGGTAGTTGGCCGTGTTCTCACCGTCGGACACGCTCTTGGCATTTGGCCCGTAGAACAGGAACATGAAGTTCTCGGCGTCCGGGTAGTCGGCGTTCCAGCCGCTCCAGAAAACCTGGTGCTTGCCCTTGCGCACCTTGTCCTGGAACTGGTTGTTGTCGGTGGCGCGCACCTCGAGCTGGATGTCGATCTTCGCGAACTGGCGCACCACCCAGTCGATCTCGGGTTTGCGCTCGGGTGTCGCCGGGGCGTAGTAGTCGTAGTTGAGGACCAACGGCTTGCCGCTCTTGGCGTCGCGCCCGCTCGGATAGCCAGCCTCGACCATCAGTTGCTTGGCCTCGTCGATCGAGCGACGCCGCGTCTGGCCATCGACCATCCTGTGCGTGACCGGATTGATGCCTTCGGGCTTACCTTCGCGCGAACCCGGGATGCCTTCGGGCAACGGGCTCATGGCCGTCGGACCGCCCTTCTTCGGGAAGATCTTGGAGTACTCGTCCCAGTCGATCGCGATCGAGATGGCCTGACGCAGCTTGCGTCCGCGTGCGGCCTGCTCCGGCGTATCGCCATTGCCCAGCACCGGGTCGATCATGTTGAAGCCGATGATGTAGCTGTTGACGTCGGAGTACTTCGGGAAGTTGAAGCCCTTCTTCTCGTAGTCGGCGCGCACCTCGTCGGAGTCCAGCATCTCGACCAAATAGGACACGCCCATGTCGGTGCGCTCGAAGACCTCGAGGTCGTAGTAGCCGTCGCGGAACTTGTTGCGCTGCGGCGTGCCCTCGCGCTCGACCGTCGACACGATAGTGTCGACGAAGGGCGTCTTCTTGCCGCAGTCGGCCAGCAGCCCCATCTTGCGGTCATCCGGCATGCCGTCGCACGGGTACGGCTCACCGCGGTAGTTGGGGTTGCGAGTCATCACGATGCGGCGGTCCTTCTCGAACGCCGTCACCATGTAGGGCCCGGTGCCGACCGGCCACTGGTCAAGCGTCATGCCCCGCTCGGCCATGCCCGGCTGGGCATAGAAGGCGTCGGCCTCCCACGGCACCGGCGACAGGAAAGTCATCTGCATCCAGTACTTCCACTGCGGGTACTTGCCGTGCAGCCGGATGCGCAGCAAGTGCTTCTCGGGCGCGGTGGCACCGGCGAGCGGCCAACGGCGAAAGTCGAGGAAGGGCTTGTCCAGGCTGGCCGGATCGAGGCCTTTGCGCAGCAGCGCGTCTTCGCGCTTGATCAGTTCGCCATAGTCCTTGAGGCCGAGAACGTATTCGGAGAACACGCCATAGATCGGCGTCGTGATCCGCGTCGTGGCGTGGCGCTTCAAGGCGTAGACGAAGTCTTCAGCCACCAGTTCACGCGTCCCACTCTGCTCGAACTCGATCGGTGTGCGGCGCTCGCCGATCGCCCCCGGCTTAAGCTCGTGATACAGGTGGCGGCCCTTGGCGTCCTGCGCAAAGGCAGGGTGCGGCTGGTACAGGATGCCCTTCTTGATCGGCACGTCGTAGACGCTCTCGGCCACCAGAGCACCCGGTGCATCGTCGGGCAGGCGGTTGCCGCTCTTGTCGAGGTAGATCGGCGTGACCACCTTCTCGGCCGTCTTGGGCACCAGCTCGAACGGCCGCTTCAGATAGTGGTAACCGTAGGGCGGCTCATACACCTGGTAGGTGACCAGGGTGTCGTTGGACCAGTAGGAGGCGGTGGGATCGAGGTGCCGCGGCGTGTTCTCGATCATTGCCGAGTACACCGTGTTGGCCGAAGCGGCGCCCTTGGACCAGGGGCTATTGTCGCAACCGAGCAGAACGGTCAACAGTGACAGCAGTGCCGCAGCAAGAAATCGCTTCGATCCGCGCATGTTGCGGTGCTCCGACTGAAAATCAAATCGCCCCGCGTCAGCGCCGCTCGTGGCGGCGCATTGCGCAAGGCGTAGCGTGATTCTAGCGGCGGCGCGCGCCCTGGCCGGGCCGGGCTTTCACCAGCCGATGAAAGCTTCGCGCCCCTGTGTCGCAAGTGTGACGCGGGCGCCGACCGGCAGGCTCACGATGGTCGGCACGTGGCCCATCGGCAAGCCGGGAAGGATCGGCGTGCGGGTCACGCCGCGCAGGTGGGCGATGGCCGTCTTCAACGTGTAGCCACGATCGTGCGGTGACGCCTTCCAGTGGCTGAAGTGGCCCAGCAGAATGGCGCGCTGGGCATCCAGCACGCCGGCCTGATGCAACTGCAGCAGGCAGCGCTCGATGCGGTACGGGTGTTCGTTGACATCCTCCAGGAAGAGGATGCCGCCCTTGATGCGCGGCCAGTGCGGCGTGCCCAGAAGGCTCATCACCACCGCCAGGTTGCCGCCCCACAGCGTGCCGCGGACCTCGAGACCGTCGAACCCGGCCTCGGTGCGGAAGCCGACGGCTTCGAGTTCGCCGCCCATGGCCTCCAGGAAGCAAGCCTCCGTCACATCGTCGACACCACCCTGCGTCGCAGTACGTCCGAAGTGCTCGGCCGCCAGCGGCCCGGCCCAGGTGATGGGCCGGCTGCGTGCGCTCGTGTGCGCCAACAGGCCCAGCTGCAGCGACGTCATGTCGCTGTGTCCGACCCAGCGCGTACCGCGCTCGACGCTGCGCCGCATCAAGGACCAATCGATGCGATCCAGCAGCCGCGTGAGGCCGTATCCGCCGCGTGTGGCCATGGCCACCGAAGGTGCGGCCTCGGCCACGCGATGCAAGGCAGCCAGCCGGGTCTCGTCATCGCCTGCGAAGCGCTGATGGCGCGCCAATGCCGAGGGGTCGACTTGAACCTTGAATCCATGCTTGGCCAGGCGCTTCGCGGCACGCCGCACCGCCGCCGGCTGCACCACCACGCCCGCCGGTGACCACAGCACCAGACCCGGGGCAGCGTCGCTCAACCCAGCACCCCGTGATCGGACTCGATCACCTCGGGCACCGGCAGGGTTTCAGCAGGAAGCTCGCGCTCTCCGCGCTGCGCCGCACGGCGTTCGGCAAAGAAGTCGCGCAGCAACTGGCCGGCAGGTTCGGCCAGCAGCCCCCCCTGAACGGCGGTGTGGTGGTTCAACTCCGGACGGTCGAAGAGATCGACCACCGAGCCGGCGGCACCCGTCTTCGGATCTGCCGCGGCGAAGACGACACGGTCCAGGCGCGCATGCAAGAGCGCCATGGCACACATCGCGCAAGGTTCCAGCGTCACGTACAGGGTACAGCCGGGCAGGCGGTAGTTTTCCAGCAGCTGGGCTGCATGGCGCAGCGCGACGATCTCGGCGTGCGCCGTCGGATCGTGGGTCGTGATCGGGCGGTTGTAGCCCGTCGCCAGCACCTGTGGAACGCCGTCGACATTGCGCATGATGACCGCACCGACCGGCACTTCGCCGGACAGTTGGGCATTCAACGCTTGGTCGAGCGCGAGGCGCATCGCGAACTCATCCTGCGCTGCGCTCGGCACTCCGAGGGCTTCGCTCACGGCTGCGCACCTTGGTTGCGCTCGACGCCTTTCTGCAGGGCCGCATTGGTCGCATTGCGCACGTTGTTCTGGATGGTCTGCGCCTGGATCGCCACCGAGCCTTCAACGATGGCCGGCGTCGCGTCGGCCATCCCTCCCATGGCGCCGGGCACGGACACCGTCGCGGCGCCGCCGCGCGCGCGGCCCATCACGGCATCGGTGACCGCCTTGGCCGCAGGATCGGTCGGCGTTCGGGTTTCGGTATTGCCCATCTGACCGATGGCCTGGAGCTGCTTCTTGTACAGGGTGCCGACGATGGCCAGCACGATCAGCAAGGACATCACACCGAAGATCACTCGCATAAGGGGCTCACTCCCACTCGATGGTGGCCGGAGGTTTGCTCGACACATCGTAGGTTACGCGGTTGATGCCGCGAACCTCGTTGATGATGCGCCCGCTCGTCCGCTTCAACAAGCCGTAGGGTAGTTCAGCCCAGTCGGCCGTCATGAAGTCGCTGGTATGCACTGCACGCAGCGCCACCACGAAGTCGTATGTGCGCCCGTCACCCATCACGCCGACGGATTTCACCGGCAAGAACACAGCAAAGGCCTGGCTGGTCAGGTCGTACCAGCTCTTGCCGGAGGTCGGCTCAATGGTCGAGCGCAACTCGTCGATGAATATTGCATCAGCGCGGCGCAGCAGGTCGGCGTAGTCCTTTCGCACCTCGCCCAGGATGCGCACGCCCAGGCCGGGCCCTGGGAAGGGATGGCGGTAGACCATCTCCGGCGGCAGGCCCAGCGCAACGCCGAGCTCGCGCACCTCGTCCTTGAACAGGTCGCGCAATGGTTCCAGCAGCTTCAGGCCCAGGGTCTCGGGCAGGCCGCCGACGTTGTGGTGGCTCTTGATCGTAGTGGCCTTCTTCGTCTTGGCCCCGCCGCTCTCGATCACGTCGGGATAGATCGTGCCCTGCGCCAGCCACTTGGCATTGGCCAGCTTCTTCGCCTCGCGCTGGAACACCTCGACGAACTCGCGGCCGATGATCTTGCGCTTGGCCTCCGGGTCCGAAACCCCCTTCAGATGGCCGAGAAACTGTTCGGCCGCGTCGATGCGGATGACCTTGGCGTGCAGCCGGCCGACGAACATCTCCATCACCGCCTCGCCCTCGTTCAAGCGCAACAGGCCGTGGTCGACAAAGACGCAGGTCAGCTGGTCGCCGATCGAACGGTGGATCAGGGCCGCGGCGACGCTCGAATCGACGCCGCCGGACAGGCCCAGGATCACCTCTTCGCTGCCGACCTGGGCACGGATCGCTGCGACCGCCTCGGCGATGTGGTCGCGCATCACCCAGTCGGGCTGGGCCGCGCAGATGTCGAGAACGAAGCGCTCGAGCATCGCCCGACCTTGCACCGTGTGCGTGACCTCGGGATGGAACTGGACCGCGTAATAGCCACGGGCCTCGTCAGCCATGCCGGCGATCGGGCAGCTCGGCGTGCTGGCCATCAATTTGAAGCCCGGTGGCAAGGCGGTGACCTTGTCGCCGTGGCTCATCCAGACCTTCAGCATGCCCTGTCCTTCGGGCGTCGCGAAGTCCTGCATGCCCTCGAAGAGTCGGGTGTGGCCGCGGGCCCTCACCTCGGCGTAACCGAACTCGCGGTGCGTCGAGGCTTCGACTTCGCCGCCCAGCTGCACGGTCATCGTGAACATGCCGTAGCAGATGCCCAGTACCGGCACGCCCAGGTCCCACACGGCCTGCGGCGCGCGCAGATCCTGTGCCTCGTAGGTGCTGGCATGGCTGCCGGAAAGAATGATGCCCTTGGGCGCGAACTCGCGGATGAAGGCGTCGTCGACGTCGTTGGGGTGGATCTCGCAGTAGACATGCGCCTCGCGTACGCGGCGCGCGATCAGCTGCGTGACTTGCGAGCCAAAGTCGAGGATCAAGATCTTGTCGTGGTTCATGTCTGGACGGGTTGCAGTGTTTTCAGGCTGCGCTGGCGCGAAAAGTGGCGCAGGGCAATCAGCATGGCCGCGGCTTGCAGTGCAGCACAGAAGTAGTACGGCGCACCGATGCGCCAGTCGCCCTTGGGCAGATGCGACACGAAACCGAGCATCGCCGCGCCGAGTACAGGTGCGGCCACGGCCATCAGGCTGTTCAGCGATGACAGCGAACCCATCGTGCGGCCCTGCGTACCTTCGTCAGCGGCATTCGACACGATGCTCTGCATGGCCGCAGTGACGGCGAAACCGAGCACGTTGAAGCCGACCACCGCAACCATGACCCAACCTTCCGGCGCCAGGCCCCAGGCCAGATAGCACAGCGACGAGGACACCAGCCCCATCACCACCAGGCGCTGCACCGTGAAGCGTCGCAACAAGTGCTTGAGCAGCACGCCTTGGACCAAGGTCGACATCACGCCAACCGCAAACAGCGACCAACCGTTCTCGAGCGGCCCCCAGCCGAACTTGAACGCGGTATACAGCACCCATGTCGAGTGCAAGATGAACTGGGCCAGCGCAGACAAGGCCAGGACGATGACCAGGGAACCGATGCCCTTCAGCTCGACCAGGCCCTTCAGCGCGGTCAGCGGATTGGCCCGTCGCCACTCGAACGCGGTGCGCGCATCCTTGGGCAGCGATTCGGGCAGCACGAAGAAGCCATAGCCCAGGTTCAACAATGCCATGCCGCCGGCGACGAGAAAGGGCAGGTGCAGGTCGATGCTGCCGAGCAGGCCACCCAGCACCGGCCCGAGGATGAAGCCCAGCCCGAACATGGCGCCGAGCAGGCCAAAGCGTCTGGCCCGCTCCGCCGGCGGCGTGATGTCGGCGACATAGGCGTTCGCCACCGCGGCGTTGGCCATCATCGCGCCGCTGAACAGGCGGACGACGATCAGGACCCACAGGGCCGTCGCCAGTGCAGTGACGAAGAAGCTCAAGGCCAGCCCGGCAAACCCGACCAGCAGGATCGGCCGGCGGCCGTATCGGTCGGACAAGGCGCCGAGGATCGGCGCGCCGAAGAAGTTGGCAACGCCGAAGGCCAGCATCACGGCGCCGTACCACCAGGCCTGATCGGCCTGGCTGCTCGTGAACGTGCCCACCAGGGGCGGCAGCACCGGGATGATCAGGCCGATCGACACCATGTCGATTAGCACGGTGACAAGGATGAAAGGCATCGCTGCCCGCGAGGGCACTGGCGTCGCGGGCAATTCGGGAGGCGCGGAGGACAAGGGCGTCACTCCATCCGGTAGTTCGGCGCTTCCTTGGTGATCTGCACGTCGTGGACGTGGCTCTCGCGTACGCCTGCGGAGGTGATCTCGACGAACTCGGCCTTGCTCTGCATCTCGGCAATCGTCGTGCAGCCGCAGTAGTGCATCGAAGCGCGCAAGCCGCCGGCCATCTGGTACAAGATGCCGACGACCGATCCCTTGTACGGCACCTGGCCCTCGATGCCTTCGGGCACCAGCTTGGTCGTGTTCGGGTTGTTGCCGCCGTTGTCCTGGAAATAGCGGTCGGCGCTGCCCTTTTGCATCGCGCCAATGGAGCCCATGCCGCGGTAGCTCTTGTAGCTGCGGCCCTGGTAGAGGATCACCTCGCCGGGCGCCTCCTCGGTTCCGGCGATCGCGCTCCCCATCATCACACTGTCGGCGCCGGCGACGATGGCCTTGGCCACGTCTCCCGAGTAACGCACACCGCCGTCGGCGATCACTGGTACGCCACTGCCCCTGAGGGCCCGCGCCACGTTGTCGATGGCCATGATCTGCGGCACGCCGACGCCGGTGACGATGCGCGTGGTGCAGATCGAACCCGGTCCGATGCCGACCTTGACCGCATCGGCGCCGGCCTCGGCCAGCGCCAGCGCGGCGTCGCCGGTGGCGATGTTGCCGCCGATGACGTCGATGTGGGGAAAGTGCTTCTTGACCCAGCGCACACGCTCGATCACGCCGGCGCTGTGGCCGTGCGCGGTGTCGACCACCAATGCATCGACACCGGCCGCGGCGAGCATCTCGACCCGCTCTTCGGTGCCCTCGCCCACGCCCACCGCCGCGCCGACACGCAGCTTGCCGTGGCCGTCGCGCGCAGCGTTCGGGAAGTTGGTCTGCTTGGTGATGTCCTTCACCGTCATCAGCCCGCGCAGCTCGAAGGCATCGTTGACGACCAGCACGCGTTCGAGCTTGTGCCGGTGCATCAGGGCCTTGCCATCGTCGATGGTCGCGCCTTCGCGCACGGTGACAAGGCGTTCGCGCGGGGTCATGATCTCGCGCACCGGAATGTCCATCCGGGTTTCGAAGCGCAGGTCGCGGTTGGTCACGATCCCGACCACTTTGGCGCCTTCGAGCACCGGGAAGCCCGAGATGCCGTGCTGATGCGCCAGCGCGACGACCTCGCGCACGGGGGTGTCGGGTCCGATTGTGATCGGGTCGCGCAACACGCCAGACTCGTAACGCTTGACGCGCGCCACCTCGGCCGCCTGCTGGCGCGGCGTGAGGTTCTTGTGCACGATGCCGATGCCACCCTCCTGGGCGATGGCGATCGCCAGGCGCGCTTCGGTGACGGTGTCCATCGCGGCGGACACCAGCGGCAGGTTCAGAGAGATGTTGCGCGACAGGCGGGTCGAGAGGCTGGTGTCGCGGGGCAGGACCTGGGAGTAGGCTGGGACCAGCAACACATCGTCGAAGGTCAGCGCTTTGCCGAGTAGGCGCATGGGAAAAGGCTCCAGTAGAGGGTAGGGATAGGTCATTACTGACCCATCCCCCCTAAGAACCGGACTTGCGACTTTCACCGCATCCGGCTCAAGCACAACATTCGTGCAGGTTCGGGGAGCACACAATTCTATCAGCGGCACCCCCCTTCCCCACACCGAAGCCTCAGTCTGAGGCCGGCTTCCCCACTATCACTCTCCGCACCGCCAGAGCCTTGGCGGCGAACGAGCGGGTCAGCGACCTTTGCAGGGTTTCCTCCTGCGCCAATCGCTTTGCTGCATAGCCTTCGCTATCCGCAACTGCATCGTTCTCCCGTGCCGTTCGACCCGGTGCCATCAGTGGACTGCCAGTCGTTCGGCTCGCGCGAGGACGCAGAACCATCGTTGCCGATGATCTCTTCCATGCTGACCTCGTTGGTGAACCCATCGAGGACGCACGTCTGCCCCGAAGGAAAGCCTGCGTCCGCTTATGGCGGTGAGTGCGTGACCTCATAACGGTCCCCCTCGACAACTTCCGAGGCTTTCCGTGACGGCACCCGCCTCAACTCCGCAGGTGTTCTCCTTGCCCGGTATCTCAACCTCGGATCGGCCTGATAACCCCGCAACTAGGGAAAGAGCGACACAAACGTGTCGCACCGCAAAAGTCGATTATGGAGAGCGTGAATTTCGTCGCATTTCCCGACAACCGGCCGGTACTACACTGCGTTGGCAACGGGATCACAGCCTCTCCCGCACAAGCTTCACGACCGCACCATGCGCCTTCTGCTCACCGCCACCGTTCTGTCGGCCCTCCTCGCAAGCGGACCCGCCGGTGCACAGTCCGCACCGCTGCCGAATGCCTGGAAATGGCGTGACGCGAGCGGGCAGATTCATGTCAGCGACGTGCCGCCGCCGCAGTCGGTGCCGGCCAAGGACATCCTCGACCGCCCACCGCTGCAGCGCAAGGTCGCCGCGGCCGAGGCCAAGGCGGCGTCTGCCGCCTCGGCGGTTCCAGTCAATGCCGCGCCGCGGACCGACCCGGAACTCGAAGCGCGGCGCAAGCGTGCCGCCGAAGAACAAGCCGCGCTGCAGCGCCAGCAGCAGGAGAAGGACGCGGCGATCCGGACGGAGAACTGCAGCCGCGCCAGGGGTCACCTGGCCGCGCTCGCCGACGGCCAGCGCCTTGCACGCTCCAACGCACAGGGCGAGCGCGAAGTGCTCGACGACAAGGGCCGCGCCGAGGAAATGCAGCGCGCACGCGCTGTCATCGCCAGCGACTGCCGCTGATCAGCGTTTGTCGAGTGCGGCTGCCCGCAAGGCGGTCAGGGTCGTGCGCGGCGTGCTGACATCCGTGTCCAGCGTGAGGTGGATCAAGGTCGGGCCGTCGGCGACCAACGCCGCGGCAAAGGCTGGCTCGAACTCGTCCGTCGTCGTCACGCGCGAGGCCTGCCAACCGTAGGCCCGGGCCAGTGCCGCGAAGTCGGGGTTGGCGCGCAAGTCGCTGCCGCTCACGCGCCCAGGGAACTCGCGCTCCTGGTGCATGCGAATCGTGCCCCAGGTGCCGTTGTCGACGACGATGCTGATCAGCTTTCCCGCGCCGCGCCCGGCGCCGTGCGCCCGCGCAGTCGCCAGCTCCTGGCCGGTCATCTGGAAGTCGCCGTCGCCAGCGATGTTGATTGCGGTGCGTTCGGGGTAGAGCAACGCGGCCGCGACGGCAGCCGGGACGCCATAACCCATCGCACCCGAGGTCGGGGCCAGTTGGGTGCGGCCGTGGTGCTGCAAGCCGAAGTAGCGCGTGTAGCGATGCAGCCAGGCGCTAAAGTTGCCCGCGCCATTGGTGTAAACCGTGTTGGCGGGTGCCAGGGCTTGCACTGTCTTGATCACCTGTGCCATGTCCAGCGGCGCCACGGTCGGCGCGTCATGATTGGCTTCGTAGTCGGCGTGCGCACCGGATGCCCAAGCGGCCCACCGGGGTGGGCCGGGCGGCGGTTCGAGCGTCGCCAAGGCCTGCCCCGCCACGCCGAGCGAACACTGCAGCAACAGATTAGCCGCGTAGACCCGTCCCAGTTCCTCGGCGCCGGCGTGCAGGTGGACCAGCCTTTGCACCGGTCGCGGCACCGCCAGGTGGCTGTAGCCCCCGGTCGTCATCTCGCCCAGACGGACACCGATGGCCAGGATCAGATCAGCCTCGCGCACACGCGCGGCCAGTTTGGGATTGATGCCGATGCCGACATCGCCGGCGTACAACGGATGGCGGTTGTCGAAGCAGTCCTGGAAGCGAAAGCCACAACCGACGGGCAGTTGCCAGGCCTCGGCAAATCGCTGCAGCGCGCGAGCGCTCTCCGCGCTCCAGCCCGAACCTCCGACGATGGCCAGCGGGCGTTCAGCGGCAACCAGCATCGAACGCAGATCGCGCAAGGCCCCGGGTGCCGGCCAGGCCTGCGCCGGCAGCACCCGCGGCAAGACTGGCGCTGTCGTGGGCGTGGTCAGCATGTCCTCCGGCAGCACCAGCACCACCGGCCCCGGCCGGCCCTGCATCGCAGTGTGGAAGGCGCGCGCGACATACTCGGGCAGGCGGTCGGCGTGCTGCACCTCGGCCACCCACTTGGCCATGCCGAGGGTGCCGGGACCGAAGACCTGGCGGTAGTCGAGTTCCTGAAAGGCTTCCCGGTCACGCTGGTCGCTCGCCACCTGGCCGATGAACAGGACCATTGGTGTCGAGTCCTGGAACGCGGTGTGCAAGCCGATCGCAGCGTTGCTCGCCCCCGGCCCTCGCGTCACAAAGCAAACCCCCGGCCAGCCGGTCAGCTTGCCCTGGGCGTCGGCCATGAACGAAGCACCGCCTTCGTGACGGCATGCGACGAAGCGGATCCGGTCGGCGTGGTCGTGGAAGCCGTCGAGGACGGCCAGGTAGCTTTCGCCAGGGACACCGAATGCAGTGTCAATGCCTTGCGCGATCAGTGCCTCCACCAGTGCATGGCCCGCGAGCCGGCTGCGGGGTGTCGTCATGCGGTCACCGAACGTGTGGTGGCCAGCCGCACGCCGATAAGCGAGGCGCAGCCCACGGCCAGCACCAAGGCCAGCGCCGCCCCGATGAACACGCCGCCCGGGTTGCCGCCGTCGAGCACCGCGCCGAACACCGGCGCCGCCAGCGCGAAGCCCAGGTCCAGGCCCGAGTACACCGTGCCATAGACACGGCCGGTGGCACCCGGTGGCGCAGCGCGTTTGATGAGCATGTCGCGCGACGGGCCCGCGAGCCCCGTGCCCATGCCCGCCAGAGAAGCTACGCCGACAGCCATCCAGGCCGGCAGCCAGCCGGTACCGACAAGCGCCAGCAGGACCGCCGAGCCGGCCAGGCATGCACCGACCAGGCGTTCCAGGCGCTCGGCACGCACGGCGAGAAAGCCTCCGACCAGCAGGCCGGCCACACCGCAAAGCATGAAACCACTGACGACAACGGATGCCGAGGCAATGGGCAGGCCGTACATGCGTTGCAGCGCCGGGCCGGCAAAGCTCAAGATCGCTGCCAGGGCGCAGGTCAGGAAGAAGAAGAACGAAAAACACAGCCACACAGAGGGCAGGCGCAGAAAGGCCAGTGCGGGTTCAGTGCTTCCAGCAGCGACCGGTCTGCCCAGGCTGGACTGCCCGCGGCGGTCGTCCACGGCCTCTCGTTGCCACAGCAGCAGGGCCAGAACCACCAGGGCCCAAAGCGAGCAGGCGGCCAAGGCCCAGCGCCACGAGCCTGTGGCGCCGCTGATTCCGAGCAGCACCAGCGGCGCAATGGCCCAGCCGAGATTCCCGCTGATGCCGTGGACCGCATAGGCATGCCCGAGGCGCGGCTGCGAAACGCGTTGATTGAGGATCGTGAAGTCGATCGGATGAAAGGGCGAGTTGCCCAGGCCGGCCAGTGCGGCCGCAAGCATCAGGCCGCCATAGCCCTGAGCCAGTGCGCCACTGGCGCCCGCCGCGACGAAGCAGCCCAGTGCGGCAAACAACACCGGTCGTGCGCCGATGCGGTCGACCAGAAAACCGGCCAGGGCCTGGCCGATGCCGGAGACCGCAAAAAACAGGGTCACCAGCAGCCCCAGCTCGGCGTAGCTGAGCCCGAAGCCTTCCTTGAACATCGGAAAGAGCGGGGGCAACAGCATGTGAAAGAAGTGCGAGGTGCCGTGAGCCACGCCGACCAAGGTGATGGTGCGCAGATCGTCCGCGCGGCGGCCAGGACTGCTGGCAGTCGATGTGCTCATGGAGGCGATGGTAACGAGGGTGTTGAGACGGCCAAGGTGAGAGCCGAGTGTGACAAAGGTTACTAGGTGCGCGCCGCAGCGTCCCTGGGTTTCTTGTCGGCACCGACCTGTCACGCGTTCCGCTAAGGTGCGACCACCACAGCAGTCCAGGGAGCAGAGATGTTGAAGTCGCTTTTCGGGGAGCTGACCGCCACGCCCCTGACGCCGGGCAGCCCTGTTCCTTCCTTTGCCGCGACCGCGGTGCTGGAGAGCACCGACACGCACTTGTCCGACGACGGCCGCATGGTCGATCGCCACCAGCAGGACCTGTTCGTCACCGGCTCGCCGGCCCAGGCCATGCGCGAGCATTTGGCCAAGTCGCAGGGCGCCAACGACGTGCGCACGATCACCCTGCTCGACCCCGCCCATTTGTGGGCACCAGGCGTGATCAAGGCCTTGTCCGACGCCACCGGCCAGCCGGTCGAGCGCCTGCACCTGCGCGAGCAGGCCACCTTGCGCATCCTTGCCACACTCGAGCGCACGGTCGTGCCACGCCGAGGCGAGGCCACACTGAAGATCTACCACACCGACCTGCGCGAGGCCGAAGGCGAAAGCTTGCGCGTGCCCTTCGTGCTGATGGAGCGCAGCCAGATGGCGGCCGTCATCGTCGGCCCGATGCAGCCCCCGGAAGTCGAAGCGATGCTGCTCGCGCTGCATGCCGCCGTGCGCGAGCCGAGCTGGCATTGCGAGAGCCTGCTCTTCCTGCTGCCACCCAGCGGCGCGTGGATCGCCAGCAAGATCGCCGGGCTGGAGTGGCCGCGCAAGGTGCAGGTCGAGGTGCTGGACGAGCCGCTGATCGGTACCTCATCAGTCTGGAACGCTCTGCTCGCGGCCTGGGACCGGCAGCACGGTCCGGCTCAGCTGTCGACGGACCCTGCCGCGCTCGAAGCCCGCG
>JAZKIW010000156.1:0-19874 GCA_040384625.1 Pseudomonadota bacterium | reverse complement strand
CCGCCGTGGCGCGCCAGTTGCGCGTCCTCATGCACACCGATGGCGTGCTCGGCTGCGCCCTGGCAGACGCCACCGACGGCGACCTGCTGGCCGGCGAGTCGCGTGACGCCGGCCCGGATCTGGCGCGCGCCGCCGCCGCGCTGGCCCCCGTGCTTCGCGCGCATCGGCAGGCCAGCAATGCCATGGCCCTGCCCGGGTCGCTGGATGAGATCGCGGTCGTCAACGGCAGCGTCTGTCATCTGATCCGCCCCTTGCAGCGACGACCGAACCAGTTCCTCTTCGCCCGTATCGACCGCGCGCACGCCAACCTGGCCCTGCTCAAGTTCAAGCTCGCCGAGGCCGAACGCAATCTCGGCTAGGTCTTTGCGTGCCGGCTACCATTGCCGGCATGAGCCAGATCTTGGTCGACTTCACGCGGCAGGACGCCAAAGGCGCCAGCCGCACCGAACAGGCTTGGGCCCGCGTGCCGCTGGCGCCGCCGCCGCTTGAGCGCAAGCAGGCTCTGGCGCGTGCTGCCACCCTGCTCAGGCAGCACAACGCGGTCCTGGTCGCGCACTACTACGTCGATGGCGACCTGCAGGACCTGGCCCAGGCAAGTGGCGGCTGCGTTTCCGACTCGCTGGAGATGGCGCGCTTCGGGCGCGACCACCCGGCGCAGACCCTGGTCGTGGCCGGCGTGCGCTTCATGGGCGAGACCTCGAAGATCCTGTCTCCTTCCAAGCGGGTGCTGATGCCCGACCTCGAGGCGACCTGCTCGCTCGACCTCGGTTGTCCGCCCGACGAGTTCGCTCGCTTCTGCGATGCGCATCCGGATCGCAAGGTGGTGGTCTACGCCAACACCAGCGCCGCGGTGAAGGCGCGTGCCGACTGGATGGTCACCAGCTCCTGCGCGTTGGCCATCGTGCGCCACCTGAAGGACCAGGGCGAGAAGGTTCTCTGGGCCCCCGACCGTCACCTCGGTCGCTACATCCGCGACGAGACCGGCGCCGACATGTTGCTGTGGAACGGCGAGTGCGTCGTGCACGACGAGTTCAAGGCTCTCGAACTCGAACTCATGAAGCGCGACCACCCGGACGCCCTGGTTCTGGTGCATCCCGAGTCACCGGCCGGCGTGGTGGCGCTGGCCGACGTCGTCGGCTCGACCTCCCAGCTGATCCGGGCCGTGGTCGAGGGGAAAGCTCGCAGCTACATCGTGGCCACCGACAACGGCATCCTGCACCGGATGCGACAGCTGGCGCCGGACAAGCAGCTTCTCGAAGCGCCCACCGCCGGCCAAAGCGCGACGTGCAAGAGTTGCGCCCATTGCCCGTGGATGGCGATGAACGCGGTGCAGGGCGTCATCGATTGCCTCGAACAGGGGCGCGGCGAAGTCTCGGTGCCGGAGCCGATCCGGACCCAGGCCCTCGGATGCATCGAACGCATGATGGACTTCGTGGCTGCCCATCCGGCCAGCATCGCCCAGCCGCAACGTGGCTTCGTGCCGGCCATCGGCAGCGCCTGAACTGGCGGGCCTTCGACCCGCTGTTGCATCCTTCGCCGATTCGAAAGCCCCGAACAATGGCCCCCAGGGCCGATGGACGGCCAGCGGAGATGCCATGAGCGTGGACTTTGAATCCATCCACAACCAATACGAACAGACGGTCTTCGCCGCCGTGTTGAAGAGCCGGTCGCTGTACCCGGTGATCGCCGAAGAGGCGGAGTTGCTCGCCGACGTGGCCTGCGTCGCGTTGAACCGCCTGCCTTCGCGCTACATCCGGCATCGCGCTGACTATGCCTTCTACCTGACCGAGAGTGAAGCTGCGGCCAGCGAGCTGGCATTGAACGCGGCCGTCAAGTACGCCTTCGAATTCGTCCAGGCGCGTGTGGCGATGCGCGTGCGGGCCTAGGCCAGATTCACAAGCCGCGCATCCCGCGAATCAGCACGGTCGGGAAACTGACCGGCAAGGTCTGCGGATAGTCGCGGCTGTAGTGCAGGCCGCGGCTCTCGTGCCGCATCAGGGCCGAGCGCACGATCAGTTCCGCGCAGTCGACCAGGTTGCGCAGTTCGAGCAGATCGCGGCTGACCCGGAAATTGGCGTAGTACTCGTCGATCTCGCTCCTCAGCAGATCGATGCGGTGCAACGCACGCTCCAGGCGCTTGGTGGTGCGAACGATGCCGACGTAGTTCCACATCAAGAGCCGCAACTCGTCCCAGTTGTGGGCGATCACGACCAGCTCGTCGGCGTTCTCGACCTGGCTCTCGTCCCAGGCCGGCAGTGCTGGCAGCTCGCTCGGCGCCGCGGCCGTGATGGCCATCGCGCAGGTCCGGCCCAGCACCACGCACTCGAGCAAGGAGTTGCTGGCCAGCCGGTTCGCGCCATGCAGCCCGGTGTAGGTCGTCTCGCCGACAGCGAACAGGCCCGGCAGGTCGGTGCGGCCCTCGAGGTCGGTCACGACGCCGCCGCAGGTGTAGTGCGCCGCAGGCACCACCGGGATCGGTTGCTGCGCGATATCGATGCCCAGTTTCAGGCAGCGCGCATGGATGGTCGGGAAGTGCTCCTTCAGGAAGTCCTCGCCGAGATGGCGTGCGTCCAGCCAGACATGGTCTACGCCGTGCTTCTTCATCTCGAAGTCGATCGCCCGGGCGACGATGTCGCGCGGCGCCAGTTCCGCGCGCGTGTCGTGGCGGTCCATGAAGCGCTGGCCGAATCCGTTGCCGTCCTTCGCCGGCAACAGCAGGTGAGCGCCCTCGCCGCGCAAGGCCTCGGTGATCAGGAAGCTGCGCTCCTGCGGGTGATACAGGCAGGTCGGATGGAACTGGATGAACTCCATGTTGCCGACGCGGCAGTCGGCGCGCCAGGCCATCGCGATCCCGTCTCCCGTGGCGGTATCGGGGTTGCTGGTGTAGCGGTAGACCTTGCCGACGCCGCCCGTCGCCAGGACCACGGCCGACGCGCTCAGCGTCTCGACGCGGCCGGCATCGATGTCCAGCGCGTACACACCGTAGCAGCGTGGCGGTTCCTCGCGCTTGAGGTGGCGCGAGGTGATCAGGTCCACCGCCATCCAGCGCTCGCGCAACACGATGTTCGGGTGCGCGCGCGTCTGCTCCAGCAGTGCGTCGTGGATCGCGCGGCCGGTGGCGTCGGCGGCATGCGCGATGCGACGCACCGCATGACCACCTTCGCGCGTCAGGTGCAGGCCGAGCGGCCCGTCAGGGTCGGCCGAGAACGGCACGCCTTGGTCCACCAGCCACTCGACGGCGCGCGCGCTGTGTTCGGCGATGAAGCGTGCGGTGTGTTCGTCGACCAAGCCGGCACCGGCGTCCTGCGTGTCGCGCACATGCGACTCGATGCTGTCATCGCGACCCAGCACGCCGACGATCCCGCCTTGGGCCCATGCGGTGGCGGCTTCGTCGAGATTGCGTTTGGCCAGCACCACCACGGCGCGGTCTGCGGCCAGATGCAGCGCGACCGTGAGCCCTGCCAAGCCGGCACCAATGATGACCACCGGCGCCTGCCCCGTCTGCTTGGGTTTCATGTGCGGGATTCTAGGAGGCCCTCGAACCGGGGGGGTGGGCCGTACACTGTGGCTGAAGTTCTCCCGGCCGCCCCTGCGGCTCTGCGCCATGGCCAAACCGATACATGAGATGTCCACCTGGGATGCTTCGGCGCAGCCCTCGCGGGACTTCGACGAGCAGGACGAGGAAACCTGGGAGGCCACGAGACAGCAGGCCGGCCTGGCCACGCAGTTGATGCGGGACAAGGACGAATATCTGGCCCAGGCTCAACGCCACGTTGGACGCCAGGTGGGCGAGTCGCAGTGGGAGCTGTTCGTCGTCATCGACCCGACCGAAGCGCTGCAGCAGCAGTTCGACCTGCTCAAGCCCGAGTACGTCGCCTTGCATGACATCGGCACGCTGTCATCGCGCCGCATGCTCGCCGGCCTGGCCGTGGCGATGGGCCGGCCAGTGCATCAGTTGCACGTTCGGCGCCAGGGCCTGGGCATGCCTCTGGCGCGGCTCGAGTTCGTCGAGTTGCCTGTCGCACCAGGTCAACCGGTGCTGCGCCTGTACACCACCGAGGTCGACGCCGATACGCAGCAACGGCGCAGACTCTCGCGCCTGTTGCTGGCTCACAGCCGGTTGGCCGTCGTGATCGTCGGCGACCTGCCTCCGCACGCCCTGGCCACCGCCCTGCTGCCCCTGCACGACGCCATCAAGGAAGGGCCGTGGCATAACCGCGAGCTGCTGATGTTGCCGCTGGCGGGGGCCTCCGCGCTCGCCAGCCAGGCTTCGCACCTGGCCATCGGCACCTCGGTACAAGTGCGCACGACACCTCTGGTCACCCGCCCGGCCGAGGCCTGGAACTACCTGCGTGGCAGCTGGAACAAGTTGCGGCTGCCGCTGCGAGACAAGGCTGTTCACCTGCCTGAAGTCCTCGACCCGGTCGCGCCACCGACGGCCCCGACCGCTCCCGCCGCGAGCGCAGCGCCGGCTCAGAAGGCCGACACCGGCTCGCTGCTCGAGTCCGCCACGAACGCCCCACCTCGGCCTCCGCTACCGATGCAGCCGATGCCGGCCGTTCGCAGCGCTGCGCCACCCAGAGCGGCGCCCGTCGACCCGGCCCTGGCGACCTACATCCGCAAATGCGGCGACTTGAAGGGCATGGTCAGTTGCTGCGTGTTCGAGTTGGGCACGCAACGCACGATCGGCCATGCCGGTGCCAGGCCGGGTCCTGCCGCCCTGGCCTCGCAGGGCGCCAGCTTGATGGCTTCAATGGCCGAAGCGGCGCACGCGCTCAACCTGGGCGAAGCCGCGCCCGATGCCGCCATTACCCTGGGCAGCCACCACCAATTACTGCGCGCCGTGCCGGCTCGCCCCGGTCTGGCCCTGCACGCCGTGCTGGACCGCAGCCTGGCGAACCTGACCCTGGTGCGACTGCAGTTGCAGCGCCTGGACCTGCTGCTCGAGGACGGCGACACAGCGTAGCAGCCAGCCCTCAGTGCACGACGCGCGAGAAGACGAACTCGCCACCGTCCACATCGACCGGGATCACGTCCTTGGGCCCGAAGCGGCCCTCGAGGATCAGCTTGGCGACCGGGTTTTCGATGCGCTGCTGGATGGCGCGCTTCAGCGGCCGCGCACCGAACACCGGGTCGAATCCGACCTTGGCGATCTCGGACAGTGCTTCCGACGAGACATCGAGCTGCAGGTCCATCTTGGCCAGCCGAGCTTCCAGGATCTTCAGCTGAATTTTGGCGATCGAGCGAATGTGCGACTCGTCGAGCGCATGAAACACCACCTGTTCATCGATCCGGTTGAGGAACTCGGGCCGGAAGTGCTGCTTGACCTCGGCCTGCACCGCCTGGCGGATCAGCTCGCTCTCCTGCCCGGCCATCTGCATGATCATGTGCGAGCCGAGGTTGCTGGTCATCACGATCACGGTGTTCTTGAAGTCGACGGTGCGGCCTTGACCATCGGTCAGGCGACCATCGTCGAGCACCTGCAGGAGCACGTTGAAGACATCCGGGTGCGCCTTCTCGACCTCGTCGAGCAGCAACACGCTGTAGGGCTTCCTGCGTACCGCCTCGGTCAGCGTGCCGCCTTCGTCGTAACCGACGTAACCCGGCGGCGCGCCGATCAGGCGACTGACGCTGTGTTTTTCCATGAACTCGCTCATGTCCACGCGCAGCATCTGCTCCTCGCTGTCGAACAGGAAGCCGGCCAGCGCCTTGCACAGCTCGGTCTTGCCCACGCCCGTGGGGCCGAGGAAGAGGAAGGAACCGAGCGGCCGGTTCGGGTCGCTCAGGCCCGCGCGCGATCGGCGGATCGCGTCGGCGACGGCACTGATCGCTTCATCCTGGCCGACCACACGCTCGTGCAGCTTGGCCTCCATCTGCAGCAGCTTGTCGCGCTCGCCCTGCATCAGTTTCGAGACCGGGATGCCTGTGGCGCGTGAGACGACGTCGGCGATCTCCTCGGCGCCGACCATCGTGCGCAACAGCTGCGGTCCGGCCTTGCCGTCCTTGCCGGCCTTGGTCTTCTTTGTTTCCTTGGCCTGCGCGTCCTTCAGGGTCTTTTCGAGCTCGGGCAGCTTGCCGTATTGAAGCTCAGCCACCTTGTCGAAGTTGCCCTTGCGCGTCCACTCCTCGATCTGATGTCGGATCCGGTCGATCTCTTCCTTGACATGCGCCGAGCCCAGCGCCGCGGCCTTCTCGGCCTTCCAGATCTCGTCCAGGTCGGCGGCTTCACGCTCTAGCTTGGCGATCTCGACTTCGATCAGGCCAAAGCGCTTCTTCGACGCTTCGTCCTTCTCCTTGCGAACTGCCTCGCGTTCGATCTTCAACTGGATCAGTCGGCGGTCGAGCTTGTCCATCGCCTCGGGCTTGGAGTCGATCTCGATCTTGATCTTGGCCGCCGCCTCGTCGATCAGGTCGATCGCCTTGTCGGGCAGGAAGCGGTCGGTGATGTAGCGGTGGCTCAGTTCGGCCGCCGCGACGATCGCCGGATCGGTGATCTCGACGCCATGGTGGACTTCGTACTTCTCCTGCAGCCCCCGCAGGATCGCGATCGTGGCCTCGACCGTCGGTTCGTCGACCAGAACCTTCTGGAAGCGGCGTTCGAGCGCGGCATCCTTCTCGACGTACTTGCGGTACTCGTCCAGTGTGGTCGCGCCGATGCAATGCAACTCGCCGCGCGCTAGCGCGGGCTTGAGCATGTTGCCGGCATCGATCGCGCCCTCGGCCTTGCCGGCACCGACCATGGTGTGCAACTCGTCGATGAACAGGATGATGCGGCCCTCGTCGGCCGAGACCTCCTTCAGCACCGCCTTCAGGCGCTCTTCGAACTCGCCCCGGTATTTGGCACCGGCCAGGAGGCCGGCCATGTCGAGCGACAGCACGCGCTTGTCTTTCAGCGTCTCCGGCACCTCGCCGGCGACGATGCGCTGCGCCAGGCCTTCGACGATCGCGGTCTTGCCGACGCCCGGCTCGCCGATCAGCACTGGGTTGTTCTTGGTGCGCCGCTGCAGCACCTGGATGGCCCGGCGGATCTCATCATCCCTGCCGATGACAGGGTCGAGTTTGCCCAGCCGGGCCCGCTCGGTCACGTCGACGGTGTACTTCTTCAGCGCCTCGCGCTGGCCTTCGGCGTCGGCCGAATCGACCTTCTGGCCGCCGCGAACGGCCTCGATCGCAGCCTCCAGCGCCTTCTTCGTCATGCCGTGGCCGCGCACGGTCGCCCCGAGGTCGGTCTTGGCCTCGGCCAGGGCGAGCAGGAACATCTCGCTGGCGACGAACTGATCGCCACGCTTGTTGGCTTCCCTTTCTGCCGCCTGCAGCAAGGACACTAGGTCGCGCCCAGGCTGGACAACCTGGCCGCTGCCCTGCACCTGGGGCTGGCCGGCGATGGCGGTGTCCATGGCTGTCTTCAGCGCGGCGGTGTTGACCCCTGCGCGATCGAGCAAGGCTTTCGGACCCTCGGCCTGGGCCAGCATCGCCGCCAGCAGGTGCGCCGGCTCGAAGTAGGGGTTGTCGCGCGCGACGGCCAGGCTCTGGGCATCGGCCAGGGCTTCCTGAAAGCGGGTGGTGAACTTCTCGATTCGCATGCCGGGTCACTCCAATTGCGCAGGATGTGCAGGGCGACCGGTCCAGTTTCAAGGCGGGTCGCCGACCAGGGTCTGTGCCAGAGCAAGCCTTTGAACCTTGCCCAGCGCCGTTTTCGGCAAGGCCACGAGCACCACGATCCGTCGCGGCCGCTTGAAGCGCGCCAGCCGAGCCTCGAACAAGGCGTGCAAGCGGTCCGCGTCGACCTCGACACCTCGGTGAGGCACCACGGCCAGCGCCGGCACCTCGCCCCAGCGCTGATCGGGAAGACCGACCGCTGCGGCCTCGGCCACGGCCGGGTCGGTGAGCGCCAGGTTCTCGATCTCGGCCGGATGAATGTTCTCGCCGCCCGAGATGATGAGGTCCTTGCTGCGGCCGACGATCTCGTAGCAACCGTCGCCGCCGCGCTCGGCCAGGTCGCCGGTGCGAAACCAGCCGTCGGCGAACGCCAGCGCACCGGGCTCGCGGTGATAGCCGCGCGCCAGGTTCGGGCCGCGCACCCAGACCTCGCCGTCGACCAACCGCACCTCGACCCCAAGTGCCGGCCAACCCGCCTTGCCCGGATGGGCCATCGCCTCGCCCGGGCGCAAGACCAGGCTGACCGGCCCAGTCTCGGTGGCGCCGTAGACCTGGCACACCGGCACACCGCGAGCATGGAACGCATCGATCAGGTCACGCGGCACGATCGACGAGCCGGTGTTGATGAAAGACAGCGAGGACAAGTCGGTGCCAGGCCAATCCGGATGCTCTATCAGCGCGCGCATCGTCGCCGGCACCAGCAAGCTGGTGCTCGGTCGCCAGGACGCCACATCGTTCAGCCAGGCGCCGGCATCGAAGCGCTCGTGCAAGCGCACCACGCCGCCGACGGCCAGTGTGGGCAGGACCTGGATGCACAGCCCGCCGACATGGAACAGCGGCAGCACGGCCAGCGTCCGCGTCCTCGCATCGAGACCCTGGGCGTCGATCGCCGCGGCGATGTTGGCCTGCATCGCCGCCGCCGTGTGGATCGCGCCTTTCGGCTCACCCGTGGTGCCCGAGGTGTAGACCAGCAGCAGGTCGCCGGGCAGGTGACCAGGCGCGATCGGCCTGGGCGGCTCGATGAGACTGCACACCTGTTCGGCAAGGGACTGCATGGCCTCGTCATGCCACAGGTGTTGCAGGCCGGCGTGGCTCGCGATTGCAGCCAGTTCGGGCGCGGCCAGGCGCCAGTTCAGCGGCACGAAGCGCAAGCCGAGCCGGCCGCACGCCCGCAGCAAAGACAGGCTGCGGGGACCGTTCAGCGCCAGCCAGCCGATCGAGTCGCCAGCCCGGACCCCAGACGCCCGCAAAGCGTCGACCTCGGTGTCGACCCCCTGCTCGATGCTGCGGTCGTCGAACTCGAACATCGAGACGGGCGCCGGTCAAAGGCTCAGGATTCGATCGTCTCGTCGCGCTCGCCCGCCTCGTACAGGCATTCGCGGCCGAGACGGTCGACGCAGAGCTCGGCGGTCCACGGCAACATCAGCGAGCCGCAACGCGAGTCGCGGTACAGGCGCTCCAGCGGTAGGGACTTCAGCATCGCCTGTCCGCCGCAGGTGCGCACTGCCACGCGGCACAGGTCGTTCGCGTTCTCCATGATCGTGTAGTGCGCTGCCAACAGGCGCAGACGAGCGTCCTTGTCGGGATCGACGCGCGCTTCACGGGCCGTCTGCAGGAACAGCGCCCGCGTCTGCTCGAGCTTGATGCGCATCTCTGCCACCGCGATCTGCTTGGTCGGGTACATGCGCCGCTTGACCGGGGGCGTGTTCGGCACCTCGCCGCGCAGGTAGGCCACTGTGAAGTCGTAGGCCGCCTGGGCGATGCCCATGTAGGTCGGCGACAGTGTCGCGAACATGTGCGGGTAGCGCTGCGCGGCCTGGAAGTACAGGCCCTCGGGCATCAGGCGCGCGTCGGCCGGCACCCACACGTCATCGAGCAGCAGGGTGCGGCTGACGGTGCCGCGCATGCCCAGCGGATCCCAGTCGCCCGTCACACTCACGCCGGGCGCGTCGGCCGGCACGGCCAGGTACAGCGAATCGCGCAGCGTGCCGCCGCCATGCTGGGGACCCGACGGATCCTCGAGCGTGCACAGCACGCCGTAATAGTCGGCCGCCCCCGACAGCGAAGCGAAGATCTTCTTGCCCTTGATGCGGTAGCCGCCCTGCGGGCCGTGGTCTCGCAGCGCCAGGGTGCCCCAAGGGGCTTTGCCCGCGGCAGCGGCGCCGCCTTCGGAAAACGGTTGCGAATAGACCTTGCCTTCAGCCACGACCCGCTCGAAGTGGATCGCGCGAACGCGCGCGTGGTCACTGCGTTCAGCCCCGCTCATGTCCAGCGCATCGGCGATAAAGCCCGACCACATCGTCGAACACACATGCATGTTGTAGGAGAGTGCTGTCGAGCCGCAGTGGCGCCCGATCTCGGCGGCCACCATCACGTAGGTTGCGAAGTCGGCGCCCAGGCCGCCATGCGCCTTGGGCACGCAGATCCCGAGCAACCCGGCGGCGCGCAGGTCGGCGAAGTTGTCGAAGGGGAAGCTCGCCTCGCGGTCCCAGCGCGCGGCGCGCGCCGCGAACCGGTCGCGGCCGAGTGTGGCGGCCAGATCGATCAGTTCGCGCTGCTGCGCGGTCAGCACCGCGGCGTTGCCGGCGATGTGGGGAAAGGACAGCTCGGGCATGGCGGGCCTCGGTTCAGAAACGGCGCTGCAGGAAATCGACCATGGCATGGTTGAACGGCCCCGGCGCTTCCATGTTGGCCAGATGGCCCACGCCGGCCAGGCACTGGTACTCGGCGCCAGCGATGCGAGCCGCCATCTGCTGCATGCCCCTCGGAGGGGCGTTGCGGTCATGCTCGCCGGCCAGGCACAGCACCGGCAGGCGCAGGTCGCCGAGCAACTCGCGACGATCGAAGCCGACGATGGCCTGCAGGGCCCGCCGATACGTGGCCTCGGGAACGGCCGACATCAGCACTGCCGCACGCGCCACCGCGTCGTGCGGCGCGCTCGGGGAGGCCATGCCGAGCGCAAGGCCCGGGGCCAAGGCGGCCATGCCGCCGCCCGCATCGAGCGGAGCCAGGCGCTGAGCCAGGAATTCGGCCTGCCAGGCGCCGTCGGGGCGGCCGAAGGCCGGCGACGTGGCGCTGAGCACCAGCGCCTGCACGAGGCCGGGCGAGCGCGCCATCATTTCCTGCGCCACCATACCGCCCATGCTGTGCCCCACCAGGGCGCAGCGGTCCAACTGCAGCGATTGGATCAGCGCACTCACCGCCGCGGCCAGGCCGGCCATGTCATAGGGCTCGATCGATGGCGAGTGCCCGTAGCCCGGCAGGTCGACCGCGATCGCCGTGAATCCGGCCTCGGCCAGCGCGCTGCCGGTGCCGGAGATGCTGTCGCCCCAGGCCTCGCGCCCGCCCCCGACGCCGTGCAGCAACACGACGGTGTGCCCGCCGCCGTCCCAACGCAGGTGCGCCAGCGGTGCCTCGCGGACAAGCCTGACGTTGCTCACAGCAAGGCCCCGTTTCGCACAACGGCCTCGCCATCCAGTTCGACCGTGCAGCCGCGCAGCGGCAGATCGAAATGGCCCGCCGTGTGGCGCCCGGCGACCTCGTTGGCGCCCGTCGAATACAGGAAGTTGCCGGCGAAGGCGCGTAGCTCGGTGCCGTTGAAGTCGCCCTTGTCGTAGAAGGTCATCGCATCCCAGCGCGCGCGCCGGTTCAAGCCCCAGCCGACATGCGACACCGCATAGGCCGCCCGGTCGCCCCAGGCGGCAAAGTAGCCGCGCATCATCTCGGCGTCGGGCGAGTCACCCACCACCTCGGTGACGTGATCGTCGGCGATGACGAGGTGCACGGCGTCATGCAGGTAGCGCTTGAAGGTCAGGTTGACGTCGCCGCGGTCGAGAACCAGGCGGCCGCTGACACTGCCCGCGGCCGGAAACGCCAGCACCAGGCCGCCGGGCCAATGGGTCAGGGTGGCCGGTTTGCTGGTGAAGCCCCAGACGCCCCCGACGCGGGCGCCGGCGAGGTCGATCGTCAGGTCGGTGCCGGCTGCGGACGTGACGCGCATGCGGCGCGCAGCCTTCAGGCGCCGCATCGCATCGCGAGCCTGCGCTTCGTCCTCGGCCTGCGGCAGGCAACGCTCGAGGATCTCCGGGTGTTCGTTGCTGACGACCAGCACGCGCGCGCCACCGGCCAGGATGGTCGGCAGTTCAGCGGCGTGCTGCAGGCCCTCGACGCTGCAATCGACGACCAGGACGCAATGCGCCAAGGCGTCCACCACAGCCGCCTGGTCCTGCAGCACCATCGACGCCCCAGTCGAACGCACCGGCACCGGGGCAACCATGGCAGGCGTCGGGACTCGGACTTCGAAGTGGCGCGCGCCGAGCTGCTGCAAGGCCAGGCCGGCCAGCTGTGCCAGCACCGGCCGCGACTGCGACTCGGTCAGCACCGCGCAGGCATCACCCGCGCGCACCCCACACCGCTGCAGCACCTCGACGAAGGCGGCGATCCACCGGCCTTCGATCGGCGCCGGCATCAAAGGATCTCTCCCAACAGGTGGTAGCGCCCACCGTGATAGACCAGCGGCGGCACGGCCTGCGACCCGGTCGCGACGACGCGACCGAGGTAGAGCCGGTGGTCACCCGCCACCTGGTGCGACGCGAGCTCGCACTCGAAGGTGGCGACGCAGCCGGCCAGGACCGGCAGGCCACAGACGCCCTGCCCCCACACCCCTTCGTCGAACTTGGCCGCCAGCGTCGACGCGAAGCGCCGCGACAGATCGACTTGCGCTTCCGACAACACGTTGATGGCGAAGTGGCTGGCCGCATCGAACGCTGCCAGGCTGGGGCTGGCCAGGCGCAGAGACCACAACACCATCGGCGGCTCCAGCGACAAGGCGTTGAAGGAATTGACGGTCAGGCCGACCGGCGCACCGTCCGCATCGCGGCAGGTGACGATGGTCACGCCGGTGGCGAAGCCGCCCAGGGCCACTCGCAGCGAGGACGCATCCGGCGTGCGGTGGCTGCTGGAGTCGGGCGCTGCATCGAGCATGTCGGGCGCACTATAAGTTGGCCGCATCCGGATCAGGGTGTGATCAAGGCCCTGACCGTCGCCAGGCCGAGCACGGTCAGCAGCAGCGAGCCCGCCAGGTGCGACACCGCGATCACGAGCGCCCAGACCACCTCGCCGCGCGCGAAGGCGTCCACCACCTCGGCCGAGTAAGTAGAAAACGTCGTCAAGCCACCGAGAAAGCCGGTGATCAGGGCCAGGCGCCACAGCAAGGACAGGTCGGCGCGCCAGGCGAAGAGGCCGATCGCGACACCGACCAGGTAGCCGCCGATCAGGTTTGCAGCCAGGGTTCCCAGCGGCACCTGCGGCAGCAGGTGGTTGAGGGATTCGCCGAGGACGTAGCGCAGGCAGGCGCCGAGACCCGCGCCGAGGAACACGGCCAGCAGGGCCGAAGCCAGCGGTACCGAGTTCATGTCGCGTTGCCGCTCTTCAAGCCCCAGCGTTCGAGCGCTGCATCGTCGGCGACACGTGCATCGACCCACTCCGCCGTGCCGTCGGGGCGATGCTCCTTCTTCCAGAAGGGCGCCTGCGTCTTCAGGTAGTCCATCAGGAACTGGCAGGCCGCGAAGGCGTCTCCCCGGTGCGCGGACGTGACCAGCACGAGCACCACCTGGTCGAGCGGTGCCAGCGCGCCGATGCGGTGGATGACCCGCGCAGCGCGGATGTCGAAGCGTTGGTGGGCAGCTTCGATCATCGCCTCGATTGCGCGTTCGGTCATGCCTGGGTAATGCTCGAGCTCCATGCACGTGGTGTCGGCCGGGCCGCCCGCGCTGCTGCGGTCGCGCACGGTGCCGATGAACGAGGCCACCGCACCGACCCCTGCATCTCCTGCACGCAGGGCGGCGATCTCGCGGCCGGCATCGAAGTCGGCATGCTGGATCAGGACGCGCGGCGCGGGCATTCTCAACCGCCCGTCACCGGCGGAAAGAAGGCCACTTCTGCGCCGTCCTCGAGCGCAACCGCTTCGTCGGTCAGCGCCTGGTTCAGGGCGCAACGCAACGCACGACCGCGGCGCAGGGCCTCTGCATGGCGTGGGCTGCTGGCAATCAGCTGATCGCGCAGGCCGCCCAAGGTCGCCGGTCCCGTCACCTGCACTGTCTCCTGCGCGCCGAGCGTCTCGCGCAGTGCGGCGAAATAACGCACCGTGACTCGCATCGTTCAGCCGCCGATCAAGCCGCTCAGGGGGTGATAGGCCACCAAGTCACCCTGCGCGATAACGTGACCAGGCGGGTTGTCGACCAGGCCGTCGGCCCAGACGGCCGACGTCAGCACGCCTGAACTCTGGTTGCCGAACAGCTCGAGCCCCCCGGCAGCATTTCGACGCACACGCAGAAACTCGCGCCGTTTGTCGGGTCGGGCCCAGTCGAAGTGCGCCGTCAGTGGCAAAGGCTGAGGCAGCGCACCGGGCAGGCCCTGCATCGCGCGCAGCACCGGCGCCACGGCGAGCAGGAAGGTGACGAAGCTCGACACCGGGTTGCCGGGCAGACCGATGAACAGCGACTCGCCGCCAATCGGCCGGCGCACGGCGCCGAAGGCCAGCGGCTTGCCGGGCTTGATCGCCACCTGCCACAGCTCGACCCGCCCTTCGGCGGCGACGGCGGGCCGGATGTGGTCTTCCTCGCCGACCGAGACCCCGCCCGAGCTGAGGATAAGGTCGTGGGCGGCAGCGGCATCACACAGCGCCGCACGCGTCTCGTCGAGTCGGTCGGGCACGATGCCGAGATCGCTGATCTCGCAGCCCGCGGCCTGCAGCAGGCCACGCAGGGTGAATCGATTCGAGTTGTAGATCGCACCGGGCGCCAAGGCTTCGGGGGCGACGACGCCGGGCATCACGAGTTCGTCGCCGGTCGAAAACAGGGCCACGCGCGGCCGCCGACGCACGCTCAGCGTCGCTGTGCCGACGCCGGCGGCCAGGCCGAGCGCCTGGGGTGTGAGCCGCGTGCCCTGGGTCAGCACGGTGGCGCCACTGCGCACGTCCTCGCCGCGCCGCCGGATCCACTGGCCCACCTGAGGGACAGTGAGGATGCGAACCCCACCCTCATCCGCCTCGCACTGTTCCTGCATCACCACCGCGTCGGCCCCGTCGGGCACTTGCGCACCGGTGAAGATGCGCGCCGCGCTGCCGGCCGCCTGCGCAGAACCGACCACGCCAGCCGGAATGCGCTGGCTGACGGGCAAGTACGCACCCGGTTGCGCCACATCGGAGACGCGGACTGCGTAGCCGTCCATCGAGGTGTTGTCAGCGGGAGGCACATCGATCGCCGAGACCACGTCGGCAGCAAGCACCCGGCCGAGCGCGTCGAAGGTCGACACGGCCTCGAGCTCGGCGATGAGCGCCGCGGACCCCCCGGTAAGCAAACGCGCCAGCGCCTCGTCCAGGCTCAGCATCGGCGCACGGGCCTCAGGCATGACTCTCGATGTAGCGCTTGACGACGGCCACATCGGCGGGCAGCGCGCTGAAACGCTTGGGCAGCGCTTCGATGCCCTCGAAACCAGGCGGCCGCTCGGGCTCGAAACCCAAGGCTTCGCGGATCGTCGCGGCAAACTTGGCCGGCAGTGCGGTCTCCAGCACCAGCATCGGCTCGCCCTCGCGCACGAGGGGCCAGGCCACGCCAAGCCCGTCGGCCGTGTGCGGGTCGATCACGCAGCGGAACTGCCGCCATGCCGTTCGGGTCGTGTCCAGGCGCTGCGCGTGGGTGCTGCGCCCCGAGACGAAGCCGAAGTCGGCGATGTGCACGAACTCGTCGTTCGACAAGGTGAAGCCCCCTGCGCCGAACAACCGCTTGACGCGTGCCCCGTCCCGGCCGAGCAGGTCGAACACGAAGCGCTCGAAGTTGCTTGCCTTGCTGATGTCCATCGACGGACTTGAGGTCTCGTGCGTCTCGGCGCCGACACGCGGGCGGTAGCTGCCGCTCTTGAAGAACTCGTCGAGGACGTCGTTCTCGTTCGTGGCACAGACCAGGCGCGCGATTGGCAGGCCCATCATGCGGGCGATGTGGCCGGCGCAGATGTTGCCGAAGTTGCCCGAAGGCACGGCGAAACTCACGCGTTCGTCATTGCGCTCAGTGGCGCGCAAGTAGGCAGCGAAGTAGTAAACCACTTGGGCCAGCAGGCGCGCCCAATTGATCGAATTGACGCTGCCGATGTGCCAGTGACGCTTGAACGCGAGGTCGTTGCTCACCGCCTTGACGATGTCCTGGCAGTCGTCGAAGACGCCGTCGACGGCGAGGTTGTGGATGTTGGCATCCTGCAGGCTGAACATCTGGGCCTGCTGGAACGGGCTCATCCGAGCCTGCGGACTGAGCATGAAGACCTGAATGCCGCGCTTGCCGCGCATCGCGTGTTCAGCAGCGCTGCCGGTGTCACCCGAGGTCGCACCGAGGATGTTGAGCGATTCACCGCGCCGCGCGAGTTCGTACTCGAAAAGCGCGCCCAGCAGTTGCATCGCCATGTCCTTGAAGGCCAGTGTGGGGCCGTTGGACAGGGCCACGAGGGCGAGCCCCGGGCCGAGCGGCTTGAGCGGAGCGATCGCCTCGCTGCCGAACACCGCCGCCGAATAGGTCTTACGGCACAGCGCACGCAGGTCATCAGACGGGATGTCGTCGATGTAGAGCGACAGGATCTCGTAGGCCAGATCGGCGTAGGACAGCCCGCGCCACCGGCTCAGCGTCGCGCCGTCGACTTGGGGGTACGCGGTCGGCAGGTACAGGCCGCCGTCTGGGGCGAGGCCCTCCAGCAGGATGTCGCAGAAGCGTCGTTCGGTAGCGTCGCCACGCGTGCTGATGTAGCGCATGGACTTCAGGCCAGCTCTTCCTTGCGGATGCTGACGATCGGCGCCAGCACGGTCGGCAAGGCCTGCATCTGCGCCAGTGCTTCACGCAGGCGGCCTTCGACGGTGTCGTGGGTGAGGATGATGAGGTCGGTCTGGCGTTCGCCTTCAGCCGATTCACGCTGCAGCACGGCATCGATCGAAATGCCGTTCTCGGCCAGGATGGTGGTGATGCGCGACAGCACGCCGGCCTCGTCGGCCACCACCAGCCGCAGGTAGAAGGCCGTCACCACCTGCCCGATCGGCAGGATCGGCGTATCGGCCATCGCGTCGGGCTGGAAGGCCAGGTGCGGCACGCGGTGGTCGGGGTCGGCTGTCGCCAGTCGCGTGATGTCGACAAGGTCGGCGACCACGGCACTCGCGGTCGGCTCGGCCCCCGCCCCCTTGCCGTAGTAGAGGGTTGTGCCGACGGCGTCACCCTGCACCACCACGGCGTTCATCGCCCCCTCGACGTTAGCGATCAGGCGCTTGCTCGGCACCAGGGTCGGGTGCACACGCAGTTCGATGCCGTGCTCGCGGCGCTTGGTGATGCCCAGCAGCTTGATGCGGTAACCGAGCTGCTCGGCGTAGCGGATGTCCGCACCTTGAAGCTTGGTGATGCCCTCGACGTGGGCCTTTTCGAACTGCACGGGCACGCCGAACGCGATCGCGCTCATGATCGTCGCCTTGTGCGCGGCATCGACGCCTTCGATGTCGAAGGTCGGATCGCTTTCGGCGTAACCCAGGCGCTGCGCCTCCTTCAGCACAACCTCGAAGTCCAGGCCCTTGGCGCGCATCTCGGACAGGATGAAGTTGGTCGTGCCGTTGATGATGCCGGCGACCCATTCGATGCGGTTCGCAGTCAGGCCCTCGCGCAGGGCCTTGATGATCGGGATGCCGCCGGCCACCGCCGCTTCGAAGGCCACCATCACGCCGCGCTCGCGCGCGGCGGCAAAGATCTGATTGCCGTGCACCGCCAGCAGCGCCTTGTTGGCCGTGACCACGTGCTTGCCCTGGCGAATGGCTTCGAGCACAAGGGTGCGGGCAACGCCGGTGCCGCCGATCAACTCGACGACGATGTCGATCGCGGGGTTGGCGACGACGAGGGTCGCATCGGCCACCACCTCGACACCGTCGCCGACGATGCCCTTGGCGCGCACCACGTCGAGGTCGGCCACCATGGCGATCTCGATGCCACGGCCGGCGCGGCGGCGAATTTCCTGCTGGTTGCGCGCCAGCACGCTGAACGTACCCGATCCGACCGTGCCGATGCCGAGCAGGCCGACGCGGATCGGCTTCAATGTTGCTGCAGGAGTGTTCACGTGTGCTGCCGTTTGCGGTAGTGGTCGAGGAAGCGCGCGATGCGGCCGATGGCTTCGGTGAGGTCGTCCGAGTTGGGCAGGAAGACGACGCGGAAGTGTTCGTTGTCAGGCACGTTGAACCCGGTGCCCTGCACGATCAACACCTTCTCCTCCGCCAGCAGTTCATAGGCGAACTGCTGGTCGTCTGCAATCGGGTAGAGCTTGGGATCGAGGCGCGGGAACATGTACAGCGCCGCCTTGGGCTTTACCACGCTGACGCCGGGGATCCTGGTGAGCAGCTCGTAGGCCAGGTCGCGCTGGCGGCCTAGCCGTCCGCCAGGGGCCACCAGATCCTTGATGCTCTGGTAGCCACCCAGGGCGGTCTGGATCGCCAGCTGGCCGGGCGTGTTGGCGCACAGGCGCATCGAGGCCAGCATGTTCAAGCCCTCGATGTAGTCCTTGGCATGGCGTTTGTCGCCCGACACCACCATCCAGCCGGCGCGGTAGCCGCAGGAGCGGTAGTTCTTCGACAAGCCATTGAAAGTGACGAAGAGCACGTCGTCCGCCAGCGACGCAATGCTGGTGTGGCTGAGGCCGTCGTACAGGGTCTTGTCGTAGATCTCGTCGGCGAAGACGATCAGCTGGTGCTGGCGTGCAATCTCGACGATGCCCCGCAGCACCTCGTCGGGGTAGAGCGCGCCGGTCGGATTGTTCGGGTTGATGACGACGATGGCCTTGGTGCTCGACGTGATGCGCTTGCGGATGTCGTCCAGATCGGGCAGCCATCCGGATCCTTCGTCGCAGCGGTAGTGCACCGGCGTGCCGCCCGACAGCGACACGACGGCGGTGTAGAGCGGATAGTCGGGCGACGGGATCAACACCTCGTCGCCGGCGTCGAGCAGCGCGTTCATGCTCATCGCGATCAGCTCCGAGGCGCCGTTGCCGAGGTAGACGTCGTCGACCGTGACCCCGGCGACCTGCTTCTCCTGGGTGTAGTGCACCACCGCCTTGCGCGGCGCGAAGAGGCCCTTGCTGTCGGTGTAGCCGGCCGCGTGCGGCACGTTGCGGATCATGTCCTGCACGATCTCGTCGGGCGGTTCGAGTCCGAACGCGGCGATGTTGCCGATGTTCAGCTTGATGATCTTGTGGCCCTCGTCCTCCATCTGCCGCGCCTTGTCCAGGACCGGGCCGCGGATGTCGTAGCCGACGTTGGCCAGCTTGGCCGATTTAGTGATGGGCTTCAAGGATTCAGCTCGGCGACAGAGGTTGCTGGGGCGAAAATAGAATTATCCACGCATGAAGTTCCAGCCCGACAGCCTCGCCGGCACCAACACCATCTCGCGCCGCGAGCCCGAAGCGGTGTGGGTCAATGGCGTACGCTGGGGCCACAGCGTGCTGGTCCCGTGGCGCGGCGATGTGCAGGCATGGCCGGTGAATGCCCCGGAGACGCTGACAGGTGCGCATTTCGAACAGGTGCTGGCGCTGAAGCCAGAACTGGTGATCTTCGGCAGCGGCCAGCGCCTGCAGTTCATTGCCGCGCGGCTGTACCGCTCGCTGATTGACGCCCGCATCGGCGTCGAAACCATGGACACGGCGGCCGCCTGCCGAACCTACAACGTCCTGGCCAGCGAAGGCCGATCGGTGGTCGCAGCCCTCTTGGTGGCCCCGAGCCCCTGAACGCAAGGGCCATGCCAGCGCCCTTATAATTGCAGGCTGCACCTGCTCACGCAGGGTATCACTGCCACTCGACGCCACACATGACGCCAGCCCTCAACAAAGCCCTGCCGGAATTTGAAGCGCTCGCCACCAGCGGCGTGAAGATCACCCCCGAGACATTTCACCGCCAGGCCGTGGTGCTGTATTTCTACCCGAAAGACAACACCCCCGGCTGCACGACGGAAGCGATGCAGTTCCGTGACCGCCACAAGGACTTCATCAAGGCGGGTGCACTCGTGCTAGGGGTGTCGCGCGACAACATGGCCTCGCACGAGAAGTTCAAGCAGAACCTCGAATTGCCGTTCGAGTTGATCGCCGATACCGAAGAAAAGCTCTGTCACATGTTCGGCGTGGTCAAGAACAAGATCATGTACGGCAAGAAGGTCAAG
>JAZKIW010000155.1:0-1933 GCA_040384625.1 Pseudomonadota bacterium | reverse complement strand
TACGGAACCAGCGTGGCTGCCACCCTGGACATCCTGCGCGCAGCGTCGTCACTCGCCCCGAGGGTCGGTGCCTGCACCCCGAAATGGAGAGTCTGCTCCCCCTTCGGTGGAACGGTTCACCTCCAGTCAGGACTGCTCGTCGAGTCCGTGAGACTCCCAGTCGACTCCAAGTCGGATAGTTCGACCTGGATACTTCCAGGACTCGGGTTGAACACGGAAGGAGAAATCCGCTCCAGCCTCGATCGCCCTGATCTCCAGAGACTTGTGCGTGCACTGCAGACGCACGTCCGACGCGGCGGCAGAGTCGCAGCAGGCTGCTCGTCAGTCTTCTTGCTGGAATTCGCCGGCTTGCTTGACGGGAAGCGCGTCACGACAACCTGGTGGCTGGCACCCCTGTTGCAGCGAATGAATCCGCGCTGCCAGGTTGACGCAGCAAGAATGGTCTGCGCCGATGGCCCCATCGTCACCGCCGGCGCTGCCTTTGCCCAGACTGACCTGATGCTCCACCTGCTACGCGACGCGGTCGGCCCCAAGTTGGTCGATGCCATCTGCAGGTTCCTTCTTGTTGACGCTCGGGACGCGCAATCGCGCTATGTCGTCCCGGAGGTCATGGCGGGTAATGATGCGCTGGTAGGGCGCATCGTTTCGCATGTGGAAAAGTCACTGCCGGAAGTGCCCTCGGTTGCCTCCCTCGCCAGGGACTTCTGTGTCTCCGAACGAACTCTGGCCAGGCGCGTGCGCAAGGTCACGGGAAAAGGGACCCTGGCCTTGTTGCAGAGCATTCGACTGCGCAGGGCTCGGGCCCTGCTGGAACAGAGTCGACTCTCTGTCGAGCAGGTGGCTTCGGCGGTTGGCTATGGCGATCCGACGGCGCTCCGAAGGCTGATGCGCAAATTCACGGGAGGCAATCCGAGCCAGTATCGCCCGGCCGCCATCTGATTCGGCCGCTCCGACCAGCATTGGTCCTGACAACGGCGTCGTCCGCGGGCGAAGGAATTGGCTGGAAACGCCTGAATCCAGTCAATTCAAACACCTGACTTGGATGGAGGAACCTCGTCCAATGGGCGCAAGCCTCAGCGAATGAGCTGAGTTCTGCACCCCAGCCGAGAGGCACCTCTTCCATGACCACAAGCCAATTGACTCAGGACGACAAGCTCGAGGACTTCGTCAAGCGCTCGGTCGACATCGAGGGCAACTCGAAAGTGGTCTACGTCGCCGGATCTGGTCCGGCGGTCATTGTCATGACCGAAATGCCGGGCATCAGCCCTCATGTTGCAAGGTTCAGCCGCTGGGTTCGGGACGCAGGTTTCACCGTCTACATGCCCTCCCTGTTTGGGAAGGATGGGGTCATTGCGCCCGCCGACGAGGCCGTAGCCGTCTTCAAGCGCACGTGCATCAGTGCCGAGTTCCGAAGCCTCGCAGAGGACAAGGCCAGTCCGGTGATCCACTGGCTTCGCAAACTCGCCGTGCTCGCGCATGCCGAGTGCGGTGGACCCGGCGTCGGTGCCGTGGGAATGTGCTTTACCGGCAACTTCGCGCTCAGCATGATGCTTGAGGGCCCAACCATGGCTCCCGTCGTTTGCCAGCCGTCATTGCCCATGGAGGATCCTGCCGGCATCGGGTTGCCGAGTGCAGAACTCAAACAGATTCGCACCCGACTGGAGAGCGAAGATCTGACAGTCTTGGGATTCCGGTTTGAGGGCGACCGCTGGTGCAATGCGCAGCGCTTTGCGGCCTACAGTCAGGCGCTCGGACCGCGCTTCATTGCTCGCGTCCTACCCGACAGTGCCGCCAATCCTGAACCCCCTCCGTTCTTCAAGCACGTGGTCGCAAGCCCGCACAGCGTCGTCACCGCCCATCTCATTGACGAAGCCGGACAGCCCACCATTGGTGCTCGCGATGAGATCCTGGGGTTCTTGACCGCGCGACTCCT
>JAZKIW010000154.1:0-23840 GCA_040384625.1 Pseudomonadota bacterium | reverse complement strand
CGAGTTCAAGCTGCCGCACGAGATCGTCAACGTGCACGGCGGCGCGGTCGCGCTCGGGCATCCGATCGGCGCGAGTGGGGCGCGCATCGTCGTCACCCTGCTGGGCGCGCTGAAGAAGCGTGGCCTGAAGCGTGGCGTCGCGGCACTGTGCATCGGCGGCGGCGAGGCCACCGCGCTGGCCGTCGAATTGCTCTGACGCTGCGCCCGTGTTCGGCACCCACGATCTCGCACTGTTCGCGGTCACCGTGCTGGTGATCAATGCCACGCCTGGCGTGGACTTGATGTTCACCCTGGTCTCGACCCTCAAAGGCGGCGTGCGCGCCGGCCTGGCCGCGGCCACGGGCATCGGCGCCGGTTGTGTGGTGCACGCGCTGGCCGCCGCGTTCGGCCTCGCCGCGCTGCTGGCGGCATCGAGCGCGGCTTTCAGCGTCGTCAAGTGGGCCGGGGCCGCCTACCTGCTGTGGCTGGCCATCGGCATGCTGCGGCAAGGCCTGCGCGCCGACGCGGACGGCGACCCGGCGG
This sequence comes from Pseudomonadota bacterium, assembly GCA_040384625.1. Lineage (GTDB taxonomy): Bacteria > Pseudomonadota > Gammaproteobacteria > Burkholderiales > Burkholderiaceae_C > CADEEN01. The sequence goes on along the minus strand of JAZKIW010000154.1, from coordinate 23,318 downwards.
CGACAGTGGCAGCTGCGCCGTCGCCCAGCAGTCCCTGGAGCCTGCTGCGCCAGGGTTTCCTGACCAATGTGCTGAACCCCAAGGTGGCGCTGTTCTTCCTCGCCCTGCTACCGCAGTTCATCGACGCTGCAGCAGCGAACAAGACCCTGGCTTTCCTGTTCCTCGGCACCTGGTTCGTGGTCCAGGGTTTCGCCTTCCTCGCCGCCTTCGTGCTGCTGATCGCGCCGCTGCGACGCTGGCAACCGCGCCCCGCGATCGCGCAGGCCCTGACCCTGGCGGGTGGCAGTCTGTTCGCGCTGCTGGCAGCACGGCTGGCCCTGGCCGAGCGGCCGTAGTCGATCCACGCACCACGAGCCCCATTCCATGCTGCTTTCCGAAGACCACATCGCCGTGCAGGACGCCGTGCGCGCCTACGTGCAGGACCGCATTGCGCCCAAGGCGGCGGAGTGGGACAAGTCGCACCACTTCCCGCAGGCCGAGCTGCGCGGCTTGGCCGAGCTCGGCTGCTACGGCGTCGCCGTGCCGACCGACTACGACGGCGCGGGCCTGGACTACCTGGCTTTGTCGCTGATCCTCGAGGAGATCGCCGCCGGCGACGGCGCCACCAGCACCGTCGTCAGCGTCAACAACTGCCCGGTGTGCTCGATCCTGATGGCCTGGGCCAGCGAAGCGCAGAAGCAGTTGTGGCTGAAGCCCCTGGCCCGGGGCGAGATGCTCGGCGCCTTCTGCCTGACCGAGCCGCATGTCGGTTCCGAGGCGGGCGGGCTGAAGACGACCGCCGTGCGCGATGGCGGCGACTACGTGCTGAACGGCGTCAAGCAATTCATTACCAGCGGCAAGCACGGCGACGTCGCGATCGTGATGGCTGTGACCGACAAGGCTGCCGGCAAGAAGGGGATCAGCGCCTTCATCGTGCCAACCGCAACGCCCGGCTACACCGTCGCGCGGCTCGAGGACAAGACCGGTCAGCACGCCAGCGACACGGCGCAGATCCTGTTCGAGGACTGCCGCATCCCGGCCGCCAACCTGATCGGCGAAGAAGGCCAGGGGCTGAAGATCGCGCTGTCGGGCCTCGAAGGCGGGCGCATCGGCATCGCCAGCCAGAGTGTCGGCATGGCGCGTGCAGCCTTCGACGCAGCCCTGGCCTACAGCAAGCAGCGGGTCACGTTCGGCAAACCGATCTTCGAGCACCAGGCACTGCAGTTCCGGCTCGCCGACATGGCCACCGAGATCGAGGTCGCACGCCAGATGATCCACCATGCCGCGAGCCTGAAGGACGCCGGCCGGCCGTGCCTGAAGGAAGCCGCGATGGCCAAGCTTTTCGCCAGCGAGATGGCCGAGCGCGTGTGCTCTGCCGCGATCCAGATCCACGGCGGCTACGGCTACGTCAGCGACTTCCCGGTCGAGCGCATCTGGCGTGATGTGCGCGTGTGCCAGATCTACGAAGGCACGAGCGACGTGCAGCGGATCCTGATCGGGCGGGCCTTGGCGTGAAGCGCATCCTGCAACTGGTCGGCATGGCCTGGCTGGCCTGGGCCCATGCCGGCGCCGCGGCGCAGGGCGCGGTCGACATCCCGACCCGGCCCGGCGTGAGCCAGCGTGTGCTGTTGATCGAGCCGCCGGGCGCCAAGGCCGCAGTCGTGCTCTTCGCCGGCGGCCACGGCGGCCTGCAGTTGTTCCCCAACGGCTCGATGAAATGGGGCGAGGGCAACTTCCTGGTCCGGGCGCGCCAGTTGTTCGCCGAGCAAGGCCTGCTCGTGGCCGTGATCGACGCGCCTTCGGACCGCCAGACGCCGCCCTACCTCGGGGGCTTTCGGCAGACGCCCGAGCATGCCGCCGACGTGAAGGGCGTGATCGCCTGGTTGCGTCAGAAGTCGAGCCTGCCGGTGTGGCTGGTCGGCACCAGTCGTGGCACCCAATCGGTCGCCTACCTGGCCGGAGCCTTGAGCGGCAGCGATGCGCCCGACGGCATCGTGCTGAGCTCGAGCGTGCTCAACGATCCGCGCAGCCGCGGCCTGCTGGCCATGCCGCTGGAGCGCCTGCGTTTGCCTGTGCTGGTGGTGCACCATGAGCAGGACGGTTGCGCGATCTGTGCCTATGCCGACGTGCCGGCGCTGATGGCCAAGGTCGACGGCGCGCCGAAGAAGGCCCTGTTGACGTTCAAGGGCGGCGAGAACCGCGGCGACCCCTGCGAGGCGATGGCGTATCACGGCTTCAACGGCATCGAGCGTGACGTGGTGCAGCAGACCGCGGCCTGGTTGTTGGCGGCCAGGTAGGCGCATGGACCTGCCAACCCCCGACGCCGAAGGTCGACTGCGCGTGGCCATCGCCCAGCGTGTCGCCGACGCGCACTGCGGCATCGACGATGCATCTCTGCTGTCCTTCGTCTCCGGCTCGACGGTCGAGGGTCTGGCCGATGTGCTCTCCGACGTCGACATGAGCGTCGTCTTCGCCGATCTGCCCGACGAGGCTCGGCTGCGCGAAGCCTGCCGCCACGCCGGCGGCAGCGACTGGTTCTGGCACCAGGGCAGCCTTGCCGCAGGCGGCATGGTGGTGGCCTTCCATGTCGACGCCATCGAGGTCCAGATCGGCTACAGCAGCCTGGCCCAGCTGACTGCCGACATCGACCAGTTGCTGGTCGGGCACGACCCCGATACGCCGAACCACAAGCTGGCCGAAGGCGTGCTGAAGGCCCTGCCACTGGTAGGCGCCGCGCAGCTGGCGGCACTGCAGGCGCGGCTGGCGCAATTCCCGCCGGCCCTCGGTCGCGCGATGGTCGTCCACGGTCTGGCCACGCCGATGCCCTGGCGCGCCGCGAAGCAGCTGTTGCAGCGCGATGCGGCCTTGTGGTGTCGCGAGATCCAGATCGATGCCTGCTACCGCCTGCTGCTGATGCTGTGCGGGCTGAACGGGCGCTACTTCACGCGCTTCCAGGTCAAGCGCATGCACCGGCTGGCATCTCTGCTGGGCGTTGCGCCGCCGGCACTGGCCGAACGCATCGAGGCGCTGCTCGCGGCCCCACCGCCCGAAGCCTTCGCGCTGTTGCACCGGCTCGAAGGCGAGGTGCTCGATCTGGTCGTGGCGCGCTGGCCCGACCTGGACCTCGGCGAGGTGCGCAAGCGGCGCGCGGCTTTCGCGCCCCCCTGAAGCTCCACGCTACTGCGTCGCGGTCAGGCCACCGTCGAGATACAGCACCTGCCCGGTCACGAAGGCCGCCGCCGGACTGCAGAAGAACAGCGTGGCGCCAACGATGTCCTGCGGCTCGGCCACACGACCGAGCGGGATGCGCTTCAGCACAGCCTCGCGGGTCTGAGGGTTGTCGAGCCAGTGCCGCGCCATCTCACCCCGCACGACGGTGGGTGCCACCCCGTTGACGCAAATGCCGTGTGCCGAGAGTTCGACCGCATGCTGCTTGATCAGCATCACCAGAGCGCCCTTGGTGGCGCAATAGGCCGAGTAGCCGCGGTCGCGCATGCCGAGTTGGGCGCGCACGGACAGCAGGTGCACCTGCCGGCCCGGTGCCCGCCCGGCCTGCACGCCGGCCACCTGGTGGCGCGCGGCGGCCTGGGCCAGGAACATCGCGGCACGCAGGTTGACCTGGACCACTTCGTCGAAGGCCGCCTCGCTGACGTCTGCCAAACGCTCCTCGCGCTGGATGCCGACGCAATTGACGAGCAGATCGAGTTGCCCCCAGTCACGCACGATGCGATCCACCGCGGCGTTGATATCGGCGGTGTGGTGCGCGTCCATCGCCAGGCCCATCGCGTCATGGCCGGCGCCGCGCAGTTGCGCCGCCAGGGATTCGGCCCTGTCGGCGCTGCGCCCTGACACGGCCACCTTTGCGCCGGCCGCCGCCAGACCCCACGCGATCGCCGATCCGATGTCGCCATAACCGCCGGCGATGTAGGCGACGCGGCCGGCGAGGCCGAACATCGCAGACAGATCGGGGCGGGTCTCAGGTGTTGCCATCGATGTCATCGTTCAACTCCATGCATATCTGTGGGTACCAAGCTGACGCTGCGGATCCGGCTCTGCCGGTCCGCCAGCGTCGCCCCCTTGAGGGGGAGCGCCGAAGGCGCTGCGGGGGTGGGTCACGTATCCAGCACGCTCTTCTTGCCGAACAGGCCACGCGCCCGGAAGGTGACGACGGCAATGAACAGCAGGTACATCGACACCAGGGACCACTCCGACGCGAAGGCGCCGGCCAGGCCGACCACCATGCCGACGAGCAGGCCAGCGATGACGGCGCCCCACAGCGAGCCGACGCCGCCGAGTACGATGATCAGGAAGGCAGGGACCACGGCGTCGACGCCGACCTGCGGCCGAATGCCCCAGATCGGCGCCATCACGACGCCCGCCAGCGCGGCCAGCGCAACGCCCAGACCGAACACCGCGGCGCGCAGACGGCCCAGGTTGATGCCCAGCGCGCGCACCATCTCGCTGTCGTGCGCGCCGGCCTTGATGATCGCGCCGTAGGGCGTCTTCTCCAGGAAGGCCCACAGCGCCAGGATCGCGAGCACCGCGAAGCCGCTGGCGAAGACGCGATAGCGCGAGTACAGCAGGTCACCGACGGCGAACGCGCCCGAGATCGCCGCGGGCAGCGAGAGCTGCTGTTCGTTGGAACCCCAGACGAGGCGAATGCCCTCCTCGATGACCAGGGCCGCGCCGAAGGTCAGCAACAGGCCGTACAGCGGATCGCGGCCGTAGGTGCGGCGCAGGCACAGCTCGAGCAAGAGGCCAAAGAGGCCGACCAGGATCGGCGCCCCCAGCAGGGCGATCGCATAGCGGGTGCCGATGGGCAGGCCGAGGTAGGCGGCCTGCAGTTCGGGCCACCAGCCCAGGCGCGGCGCCAGCAGGAAGAGCGCCGCGTACATGCCGAGCGCAAAGAGCGAGCCGTGCGCCAGGTTGATGGTCTCCATCACGCCGACGATGAGCATGAACCCCAGCGCGATGAGCGCCAGCAGCAAGCCGAGCGACACCCCGTTGGCAAGGTGCGGCAGCAGATTGAGCACGGCGTTCATCGCACCACCGGCGGCGCATGTCCAAGCAACCGCCGCGGATCCGGCTCTGCCGGTCCGACGGCGGTGCCCCCTTGAGGGGGAGCGCCCAAGGCGCTAAGGGGGCGGGTCACGGCTGATAACTGGGTGTGGCCTCGTAGGTCTCGAGCTTGCACATCTTGCCGGCGTCGGCATCGACCACGTCCTTGGGCTCGATGCTGGTCAGGATCTTGAAGATGTCGTCCTTCTCGGCCGGGGCGTCGTTGTAGCTCGCCATGTAGATCGTCTGCTGACACTGGTGCGTGGCCGGGTCGATCCAGGCGTCGTGGTGCTGCAGGCGGTCACGCGCCGTCATCTTGCGTCCCTCGAGCTTCTTGATCACCGCCAGGTTGTTCGTCGTGCCGGCTTCCTCGACGCAGCGCAGCAGTTCGCGCGTGGCCATGTACCCGTTGTGGTACACGTTGCCGGGCACGCGGATCGCCATGCCGGGATACTGCTTCTGGTACGCGGCGACGAACTCCTTCACGCCCGGCAGGTCGAGGCGGTAGTACCAGGTGGTGCCGAAGACGCCGAAGATCGACTCAGGCCCGAGGCCGTACACGTCCGGCCAGTCCTGCTGGTTGTTGATCCAGGCCATGTTCTTCTGCAACCCGAGCTGCACCACCTGCTGGCGCAGGGCCTTGATGTCGTCGCCGCCGATCGCCGTGGCCACCACCTTGGGCTTGATCTGCTGCAGCTTGAGCAGATAGGGCGAGAAGTCGCGGGTGTTCTGCGGCACCAGCAACTCGTCGACGATCTTGCCGCCGTTGGCCTCGACGATGCCGCGCGTGGCCTTGGACGTGGTGTGGCCCCATACATAGTCGTTGGTCAGCAGCACCCAATCGCGACCGCTGGCCTTGACGGCGTTCTTGACGATCGCGTGGGCGAAGTTGGTGCCGTTGCCGTCCCACACGAACTTGACGCGGTGGCAGTCCTTGCCGGACTCGGTGGGCGAACTCGAATTGGTGTTGAAGAAGATGCAGCCGTACTTCTGCGCCACCTGCGAGATGGCGTTCGCCACGCCCGAATGGACGGCGCCGATCAGGAAGGCGGCCTCGTTGCGCGTGATCAATCGTTCGGCCACGCGCGAGCCGGTGGCGGGCGTGGTTTCGGTGTCCATGTGCAGGGCCTCGATGCGTCGGCCGAGCACGCCGCCCTTGTCGTTGAACTCCTTGATCGCCATCATGGCGCCCAGCCGCTCCTCGCCGCCACTGGCGCCGTACTGACCCGAGGCGTCCATCGTCAGGCCGATCACCAGAGGCTTGGCCTGCGCCGCCTGGGCCCAGGCGCGGTGCACGCCCCAAGGACCGAAGAAGCCGGCCACGCTGGCCGCGCCCGCCGCCGAGGCGGTGAGCAGGCGGCGCCGGCGGCGCGACGGCAATTCGTCGGGGAGCAGGTTCGGGGACGTGTCATTCTTCATCATGTCTCCAGGGGTGGTTGTGGGCGGCTTCGCTCCGCGGGGTGTGCATGGGGTGCCCGCCCATGGCAGTCGGCGGCGGTTTCATGCGGTGACTCGGCTCGATTTGGTGCGTCGTACGGCGGCACCGCGTGCCTTGGTGCGCTGCCCCTCGGGGGGCGTCAGCAGATCGCCGGCACTGATCACCAGGGCCTGGGCCAGGCACAGCGGCGCCACCAGCGAGCGAAAGGCCGGGTACACGCCGGCCCCCAGCTCGAAGCACACGCTGGATGCGGGCTTGAGCGGCGACAGCGCGGTGTCGGTGATCGCGATCACCGGCACGCCGCGGCCGTGTGCCTGGCGCGCGGCCTCGATCACCTCGGGCGCGTAGTTCCTGAAGCTCGCCACCAGCAGCACGTCGCGGCTCTCGATGTTGCGCAGGCTGTCGGCCAGCATGCCGCCGATACCGTCGAGCAGCCAGGTCTTCAGCTCGAGCTGGCCGAGCGCATAGGCCAGGTAGTGGGCCACCGGAAACGAGCGCCGCTGGGCCAGCGTGTAGACACGCGCAGCACCGCAAATCAGCTGCGCAGCAGCACTCAGGTCGGCCGCACGCACATGCGCATCGAGCTGGCCGAGTTCGACGACGCCGTCTTCCACGAACTGGTGCAGCACGCCGGCATCCGGCGCCGCCGCCTTGCCGCTGCGCCGCATCTGGTCGATCCGTTCGCGGTAGCTGTCCGAACTGGCCAGCAGGCGCTCGCGGCACACCTGCTGCAACTCGGTGAAGCCGCCGAAATCGAGCGCGTTGGCGAAGCGGATCAGGGCAGAAGGCTGCACGCCGGCGGCCTCCGCGACGACGGCCACGGTGCCCAGGGCCAGGTCGTTCGGCCGTTCGAGCGTGAAGCGGGCGATCTGCTGCAGTTGCTTGGACAGGCCCGGGTAGGCCAGCGAGATGGCCTGCTTCAGGTCGTCGTAACTGGAGGTGGCCGGCATCATTGGCAAACGCTTGTTGTCAGCGCATCAGGCCAGGCAGCCAGAGCGAGATGGCGGGCACGTAGGTCACGAGCAGCAGCGCCACGCACATGGCCCCGTAGAAGGGCCACAGCTCCTTGGACACCTGCTCCATCGTCACCTTGCCTATCGCACAACCGACGAATAGGGTGGGTCCGACGGGCGGCGTGATCAGGCCGATGCCCAGGTTGAGGATCATGATCATGCCGAAGTGCACCGGGTCGATGCCCAGTTTGAGGATCACCGGCATGAAGATCGGCGTGCAGATCAACAGCATCGGCGCCAGATCCATGAAGGTGCCGAGGATCAACAGCAGGATGTTGACCATCAGCAGGAAGGCGTACTTGTTGTCTGACACGCTGAGGAAGAACTGCGTCACCTTGGCCGGGATCTGCATGATGGCCATCATGTAGCCGAAGGCCACCGAGAAGCCGATCAGCATCATCACCATCGCCACCGTCTTGACCACGCGGTGGACCAGGTGCGGCAGCTCACGCCACTTGTAGTCGCGGTAGACCAGGAAGGTGACCAGGAAGGCGTAGACGCAGGCCACCGCGGCCGACTCGGTCGGCGTGAACACGCCCGACAGGATGCCGCCCATGATGATGATCACGGTGACCAGGCCCCACAGCGCCTCGACCACAATCTTCGGTACCTGCTTGAGCGGGATCGCCTCGCCTTTCGGGTAGCCGCGCTTGTGCGATACCCACAGCACCAGCCCGATCAGACACAGCCCGAACAGCAAGCCGGGAAAGATGCCGGCCAGGAACAGGTGCGCAACCGAGACCGTGCCGCCGGCGGCCAGAGAATAGATGACGGCGTTGTGCGACGGTGGGATCAGCAGGGCCTGGACCGAGCCGCAGATCGTCACATTGGTGGCGAAGACGCGCGGGTAGCCCGCCTTGACCATCTGCGGGATCATCACCGAGCCGATCGATGCCGTGTCGGCGACCGACGAGCCCGAGATGCAGCCGAACAGGGTGCTGGCCAGGATGTTCACCAGCGCCAGGCCGCCGCGGATCATGCCGACGAAGACACGCGCCAGGTTGATCAAGCGCGCAGCCATGCCGCCCTCGGCCATGATGGCGCCGGCGAGCACGAAGAAGGGGATGGCGAGCAGCGCGAAGTCGTCGGTGCCGTCGGAAATCTTCAGGATCACCGCCTCGAGCGGGATGTCAGCCCACAGTGCCGCGATCAGTGCGCCGAGACCGAGCGCATACGCGACCGGCACGCCCAGCGCGCACAACAGCGCGAACGAGCCGAGCAGGATCAAGGTGTCCATGCCGCCTACTCCAGCTCGGTCGGTTGATCGGTGTACATCACCGAGGTCTTCGGCGGCGCGCCGACCCAGGTCTTTTCGATCAGGAACAGCAGCGTCAGCAGGCCGGCCAGCGGGATCGGCAGGTAGACGATGCCCTGCTTCAGGCCCGGAAACTCGGCCATGGTCTGGTACCAGGTGATCTGGCACAGGTGCATGCCATAGCCGAGCATGAAAGCGGCGGTGAGGCCGACGCAGGCATCGACGCCCCACAGCATCAGACGCCGCACCGCCGGCTTGACGGCGTTGAGCAGAGCCTCGACCGCGATGTGCACGTTGGCCCGATAGACCGCCGCGCCGCCGAGGAACGAGAACATCACCATCATCACGATCGCCGCCGGCTCCGGCCACGACAGCGGGCTGTTCATCACGTAGCGCATGAACACGCCGAGCGGGATCATCAGCGTGATCGCCACCAGCGCACTGCCCGACAGCACGATGCAGGCGATGTAGATCCACTCCATCGTCTGGGCGTAGCGTTGCTTCGCGGTCATATGGCCATCGAGTCTCGCGGGCAGGGGCAGGTGCGCAGGGGCCGGATGGCACCTGCGCTTTCTTGCCGACGGGGTTACTTGGTGTCGTCGATGCGCTTGAGCAGGGCCGCGTACTTGGCGCCGTACTTGTCTCGGATCGGCTGGGTGGCCTTGTAGAAGGCCGGCTTGTCGGCCTCGACGAACTTCACCCCCGCTGCCTTGAGCTTGGTCTCGGCTTCGCCGACATAGGCGTCCCACAACGCGCGCTGCTCGGTCTGCGCCTCGCGTGACAGCTTCTTCACCAGGGCCTGGTCGGCGGCCGACAGCGCGTCCCAGGTGCGGCGCGAGAAGACGAAGATCTCGGGAATGATCAGGTGGCCGGTCAGGCTGTAGACCTTGCTGACGGTGTAGTGGTTTTGCGCGAGCAGCGTCGGCGGGTTGTTCTCGGCGCCGTCGACGACGCCGGTCTGCAGCGCGCTGTACAGCTCGTTGAAGCCCATCGCCACGCCGTTGCCGCCCATCGCGTTCATCGTCTCGACGAACAGCGGGTTGCCCATCATGCGGATCTTCATGCCCTTCAGGTCCGCAGGCTTGCTGACCGGCTTGTTCGAGTAGACGTTGCGCGTGCCCGCATCCATCCAGCCGAGCACGACCAGGCGCGACTGCGGGCTGGCGGTCACGCGATCGAGCAGGTCCTGGCCGATCGGGCCGTCGATGACCTTGCGCATGTGCGCCTCGTCGCGAAAGATGAAGGGCAAGTTGAAGACGTTCAGGTCATCCACCACCGGCCCCATCGCACCGACCGAGATGCGCGCGATCTGCAACGCGCCGACCTGGGCCTGCTCGATCATCTCCTTCTCGCCGCCGAGCTGCATCAGCGGGTACATCTGGATCGAGATGCGGCCATTGGTGGCGGCTTCGAGCTTCTTGCCCATGCGCACGATCGCTTCGACCGTCGGGTAGCCGAGCGGGTGAACGTCGGACGCCTTCCAGACCACCTTGTCCTGTGCCAAGGCCAGACCCGGCACGCCGGCTGCGCCCATCGCAGCAGTCAGGGCACCGAGCTCGAGCAAGTCGCGACGCTTCATGACAGTCTCCTTGGTTGTGCAGTGTTCCGGCTTCAGAACATATGTTCTTGCCGCAGACGAGCATAGAACATACATTTCCGCGTGTCCATCGAAGCGAGACCCATGACAACCCCTAGCGCCCACACCCGGCCCGCCGCACTCGTCACCTTGCCGATGCTGCTGACGCTGGCCCTGCTGGCGAGCACGCCGCTGTGGCTGAAGGGGGTCGGCCTGTACCAGTACCTGGCGCTGGAGATCATGATCTGGATGCTGTTCGCGCTCGGCCACAACCTGCTGCTGGGCTATGCCGGCCTGCCCTCGTTCGGCCATGGCGCCTACTTCGGTGTCGGTGCCTATGCGCTGGGCCTCTTTCAGCAGCGCGCCGACGCGGGCCTGCTGGCGAGTCTGCTGGGGGCCGTCGCCGTCGCTGCCTTGCTCGGCGCAGTGGTGGCAGCTTTCATCTCGCACCGGCGCGGCATCTACTACGCCCTGCTGACCATCGCCTTCGGTCAGGTGTTCTGGTTCGTCGCCATCAAGTGGCACACGGTCACCGGCGGCGAGGATGGCCTGCTGAAGATCCAACGTCCGCCGTTGTCCTTGTTCGGCGTCGAGTTCGCGCTCGCCGGCAACCAGGCGCTGTTCTACTTCGCCCTGGTGCTCTTCGCCCTGGTGCTGGTGCTGCTGTGGCGCCTGGTGCATTCGCCTTTCGGCCGCGTATTGCATGCGATCAAGCAGAACGAGATGCGCGCGGCCTTCATCGGCCACAACGTGTGGCTCTACAAGTGGGCCGCCTTCGTCATCTCGGCGGCCGTGGCCGGCCTGGCCGGCGGCCTGTTCGCGCTGGCCCAGCAATCGGCCTACCCGAACGTGATGAGCCTGCACAACTCGGGCTTCGTCGTCATGATGGTGTTAATCGGCGGTGGCCTGGTCAGCTTCTGGGGACCGGTGCTCGGCGCCTTGATCTTCATCCTCACGCGCGATCTGCTGGGCGCGTACACCGAGACCTGGCTGCTCTGGTACGGCCTGGTGTTCATGCTGATGGTGCTGTACCAGCCCGACGGCGTCGCGGGCGCCTGGCAGGCCTGGCGCGCGCGTCGGCTGCAGCGCCCTCAAGGGCCGCTCGCTGGCACCGCCCCCGTGCCGGCGACGAAGGCCTGACCATGGCGCTGTTCGAAGCCGTCGACCTGCACAAGCGCTTCGGCGACCAGGTGGTGCTGCAAGGCGTCTCGCTGGCCTTCGAGGAGGGTCGCCTGTCGGGAATCATGGGCCCCAACGGGGCCGGCAAGACGACCTGCTTCAACGTGCTGACCGGGCGCTACCGAGCCGACCGCGGCAAGGTTCGGCTGGCGGGCGAGGACATCACCGGGCTGTCGCCGCGCCAGATCGCGCGCAAGGGCCTGTCACGCTCGTTCCAGACCATGAACCTGTTCGACGACGAGCGCGCGATCGACAACCTGCTGTTCGCCCTGCCGACGGTGCGCGCACGCGCCTGGTCGATGTGGCGCGACCTCGGCCGCGACAGCGCAGCGCACGACGAAGCCGCCGCCCTGCTGGCGCGCGTCGGCCTGGCGGGCAAGGAGCACACGCCGTGCCGGCGCCTGTCGTACGGCGAACGCCGGGCGCTCGAAATCGGCGTCGCGCTCGCGGCGCAACCGCGCCTGCTGTTCTTGGACGAACCGACCGCCGGTCTGGGCGCCGAAGGCACGGCGCGCCTGTTCGACCTGGTGAGTGAACTGAAGCGCCAGGTCACCATCGTCATCATCGAGCACGACATGCGTTTCCTGTTCCGCCTCGCCGACCGCATCTCGGTCATTCACTGGGGCCAGGTGATCGCCGAGGGCACGCCCGACGCGTTGCGGGCCAACCCGTGGGTCCAGCGCTCGAACCTCGGGGCTCTCGCAGCATGAGCGCCGTGTTGTCGCCAACCCGCGCCACCGAGACGGCGACGCCGCCCCTGCTGTCGATCGAAGGCATCGACACCTTCTATGGCGAGACCCAGGTCCTGTTCGGTGCGTCGCTGTCGGTGGCCGCCGGCGAGGTGCTGGCCCTGCTCGGGCCGAATGGCGCCGGCAAGACGACGACGCTGCGTTCGGTGCTCGGCCTGACGCCGGCGCGCCGCGGCCGCATCACCTTCGATAGCCAGGACATCACGCAGCGCGCGACGCACCGCATCGCCGCGATGGGTGTCGGCTGGGTGCCCGACGACCGGCGCATATTCCCCAGCCTGACGGTGGCGCGCAACCTCGAGATCGCGCGCAAAACGACGCGTTTTCGCGCCTGGCGCCTGGCCGAATGCTTCGAGATCTTCTCGGCGCTCGAATACCTGATGGCACGCGAATGCGAGAACCTGTCGGGCGGCGAGATGCAGATGGTGGCGATCTCGCGCGCGTTGCTGGGCGCGCCGGGGCTGGTGCTGTTCGACGAACCGAGCCAGGGCCTGGCGCCGAAGATCGTCCAGGACGTGATGGCCACCGTGCTGCGCCTGAAGGCCGAAGGTGTGGGCGTGATCCTGGTCGAGCAGAACGTGGCCAGCGCGCTGGCGGTAGCCGATCGCGTGTGCGTGATGCGCGCCGGCTGCATCGTGCACGAGTGCAGCGCGCAATCGTTGCGCGACGACGCCGGGCTGCAGCGCGAATGGCTGGGGGTGTGAAGTGAACCACCCTCGTAGCGGCTTCGCCGCTCCCCCTCCAGGGGGCACCGCTGCCGGACCGGCGAAGCCGGATCCACGGCGGTTGCTTGGCAACACGTCCATCCTTTCTGCGCTGGTCTTGCCGAGCGCGGCGGAGCAACCGAGATGAGTGCCCCCTTGCTGCGTGTCGAGGGCCTGGTCAAGCACTACCGGCGGCCGTGGCCGGGTCGGCAGGTCAGCTTTGCCATGCAGGCCGAATTCGAGATCGCCGCACCGGCGATCGTCGGGGTGATGGGTGCCAACGGCGCCGGCAAGACCACGCTGTTCGAACTGATCACCGGCGGCAATCGGCCGACGGCGGGCCGCGTGCTGGTGGCCGGGCAGGACATCCACGCCGTGCGCTACCGCGAGCGCGACCGGCTGGCCCTGCACTACCACCAGTCGTACCAGGTGCGCTCGTTCGAGCGGCGCCTGCCGGCCTTCCTGCTCGAACGTGCAATCAGCGATCGGGCTCTGGTGCACCTGTTCGACGAGCCGCAGTTCAACACCCAGGACGGCTACATCGGCTTCATGCTCGACTTCTTCCGTCGCCTGCGCGACGGCGGGCGACTGGTGTTCCTTTGCCTGCATCCGCAGGACAAGGTTCACCTGGACATCCTGTCCGAGGTGTGCACCGAGTACATGTTCATGCACAAGGACGAGGCGCGGGTCAGTCGCCTGATGTCCGCCCCGACGCTGGGCACCCTGATGCGGGAGCCGAAGGTCGCGGCCTACCTCGGCAAGCTCCAGTCGCTGGTTTATCCCTGAGCGTTCGGCGGTCGCAGGGGCGGCAGGTGCGAGGCGTCCGGCAGCCGGGCCAGGCGCTCCGGCAACAGGGCCCAGACCGCGCGCTTGTCGTCGTCGTCGAGCACAGACCAGAGCGCGATCTCGTCCAGCGTGCGGCCGCAGCCAAGGCAGTGGCCGCTGGCCTCGTGCATCACGCAGATGTTCTTGCAGGGGCTGGGCAGCATCCGCGTTCAGATCTGCGTCACGTCGTGCACCGGCGCGCCGGTGAGCTTCTCGAGTTCGGCCGGCGCCAGCTTGAAGACACCATTTGGATGCCCGGCCGCAGCCCAGATTTCGGCAAAGCGGAACAGCTCGCGATCGATCAGGGTCAAGGTCGGTTCGACGTGGGCGAGCGGCGCCACGCCGCCGATCGAGAAGCCGGTTCTCGCCTTGACGAAGTCGGCATCAGCACGGCCCAGCGCGCCGGTGAGGGCAGCGACCTTCTGTTCGTCGACACGCCGGTCGCCCGAGGTCACGACCAGCACCGCACGTTCGTCGCTCTTGCGCCGGAAGATCACGCTCTTGGCGATCTGGCCGACGGCCACGCCCAGCGCATCGGCGGCCTCCTGCGAGGTGCGCGCCGCGACCTCGAGCCAACGCGGGGCATGCCCGTGGCCCTGTGCAGCCAGGGCCGCGCAAACCCGCTGGAAGCCCTCGGGCCTATCGTCGATGGCGCCGCTCACGCTGCAGCCTTGCTGCGCTTGCCGAGCAGGGCCTTGCCGGCGCGCGAAATCGGCGCCCGGCCGAGCGCGTCGGAAATGAAGGCGCCGGCATCGACCAGGGCATCGATGTCGATGCCGGTCTGGATGCCCAGGCCGTTCAGCATGAAGACCACGTCTTCGGTGGCCACGTTGCCGGTCGCGCCCTTCGCGTACGGGCAGCCGCCCAGGCCGGCGACGCTGGCGTCGAAGGTGGCCACGCCGATTTCCAGACAGGCGTAGATGTTGGCCAGGGCCTGGCCGTAGGTGTCGTGGAAATGGCCGCTGACTTCGGCCAGCGGGTAGTGCTTGAGCGCGCGTTCGAGCGCGGCCTGGGCACGGCGCGGCGTGCCGACGCCGATGGTGTCGGCGATGCCCATGTGCTGCACGCCGATCCCCTTCATCAACCGCACCACGCGCTCGACCTCGTCCAGGCTGACCTCACCCTGGTAGGGGCAGCCCAGCGCGCACGAGACAGCGGCGCGCACCTTCAGGCCGGCGGCACGCGCGGCCTCGGCCACCGGCCGGAAGCGCTCGATGCTTTCCTCGATGCTGCAGTTGATGTTGCGCTGGCTGAAGGCCTCGCTCGCCGCGCCGAAGACGACGACTTCGTCGGGCCGCGTCGGCAGCGCCGCCTCGAGCCCCTTCATATTGGGCACCAGCACGCTGTAGCGAACGCCGGACCGGCGCTCGATGGCGCCCATGACCGCCGCGCCGTCGGCCATCTGCGGCACCCACTTGGGGGAGACGAAACTGGTCACCTCGATCTGCGTCAGGCCCGCGGCCTGCAGGCGTTGCACCAACTCGACCTTGTGCGCGGTCGCGACCGGCTGCTTCTCGTTCTGCAGGCCGTCGCGCGGGCCGACTTCGACCAGGCTGACATGGGTAGGCAAGGCCATCGTGAACCGTCCTCGTTGGATTCGGCATTCACTGTAACGCCGGGCGCAGCGCCCCCGACCTGGGGATGGTCAATGCCGACCTTCGGTCCCAGAGTGCAACGCATGGACCCGCGCACCCTGATCGCCAACCGAATCGACCTGCACTTGCGTCGACAGCTCGGCACCAGCCTGGACTGCCACCGGGCTCTGACCGATACGCGCTACGTGGATGACGTGCTGCTGGTGTGCGACGCGATGCAGGGCACCGATCTGCCGCTGCTGGCGCGCCAGTTCCGCGTCGCCGGCGAGCGCATGGCGCAGGCCGCGCGCCCGGGCCACGATGCGGGGCCGCCGCAGGGCTGGGCCGCCAACACCTCGGGCTTCGGCGCCTCGCAAGCGCTGCCCGAGCGGGACGTCGCGGGCCAGACGCGCAAGCCCTGGTTCTCGCCCAGTCGCTGGTTCTGACTAGGCCGCGGCCTCCAGCCGCAGCAGTTCGCCACCCTCAGCCACCTGGTCGCCCACCGCATACAGCAGTTCGGCCACGCGGCCGTCGCGCGGCGCGGCGATGGTGTGCTCCATCTTCATCGCCTCCATCACCGCCAACGCTTGGCCGGCCTTGACCTCGTCGCCGACCCGAGCCAGGAAGGCCACCACCTTGCCCGGCATCGGCGCCGTGAGCCGCCCTTCGGCGGCCCCTTCGCCGGCATGCGCCAGCGGGTCGACCTCGTGCAGCACGAGACTGCCGTGCGGCGCGAACACGGTGATGCGCTCGCCTTCGGCATACACCGAGAGCGTCCAGCGCTGTTCGCCAAGCACGACATCGTGCCGATCCTGGCCCAGCGCCCGGGCGCTGAAAGGCGCGCCGACAGCGTCGCCGATGGCCAGGGTCAATGCCCCATCGTGGCGACGGTGCAGGGTGGCGGTCTGTCGCGTCCCGCCGAGCTCGAGGTCGAAACGCCGAGTCGCGCCGCCGAACAGGCGCCAGCCGTCGCGGCGCGACCAGGGGTCCGCGCCCTGCAGCAGGGCTTCGAGCGCCAGTTCGCGCGCCACAACGCCGGCGGCGGCGCATTCCAGCGCCAGCGGTGGGTACTCGAACAGCGCCACGCGCTCGCGCTCGATCAGCGCGGTGTCGAGATCGGCGCTGGCGAAGGCCGTGCTGTTGACGACGCGACGCAGGAAGGCGACGTTGGTGGACAAGCCGACGATGTGCGTCGCCGCCAGCGCCGCATCCATGCGCGCCAGCGCCTGAGCACGGTTGTCGCCCCAGACGATCAGCTTCGCCACCATCGAGTCGTAGTGCGGGCTGATGGTGTCGCCCTCGTCGAAGCCGCGGTCGATGCGCGGCAGCACGTCGTTGCGCTCGAAGCTGACATGCGCCGGCCAACGCGCGACCTGCATCGTGCCGGTGGCGGGCAGGAAGTTGGCGTCCGGGTTCTCGGCGCAGATGCGTGCTTCGACGGCATGGCCTCGGATCGTCAGTTCATGCTGCGCCAGCGGCAGCGGCTGGCCCGCCGCGACGCGCAGCTGCCACTCGACCAGATCCAGCCCGGTGATGGCCTCGGTGACCGGGTGCTCGACCTGCAGCCGGGTGTTCATCTCCATGAAGTAGAAGCGCAGGTCGCCGTCGCCAACCTCTTCGGCGATGAACTCGACCGTGCCGGCGCCGACATAGCCCACCGCAGTCGCCGCAGCGACTGCGGCAGCGCCCATCTCGGCGCGGCGCGCGGCGCTCATGCCCGGCGCCGGCGCCTCCTCGAGCACCTTCTGATGCCGGCGTTGCACTGAGCAGTCGCGCTCGAACAGGTAGACGCAGTCGCCCTGGGTGTCGGCGAAGAGCTGGATCTCGATGTGGCGCGGCCGCGTGACATAGCGTTCGACCAGCACATGGTCGTCGCCGAAACTGGCCTTGGCCTCGCGCTGGCACGAGGCCAGCGCGGCCGCGAACTCCTCCGCCTGGTCGACGCGGCGCATGCCCTTGCCGCCGCCGCCGGCGCTGGCCTTGATCAGCACCGGGTAGCCGATGCGCGTGGCCTCACGCGCCAGCAGCGCCGGGTCGTTGTCGCGCCCGTGGTAGCCGGGCACCAGGGGCACGCCGGCCTTTTCCATCAGCGTCTTGGCGGCCGACTTGCTGCCCATCGCCCGGATCGCGCTGGCCGGCGGGCCGATGAAGGCCAGGCCGGCGTCGGCACAGGCCTGCGCGAACTCATCGTTCTCGGACAGGAAGCCGTAGCCGGGATGGACTGCCTCGGCACCGGTCTGCCTCGCCGCATCGAGGATGCGCTGCCAGCGCAGATAGCTCTCGCGCGGCGGCGCCGCGCCGATGTGCACCGCTTCGTCGCAGGCGTGCACATGGCGCGCATCGGCGTCGGCATCTGAGTACACGGCGACCGTGCGCACACCCAGGCGCCGGGCGGTGGCAGCGACGCGGCAGGCGATCTCACCGCGATTCGCAATCAGGATCTTCTTGAACATCAGGGCTCCCCATGACCGGCCTGAGTGGGCAGAAAGTGTCCGCGCAGCTTGCGCCCCAGGCCACGCAGGAACTTGAACAGCATCACCGTCACGACCAGCATCACCGCCACGCTGAGCGCCAGGGCGATGAAGAACAGCACCGGGTGCTCCCAGGACAGCCACAACATCGCAGGCACCAGGGCGTCGCCGGCCAGCGACAGGCCGATGTTCGAGAACGGCTCGGGCGAACTGTTGGCCGCCGCGCGCGTGGTGGCCTTGGCGGTGTGCGCAGTAGCCGCGAGGGTGCCGCCGAGCAAGGCGGCGACCGCCGCCCAGGTGCCCTGGTCACCGCCGAACACACCATAGGCCAGGGCTGCGCCCGCCGGGATGCGGATGAAGGTGTGCACGCTGTCCCACAGCGAATCGACCCACGGCACCTTGTCGGCCAGGAACTCGACCAGCAGCAGCGCCCCGCTCGCCCACAGCATCGCGGGCTGCTGCAGCACCGTGAGGCCGGCGGGCAGTGGCACCCAGCCGAGCTGGCCCGCCATGCCGGTCAGGAAGACCACCGCATACAGGCGCAGGCCGCTGGCCCAGCCGAGCGCGGCGGCGATCGCAAAGAGCTGCGTCGTGTCGAGCACTGGGTTCACTGAGGTGGCCCCTGCCAGGCGGGTGCGCGCTTGCTGAGGAAGCTCTGCACGCCCTCCTTGCCCTCGACACTGGCGCGGATGCCGGCGATGCGCCGAACGCTGTCGGTGCGCAGCGTGTCATCGATCGGTCGGCCGGCAAAATCCTGCACCAGACGCTTGCAGGCGCGCAACGCCGCGGGCCCGTTGCCGACCAGGGTGGCGACGATCTCGTCGACCCTGGTGTCGAGCGCGTCGGCCGCCACCACCTCATGGACGAAGCCGTGCGTCTGGGCGCACGCTGCGTCGAAGCGCTCGGCCGTCGTGAAGTAGCGCCGCGAGGCCTGCTCGCCGAGGGCGCGGATGACGTAGGGCGCGATGGTGGCGGGCATCAGGCCGAGCCTGGCTTCCGACAGGCAGAAGTGCACGCCCTCGGCCGCGACCAGCACATCGCACACCGCAGCCAGGCCCATGCCGCCGGCATAGCAGTCGCCGTGGATGCGGCCGACGATCGGCACCGGGCAGCGATAGATCGTCCACAACATGTCGGCCAGGGCTTGCGCATCGGCGCGGTTTTCGTCCCAACTGAAATCGGCCATCGCGCGCATCCACGACAGGTCGGCACCAGCGCAGAAGGCCTTGCCGTGGCCGCCGAGCACGATGGCCCGCAGCTCGGAATCGGTGCCGAGCTGGGCGAAGGCGCCCGTCAGCTCGGCGATCACCGTGTTGTTGAAGGCGTTGCGCACGTCCGGCCGGTTCAGGAAGACCTTGGCCACATGGCGCGTGCGGCTGATGTCGAGGGTTTGGGTCATGCACTCGTTCCGGGTTGGAGGCGTTCGTAGGCACCGAGGGAGGCCGCGCTGCGCCAGTCGGGTGGCGCTTCGCAGGTGGCCCAGTATTCCTCGGCCTCGACCACCTTGGCGCCGGCCAGGCGGAAGGTCGAACAGGCAAAGAAGCGCTGCGGCGGGTGCTGCACCTCCACAACCGAGCGCACCCGACCATCGGCGAGCGCATCGACGGTGACGACGCGGATCCGCCAGCCTTCAGGATAGGTCGCGTTGGCACGCACGATCGCATCGGCATCGAGCAGTCGTTCGCCAGTGCACGGCCAGTCCATCACGGCGGTGTCAGCGAAGGCCCCGCGCACCGCCGTCCAGTCGCGCGCCTGCATGTGCGCCCACAACGCGCGCACCTGGGCGCAGCGGTGGTGGTTGTCGTCGACAAGCGGCGCCGGTTCGCCCAGCGCCTTGAGCATCAACACGCTACGGTAGCGCTTGCCCACCCACTGCACATCGTCGACATCGTGGTAACCCAGCCGGGCGTAGCGCTGGCGCAGATGCGCGGCCGGCGCCGCGGTGTCGAGCAGCAGGGCGGTTCGGCCCTGCGCGCGCGCCCAGGTTTCCCCGGCGGCAACGAGGCGATCGCCCAGGCCCTGCCCTTGCGCGGCCGGGTCGACGGCGAGCTGGTGCAGATGCGCCGCATCGCTGCGATAGAACCAAGGCGTCGCCCGCGCCCAGGGCTCGGCGTTGACGTCGTAGGCCACGCGCACCGTGACCGTGCCGACCAGGGTACCGCCCGCCTCGGCGACGACGCAGTGACCCGACGCGACGCGCTGCCGCGTCGTCTCGATGCTTTGGTCGACGGCGGTGAAGTTCAAGCCCATCGCAGCCAAGCGCGCATAGGCCCGGTGTAGCAAGGCGGTGAGCGCCTCGATCGAGTCGGTGGCCGCCAGGGGCCGCAGCAGGACATCGGCGCGGACGGTCATCGCGCTGGTCAGTAGCGCTTGGCCACTTCGTCGAGCATCACTTCGGTCGCGCCGCCGCCGATGGCCAGCACCCGAGCGTCGCGCCACAGGCGCTCGATGGCCATGTCGCGCATGTAGCCCATGCCGCCGTGGAACTGCTGGCAGGCGCCGACGACCTCGTTGACCAATTCGCCGGTCAGCGCTTTCAGCATCGACACCTCCTGCACCACGTCGCGCCCTTCGGTGACTGCCCAGGCGCAGTGGTACATGAAGGCGCGCGCTGCACGGGTCTTGGCGTCGAGCATCGCAATGCGCTGGCGGATCGCCTGCTTGTCCCACAGCGGCGCACCGAAGGCCTGGCGCTGCATCACGTGCTCGCGCGCCAGCTCGAGGGCGCGCGTCGAGTGCCCGACGGCCATCGCCGCCAGCGCGATGCGCTCGGTCTGGAAGTTCTTCATCACCGCACGGAAGCCCTGACCTTCTTCGCCCAGCAGGTGCGCGGCCGGGATGCGGCAGTCGTCGAACACCAGCTCGGCGGTGTCGGAACTGAGCCAGCCGGTCTTCTTCAGCGAGCGGCCGACGCTGAAGCCGGGTGTGCCCTTCTCGACCGCGAAGATCGAGATCGCGTGCCGCGCGTCGCCGGTGCGGGCGGCGATGAAATACAGATCGGCATGCACGCCATTGGTGATGAAGAGCTTGGTGCCATTCAGGACCCATTCGTCGCCTTCGCGCCGCGCTGTGCTGCGCAGGCCGGCCACGTCGGAACCGGCACCGGGCTCGCTGATCCCGACCGCCGTGATGAGCTCGCCGCGCGTGATGCCGGGCATCCAGCGCGCCTGCTGCTGCGGCGTGCCGGCATGGTGCAGGTGCGGACTGGCCATGTCGGTGTGCACGAGCACGGTGATGATGAAGCCGCCGAAGGTCGACTGGCTCAGCGTCTCGGCGAACACCAGGTTGGTCAGCGCGTCGGCACCACCGCCGCCGAGCTCGGGTGCGTACATCAAGCCCAGCATGCCGGCCGCGCCCATCTTGCGCAGCACCTCGCGCGGCGTGAAGCCGGCCTCTTCCCAGGCCTGGCCCTGCGGCTCGACCTCGCGCGCGATGAAGCGCGCCACCTGCTCGCGCAGCAGCTCGCGTTCGGGGGTCAGGTGGATGTTGTCCATCACCGGATCACATGCGGAATACGCCGAACTTCGGGCTCTCCGGGATCGGTGCGTTCAGGCTCGCCGACAGACCCAGGGCCAGCACGCGGCGCGTGTCGGCCGGGTCGATCACGCCGTCGTCCCACAGCCTGGCCGAGGCGTAGTACGGATGAGCCTGGTGTTCGAACTGGTCGAGGATCGGCTTCTTGAAAGCGCGTTCCTCGTCGCCGCTCCAGGCGCCGCCCTTGGCTTCGATGCCGTCGCGCTTGACGGTGGCCAGCACGCTGGCCGCCTGCTCGCCCCCCATCACGCTGATGCGCGCGTTGGGCCACATCCAGAGGAAGCGCGGGCTGTAGGCGCGGCCGCACATGCCGTAGTTGCCGGCGCCGAAGCTGCCGCCGATGATGACCGTGAACTTGGGCACCGTGGCTGTCGCCACTGCCGTCACCATCTTCGCGCCATGCTTGGCGATGCCCTCGGCTTCGTACTTGCGGCCGACCATGTAGCCGGTGATGTTCTGCAGGAAGACAAGCGGGATGCGGCGCTGGCAGCACAGCTCGATGAAGTGCGCGCACTTCAACGCGCTCTCGGAGAACAGCACGCCGTTGTTGGCGATGATGCCGACCGGCATGCCTTCGATGTGCGCGAAGCCGGTCACCAGGGTCATGCCGTAGCGCGCCTTGAACTCGTCGAATTCGCTGCCGTCGACAATGCGGGCGATGATCTCGCGCACGTCGTAGGGCTTGCGGGTATCGGTCGGGATCACGCCGTGCAACTCGGCCGTATCCAGCTTGGGCGGGCGCGGCGCGACGCAGACCATCGAGTGCGTCTTGCGCCAGTTCAGATTGGCCACCGTCTGGCGCGCCAGGGCCAGCGCATGGGTGTCGTTCTCGGCCAGGTGGTCGGCCACGCCCGACAGGCGCGTGTGCACGTCACCGCCACCGAGGTCTTCGGCGCTGACGATCTCGCCGATGGCGGCCTTCACCAGTGGCGGGCCGGCGAGAAAGATGGTGCCCTGGTTCTTGACGATGATCGACTCGTCGCTCATCGCCGGCATGTAGGCGCCGCCCGCCGTGCACGAGCCCATCACCACCGCGATCTGCGGGATGCCCTGCGCGCTCATGTTGGCCTGGTTGAAGAAGATGCGGCCGAAGTGCTCGCGGTCCGGGAACACGTCGTCCTGGTTCGGCAGGTTGGCGCCGCCGCTGTCAACCAGGTAGATGCAGGGCAGGCGGTTCTCGCGCGCAATCTCCTGCGCGCGCAAGTGCTTCTTCACCGTCAGCGGGTAGTAGGTGCCGCCCTTGACAGTGGCGTCGTTGCAGATGATCAGACACTCGACGCCCGAGACGCGGCCGACGCCGGCGATCAGGCCGGCGCCCGGTGCGGCGTCGCTGCCGTCGCGGTCCTTGTGGACATCGTAAGCGGCCAGCGGCGCGATCTCGAGGAAGGGCGTGTCCGGATCGAGCAGCATCTCAACCCGATCGCGCGGCAGCAGCTTGCCGCGCGCCAGGTGCTTGGCGCGCGGGCCCTCGCCACCGCCCAACGCGATCTTCGCCAGCTTGGCGTTCAGGTCGTCGACCAGGGCGCGCATCGCCGCCGCATTGGCCTTGAACTCTTCGGAGCGGACGTTGAGTTTGCTGGCCAGCGTGGGCATCTTCTTGTCTCCGGGCCGATTGACGTTGAGGAGGGTAGGGACAGGTCATTGCTGACCCGTCCCCCCCTAAGAACCGGACTTGCGACTTTCGCCGCATCCGGCTCAAGCACAACAATCTGTGCAGATATGCAAACGTGTAAGTCTATCGTTCGCCCGCCTGCGTAACCGCACCAAAGCCTCAGATCGAGGTTGTAGGTTCCTGCTCAGGCGCCGTAGACGTGCGCCTCGCGCCAGCCCAGAGCGGCCATGTCGACCGTGCGCAGATGGGCTTCGCTGGGCAGCATGAACTCGTCGAGCTGCGGCGGCGCAATGCTCGTGCCGGCCAGCATTGCGTGCGCCTGGCCGCGGTGGTGAGTCTGGTGGTTGAACA
>JAZKIW010000153.1:0-7975 GCA_040384625.1 Pseudomonadota bacterium | reverse complement strand
TGGGCAGGTACTTCTGCTTCTGCGCCTCGGTGCCGAACTCGTTGATCGGCACCATCACCAGCGAGGACTGCACGCTCATCATCGAGCGGTAGCCCGAGTCGATGCGCTCGACCTCACGCGCCACCAAGCCGTAGCAGACGTAGTTCAGGCCGGCGCCACCGTAGGCCTCGGGGATCGTCGGGCCCAAGAGACCGAGCTCACCCATCTCGCGAAAGATCGCCGGGTCGGTGTTGCCTTCGCGAAAAGCCATCAGCACGCGCGGCGCCAGTCGTTCCTGGCAGTAGGCGGCGGCGGCGTCGCGCACCTGGCGTTCGTCATCGCTCAGTTGCGCCTCGAGCAGGAAGGGGTCGTCCCAATGAAAGCTTGCCTTGGCCATGATTTGCCTCTCGATCAATCAGGAATGACGGCGGTGACTTCGATCTCGACCTGGGCGCGGTCTTCGATCAATGCGACGACCTGGACCGCCGTCATCGCGGCGTTGAAGCTGCCGATCAGTTCGCGGAACACGGCACCGATCTCCTTGCCGCGCTTCAGGTACTCGCGCCTGTCGGTCAGGTACCAGGTCATGCGCACGATGTGTTCGGGCCGGGCGCCGGCTTCGGCCAGCACCTCGACGATGTTCTGCAGGGCCTGGCGCACCTGGGCCACGAGGTCGTCGGAATGGAACTGTCCCTGCGCGTCCCAGCCGATCATGCCGGCAACGAAAACCTGCGTGCCGCGCACGGCCACACCGTTGGCGTAGCCACGCGGACGAGCCCAGTGCGCCGGTTGAAGCAATTTCATGAGCCCAGGCCTTTCAACAGTTCGCGGCCGATGATCAATTGCTGCACCTCGGTCGCCCCTTCGTAGATGCGCAACGAACGGATCTCGCGGTACAGGCGCTCGACCGGATGACCGCTGACGACGCCCAGGCCGCCGAAGAGTTGCAGCGCCGCGTCGATGACCTCCTGTGCGCCCTCGGTCGCCGCCAGCTTGGCCATGGCGGCGGGTGCCGTGACACTCTCTCCCTGGTCGCGCTGCCAGGCTGCGCGGTAGGTCAGCAGCGCAGCGCTGTCGATCGTGGTCGCCATCTGCGCGAGTTTCGCCTGCGTGAGCTGGAAGTCGGCCAGGGTCTGGCCGAACATCTTGCGGCTCGTCGCGCGGGCCAGGCCTTCCTCCAGTGCGCGCCGCGCGAAGCCGAGCGCGGCGGCGGCGACGCTCGTGCGAAACACGTCGAGCGTGCGCATCGCGACCTTGAAGCCCTCGCCGCCGGCGCCGATGCGGTTGGCCAGCGGCACGCGGCAGTTCGTGAAGCGCAGTTTCGCCAGCGGGTGCGGCGCGATCACGTCGATGCGCTCGGCGATCTCAAAGCCGGGCGCGCCGGCCTCGACGATGAAGGCGGAGATGCCGCGCGATGCTGCGGCTTCGCCGCTGCGCGCAAACACCACATAGAAGTCGGCGATGCCGCCGTTGGAGATCCAGGTCTTCTCACCGTCGAGCACGGCCTCGTCGCCGTCCACGCGTGCGGCGCATTGCATTGCCGCGACGTCGCTGCCGGCCTCGGGTTCCGACAGGGCGAAGGCAGCGATCGCCTCGCCACGTGCCACGCGCGGCAGCCAGCGCTGGCGCTGCTCGGGCGTGCCGGCCAGCGAGATTGCGCCTGAACCGAGTCCCTGCATGGCAAAGGCGAAGTCAGCCAGCCCGGCGTGGCGGGCCAGGATTTCGCGGGCCAGACAGAGCATGCGGGTGTCGATGACGTCGGCGGCCCCGCCGTGCTCGATGCCGCCGACCGCATGGCGCAGCCAGCCGGCGACCCCGAGCTGGCGGACCAGGCGCCGGCACAGCGCATCGACGTCGGCGCCGTGCACGTCGCGCACCTCGTGCGCGGCCCAGGTCTCGAGCGTGGCTGCAAAGGCGCGGTGGCGCGCCTCAAAAAACGGCCAGCGCAAATGGTCGAGCGGATTCATCGTCAGTTGCCTTCGAACACCGGCTTGCTCTTCGCGACGAAGGCGCGGTACGCGCGGCCGAAGTCCTCGGTCAGCATGCACAGGGCTTGCGCCTGCGCCTCCGACTCGATCGCCTGGTCGATGCCCATGTCCCATTCCTGGTGCAGCATGGTCTTGGTGATGCCGTTGGCGAAGGTCGGTCCGTTGGCGAGTTCACGCGCCCAGGCCAGCGCCTCGGCGGCAAGCCCTTCGGGTGCGACGAGGCGGTTGTAGAAGCCCCAGCGCTCGGCCTCGTCGCCGGCCAGCGCGCGGCCGGTGTAGAGCCACTCGCTGGCGCGGCCGTGGCCGACGATGCGTGGCAGCAGCGCGCAGGCGCCCATGTCGCAGCCGGCGAGGCCGACGCGGTTGAAGAGGAAGGCCGTCTTGCAGCGCGCGGTGCCGATGCGCAGGTCCGAGGCCATGGCGACGATCGCGCCAGCGCCGGCGCACACGCCGTCGACGGCAGCGATGATCGGCTGCGGGCAGTGGCGCATCGCGATCACCAGGTCGCCCGTCATGCGCGTGAACATCAACAGCTCTGGGGCCTTCAGCTGGATCAGCGGGCCGATGATCTCGTGCACGTCGCCGCCAGAGCAGAAGTTGCCGCCGGCACCCTGGACGACGACGCAATGCACGTCGCCGGCGTAGCGCAGCTGGCGAAAGAGGTCGCGCAACTCGGCGTAGGAGGCGAAGGTGAGAGGGTTCTTGCGCTCGGGTCGGTTCAACGTGATGACGCCGACCCCCTGGTTGACCGCCCAACTGAAGTGTTCGGCGGCGTAGTCGGCCAACGTCATGCGATTGCCTGCCGCCAAGGTGGGATCGACGCGCTCGTGCATGGTGTGGACTCCCAAGGTCTCGTTGGTCTAGGTCTTGCCGCCCTGGGCAGTGCGTTCGCGTTGGAAGATCGTCTCCATCTGCGCCTTCCCGCTCAGGATCTGTTGCGGCCAGGCGATCCCGGTATAGCCGATCTTCGCCGCCTCGGTGAGTGTCCACGCCGGGTTGGCCAGATGGGGGCGGGCGATCGCACACAGATCGGCGCGGCCGGCCGAGATGATGCTGTTGACATGGTCGGCTTCGCTGATGGCGCCCACCGCGATCGTCGGAATGCCGGCTTCGTTGCGGATGCGATCGGCAAAGGGTGCCTGGTACATCCGGCCGTAGGTCGGCTTCTGTTCGGCACTGACCTGGCCTGACGAGCAGTCGATCATGTCGGCCCCGGCCGCCTTGAACGCCTTGGCGATCTCGACCGCATCGCGCGGCGTGATGCCGCCCTCGACCCAGTCGTGCGCCGAGATGCGCACCGAGATCGGCTTGTCTTGCGGCCAGACCTCGCGCACCGCGGCGAACACTTCGAGCGGGAAGCGCAGGCGGTTCACGAGCGGGCCACCGTAGGCATCTGTGCGCCGATTGGTCAGCGGTGAGATGAAGGACGACAGCAGGTAGCCGTGGGCACAGTGCAGCTCGAGCCAGTCGAACCCGGCCTCGGCCGCGAATCGCGTACTGCGCACGAAGTCGTCGCGCACGCGGTCCATGTCGGCGCGATTCATCTGGCGCGGCACCTGGCCGCCGTCGGCGAAGTAGGGCACAGGCGAGGGCGCGACGATCGGCCAGTTGCCATCGGCCAGCGGCCGGTCGGCACCATCGCCCTTCCAGGGTTCGTTGGTCGAGGCCTTGGCACCAGCATGGCCGAGTTGCATCGCAATCTTCGCGTCGGTCTCGTGATGCACGAAGTCGACGATGCGTTTCCAGGCGTCGCGCTGGGCGGCGTTCCACAAGCCTGGGCAGCCGGGGGTGATGCGCCCGTCGGGGCTGGTGCAGGTCATCTCGGCCACCACCAAGCCGGCGCCGCCCAGCGCGCGCGCGCCCAGGTGCACCAGGTGGTAGTCGGCGGGCATGCCGTCGACGCAGCAATACTGCGCCATCGGCGAGACGACGACCCGGTTCTTCAGCGTCACGCCGCGCAACGCGTAGGGCGTGAACATCGGCGGCACGGCCCCCTGAGTCCTGACACCCGACTTGGCGTCGAACCACTTCTCGAAGCCTTCGAGCCAATCCTTGTCTCGCAGGCGCAGGTTTTCGTGGCTGATGCGCTGGCTGCGCGTCAGCATCGAGTACATGAACTGCTCGGGCTCGAGCTGGTCGCAGTAGCGCTCGCCGCAGACCTCGAACCACTCCATCGCGTTCCACGCCGCGTTCTGCAGCCGGATCACGTCGACTGCGCGCAGTTCCTGGTAGCGCGCCAACACCTCTGGGATGTGCTCCGCGCTGTCGCCGTGCGTCTTGAACTGTCGCGTCAACTCGATCGCGTCTTCCAACGCCAGCTTGGTGCCCGAGCCGATCGCGAAGTGCGCGGTGTGCACCGCATCGCCCATCAGCACGACATGGCTCCTTCCATTGAAGGTCGACCATTGCTCGCACTTGATCCGCTGGAAGTTGATCCAGGCCGAACCGCGCAGGTGGCGCGCATTGGTCATCAGCTTCGCGCCTTGCAGGTCCCGCGCGAAGAGCTTCTCGCAGAAGGCGACCGACTGGTCGGGGTCGGCCTGGTCCAGGCCGTGCGCCTTCCATACCGCTTCCGGGCACTCGACGATGAAGGTGCTGGTGCTGGCGTCGAATTGGTAGATGTGGGCCTGGAACCAGCCGTGCTCGGTGCGCTCGAAGATGAAGGTGAAGGGCTCGTAGACCTTGTTCGTACCGAGCCAGATGAAGCGGTTCGGCCGCGTCACGATGTCGGGCTTGAACACCGTGGCGTACTTCGTGCGGATGCGCGAGTTGATGCCGTCGCTGGCGATCACCAGGTCGGCGTCGGGGTAGTCGGCATCCGATTCGGCCTCGGTCTCGAACACCAGCTTCACGCCGAGCGCCTCGCAGCGCGCCTGCAGGATGTTGAGCAGCTTTTTGCGCCCAATGCCGACGAAGCCATGACCGCCGGAGTGGATCGTGCGGCCCTTGAACTGCAGTTCGATGTCGTCCCAGTGCGCGAAGGACTGCTCGATCGTGTCTGCCGTGTCGCGGTCCCATTCGCGCATGTTGTCCATCGTCGCGTCGGAGAACACCACGCCCCAGCCGAAGGTGTCGTAGGGCTTGTTGCGCTCCACGACGCTGATGTCGTGCTGCGGATTCAGCTTCTTCATCAGCAGCGCGAAGTACAGGCCGGCGGGGCCGCCGCCGATGCAGACGATCTTCATGACCCCATTTTGCTGTGCTTTGGCGACCTTCACGGGGCAAATGAGAAGGGCCTGGCGCAAGCCAGGCCCTCGAAGGATTTGGTGCCGGTGAGAAGAGTCGAACTCCCGACCTTCGCATTACGAATGCGCTGCTCTACCAACTGAGCTACACCGGCGCCGGAAAAGCCGCGAATTATATAGGGGCGCGAAGCGGGCTCAGGGTGCGAAGGGGGCCGCCGCCTCGGCGATCGCGCCTGCCGTGGTCAGCCAGCAGCGTTCACGCCGATCGGCGATGTGGCGCAGTGCGCGGCGCAGTGCGCGCACGCGGAAGGGCTGGCCGACGATCATCGCGTGCAGGGCGATGCCCATGACCAGCGGCTGCTGCTGCGACTGTTCGAGCATCTCGTCGAACTGGTCGACGATCATGTCGGCGAAGTCCTGCGCGCCGACATGGCGGCCGATGATTGCCGCGCTGTCGTTCAACTCCTGTGGGTAGGGCAGGGCCAGGATGCGGCCGGCGCGCGTGCGCATCCAGACCGGCTGATCATCCATGCACCAGTCGAGCAGGTAGCGGTAGCCGGCCTCCTGCAGCAGATCGGGGGTGCGTTCGGTCTCGGCGATCCAGGGGCTGAGCCAGCCCGCCGGCGGCCGCCCTTCTTGCCGCGCGAGGGTCTGGGTCACCTCGTCGATCAGCGCGCGCTCCTCGCCTTCGTCCAGCCCCGCCTGGTGAGCGGAGTTTGTGCGGCCGTGCGAGGCGATCTCGGCCCCCTGCTCGCGGAAGGCCGCGATCAGTTGCGGGCAGGCACCGTAGAGTTCGGAATTGACCAGAAGGGTGGTCGGCAGCGACAGCGAGCGCATCAACTCGAGCAGGCGCCAGGCGCCGACGCGGTTGCCGTATTCGCGCCACGAATTGTTCAGCACGTCGGGCGCCGGGATGCCGGGCACCAGGTCTTCGACCAGGCCTTCGCCCCAGGCGTACTGTTCCAGGTTCAGCGCTACGTAGACCGCCAGACCTCGGCCGTTGGGCCAGCGGCCGTGCGGTCGCGCGGCGATCGGCGAGTAGTCGTAGCGGCCATGGGTGCGCAGCATCGAGCGGCTTCCTTCAAGCAGGTTCAGGGGGATCGCCCGCGGCGAAGCGCGCAGCGATGGCAGCGTCGACGTCGACCAGTTCGCGTGCCGGCGGCGTCGCGTAGCTGCCGGCCGTGGCTTTCGGGTGACCCAGGCGCACCAGCAGCTCGGCCTGGCCGATGGCGCAGGCCAGGCAGTCGATCAGAGGCACCGGCACCGCTTTCTGCAGCCGGGCCGGCACGCCGGCCATCACCGCGCCGCTCAGCACCACGGTCTCGGCGCCGTCGTGTTCGACCAGGTCGAGCGCAGCGATGACGATCTCGCGGTCGAGTGCTTCGTGCGCGCCGCGCGCATAGGCCGCCGCACTCTCCAGCGTGCGCCAGCCCGCGATGCGCGACGTCAGGCCGTAGCCGGCGATCAGCTCGTGGTACAGCGGCAGCACGCGGCGGCCGAAGGTGATGATGCCGATTCGCCCGCCCAGCATGCAGGCGGTGAGCAGGCCGGCTTCGGTCATGCCCACGACCGGCATGTCCAGCAGTTCTCGTGCACCACGCAGACCGGTGTCGTAGGACACGCCGATCACCACCGCGTCATGGCCGGGCGCGTGCTGCGAGACCAGGGCAAGCGTCGAGTGCTCACCGATGGCGTGCTCGGCGCGTGTGCCGATGATCCGCGCACCGAAGGTGCCGGTCACGGCGGTGATCTCCGTGCCCGGCGCGGCCTGGGCGCGTGCGGCGTCGCGCAGCTTCCCGGTGACGATGTCCGAGGTGTTGGCATTGACGATCAGGATGCGCATGCTTGCCGCCTAAGCAAAGACCGAGTCGAAGTCGATCTCGCCGTCGCCGTTGCGCTGGAAGTCGAGCGAGGACTCGACGTGCCGCAGGTGCTCGACCATCAGCGCGGCGGCGGCGTCGGCGTCGCGCGCCTCGATCGCGTCGACCAGGTCGCTGTGCTCGTGGTACGGGCAGGCCGGCACGTTGGGCGCGTCGTACAGGATGATGACCAGGCAGGTCAGCGTCTCCAGTTCGCGCATCGTCTTGGCCAGGAAGCGGTTGCCGGCGATGTCGGCGATGACCTGGTGGAACTCGCCCGACAGGCGAATGATGGCCCGCTTGTCGTTGGCCGCGCGCGCAGCAGACTCCTGTGCCACGTGATGGCGCAGGCGCTGGATGTCGCCCTTCTGCGCCACGCGCGTGGCCTGGCGGATCAGGTCCTGTTCGATCACGCGCCGCGCCGCGAACACTTCGCGCGCCTCCTCGACCGAGGGGCTGCTCACGAATGCACCACGGTTGGGCAGCACGGTGACGATGCTGTCGTGCGATAGGCGCTCGAGCACCTGCCGGATCTGGGTGCGGCTGACGCCGAAGACTTTGGCCAGTTTCTCTTCGCCAAGCTTGGTGCCCGGCGGAAGGCGGTGTTCGACGATCGCGCCGAGTACGCGCTGGTGGATTGCGTCGACGCTCGGCAGCACCGGTTTTCCGACCCGCTTGCCGTCCGGCAGCTTCGCTTTCGACAGAGGATGGGCGGCGCCGGGCGGAGGAGGAGAGGCTCCAGTTTTGGGCATGGTTGTATCCAAAATGGTGCTACTTTGAATCCAAAAAATGTGGGCCAAGTATATCGATCTGTCTCCGATTGGCAAGCCATCACCTGGCTTGTTGGCCGCTCATGTCGCAGCAGGCTGGTCCGGTTGTTGCAAAGCCAGAGAGGCAGGGTGCTGCGGCGCATCAAAGCGGTGCGTGCGGGTAAACACCCACTAGATTGGATTCAATATGCTTG
>JAZKIW010000152.1:0-37620 GCA_040384625.1 Pseudomonadota bacterium | reverse complement strand
CCGCGCAGCAGCGCCCGCACCGGCGCCGGCAGGCTGAGCAGGTGGCGCGCCGCGATGTCGTCCAGGCGCTGCGTCGGTGCAATAACCAGAACATCCAGCGGCTTCAGCGTAGAGCGCGCGAGCGCCCGGTCATCAAGGAGGGACAGCGTGCGGTTGATGCGTTGCGCACGCTCGACGTCCACGGCCAGGGCATCGAGGAAGATGTTCGACAAAGCGTGGCCGGCGATCTGCGCCAGGCTCGGGTAGTCCTGCCCCGTGCTGTGCCGGCCCGGCGGCTCGTTCATGCGGCCGGCGCCGATGACCAGGATGCGCTGAGCGCCCAGATGCACCGCCGGCGAGATCGGCGCCGACTGGCGCATCGAACCGTCGCCGAACCACTCATCGCGACCCTCCATGCCCAGCTGCACCGACGGAAAGACGAAGGGGATCGCCGACGAGGCCATCAGGTGCTGCAGGCCGATGCGGCAAGGCACGGCGATGCGCTGCGAACGCAGCCAGGGCTCGAAAGGACGCGCCGTCTGGCAGAAGGTGACGTGGTCGCCACTGCTGTACGAGGAGCCGGTAACGGCCAAGGCGCTCAGGTGCCCGGCCGCCAGCAAGTGGGGCAGTCGATCCAAGTGCACGACCTTTTCGAGCAGGGTCGCCAGCGGGCTGTTGTCGAGCAAGGAACGCGGCCGCTCGCGGCGCCAGCGGGCGATCGCCCAACCGACCGTGAGCATCGTCAGCCAGCGCGCACCGGTGCGCACCACACCGAACGCGTCGGCACGATAGACCTGGTCCGCGCTGAAGTGGCGCCAGATGTTGACCACCCCAGCCACCGCCAGGTCGAAGCGGTCGGCATGGCAGGCGATCGCAGCGGCGTTGATCGCACCGGCCGAGGTGCCGCAGATGACGCCGAAGGGGTTGTGACGCGGTGCACCGACTTCGCGGCGGATGCGCGCAATGGCTTTCAGCACCCCCACCTGGTAAGCCGCGCGCGCGCCGCCTCCGGTGAGCACCAGCCCGGTGGTGGCATTGCTGCGCGGCGCGTCCATGCGCGCAGAGTCTAGGCATTCGGCAGCCGGCGATCACGTGATCAGGGGGCGCAAAGGCGGCCAGTTCGTGATCGGCGCAACGATGCGGGGCAATCACTCGTAAACGACCGCCGCCCGCCCCTCATGCGCCAGCGTCTTCCAGCGTGCCAGGGCTTCGTCGCTGGGCCAGAAGCGGGCGGCATCGCCGAGGTCCAGTTCGGCCTGCACCGCCTCGCGCTGCAGTTGCAGGCGGATGACGAGGCCTTGCCGCGTTTCGCCCTGCTCGGTGGCCAGCGTCTTTGCCGGCCAGGTGCGGATCACGTCGGCCACCGGCGGCGCCTTGCCGTTGACCGCGACGGCCAGGTACTTGCCGAAGCGCGCGCGTGCCGCGGGCAGGTCCCAGAGCTGGTTGACGTTCAGGCGCAGGCCACCGGCGAAGCGGTCGGGCTGCACCTTGCCTTGCACGATCACCAGTTCGTCTTCGCGCAGGCGCTCCCGGTTCGCGTCGAGCAGTTCCTCGTTCGCCACCGCCTCGATGTACTCGCTGCCATCGTCGAGCTTGAAGATCGCGACCCGCCCGCGCTGGCCGTTGACGACCCGCAGATCGCTGACGATGCCCGCAAGCAGCAGCGGCTCACGGCTGTCGACCAGGTCGGCGATGCGGCGCTTGGCGAACAGGCGCACCTCGGCCGCGCTCTGCTCAAACAAGTGACCCGAGAGGTAGAAACCGAGCGCCGCCTTCTCAAGCGTCAGGCGCTCCTTGATGCTCCAGGCCTCGGCGGGGACCAGCGCCGGCTCCTGGGTGCTGGCGGCGTGCGAATCGGCGAAGTCGAACAGGCCGCCCTGGTCAGCATGCGCCGCCTGCGTGTCGGCCCAGTCGAAGGCCAGGGAGACGCTAGCCAGGGCTGTCGCGCGATCCGGATGCAGGGCATCGAAGGCGCCTGCCTTGATCAGCGCTTCGACGACACGCTTGTTGACACGCTGGCGATCGACCCGTGCGGCAAAGTCGAACAGGCTGCGGAAGGGACCGCCACCCTCACCTTCGCGCTCGCCGGTGCCGTCGCGCGCGGCGACGATCGCCTCGATCGCGCCCTGGCCGGTGCCCTTGATCGCGCCCAGGCCGTAACGCAGGACCTTGTCGCCCGCCCTGCCCGGCAGCGGTTCGAATCGGTACACGCCACGATTGACGTCGGGCGGCTCGAACGTGACGTCGAACTGCTTGGCGTCGTTCAGCAGCAGCTTCAGGCTGTCGGTGTCGCCGAGCTGTACCGTCATGTTGGCGGCGTAGAACTCCGCCGTGCAATGCACCTTCAGCCAGGCCGTGTGATAGGCCAGCAGGGCATAGGCCGCGGCATGGCTCTTGTTGAAGCCATAGCCAGCGAACTTCTCCATCAAGTCGAAGACTTCGTCGGCCTTGCGCTCGTCGATGCCCTGGCGCGCCGCGCCGTCGCGGAAAATCTGGCGCTGCTTGGCCATCTCCTCGGGCTTCTTCTTGCCCATCGCCTTGCGCAGGATGTCGGCGCCGCCGAGCGAATAGCCGGCCAGCACCTGCGCCGCGAGCATCACCTGCTCCTGGTACACGAAGATGCCGTAGGTTTCCTCCAGCACCGGCTCGAGCAGCGGGTGTGGATAGACGATCGCTTCGCGCCCGTGCTTGCGCGCGCAGAACATCGGGATGTTCTCCATCGGCCCGGGACGGAACAGCGCGTTCAGCGCCATCAGGTCCTCGAAGCGGCTCGGTTTGGCATCGCGCAACATGCCTTGCATGCCGCGGCTTTCAAACTGGAACACCGCTTCGACCTGCGAGTTCGTGAACAGCTGGTAGACCGCCGGGTCGTTCAGCGCCAGTTGGTCGTAGTCGAAGGCCTCCCGGCCCGGGCGGCGTGCGCGCACCAGGTGCTTCGCGTGCTCGAGGATCGTCAGCGTCGCCAGACCGAGGAAGTCGAACTTGACCAGACCGATCGCCTCGACGTCGTCCTTGTCGAACTGGCTCACCGCGCTGTCGCTGCCCGGCTGCTGGTACAGCGGGCAGAAGTCGGTGATCTTGCCTGGGGCGATCAGCACCCCGCCGGCGTGCATACCGACATTGCGCACGATGCCTTCGACGCGGGTGGCCAGCGCGAGCAGCTCGGCCACCTCTTCCTCGGCGGCCTCGCGACGGTCGATCTCGGGCTCTTCCTTGCGCGCGTAGATCACGCCGGGGTCGGGCTGCTCGGGCACACGGGCGAGGGTCACCGTTTTGCCCGGCGGCGCGACGATCAGCTTTGCGATGCTGTCGACATGGCCATAGCCCATGCCGAGCACGCGGCCGACGTCGCGCAGCGCGGCCTTGGCCGCCATCGTGCCGAAGGTGGCGATCTGGCTCACCGCGTCGCGGCCGTACTTGGCCTTCACGTAGTCGATCACACGCTCGCGGTTGGCCTGGCAGAAATCGATGTCGAAGTCGGGCATCGACACGCGTTCGGGGTTCAGAAAGCGCTCGAACAGCAGGTTGTAGGCGAGCGGGTCGAGGTCGGTGATCGACAGCGAATAAGCCACCAGCGACCCCGCGCCCGAACCGCGACCCGGGCCGACCGGGCAGCCGTTGGCCTTGGCCCAGTTGATGAAGTCGGCAACGATCAGGAAGTAGCCAGGGAACCCCATCTTGACGATGGTCACGATCTCGAACTCGAGCCGTTCGGCGTAGCGCGGCCGCTGACGCTCGCGCTCCGCGGCGTCGGGGTAGAGGCGGGCCAGGCGCTGCTCGAGGCCGGCGACTGATGCGGCGCGGAAGTGCGCCTCGATCGGCTCGCCGCCCGGCGTCGGAAAGTCGGGCAGACGCGGCTTGCCGAGCGTGAGCCGGAGATTGCAGCGTTGCGCCAACGCCAGCGTATTGGCTAGCGCCTGGGGCAGGTCGGCGAACAGCGCCGCCATCTGCTCCCGCGTCTTGAAGTACTGCTCGCGCGAGAAGCGTTTCACCCGCTTCGGGTTGGCCAGGGTCTCGCCCTCGGCCACGCAGACGCGTGCCTCGTGGGCCTCGAAGTCATCGGGCTCGACGAACTGCACCGGGTGCGTGGCAACGACCGGCAAGGACAATCTCGACGCCAGCGGCACTGCGGCGCGCACATGGGCTTCGTTGCCGGGCAGGCCCGCGCGCTGGATCTCGATAAAGAAGCGCTGCGGAAAAGCTCGCGCCAGACGCACCGCCAGTTGCTCGGCGCGCGGAATGTCGCCGACGAGCAGTGCCTGCCCGATCGCACCGCCATCGGCGCCCGAGAGGGCCAGCAGTCCACCGCCCAGCTCGTCGAGCCAGGCCCATTTGACGAGGGCCTGGGCCCGTTGCGTGTTGCTGGTCCAGGCGCGCGCCAGCAGCTCGCACAGGTGCAGGTAGCCCGCGTCGTTCTGCACCAGCAGCAGCAAGCGGCTGCCCTGCTTCTCGCCCGCCTCGGGTTCGAGCCAGATGTCACAGCCGATGATCGGCTTGATGCCGGCGGCCCGGCAAGCGCTGTAGAACTTGACGGCACCGAACAGGTTGGACAGGTCGGTGATCGCGCAGGCGCCCTGGCCGTCTGCACGCGCTGCGGCCACGGCGTCGTCGATGCGCAAGGTGCCATCGACGACCGAAAACTCGGTGTGGGTGCGCAGGTGAACGAAGGACATGGGGCGATTGTAGAGAGCGGTGAAATGGCATCGACGCGATGCACCGCTCCTAAAATGGCGGTGTGCCGGAACGCTTCCTCAACCTCAGCGCTTACCGCTTTGTCGCGCTCGACCGCCTGCCAGAGCGACGCGAATCACTGCACCGAAGCGCCCTCGCCTGCGGCCTGAGAGGCACGGTGCTGCTGGCCGGCGAAGGCATCAACCTGTTCGTCGCCGGCCCCGGAGCGGGCCTGCGCGAATGGCTGGCCTCGGTTCGCGCGGACCCGCTCCTGGCTGCGCTCGAGGCCAAGGAGAGCTGGAGCGAGCAGCTGCCCTTTCGTCACCTTCGCGTCAAGATCAAGCGCGAGATCATCCGCATGAACCAGCCGCAGCTGCGGCCCAGTTCCGATCCGCGCGGCCGCGCGCCCGCCATCGACGCGACCACGCTGAGGCGCTGGCTCGACGCCGGTCGCGACGATGCAGGCCGGGAAGTGCTCCTGCTCGACACGCGCAATGGTTTCGAGGTCGATGTCGGCGCCTTCGACGGTGCCGTCGACTGGCGGCTGGACAAGTTCAGCGATTTTCCCGCCGCGCTCGCCGCGCGCCGCAGCGAACTCGAAGGCCGCACCGTGGTCAGCTACTGCACCGGCGGCATACGTTGCGAAAAGGCCGCGCTGGCGCTGCGCGAAGCGGGCCTGGACGCCGTGTACCAGCTCGATGGCGGCGTGCTGCGCTACTTCGAGCAGATGCCCGATGCCCCGCACTGGCGCGGTCGCTGCTTCGTCTTCGACGGACGCGAGACGTTGGGACCCGACCTGGCGCCCGAAGGCGGATGAGTCAAGCCGCGTGGTCGTGCGGCAGCACACGCTCGATGCGCCGGTCCGGGATGAGCCAGACCAGGGCCACCAGCGCGTACAGGGCGAGCGACAACCAGCCCTGCCAGAAAGCCAGCGGAATCGCCAGCCCATAGGCCACGGGCGAGACCTTGCCTTTCCAGTCACCGCCGACGGCGCGGTGCAACAGCGACTCGGGGCCTTGCGACGCGATGATCAGCTGCTGCAGGATCCAGTAGGCGATGGCCGACATCAGCAGCACCGCGCCGTACAGCGCCGTCGGCAGCGCGGCAAAATGGTTCTCGCCCATCCAGCCGGTCGTGAAGGGCACCAGCGAGAGCCAGAACAGCAGATGCAGGTTGGCCCACAGGATCGGACCGCTGACCTTGTGCACGGCGTGCAGCATGTGGTGGTGGTTGTTCCAGTAGATGCCGATGTAGATGAAACTCAGTACATAGCTCAGGAACACCGGCAGCACTGGCGTCAATGCCGCCAGGCTCGCGCCGTGCGGCACCTTCATCTCCAGCACCATGATCGTGATCAGGACGGCGATCACGCCGTCGCTGAACGCCTCCATCCGGTTCTTGCCCATCCCGATTTCTCCCTTGCGCTGATGCTTCAGCGAGAATTGTGGTCGAAACCCCTTGGTCCGGAGTACCGCGTCGATGAGCCAGTCGAAGCACGAGTACGGCGCCGAAGTGACGTGGCAACGCGCCGCGCACGAGGCCTTCACCGACAACCGGCATAGCCGGCGCCATCGCCTGCGCTTCGACGGTGGCACCGAGGTGCCCCCCATGCGGTCGGAGCGTGCCCAGCACGACGGCTGACCCGCTGAGGCGTCCCTGCATGGCCCACGTCCTGTTCGAGACCGCGCGTCTTCGTGCGCGGCAGCTACGGCCGGATGACCTGCTGCCGATGCTCGCGGTGTATGGCGACGACGATGCGATGCGCTGGGTCGGCGACGGCCATGCCTTGACCCAGGCGCAGTGTGCGGAGTGGTTGGACGTCACCGACAGCAACCTGCGCTTGCGCGGCTACGGCATGTCGGCCCTGGTCGAACGGGGCAGCGACGAGGTGGTCGGCTTCTGCGGCCTCGTGCACCCGGGTGGCCAACCGGAGGCCGAGATCAAGTACGCCCTGAAGCGCGCGCACTGGGGCCGAGGCCTGGCGACGGAAGCGGCCACCGCGATGCTGGCCTACGGCGCAGGCGCACACGGCATCGGCCTGGTGATTGCGACCGCCACGCCGGCCAACATCGCTTCGCATAGGGTCCTTCTCAAGGCCGGCATGGTCGCGTCTGCCCTGCGCTCCAACGCCGACGGCAGCCAGACCCAGGTGTTCGCCTGGCGCGCGCCCCCTGCCGCGCTGGCCGAGCACATCCGGGCGCTCGAACGCTCGCGTCTGCAGGCGCTGGTCGAACGTGACATGACGCGCGCCAGGCAGCTGCACGCGCCGGACTTCCAGCTCGTCACGCCGGGCGGCCGCGCATTCACGCGCGATCAGTACCTGGGCAAGATCGAGAGCGGTGTGCTGCGGTACCTACGCTGGGAGCCAGGTGCGATCGAGGTGCGGATGCAAGAGGCGTCAGCCGTGATCCGCTACCAGGCCACGCTCGAGATCGACGCCGGCGAAGGCCACGGCACGCCGTTCCAGTGCTGGCACATCGATGCCTATGAACTGGGCGGTGCAGGCTGGCAGGTGGTTTGGTCGCAGGCTACCGCCATCAAGTAGGCGCCGCGAGCTGCGCAGCTGAAGCTAGGGTCGCCGTGCCAGTGCCTGGCGCTTCGCGTCGTCGATGCTCTCGCGCACGGACGCGGCTTGGGCGCTGCCCGGACCCTCGAGCGCCGCGAGGCGCTCCCAGTGGGCCACGGCGGCAGTGAAGTCGTTGCGGTCGTAGGCGACCGCGCCGGCGAGCGCCAGCACCTTGCGGCTGTCGGGTGCCAGTTGCAGCGCGCGCGCCACCATCGTCGCAGGTTCGCCGTCGAGCCGGCGGCCGTTCTGCGTGGCGATGGTGAAGGCCAGGTCGACCAGCAGGTCTGCATCCGTGGGCCGCAGCGCGCTCGCGCGGCGCAGGGCCTCGACGGCCGCAGCCGGTCGACCGAGCACCGTTTCGCTGCGCGCCAGCATCAACCACCCTTCGGCGTCGTCGGGCCGCGCAGCCAGGCGCGCGCGCAAGCCGTCGACCATGGCCGCGATGCGCACCGCCCCAGGCCGCTCGACCAGCGCGACGGTCGGCAACAGCGCAGGCTGCGGGCCGACCGCGACCTGCTGCGGCGCGCCCCAGGCAACGTAGCCCAGCGCGGCCATTCCGAGCAGCAGGCACGGCAGCGGCAGTGCGTGCGCTGCCAATGCACGCCCTTGCCAGAGCGGCCGGGTTGCCCAGGCGACGATCACCGAACCCAAGGTCAGGCCGCAAAGGACAAAGGTCAGCGCGTCGGTGCTCACGCTGCAGCCTCCGTGTCGGGCACGTCGCGCTCAAAGTGGTCGCGCCCGAGTTTCGCGCGCCGACGCAGCACGAGGGCCAGCGCAACACCACCGCCGACCAGCAAGGCCCCCGGTCCCCACCACAGCGCCGCCGTGCTGGCCTTGAGCGGGGGGCGGTAGCGCACGAAGTCGCCGTAGCGCGCGCTCATGTAGGCCAGCACTTGACCGTCGCTGGCCCCGGCTCGCAACTGCTCTCGGATCTGCTGGCGCAGGTCGACCGCCAGAGCCGCGCTCGAGCCGGCCAGGCTTTCGTTCTGGCACACCAGGCAACGCAACTCGGCGGCGATGCCTTGCAGGCGCGCTTCGAGCTTCAGATCGGCTGTCGTGTCAACCACCGGCCTGCTCCAGCTTCTTCAACAGCGGCTCGATGCGCGCCTCGATGACATCGCGCGTCAGCGGGCCGGTGTGCTTGAAGCGGACGATGCCCGCGCGGTCGATGACATAGGTCTCGGGCACGCCATAAACACCGAAGTCGATGCCGGTGCGACCGTCGCCGTCGAAGCCGCTGGCGTGGTAGGGATTGCCGTGGCGCTGTAGCCAGGCCCGGCCGGCCTCGCGCGTGTCCTTGTGATTGAGGCCGACGATCGGCACGACGCCGCGTTGCGCCAGCGCCATCAGGGCCGGGTGTTCCTCCAGGCAGGGCGCGCACCAAGAAGCCCAGACATTGAGCAGCCAGACGCGGCCCGCCATGTCGGCCGGGCGCAGCTGGCCCGCCGCGTCATCGAGCCGGGGCACGGCGAAGGCCGGTGCGGGCTTGCCGATGAGGGGTGAAGGCAGCTTGCGTGGGTCGAGTGTGAGGCCGCGCGCCAGCAGGATCAGCAGCACCAGGAACAGCAGCAGCGGCAAGGCGAAGCGCAGCAGCCTCATGCGGTGATCCCCACGACCAGCGGCTCGGCAGCGGGCTCGGTCTGCGTGCGGCGCACCCGATAGCGCCGGTCCGACACTGCGACGAAGCCACCCAGGGCCATCAGCACGCAACCCGCCCAGATCCAGGCCACGAAGGGCTTCACGTACAGGCGCAACAGCCAGGCCCCATCGCCGACCGGTTCGCCGAGCGAGACGAACACGTCACGCGTAAGGTTGCGCTGCACCGCAGCCTCAGTCATCGGATTGCGCTGCACCCGGTAGAGGCGCTTCTCGGGTCGCAGCTCGGCCACGGCCCGGCCCGCCTGACTGACGCTGACGATGGCCTGCACGGCGTCGTAGTTCGGCCCTTGCAGGTTGGCGAAGCCGCGCAGCGTGAACGTCATGCCGGCCAGTTCGGCCGATGCATCGGGCTTGAGCGCGACGTCGCGCTCGACCTGCAGGGCATTCACCAGAACGACGCCGAGCGTGAACACGGCCACGCCGACGTGGGCCAGCCACATGCCGGCCGTCGCTCGCGACGCCTGGCGCCCGCGCGACACGATGTCGGTGCAGACGGTCGCGGCGATCCAGGCGCTCATCGCGACACCGAGCGTCGCAGCCAGCGACAGACCGGCGAACCAGGCCGGGGCCAGCGCGATCGAGAGCGTGACGAGTGCGGCAACGCGCAGGCGGCGTGCCAACGACGGCAACGCATCACCCTTCCAGCGCGCCAGCGGCCCGATGCCGAGCAGCAGCGCCGCAGCGCCGAGCAGGGGCGCCATCACGGCCTCGAAGTAGGGCGCGCCGACGGAGAGCTTGCCCAGGCCCAGCGCGTCCAGCGCCAACGGGTACAGAGTGCCGAGAAGGACCGTCAGCGTGGCGACGACGAAGAGCAGGTTATTGGCCAGGAGCAGGGTCTCGCGCGACAGCGCGTCGAAGCGCCCGCCCAGGCCGACCGCGGGCGCGCGCCAGGCGTACAGGGCCAGCGCGGCGCCGACCGCCAGCGCGAGCAGGGCCAGGATGAACAGGCCACGCTGCGGATCGACGGCGAAGGCATGCACCGACGTCAGCACGCCCGAGCGCACGATGAAGGTACCGAGCAGGGACAGCGCGAAGGCGACGATCGCCAGCAGCACGGTCCAGGCCTTGAAGGCGCCACGCTTCTCGGTCACGGCCAACGAATGGATCAACGCGGTGGCCGCGAGCCAAGGCATGAACGAGGCGTTCTCGACCGGGTCCCAGAACCACCAACCGCCCCAGCCGAGCACGTGGTAGGCCCACCAGCTGCCGAGCATGATGCCCAGGGTCAGGAAGGCCCAGGCCGCCGTGATCCAGGGTCGCGTCCAGCGTGCCCAGGTGGCGTCGAGACGGCCGGCGAGCAGGGCCGCGACAGCGAAGGCGAAACCGACCGCGAGACCAACGTAGCCCATGTAGAGCAAAGGCGGGTGGATGATCATCCCGGGGTCCTGCAGCAGCGGGTTCAGGTCGTTGCCGTCGATGGCTGCCGGCACCAGTCGCGTGAAGGGGTTCGAGGTGACCAGGACGAAGGCGATGAAACCGCTGGCCACCAGTCCGAGCACGGCCAGCACGCGGGCCACGAAGGCGAGCGGCAGGCCGCGACTGCACTGCGCCACCGCGAGCGTCCAGCCCGACAGCATCAGCAGCCACAACAGCATCGAGCCTTCGTGGCTGCCCCAGGCCGCGCAGATGCGGTAGACCAGCGGCAGCGCGCGGTTGGAGTGCTCGGCGACGTTGAGGACCGAAAAGTCGTGGCGCACAAAGGAAGCGACCAGGCAGGCGAAGGCCAGCGCCACGGCCAGGGCCTGCATCTGCGCTGCCGGGCGCGCCACGGCCATCCAACGAGGCATGCCGCGTGCCGCGCCGATCAGGGGCAATGTGCCCTGCAGCAGCGCCAGCGCCAGCGCCAAGGCCAAGGCCAGCTGACCGAATTCAGGGACCACCTGCGGCCCCCGCTTTCAAGCCCTTCGCCACCTCGGGTGGCATGTAGTTCTCGTCGTGCTTGGCCAGCACTTCCTGCGCCACGAACACGCCGTCGGCGCCGACGCGGCCCTGCGCGACCACACCCTTGCCTTCCCTGAACAGGTCCGGAAGGATGCCGCGGTAGGCCACGGGCACGGTGTGTGCGAGGTCGGAGACGACGAAGCGAACCAGGACGCCGTCGCGCCGGACGCTGCCGGCCTGCACCAGGCCGCCGATGCGCACGGTGCGTCCGGTGGGCGCCCCCTGCGCCCGCAACTGGCTCGGGGTGTAGAAGAAGACCAAGTTGCTGCGAAAGGCGTTCAGCAGCAAAGCCGTGGCCGCGCCGACGGCCAGCAGCGCGCCGAGCGCGACCAGCAGCCGGCGCCGACGCAGGTTCATGCCGCGTCTCCGCGAGCTCTCTGCCCCGCCTGGGTCAGCGCGCGCGCAGCACGGCGACGCAGCAGCAGCACCTCGCCTGCCAGCGCCAGGGCGGTGACGCCATAGGCCGTCCAGACGAACAGGGCGTAGCCACCCATCGCGAGGAAGTCGGTTGCGCTGGCCCAGCTCATGAGCGCAACTCCGGCCGCGCGGCCAACTCGCGCACCCAGGCGGCGTCGCCTTCGCGCTCCAGCACCAGGGCGCTCGCGCGCGTGAAGACCACCGCGAAGCTGTAGAGCCAGAACGCCGCAGTCATCAGCAACATCGCTGCGAGCATGGTCGCGGCCATCGTCGGCGCACTGCCGATGCCGACCGAGGCCCCCTGGTGCAGGGTGTTCCACCATTTCACCGAAAAATAGATCACCGGCACGTTGACCACGCCGACCAGGCCCAGCACGGCGGCGGCCCGGTCGGCGCGGCGCCTGTCGTCGATCGCCGACAGCAGGGCCATGTAGCCGAGGTAGAGGAAGAGCAGGACCAGTTCGGACGTGAGGCGCGCGTCCCAGACCCACCAGGTGCCCCAGGTCGGCCGGCCCCAGACTGCGCCGGTGACCAGGGTCAGCAGGGTGAACAGGGCGCCGGTGGGGGCCAGCGCATGCGCCAGCATCGAGGCCATGCGGGCGTTCAGCCACCAGCCCAACGCGGCCCAGAAAGCCATCACCAGATAGATCAGCATCGACATCCAGGCGGCGGGCACGTGGATGAAGATGATGCGGTAGGCCTCGCCCTGTTGCGCATCAGTGGGCGCGACGAAGAAGCCGACGTAGAGTGCGGCCGCACCGAACAGAGCGGCAGCGAGCCACAGCCAGGGCAACCAGGCCTGCGTCAGGCGATAGAAGCGCAGCGGCGCGGCGAAGGTCGTCAGGGTCGGCATGCCATCCTCACTCCACGGCGATGCGCAGCGCCGCCGCGGTGGCGGGCAGTGCAATGAGGATGCTGAAGATCAGCAAGGCGCCAAGCACCGACAGGTGCGCCTGGGCCGACTGCCCACCTTCGACCGCCGCCACAGCAGCCGAGCCGAAGATGAGGGTCGGCACCGTCAGTGGCAGCACCAGCAGGATCAGCAACACGCCGCCGTTGCGCAGTCCGAGCGTCAGCGCGGCACCGAGGCCCCCGAGCAGGATCAGCGTCGGCGTACCGAGCACGAGAGCCAGCATCAAGGTCACGAGCCCAGTCACCGACAGCCCGAACAGGGCGCCGAGCAAGGGCGCCATGATCAGCAGCGGCAGGCCGCTGCTGAGCCAGTGTGCCGCGGCCTTGGCGGCGGCCAGGGCCACGGCACTGTCGGCCGCCAGCAGCATCTGGTCTAGCGAGCCATCGGCAAAGTCGCCGGCGTACATCGCGTTCACTGACAGCATCGCCGCCAGCAGGGTGCAGACCCACATCAGCCCCGGGGCGATCGCGCGCAGGGTCTCGGGTTCGGGGCCGACGCCCAGCGGGAACAGGCTGGCCGACACCGCAAAGAAGGCCAGCGGCAACAACCAGTCGATGCGTCGGCGCAGCGCGAGGCGCAGATCGCGGCGAACGATGGACAGGAACAGGGCCATGCGTGAC
This sequence comes from Pseudomonadota bacterium, assembly GCA_040384625.1. Lineage (GTDB taxonomy): Bacteria > Pseudomonadota > Gammaproteobacteria > Burkholderiales > Burkholderiaceae_C > CADEEN01. The sequence continues at coordinate 24,854 of JAZKIW010000152.1, read as the reverse complement.
GCGGTCAGTGCAGGCGATCGAGATCGCAAACGCGCGGCTGCCAGTGCGCGCCACCGAAGGCTTGGTGGCTCGCGACGATCGCCGCGCCGCCGCGCTGCAGGTGTTCCCCCATCAGGGCGGTGACACAGGCCGCCGCGTCGGCATCGAGGGCGTCGAAAGGCTCGTCGAGCAACCACAGCGAAGGTTCGGTCTCGGCCGCCAGGCGCGCCAGCGCGACCCGTCGGCGCTGCCCTTGCGACAGCCCGCGCACCGACACGTCGGCCTGCGCCCGCAGGCCGATGCGGGACAGTGCAGCGAGAACGGCCGCGGAATCGATCTGTGCAGCGGGCGCGCGCTGCAGATCGAGGAGGAAGGCCAGCGCTTCTGCGCTCGTCAGGTCGCCGTGCAGCGCGCTGGTGTGGCCGATGTAGAGCACTCGTGTGGTGAGCAGCAGATGGCCGCTGTCGGGGCTGCCGAATCCGGCGAGCAGGCGCAACAGGCTGGTCTTGCCGCAGCCGTTGCGACCGCGCAGCCACAAGGCCTCGCCGGCCGCCACGCGCAGGTCAAGACCTTCGAACAGGCGGCGATCTCCACGCCGGCAGGCGAGCCCGGCGATCGAAGCGAGGGGCACGGCAGGAGCGACGGCAGCGGCGAGTTGAGGCGACATCGCAACAGACAAGGTGAGCCACTGCATGGAGTGCAAGGAACGGACCGGCACGCCAGGGCCTGAAAGCGACCGGTTGCGTCACTTCCGACCTCCTTTGCTTGCCTTTGCAGACAACTGATCTGATCGCCGTCAGGCGCGAAATCGAGGCGCACTGTTTCTTCGGCGACAGCGTGTAAGGCCGTCGCGAAGTGCTCATAAATGCACGCCGGATCGGTACTTGGCGCACTGAAGATGCGGCCGCTGGATCGCGTCGATGTCGTCCGATCCGCACTGGAGAACCTGGATCGTGCGCTGTTCCCTGATCGATTCGCCCAGCGGAGTGCACTGACGTGCACACCGTCGCTGCGCCCGCCTCGAGCCTGGCTGCCTTTGCGCGGCCGGCGCGGCGCGCCAGCATTGCGCGGGCAGGCTGGTTCAAGCGCGAAGAGGCCATCATGGGCACGGCCATCACGGTCGAGTTGTGGGCTGACGACGTGGTCGCGGGCCACAGTGCCATCGACGCCGTGATGGCCGAGATGCACCGCATCGACCGCGCGATGAGCCCGCACAAGCCCGACTCCGAGCTGTCGCGCATCAACCGCGACGCCGGCCGGCACGCGGTGCTGCTGAGCCAGGAGATGTTCGGCCTGATCGAAGCCTCGCTCGCCTTCTCGGCCTTGTCGGAGGGCGCCTTCGATATCAGCTATGCCAGCGCCGGCCAGCTCTACGACTACCGCCGCGGCGTGGCCCCGTCCTCGCAGCAACTCGCCCGCGCCCGCCAGGCCATCGGCTGGCGTGGCCTGCGACTCGATCGCCAAGCGCAGACGCTGGCCTTCGCCCACCCGGAGATGCGCATCGACCTCGGCGGCTTCGCCAAGGGCCACGCCGTCGACAACGCGGTGTCGATCCTGTCGCGTCTGGGCATCGCCCACGCCTTCGTCAGCGCCGGCGGCGACAGCCGCGTCATCGGCGACAAGCGCGGACGCCCCTGGACCATCGGCGTGCGCCATCCGCGCGACGCCAGGGCGCTCGTCGCCGTGCTGCCGCTCGAAGACACGGCGGTCTCGACCTCGGGCGACTACGAGCGCTTCTTCGACGCCGGAAGCACGCGCCACCACCACATCATCGATCCGGCCACCGGTTGCTCGCCGGCCGCCGTCCACAGCGTGACGATCCTCGCCGCAGACGGGCTGACGGCCGAGGCGCTGTCCAAGAGCCTGTTCGTGCTCGGCGTCGAGCGCGGCATGGCCCTCATCGAATCACAGCCCGGCGTCGACGCCATCGTCGTCGACGCCCAAGGGCGACTGCATTACTCGACCGGACTGCAGGCCCCGCCCGGGGCCTGACAGACCGGCACCAGGTCACTGTCATCGACCGTCAGGCAAGCCAGGGAGGCAAACCATGAACCGGACCATCACCACTGTCGGACTCGCCGCCATCGCAGCGGCAAGCATCGTCGCCGGCTGCGGCAGCGGCAGCAACGGTGGCGACACCGTCACCGTCAATGGCGACGTGCCGCTGGCCTACGCCAAGCGCGCCGTCACATTGAACATGAACCCGACCGACGGTGCACCGACGGCGCCGGGCGGTGATCTGATCATCCGCGAGAAGTCTTCGGCCAGCGCGCGCGAGATCAACGTCACGGCCGCCATCACGCAAGGCGTCGGCGACGTGTCGGACCCCGAGGTCTCCTACGACGGCAAGAAGATCGTCTTCTCGATGCGCTGCCCGACCAGCAACACGGCGGTCATCGGCGGCGTGCCGGCCTGCACCGGCCACTGGAACATCTGGGAATACGACACCACCACTGGAGGCTTGGCCGGCGGCAGCCTGCGTCGCGTCACCGCATCGAGCAGCGATGACGACGTCGACCCGGCCTACCTGCCGGCCGGGCGCGGCTTCGTCTTCTCGTCGAACCGCCAGACGGCGACGAAGAACGTGGTCGACGGCGTGACCCACTTCGCTGTCGACGAATACGAACGCGAGCGCGTACTCAACCTGCACACCATGAACCCGCAAGGCGGCGCCGTGACGCAGATCTCGGTCAACCAGAGCCACGACCGCAATCCGGTGGTGCGCCAGAACGGCGACATCATGTTCGCGCGCTGGGAGCACGTCGGCCCGCGCAACCGCTTCGCCATCTTCCGCAGCAAGCCCGACGGCACCGACATGTTCGTGCTCTATGGCGCGCACAGCCCCGGCAACAGCTTCCTGCACCCGCGCGAGATGGACCCGGCGGGCGCATTCAACGGCAAGTTGGTGTCCTCACTGATGTCGCTCTCGGGCACGCGCGAAGGCGGTGCGCTGATGATGGTCGACGCGGCCAACTACTCCGAGCAGAACACGCCGGCCAACCGCGCCGTGGCGCTCTCGGCCGCCACCGGCGGCCAGTCGCAGATGACCGACAAGGCCCTGAACCAGGGGCGCGGCCTGTCGCTCTTCGGGCGCGTCACCACGCCCTTCCCGCTCTGGGACGGCACCGACCGTGTCCTGGTGTCATACCGGCCCTGTGAAGTCACGCGCAATGGCGACGTCGTGCCCTGCGTCACGCTGACGCCGGAGGAACTCGAACGCCTGAACAGCGAACGCACGATGGCTGAGGAGGCCGCCGACGAGCTGCAGGACAACGCCCCGCCCGCCTACGCCGTCTACATGGTCGACCCGAAGCTGCAGACCTGGCTGATCGTCGCCGCACCGCCGACCGGCTTCATGTACACCGACCCGGTGGCTCTGCAACCGCGCGCCGAGCCCAACGCCACCCAGCCGACGAGCATCGACGCCGCACTCGCCGCACAAGGCAAGGCCCTGATCGAAGTGCGCAGCGTCTACGACACCGACGGCCTGCAGCGCATGGGCGAGCCGATGATCGTCGCCGCCGACCTGCCCGCGGGCTGCGTGCGCGGCATCGCGCAGACCGCGCCGGTGGACACCGCCGACACCCGCACCAGCGTGGCCGACCTGTTGAAGATCAAGGACCCGACCGATCCGGCCTACCACTGCGCGCCAGCGCGCTTCGTGCGCGCCACGCGCGCCGTGGCGCCGGTGGCCGGCATGACCGGCATGCGCGAAGCGATCGGCGAGACCGAATTCGAGCCGCAGCAGATCCTGGGTTATGCCGCGGTCGAGCCCGACGGTTCGTTCAAGCTGCTGGTGCCCGCTGACACGCCGCTGGCGCTGTCGATCCTGGACAGCCAGGGCCGCGCGCTGCAGACCCACCTGAACTGGATCCAGGTGCGCCCGGGCGAGCGGCGCACCTGCGACGGTTGCCACAGCCCGCGCCGCGGCGCGGCGCTCAACGCCGGCGCGATCGTCAACACGATGCCATCGAGCATCAAGACCGCGCTGTCGAGTCAGCACCAATCGGGCGAGACGATGGCGGCATTGCGCACGCGCCTCGACCCTGCCGCGCTGAACCTACTGTCCGACCTGATGTACAGCGACATCTGGGCCGACACCGCGCAGAGCGGCGTGCAGGCCCGCGCATCGATCGCCCGGCGCTACACCGGCAACGCCAGTGCGGCCGACGACCTGGCGACACTGGCGCCGAGCGGCGGCGTGATCAACTACCCCGACCACATCGCACCGCTGTGGGCGCGCGTGCGTGGCACCGGTGGCGCCAACACCTGCACCGCCTGCCACGCCGATCCGGCCAAGCTCGACCTACGTTCGACCTTCGGCGGCACCGGCCGGATGGTCTCGTACGACGAGCTGCTGATCGGCGACCCGGTGATCGACCCCGTGACCGGCCAGCCGCAGACACGCCTGGAGGACGGCGTGCCGGTGATCGTGCGCGGCCCGGCCCTGGTCGACAACATGGCGGGCGGCGCCGATGGCATCGCGCGCTCCAGCCGGCTCACCGAGATCCTGTTCGGCGAGACCCTGAAGGCCGGCGCCGACGCACGCACGACGCACCCCAATCCGCCCGCCGGCGCGCCGAACCACGCCAGCCTGCTCAACGCGGCCGAGAAGCGCCTGATCAGCGAGTGGATGGACCTGGGTGGCCAGTACATGAACGATCCGAGCAAGAGCCCGAACGTGCGCCGTGTCGCGGCCCTCAGCCAGGCCAGTTTCGAGGCCAACGTGATGCCAGTGCTGCGCAACACCTGCGCCGCCTGTCACCAGCCGACCGGCAGCTCGGGTGCGGCGCAGAGCGGCAGCTCCTTTCTGCGCAACCGCTTCGTGCTCACCGGCAGCCCCGAGGGCGACTACAACGTGACGCTAACGATGGTCGGCGACACCTGCAACGCCGCCTCGAACCCGCTGCTGATTCGGCCCTCGACGGTGCCGCACCCGGCCGGCGCCATCGGTCAGACCACACCGGTGCTGGCCCCGGCCAGCGCCGGCTACAACGCGATCGCGAGCTGGATCTCTTCGGGGTGCACACCGTGATGGAGGAGACAAGGAAGTGGGTCGCGGCGTCATTCGCTTTTGTCGCGCTGTCGGGTTGCGGCGGCGGAGGCAATCCGCTCGGCAACCCACCTTCGGTCGAGAACCCGCCCGCCACTGGAGGGCAAAAGCTTTCCTTCGTCTACTTCCAGAAGTGCATCAACCCGATCTTCCTGGCGCAGTTGCAGATCAACCAGGGCGGCGTGATCTCGACCAACACCTGCGCCTCGGCCGGTTGTCACGACAACACCACCGGCACCGGCGGCGCCTTCCGTGTCGTGCAGAGCGCGCAGGCGGTCGATCTGGGCGACCCGGCGAACACGCCGGACGTGGTGCAAGCGAGCGACATGTACAAGAACTTCTACTCGTCGCAAGGCTCGACGGTGATTGGCGCGCCGCTGCAGAGCCGCCTGCTCACCAAACCGTTGACGCTGAACACCTTGCACGGCGGTGGCGTGGTTTTTGCTGATCAGAACGACAACAACGCCAAGCTCATCGCCTACTGGATCGGGCGCCCGATGCCGCAAGGGCAGGACGAGTTCAGCAGCGCCGCAGACAGCATGTTCACGCCAGCGGACCCGGCCACCGGCGCCTGCAACACCCAGTGACCGACTGATCGCGCACCGATACGAATGACAACAACACTGACCCTCTCGCGCTTCGCCGCTGCCGTTTTTTGGCTCGCGGCGTTGTTCCTGCCCGCGCATGCGCAGCAGGCCGCCGCCGCGAGCGAGAGCGTCGTCAGTGAAAAGCTCACGGTCGCCGACCCTTTTCTCGAGATGCGCACCGGCCCGGGCCGCGGCTACCCGGTGTTCTTCGTCGTCGCACGCGGCGCCGCGGTGGTGGTCGAGTTGCGCCAGACCGACTGGTACAAGGTGCGCGCCGAAGGCGGGCAGCTCGGCTGGGTCCATCGGCACCAGCTCGAGTCGACCCTGACGGCAGTAGGCAGCACCAAGACCTTCCGCGACATCGTGCTCGACGACTACCTGTCGCGCCGGGTGCAGATGGGTGGCGCCTGGGGCCGCTTCAACTCGGAGCCGATGCTGAAGCTCTGGACCAGCTACAAACTCAGCGACACGCTGTCGATCGAGGCCGACATCGGCCAGGTCCAGGGCGTGTTCTCGGGCACCAACTTCTGGCACGTCGGCCTGCACAGCGAACCCTGGAGCGACCAGCGCCTGTCGCCCTTCTTCGGCGTCGGCGTCGGCCAGTTCAAGAACTTCCCCAACCTGAGCTTGGTGGGTGCGTCGATCACCGACGCCAAGCTGGCCCATGCCATCGTCGGCGCGCGCTACCACCTGTCGGAGCGCTTCGTGCTGCGCGCCGACTGGGCCATCTACACCGCCTTCGTCTCCGACCAGCGCAGCACCGAATACCGCGCTTTCACCGCCGGCGTGTCGTTCTTCTTCTGACCCTCTCTCCACAGCGAGCCGACAACATGAACAAGACCTCCCTGGCCTGCCTGACCCTGATCGCCCTGTTCGGCAACAGCAGCGCCTTCGCACAACAGAACGCGCGTCCAGACAGCAACCAGGTCGTCGTGCCCGAAGTCGAGCGGCGCGAAGTCCGGCTGCCCAAGTTTCCGTCGAAGGACATCGCGGTCGGCCTCTTCGCCGGCACCTACGCGACGCAGAACTTCGGTGCCGCCGCCGTGGTCGGCGCGCGCCTGGGCTATCACATCACCGAGGACTGGTTCGTCGAAGCCACGCTGGGGCAGAGCAAGGTCAGCGACGAGGCCTTCCGCCAGGTGCTGCCCGGCGGCATCTTCACCGACAGCAAGGAGACGTTGAGCTACTACAACGTCTCCGCCGGCTACAACCTCCTGCCGGGCGAGGTCTTCCCGACCGCCCGACGCGCCAAGGCCACGGCGATCTACCTGATCGCCGGCGTCGGCAGCACCAAGTTCAACCAGCAGCGCAGCCAGACGGTGAGCTTCGGCCTTGGCGGCCGCCTATTGCTGACCGACCGCGCGGCGCTGCAGTTCGACATGCGCGACCACCTGTTCTCGCTCGATCTGCTCGGCAAGCGCCAGAGCACACACAACCTCGAGCTGACCGGCGGCTTCACCTACTACTTCTGAGGTCGACGACATGGAGGCCAGAAAGCTCGCGATGAATGCCCGGATCAGCAAGCGCTGGAGTCTTGCGCTGGCGCTACTGCTGGTCGGCAGCGGCGGCCTGTCCCAAGCCGCGGTGCAGCTCTCTTCCAGCGCCCCCGACTTCACGCTGCGCAGCGTCGGCGGCGCCAACCTGCGGCTGGCCGAGCAACGCGGCCAGGTTGTGCTTGTCAACTTCTGGGCCACCTGGTGCGGCCCGTGCCGCCAGGAGATGCCGCACCTGAATCGCCTGTACGACAAGTACCGCTCGTCGGGCTTCGTGCTACTCGGCGTGAATATCGACGATGACCCGCGCGCCGCCGCCGACCTGGCGGCCAAGCTCGGGGTGCGTTTCCCGGTCCTGCTCGACACCGACAAGAAGGTCAGCCGCGTCTATGACATGAGCGCGATGCCGGCCACGCTGATGATCGACCGCGACGGCCGCGTGCGCCACATCCACCGCGGCTACCGCGACGGCGTCGAGCGCACCTACGAAGAGCAGGTGAGAACCCTGTTGAAGGAGTGACCAAGGTGCGCCGACTGTTCACGTTGTCGCTGCTGCTCACGGCCTTGGCCCTCGGTGGCTGCGCCATGCCCCAACCCTGGGTCAAGCCCTACGAGCGGGAGCGTCTGGCCGATCCGATCATGCGTTTTAACCGCGACGCGCTGGCAGCCAAGCACAGCGAGCATGTGCGCGACATCCGCGAGGCCGCGCGCGGCGCGACCGGCGTCCAGGGGGGCGGTTGTGGCTGCAAGTAGGCACCTCAACCTGTTCACGCGCTGGCTCGCCGCGCTGGCCGGTCTGCTCGGCGGCGTGTTCGCTCATGGCGCAGCGCGCGCCGCCACGCTGCCGGAGGATCGCGCCGAAGCGATGGTCCACGTCTACAAAGGAGGCGGCGTCACTGCATCCGGGCCGGCGGTGCTGGTGCGCAAGAGCCTGTTCGACAAGGTCTCGCTCAGCGGCTCGCTCTACATCGACGCCGTCAGCAACGCGTCGATCGACGTCGTCACTACCGCCAGCCCGTACAAGGAGCGCCGCAACGACTACGGCCTGGCGCTCGACTATGCGGTGCGCGACTCGACGATCACGCTGGCCGTCGGCGCCAGCAAGGAACCCGACTACAACACCAAGAGCCTGAGCCTGGACATCGCCCAGGAAACCTTCGGCGGCATGACGACGGTGAATGTCGGCTTCACGCGCGCCGCCGACGAGGTCGGCAAGGTCGGCGACCCGGCCTTCTTCGACCAGGCCAAGCACTGGCAATACCGCGTCGGCGTGACCCAGATCCTCACGCCCAAGTGGCTGGCCAGCGTCAACCTCGAAGCAGTGTCCGACACCGGCTACCTGGGCAATACCTACCGCGTTGCCCGCGTCTTCGGCGCCGCCGTGCCCGAGCGGCACCCCCGCACGCGTTCGTCGCGCGCGATCAAGCTCCGCGCCATCGGCGACATGGGATCACGCGACGCCGTGCGCGCCGAGTACCGCTACTTCTGGGACACCTGGGACATCAAGGCTCACACGATCGAGGCCGGCTACAGCCGCTACCTCGGTGAGTCCTTCCTGGCCGACGGCTTCATCCGCTACTACACGCAAAGTGCGGCGCTGTTCTACAGCGACAACGCCCAGTCCGAGACCACCTATGTATCACGCAACCGCCAGTTGGCCGACTTCGACAACGTCGTCGTCGGCGGCAAGCTGAGCTTCGACTGGAAGAAGCAGCCCGGTCTTTACGACCTGAAGGCCAATGCCGGCCTCGAGCTGTTTAACCTGAAATACAAGAACTTCACCGACATACGCAACGGCAACCCGTACTCGCTGCGTGCCGCGGTGTTGCAGCTGTATCTGACCGCCACCTATTGAGGCCTTCCGATGAAGCCCACTGCCCTCTTCTGCTCCGTGCTCGCCGTGGTTCTGTCCGGCGTGGCGGCCTTCGCCGCCGCGCAGACCGCACCCGCCGCAGCCTCAGGCGCAACCGCAACGGCCTCGCCGGCCACGCCCGCGTCGAACGGTCTCGACGAACGCGTGCAACAGGCGAAGAGCGACGTCATCAAACTGAACCGCGACCTGCTGGTGTTGGAAGAGGACCTGCTGTTCCCGGCCAACACCCAGGTGGCCCTGTTCGTGTCGATGGATGTCGGCGTGCTGTTCGATCTCGACTCGGTGCAGATCAAGCTCGACGACAAGCTGGTCGCCAACCACCTCTACACGCCGATGGAAGTGCAGGCCTTGCACCGCGGTGGCGTGCAGCGTGTCTACCTGGGCAACCTCAAGAGCGGCAGCCACGAGATCGTCGCCTTCTTCACCGGGAAGGGCCCGCACGACCGCGATTACAAGCGCGGCACCACGATCAAGTTCGATAAGGGCACGGGCGCCGGCTATGTCGAGCTGCGCATCAAGGACTCGCTGGGCAAGCTGCAACCCGAGTTCGACGTCAAGGTCTGGCAGTAGACCTGCCCATGTTCCTGCGCTTTCCGCTTCTCACTGTGGCTCTGCTGATCGCGGGTGCGCTCGCCTTGGCGTTGCCCGCACGTGCAGCCGACGACGATGCCGTGCCGCGCGCCAAGGGCATGAGCACGTCGATCGAGGCGCAGCCGGTGAAGGCGCTGCACTACGGCGACACACTGTTCAACTTCTTCCAGGACAAGCACTTCAGTGCCATCACCGGCCTGATGACCTCGCAGCATTTCGAGCGCCTGTCGCCGCACGGCGACGAAGCCGAGGTGCTGCGCGGCGGCCTGCTGCTGTCGTACGGGGTGCACGACGAAGCCGGCAGGATCTTCGCGTCCTTGATCGAAAGGGGCGCGGCCCCATCGGTACGTGACCGGGCCTGGTTCTACCTGGCCAAGATCCGCTACCAGCGCGGCTTCCATGCCGAGGCCGAAGCGGCTTTGGCCCGCATCGAGGGCAAACTGCCGTCGGCCCTGGTCGAGGAGCGCGGCTTGCTGCAGGCGCAGTTGCTGATGGCGCGCAAGGACTTTGCCGGCGCCGCGACCGTGCTCGGCGCGATGACGACCGACGTCAAGCGCGCCAGCCCCTTCGCCCGTTTCAACCTCGGCGTGGCCCTGGTCAAGAGTGGCGAGCAGGCCCGCGGCAGCGCCCTGCTCGACGAGATCGGCCGTGCCCCGGCAGAAAACGAGGAGCAGCGTAGCCTGCGCGACCGCGCCAACCTGGCGCTCGGCATCGCAGCCTTGCAAGACGAGCGCGCCGTAGAGGCGCGCCGCCTGCTGGAACGTGTGCGCATCAACAGCCTGCATGCCAATAAGGCCCTGCTCGGTTTTGGTTGGGCCGCCGCGGCTCAGAAGCAGCCCGCCCAAGCCCTGGTGTCGTGGAACGAACTTGCCGGGCGCGACGCCAGCGACCCAGCGGTGCTCGAAGCGCGCATCGCCTTGCCCTTCGCGCATGCCCAGCTCGGCGCCTACGGCCAGTCGCTGAAGCTGTATGAACACGCGGTCAGCGAATTCGACAGCGAAGGTCGGCGCCTGGATGCCTCGATCGCTGCCATCCGCGCCGGCAAGCTGCTCGACGGTCTGCTCGAGCGCAATCCGGCCGACGAGATGGGCTGGTTCGGCAACCTGCGCAAGCTGCCCGAGATGCCGCACGCGGCGCACCTCTCGCAGGTGCTGGCGCAACACGAGTTCCAGGAAGCCTTCAAGAACTTCCGCGATCTGCGCTTTCTGGAGAGCAACCTGCAGCAGTGGCGCGACACCCTGGGAGTCTTCCGCGACATGCTCGAACACCGCCGCGCCGCTTTCGCGGCCCGCCTGCAGCCCACGCGCGACGGCGCGAAGGCCGATGCCGCAGCACTGGCTGAACTGCGCCAGCGTCGCGACAAGCTGCGCACCGACGTCGCCGACGCGACAATCGTCGGCGACGGCGCCGCCTTCTCCGACGCCAAACAGCGCGACCTGCTGGCCCGTGTCGATGCCCTGCAGGCGGCCCTCAAGACGCAGAGCAGCAACCCCGACGTGGCGGCGCTTGCCGAGCGCGTGCGCCTGGCCTCGGGTGTGCTGGCCTGGGAACTGGCACAGGCCTATCCGTCCCGCCGTTGGACAGCGCACAAGGCCATGGCCGACATCGACGCCCAGCTCGAACTGGCCGGCCGGCGCGAGGCCGCGCTCGCCCAGGCCCAGCGCGACGAGCCGCTGCGCTTCGAGCGTTTCGCCGCCCGCATCGAGGCGCTCGGCCGCCAACTCGACACCACCCTGCCGCGAGTGACTGCGCTGAAGGGCGAGCAGCAGGCCGCCGCGCAGCAGATCGCCGAAGCCGCCCTGGTCAACCAGAAGCAGCGTCTGGTCGCCTACACGGTGCAGGCGAACTTCGAGATCGCCCAGCTGATCGACCGCGCCACCTTCGCCAGGAGCGACGTCCGTGCGAGCCGCTAGATATACGCCCATCGCCCTGGCCGTGCTGCTAGCGGCCTGTGCCGGCAAGCCGCGCGGCACGCCGGACAACGAGCCGACGCTGGCCAGCCTGGCCGCGCGCAGGATCGCGGTTTCGGTCGAGGCCGACAGCGGCATCAAGGCCACGCCGGAGCAGGCGTCGGCCGCGTACAAGCGCTTCCTCGACATCGCGCCACAGGCGCCCCAGCGCGCCGAAGCCCTGCGCCGGATGGGCGACCTGGCGATGGACAGCGCCGACAACAAGAGTGCCGATGCCGGCAGCAACCCCGACTACCGGGCGGCGATCGCGCAGTACCAGGGTTACCTCAAGACCTATCCCAACGATCCGAACAACGACCGCGTGCTGTACCAGCTGGCGCGGGCGCATGAACTCGGCGGCCAGCTGGAAGTGGCGCTGGCCACGCTCGATCGGCTGGTGGCCAGCTACCCGAACACCGCCTTCCGCGACGAGGCCCAGTTCCGGCGCGGCGAGCTGCTCTTCAACACCAGCCAGTACGCCAAGTCTGAGCAGGCCTACACGAGCCTGGTCCAGCGCGTGACACCGACGGCCTTCCACGACCGCGCCCTCTACATGCACGGCTGGGCGCTGTACAAGCAGGGCCGACTCGAAGAAGGCCTGCAGTCCTTCTTCGGTGTGCTCGACCTGAAGATCGCCGGCCGCGGCGACGCGCCGCTGGAAGAGCTGAAGGACCTGTCGCGCGCCGACCGTGAACTGGTCGAAGACACGCTGCGTGTGACCAGTGTCAGCCTGGCCAACCTGCGCGGCGCCGAATCGATCCCGACCTACATCAGCAGCGACACCCGCCGCAGCTACGAGTTCCGCGTGCACGAGCAACTCGGCGAGCTGTACATCAAGCAGGACCGAGCCAAGGACGCTGCCGATGCCTTCGCCGCGTTCGCGCGGCGCCAGCCGCTGCATGCCCAGGCGCCGGTGCTGCAGGCGCGCGTGATCGGCATCTACGAGAAGGGCGGCCTGCCGACCCTGGCCATGGGCGCGAAGAAGGAGTACGTGCAGCGTTACGGTGCCAGCAGCGAATACCGGCGCGGCAACCAGGCCGGCTGGGAAGCCACGGCGCAACCGCTGGTCAAGGCCCACCTCGCAGCGCTCGCGCAGCACTATCACGCCAGCGCGCAGAAGACCAAGGCCGCGGCCGAGGTCGACGAGGCCGCGCGCTGGTACCGCGAAAGCTTGGTCTCTTTCCCGCAGGACGCCGACGCCGCGCGCAAGCAGTTCCTGCTCGCCGAACTGCTCTACGACGACGGCCGCTTCGCCGATGCAGCCATCGAATACGACAAGGCCGCGTACGACCATCCGAAGCACGACAAGAGCGCCGACGCTGCGTACACCGCCCTGCTGGCCGGCGCGCAGCTCGAGAAGCGCGCGGCGACAGCCGAATTGCCGGCGCTGCAGCGACGCGGCATCGTTGCCGCACGGCGCTTCGGCGAGACCTTCAAAGGCGACGCGCGCGTTGGGCCGGTGCTGACGCAGGCCGCCGAGAAGCTGTTCGCGTTAAAGGATCACGAAGCCGCCGAGCAAGTCGCGCAGCAGGTGCTGGGCCTGGACCCACCGGCGGCGGCCGAACAGCGCCGAGTCGCCTGGACCGTGGTGTCGCACGCCGCCTTCGAGGGTGGCCACTTCGACGTCGCCGAAAAGGGCTATGTCCAGGCACTGGCCCTGATGCCGGCGAATGCCGCTGGCCGCAACGACCTGGTCGAGCGCCAGGCTGCGGCCATCTACAAGCAGGCCGAGCAGGCACGCGCCGCCGGCAAGGCGCGCGAAGCGGTGGCCCAGTTCACGCGCGTGGCGCAGTCGGCACCGCAATCGGCGGTGCACGCGGCGGCGCTGTACGACGCCGCGGCCACCCTGATCGCCCTGAAGGACTGGGATGCAGCGACCGAGGCCCTCGAAGCCTTCCGACGCAGCTTCCCGAAACACGCGCTGGCACACGAAGCCGGCAGCAAGCTGGCCGCGATCCACCTCGAGCAGCAGCGCTGGGGGCCCGCGGCCGCCGAGTTCGAGCGCCTGGCCTCGAGCCAGACGGACGCGAGGCTGGCGCGCGAGTCACTGTGGCAGGCTGCGGAACTGCACGACAAGGCCGGCGCTCGCGACAACGCTGCGCGCGTCTACTCGCAGTACGCCAAGCAGCATCCCGAACCGTTCGAGCGCAACCTGGAAGCGCGCTGGCGCCTCGCCCAGGGCCTCAAGGCCGAGCCGCAGACGCCGGCGACGGCAGCGCGTGAAGCGGCACTGATGCGCGAGATCCGCGATGCCGATCTGCGCGCCGGCGGCGAGCGCACCGATCGCACTCGCACCCTCGGCGGCCTGGCCACGCTGGCCTTGACCAAGCCGCTGCTCGACGACTACCGCAAGGTGGCTCTGGTCGAACCGCTGGCGCGCCAGTTGAAGCTGAAGAAGACCAAGATGGAGGCCGCGCTGCAGGCCTATGCCCAGGCCTCCGGCAGCGCCGCGCCCGAGGTCGTGACGGCGGCGACCTACCTCACCGCGTCGCTGTACCAGGACTTCGGCAAGGCTCTGATGACGTCGCAGCGGCCGAAGGGCCTGAAGAAGGCCGCGCTCGAACAGTACGACGTGATGCTCGAGGAGCAGGCCTTCCCGTTCGAAGAGAAGGCCACCGAACTGCACGAGGCCAATGCGCGCCGCGCTGCTGCAGGCCTCTACGACGAATGGGTGAAGAAGAGTTTTGTCGCACTGCGCGAACTGCGCCCGGTGCGCTATGGCAAGAACGAACGCAGTGAAGGAGCCACCAATGCGGTCCGTTGAACGTAGCCTGCACACCCTGCTGGTTTCGGCTGCCCTGGCCGCCGCCTGTGGCTGCGCCACCGTGTCGAAGCCCATCGAGGCCATCGAGCGTGCGGCGGCGACAATCGCCGCGCCGGCGGCGGCCGTTGCCATGCCAACGCCGACACCGGTCGGCACCGAAACCCAGGCTCAATTCGACCGTGCGCTGCAGGCACAGCGCGCCGGCCGCAATGACGAGGCGGTGCGCCAATGGACGGCGCTCGCGCAGGCGCATCCCGAACTCGGTGGCGCCCACGCCAACCTGGGCCTGCTGCATGCCCAGGCCGGACGCAGCGTCGAAGCGGTCGCTGCCCTGGAGCGCGCGGTGCGGGCCAGCCCGACGCAAGCGCGCTTCTTCAACGAACTGGGCATCGCCTACCGCGGCAACGGCCAGTTCGACAAGGCTCGCGAAGCCTACGAACGCGCCTTGGCCATCGACGCCAACCACGCCCCGGCCGTGCTCAACCTGGGCATCCTGCACGACCTGTACCTCGGCAACGGGGCCAAGGCCCTCGAGCTCTACGAGCGCTACCTCGCACTCGCACCCGGCGGCGACGTCGCGGTGACCAAGTGGGCCGCCGACCTGCGCCAGCGCAAGCCGGCGCAGGGCACGCCCCTCGCCGCGCTCAACACCCAGGTCGCAAAGAGCGGCAAGGAGCAGCCATGAAATCCCGCAGCCTCGCCATGCTCGCACTCGCCCTGAGCGCAAGCACCGCCTTCGCGCAGGACCGCGCCGACATCGACCGCACCCAGGTCATCGGCAATCGCGAACTGCCCAAGGTGCTCTACATCGTGCCGTGGAAGAAGCCGCCGCCGGGCGAGCTGAGCGGCAAGCCACCGAGCAGCGTGCTCGACGACCTGATGGCGCCGATCGACCGTGATGTCTACCGCCGCCACATGAGCTATGACCAGCAACTCAGCAGCGCCAAGCCCGCCGGCGCTCGCTGACCCGATCCAGAAATCACAGAGAGAAGGAGAACTCACCATGACCCTCATCGACAACGCCGTCAAATTCTTCCAGGACAGCGGCCTGGCCATCTACCCGAGCATCCTGATCATGGCCATCGGCCTGGCGATCGCGGTCGAGCGCTACGTCTTCCTGAAGCGCGCCGGCAACGAAAACCGCAAGCTCTGGTCGCAACTGCTGCCGATGCTGCAGAGCGGGCGGCTGAAGGACGTGCAGCATGCGGCCTCCAGTTCCGACGCCGCCGTCGGCAAGATCGTCGCCAACGGCCTGCAGCGCATGCAGAGCCCGGGCCGGCGCGAAGACGTCGACGCGGCGATGGAGGAAGGGATGATGGAGATCGTGCCGCGGCTGGAGAAGCGCACGCACTACATCGCGACCTTCGCCAACGTCATCACCCTGGTCGGTCTGCTCGGCACGATCATCGGCCTGATCAAGGGCTTCACCGCGGTGTCCCAGGTCAACCCGGCCGAGAAGGCCGAGCTGCTGTCGGCCTCGATCTCGATCGCGATGAACAACACCGCGTTCGCGCTGACGGTAGCGATCCCCTTCCTGCTGATCCACGCCTTCCTGCAGGCGCGCACCAGCGAGATCGTCGACGGCCTCGAAGCCGCCAAGATCAGCTTCCTGAACGTGACCCAGCGCCTGAAGGCCGAGGCCGGGATGGCGACCCCGGCGACGCGCTGATCCTGCGCTGACGCAAGAGAACGAGAACCTCGGGAGCCCGACATGCGATCCAGACGCATCCGCCGCCACGCCGCCGAACTCGACGTGACGGCCTTCATCAACCTGATCGTGGTGCTGGTGCCCTTCCTGCTGTCCACGGCGGTTTTCACCCGCCTGTCGGTGATCGACCTGTCGCTGCCGGCCCAGGCCTCGGGCGCGGTCGAGCAGCTGAAGGTCAACGACCTGAAGCTAGAGATCGTCCTGCGCTCCGACTCGCTCGAGGTCGGCGACCGCATCGGCGGGCTGATCCAGCGCATCCCGAACACACCCGGGGCCAACGGCAGCTACGACCTGGCGACGCTGTCGGCGCTGATGCAGCAGATCAAGACCAAGTTTCCCGACACGGCGACGGCCACGGTGCTGGCGCGGCCCGAAACACCCTACGAGACCCTGATCCAGTTGATGGACGCGGTGCGCGAAGTGCCGGCGGCCGGCAAGCTCAAGTCGGTGCCGCTGTTCCCTGACATCTCGATCGGCGACGCGCCGATCGCGAGCAAGGCATGAGGGGCAGACCATGAAGCTGACCCCGCTGCAGAAACGCGCCGAGCGCCGGGAGCGCAACAAGACCGGCCTGGATATGAACCTGGTGTCGCTGATCGACATCTTCACGATCCTGATCTTCTTCCTGATGTCGAGCGCCGCCGGCGTCGAGATCCTGAGTCCGGCCAAGTCGGTCACGCTGCCGCAGTCGAGCGCCGACAAGACGCCACGCGAAACCCTGGTGATCACCGTCAGCGGCCCCGACATCCTGGTCGAAGGCCGGCGCGTCGCCCTGGTCGACGACGCCCTGGCTGCGGAAGGTGACGTGATCGCCGGTCTGAAGGACGAACTCGACCTGCAGGCCCAGCGCGTGGTGATCCGCGCCGAGAACCAGGCCCAGGGCAAGGCCATCACGATCATGGGCGACAAGACCATCCCCTACCGCCTGCTGCGCAAGGTGATGGTCACCGCCGCGCGCGCCAACTTCAACGAGGTGTCGTTCGCCGTCACGCCGAAGGCGGTGCACACGTGAGCGCCGCATCGGTGTCCTTCCGCGCGCCGATGCTGGCCTGGGCCATCGCGGTCGAGGACGAGGCGCGCTTCAAGCGCATCCTGCGGTCGATCGTCGGCGTGGCGGCATTGGCCTGCATCATCTTCTCGCTGATGCCTCGACCCCAGGAAGACCGCGCCAAGCCGGCCGAACTGCCGCCGCGCCTGGCCAAGCTGGTGCTCGAACGCGAACCGCCGCCGATGCCAAAGAAGGCGCCGGAGCCGCAGCGCATGGCCAAGGCGAACATCCCGCAGGAACCGCTGCCCGCGAAGGCCGACCCGCGACCCGCGCCGAAGCAGGAACGGACCAAGGAAGCCCCGGTGCCCGAAGCGCGCAACCCGGAGAAGAACAAGCCACCCGGCGAGATCGAAGGCGCGCGCCGCCAGGCCGCCGGCGTCGGCCTGCTGGCGATGAAGGACACTCTGGCCGAGATGCGTGGCGCCCCGGTGGCGGTGCAATTGAAGCAGGACATCAAGCCAGGACCTGGCGTCGGAACAGGCGTCGGTGTCGGCGTCGGCGCGGGCAACGAGCCGGGCTTGCCGGCACGTGCGTTGATCACCTCCAACCTCAGCGGCGGCTCCGGCGGCATCAACACCGCCTCCTACAGCCGCAACACCGGCGGTGGCGGCCTGGCCGGTCGCGCGACCACGCTCGTCGAAGGCGTTGCCGGCGGCGGCGGTGGTGGCGGCTACGGCGGCGGCGGCGCGCGCGGTGGCGGCACCGGTGGCAACGGCGACGGTGCGGGCGGCTCGGTGAAGAAAGGCGGCAGCGGCAAGGCCTCGCGCTCGATCGAAGAGATCAAGCTCGTCTTCGAACGCAACAAGGGCGCCATCTATGCGCTCTACAACCGCGCCCTGCGCGAAGAGCCTGGCCTGCAAGGCAAGGTGGTGGTCGAGCTGAAGATCTCGCCCGCCGGCGAAGTGGTCGGCTGCCGCGTCGTCTCGACCGAACTGAAGACGCCCGAACTGGAGCAGAAACTGGTGGCCCGCATCCGCCAATTCGACTTCGGCGCCAAGGACGTCGATGTGATGGTCGTCAGCTGGCCGGTCGACTTCCTGCCCTCCTAGCCCACGAGCGCGCCGCGCGGCCCGCCCCGGTCAGAGGCGCAACACCTCGCCCTTGAGCGAGTACATGATCGCGACCACTTCGTTGATCTCTGCAGCGCCCACGCCCTGGCCCTGCATGGCCGCGACGAAGTCGTCGATGGCGGCCACCAGTTCCTGTTCGGTGGCATTCATGCCGGTATGCGCAGCGCGCAGGTCGCGCCCTTCGTACTTCTGCGGTCCGCCGGACCCCATGCAGACGAACTGGGTGCCCAGCGCCTTCAGGCGCGGCAGATCCTTGCCCTTGAAGCGCGGAGCGAGCAGGGGGTTGACGGCGTGGCGGTCCAGCGCCTCGTCGACGACCGCGCCGATGCGATCGGCGCCGCCCAGTCTTTCGTAGAGGGACAGTGTCATGGTCAGGCTCCTTCGGTGGCAGGCCGGCCATCGGCCTGAGGATTCGCAGCCTGTCAGCGCGACGTTCCTGGAACATTCCTGAACCACCCTACCCTTGTCGGGGCGCGGCGACGCCTGCAAACTGCCGCGCACATGACCGACTCACGCAGCGCACCGCCCAGCCACGCACCGTCCACCCAAGGCCGCCTCGCGGTGCGATTGCTGGGCGACTTCTGGGTGTCCGTCGACGGCTTGGCCATCGCCGCCGATCGCTGGCCCAGCCTGCGCGCCGCGCACCTGGTGCAGTTGCTGAGCCTCGCACCGCGCAGGCGCTTGCGCCGCGACCAGGTGATCGAGGGGCTTTGGCCGCAGCTCGACCCCGATGCCGGTGCGGCCAATCTGCGCAAGGCGGCCCACCATGCGCGCCTGGCGCTCGGACGCCAGGACGGCGTGGTGCTGCAGGGCGGCGAGGTGGCCCTGTGGCCGAACGGCGAGATCGAAATCGATGCCGATGTCTTCGAGCAGCAAGCACGTGCCGCACTCGCGACGCGCAACCCGGCCGCCTGCGCCGAGTTGGCGGATGCCTATGGCGGTGACCTTTTGCCGGGCGCGCGCTACGAAGCCTGGACCGAATCGCCGCGTGAGCGCCTGCATGCCTGTCACGTCGACCTGCTGCGTGCCGCCGGCCTGTGGGAGCAGCTGGCGCAGGTGGAACCGACGGACGAACTCGCCCACCGCGCACTGATGGCCCGCGAGCTGGCCATCGGCAATCGCGCCAGCGCGATCCGCTGGTACGCACGCGTGCGGGAGGCGCTGCAGCGCGAACTCGGCGTCCTGCCCGATGGGGAGACCGAGGCGCTGTACGACGACTGCATTGCCGGGCTGCAGCAGCCCCGTCCGGCCTTTGTCGGGCGCGGGCCGGCGCTCGCCCAGGCCCTGTCCTGGCTGGGAACTCCCCCGCACGAGCGACCGGGCGGCATGGTCTTGCGCGGACCGGCCGGCATCGGCAAGACAGCGTTCTGTGCCGAGCTCGCCGCTCAGGCACGGCGCCGCGGCTGGACCGTGCTGGGTGTCGACGCCGCTCAGACCGGGCGCGCCTACGCCGTGATCGCGGCGCTGGCCGAGCGCGTGCTGCTGGCCGACCGTGCCGCACTCGACGCGGTCGGCGCACCGGCACGTTCGGTACTGGCACTACTCAGCCCGCTCGCCGCGCCGGCAGACGCACTGCCCGGGCCGGTCGGGCGACACCAGGTGATCGGCGCGATGCGACGGCTGCTCGTGGCCGGATCGCGCGGGCGCGACGTGCTCGTGCACGTGGACGACGCGCACCTCATCGACGACGCGGACGTCGACGTCCTGCTCCACCTGGCCAGCACCAAGGCACCGCTGTTCGTGCTGCTCTCGGCGCGGCCCCCGCGGCCCGAGTCGGCACTGGCGCGTGGCCTGGCGCGCCTCCTTGGTTCGGGCGTGATGCAGGCGATCGACCTCGATGCGCTGCCCGACGACGAGGCGCTGCGCCTGGTCGTGCAGGCCGCGCCCGGCCCTTTGCCCGACGAGACGCTTGCGCGCATCGTGCGTGATGCCCAGGGCAGCCCCTTCGCGGCGATCGAGCTGGCACGCTGTGCCCAGGCCTGTCGCCCGCTGCCGCGCAATGCTGCAGAAGCGATTGCGGCGCGCCTGTGCGACGTGCCGGATGCCACGCTGGCCGCGCTGAAGTGGCTGGCCCTGGCCGGCGACGAGTTCGACGCCACCACCGCCATGGCTAGCGTGCCGGCATCGCCAGAACAGGCGATGACAATGCTGGACGCGGCCTTGGCCGCCGGTGTGCTGCTGCCGTCGGGCGCGCACTACCGCTTTCGGCACGAGTTGGTGCGCCAGGCACTGATCGAGCAGATCGCGCCGCACCGGCGCCTGAAGATGCACCGCGAGGCCGCGCAACGCCTGGCCGAACTCGACGCCGCGCCGGCGCGGGTGGCCCAGCACTGGCTCGCCGGGGGCAGCCCGCGCGAGGCCATGCCTTGGCTACTGGCCGCCGCCGGCGAGGCCCTGCGCCTGGCCGCCTTCAGCGACGTGCTGCGCCACCTGCAGCCGCTGCTGGCCTTTCAGGCCGATCACCCTGAAGCGCTGCGCTTGCGCGCCGAAGCCCTGGATGCGATGGGCGATCCGTCCGCCGTGACGGCCTACCGCGCCGCCGCCGCTGTCTGCGACGGCCCTTTGGCGCAGGATCTGCGCGTCAAGGGCGCACTGGCCCAGATCAAGCAAGGCGACCCCAAGGGTGGGCTGGAGGCACTGGCCGGCCTGCATCCCACGACCGTCGAAGGACGCCTGTGCGAAGCACTGGCCTACAGCGGCGCGGCAGCCCTGGGCGCGATCGATCCGGCGCTGGGCACGCGGAAGGCGGCCGAAGCGCGCCGAATTGCGCTACAGGCCGGCGACACCGCTGGCATCGTTGTCGCGTCCTGGGCTCAGGCGGCGGCGGCCCATGCCAGGGGCGACCTGCACCGCAGCGTGTGGGCCGATCTGCGCGAAACCAGCCATGTGCCGCACCTGGCAGCACGGGTGTTCGATGGCCAGCTGTGCATGACCCAACGCTTCCTGTACGGCGCACGCCCCTACCCGGAGGTGATCGCTTTCGCCGAATCCCTGGCTGCCGAAGCGCAGCGCATCGGCGCAGCACGCGGCCATGCGTTCGGCGTCACGATCCGCGGCGAGGCCGAGCTGCTGTCCGGCGATCTCGATGCCGCCGAGGCGCATCTGCTGGAGGGGGCCCGCCTGCACCACGTGATCGGCGGCGCCACCGGCGAGGCTTTTTCGCTGCAGCGCCTGGCCGAAGTCGCGCTGCACCGCGGCCGTCCGGACGAAGCGCGAACGCGCCTCGACGAAGCACTGGACTTGGCACGCCAGACCGACATCGGCTTTCACCTGCTGGACCGGATCTACGGCACACGCATCGAGCTCGAACAGGATCCCGTCGTCGCGCTGCACGTGCTCGAGGAGGCGCGCGAGGCCGTTCGCGGGCCGCTGGAGACCTGCCCCGGCTGCCGCATCACCTTCGCCGTGCCGGCGACCATCGCAGCGGCACGCGCGAAGCGACTCGACCTCGCCGAGCCGTACGAAAAGCAGACGGCGTACCTGGCCGATGTCGTGATGCGCCTGCCCGCCTGGTATGCCGCGCACGACGAGGTGCTCGGGCATCTGGCGCTGGCGCGTGGCGAAGGCGATGCTGCGGCAGTGGCACGCTTCGGCGCCGCGGCGGCGCGCTTCCGCGAGGCAGGACACCCGCTCGATGCAGCGCGCTGCGAGCGCCTGACCCGTTGAGCGCCTTGCCCCGATAGGCCCTCGCGTGCATGATCCGGCCCGACCGGCAGCGGCCGGTCCCATCAACAAAAAGGAACAGGCATGAAGCAATACGGTGCGGAGTTCATCGGCACGTTCTGGCTGGTGCTGGGCGGCTGCGGCAGTGCGGTTCTGGCCGCCGCCTTTCCGGGCGTGGGCATCGGCCTGCACGGGGTGTCACTGGCCTTCGGCCTGACCGTGGTGACGATGGCCTACGCCATCGGCCCGATCTCGGGCTGCCACCTGAACCCCGCCGTGTCGGTCGGCCTGTGGGCCGGCGGGCGCTTCCCGGCCAGCAAGCTCGCGCCGTACATCGTGGCCCAGGTGCTCGGCGCCATCGTCGCCGGCGGCGTGCTGTACGTCATCGCCAGCGGCGCGGCCGGCTTCGACGTCAGCAAGGGTTTCGCCTCCAACGGTTTCGGCGAACACTCACCGGGCAAGTACTCGATGCTCGCGGCCCTGGTCACCGAGGTCGTGATGACGATGTTCTTCCTGATCGTCATCCTGGGCTCGACCGGCAAGCGCGCCCCGGCCGGTTTCGCACCGCTGGCCATCGGTTTCGCGCTGACCCTGATCCACCTGATCAGCATCCCGGTCACCAACACCTCGGTCAACCCGGCGCGCAGCACGGGTGTCGCTGTTTATGTCGGCGACTGGGCCGTGGCCCAACTGTGGCTGTTCTGGCTCGCGCCGATCGTCGGGGCGGTGCTTGGGGCGATGGTCTATCGAGCGATTTCCAGCGACGCAGACTGAACGATAGAGCGACTCAGACCGCGATGCGGCCCGCTTCAATCCGAATCTGCCGATCACATCGTGCGGCAAGGCCACTGTCGTGCGTCACCAGCACCAGGGTCGTGCCGGCCTCGCGGTTGAGTTCGAAGATCAGCTTCATCACGGTCTCTCCGGTGGCGAAATCAAGGCTGCCGGTGGGCTCGTCAGCAAGCAGCACCGAGGGCTGCACGACGAAGGCCCGCGCCAGCGCGACGCGTTGCTGCTCACCGCCTGACAGGACCTTCGGGTAGTGCGAGAGGCGCTCGCCGAGGCCGACGCGGCCGAGCATGTCGCGCGCCAGCGCCCGCGCGTCGCTGCGGCCCTGCAGCTCGAGCGGCAGCATCACGTTTTCCAGCGCGTTCAGGTTGCCCAGCAACTGGAAGCTCTGGAACACGAAGCCCAGGCGCTCGGCGCGCACCGCGGCGCGCGCGTCTTCGTCGAGCTTGAAAATGTCGATACCGGCCAGACGTACGGTGCCGGTGGTCGGCACATCGAGCCCGGCCACGATCGACAGCAAGGTGCTCTTGCCCGAGCCGGACGCGCCAACGATGGCCACCGACTCGCGCTCACGCAGTGAGAATTGGATGTCGTGGAGAATGGTCAACGTGCCGGTGGAATCGCTGACCTGCTTGGTGACGTGTTCGACTTCGATCAGGGGTGACGACGGCATGGAAGAGGGTGTGGGCAAATTGGCGCGACGGTTCTGGCTGGCGCACTTTAGCCTGATCGCCGCCGCGGCATGGGCCGGTCCCGCGTTGCCCGCACATGCCGCTGCGGCCACGCCACTGATCCTCGTCGTCGGCGACAGCCTCTCGGCCGAGTACGGCCTGGCGCGCGGCAGCGGCTGGGTCGCCCTGATGGAGCAGCGCTTGCTGCGCGAAAAGGTTCCGGCCAAGGTGGTGAATGCCAGCATCAGCGGCGACACCACCTCGGGCGGGCGCTCGCGCCTGCCTGCCCTGCTGGCCCAGCACAAGCCGAGCCACGTGATCCTCGAGCTCGGCGGCAACGATGCCCTGCGCGGCCTGCCGCTGACCTCGACGCATGACAACCTGGTGACCATGACGAAGGCCGCCAAGGCCAGCGGCGCGCGCGTGCTGGTGCTCGGCATGCAGGTGCCGCCAAACTACGGTCGCCAGTACGGCAACGACTTCGCGGCGGTGTTCGCCAAAGTGGCCAAGAGCGAAGGTGCCGCCCTGGTGCCCTTCCTGCTCAAGGGAGTTGCCGACACCCCCAATGCCGAAGCGATGTTCCAGCCCGACCGCATCCACCCTGTCGCCGCCGCGCATCCGTTGATGCTCGGCAACGTCTGGCCGGCGCTGCGGCCCTTGCTGCCGAAGTAGCGCGCGCCGCCTCGACTCCGGCGGAAGCTCGCCGGCGCTGGACAAGCCATGCCGTGTCGATGCAATAATTCAACACACGGTGAATTAACAGTCCATGCCGCGCAAGCCCGCCCCAGCCCCCGAACCGCGTTCGCGCGACGCTGACCGTTCGGCGCTGGCGATCCTGGCTGCGGCTCGCGACGAGTTCGCCGAACACGGCCTGGGCGGCGCACGCATGGAACGCATCGCCGAGCGCGCGGCCCTCGACAAGCGCTTGATCTACTACTACTTCGAGAACAAGGACAGCCTGTTCCGAGCGGTGCTCGAACACACCTACCTCGACATCCGCGAGGCCGAGAAGCAGCTGCACCTAAACGACCTGGCGCCGGCCGAGGCCGTGCGCAAGCTGACCGAGTTCACCTGGAACTACTACCTCGCGCACCCTGAGTTCCTGACCCTGCTGAACAGCGCCAACCTGCACCGGGCGCGCCATCTCGAGGGTTCGGCACGCGCGGTCGAACTGAACACGCCGCTGATCCAGACCTTGGGCGGCGTGCTCGAACGCGGGCGCGCCTCCGGGATCTTTCGCGGCGGCATCGATCCGCTGCAGCTCTACATCTCGATCGCCGGCCTGTGCTACTTCTACCTCGGTAACAACCACACCCTGTCGGCGATCTTCGGGCGCAACCTGATGAGCCCGAAAGCCCGCAACGAAAGGTTGTCGCACATCTGCGATGTGATCCTCGGGTATGTCCTGAGGGCCTGAGCGCCCGTGCGCCATTGACAGCGCCTCGCACCGGCCAAACAATTCTCCGGTCAGTGAATTAACGGAGACACACGCCATGACAGCATCCCGTCGCAGCACGCTGCGCGCCCTCGCCGGTCCGTTGCTGCTGGCCGCCATCGGCGCGGCGCAGGCGCAGTGGCAGCCGAACAAGCCGATCACGATCATCGTGCCCTGGGCC
>JAZKIW010000151.1:0-9071 GCA_040384625.1 Pseudomonadota bacterium | reverse complement strand
TCTGCGCACGCGAGCCTTCGGTTCTCCCTGAGCGCCACCCCGATCGACGCTCAAGCGCGTACGCAGTCGCTGTGCGCGCGCTTTGCGAATTCGCAGCCAAACAGGGTGACCTGGACCTGCGTTTCACGCCGTCGCCCACGTCAAAGCAAGGCATCGCAGGGCACCGGACGGTGGCGGCGAGCCGTTCCTCGACTTACCGCAGCGAGGTCAGCGTGTGTGGGCAGCACCGGCACCTGGTGGTGCGTGGACGCGCAGACGGCTATGACCCCGAGCGGCGATTGGTCGAAGAGGTCAAGACCTACCAGGGCGACCTCGACCGCGTGCCTGCCAATCACCGTCACTTCCACTGGGCACAGGCCAAGGTCTACGGGGCTCTGCTCTGTCGCCAGCTGGGTCTGCAAGCCATCACAGTGTCCCTGGTGTACTTCGATGTCGGCAAGCAGCGCGAAGCGCCCCCGCTGATCCAAGAATGCACCGCCAATGAGTTGCAGGCATTCTTTGAGATCTTGTGCGAGCGCTTCATCGGCTGGGCGGATCAAGAACTGGCGCATCGGGAGCGACGTGATGCGGCACTGACGTGGCTGCGGTTTCCGCACGCCCACTTCCGGACGGGACAGCATGACCTGGCCAAAGCCGTCTTCAATGCCGCTCGGCTTGGCCGATGCCTGCTCGCACAGGCGCCCACCGGGATTGGCAAGACCGTCGCGACGCTGTTTCCGATGCTCAAGGCCTGCCCCGCGCAGGACATCGACAAGGTCTTCTTTCTAACGGCCAAGGGCTCAGGGCGAGCGTTGGCGCTGGACGCGCTAGAAGCGATAGGTCAAGGCGGGATGCCCCTGCGGGTGATTGAACTCGTGGCGCGGGACAAGGCCTGCGAGCATCCGGACAAGGCATGCCATGGCCAGTCCTGCCCTCTCGCCCGCGACTTCTACGACCGCCTGCCCGCCGCTCGCACAGCGGCCGTGTCGGCCGGCGCGCTGACCCGTGAGGCACTCCGCGCCATCGCGCTGACCCATGCCGTGTGTCCGTACTACCTCGCTCAGGAGATGGCACGCTGGTGCGACGTCGTCGTCGGCGACTACAACCACTTCTTCGACAGCGCGGCGATGCTTCACGGGCTGACGGTGGCAAACGCCTGGCGCGTCACGGTCCTGGTTGATGAGGCGCACAACCTGGTCGATCGGGCACGGTCCATGTACAGCGCAACGCTTCAATCGGCGCAATTGCGGTCGGTACGGGCAAACACACCCGCGGCGTTGAAGCAGCCACTGGACCGTCTGCAACGAATCTGGAACCGCGTGGTCAAGGGTGCGACCGATGGCTACACAGTGCTTGACGCGCCGCCGCAGGCTTTTTCATCGGCCTTGCAGGGCGTGATCGACGCGATCTCGGCGCATTTCGCGGAGAACCCCGCTGCGGATGACAGTGCGGTGCTGCAGTTCTACTTCGACGCTCTGCACTTCACCCGGCTGCTCGACACGTTCGGTCCGCATTCGCTCTTCGATGTCACGCGCGAAGGGAAAGCCGCACAAGGCATCCGGCAAGGAGTCTCTACTCTGTGCGTGCGCAACGTTCTACCGGCACCTTTCCTCAGGCCGCGCTTCGCGGCAGCTCGCGCGACCGTGCTGTTCTCGGCAACGCTGGCACCGTGGACCTTCTATGCCGACACCTTGGGGCTGCCGGACGACTTTGCTTGGCTCGACGTGTTAGCGCCGTTCAAGCCCGAGCAATTGAAGGTGCGCATCGCCTGCGATCTCTCCACACGCTATCGTGATCGCAACGAGTCGCTGACGCCCATCGCAAACCTGATCGCTTCCCAGTACGACGAGGTCCCCGGCAACTACATTGCCTTCTTCAGCAGCTTCGACTATCTGCAACAGGCTTTGGCCGAATTCTCTGCACGGCACCCCACGGTTCCGGTGTGGGAGCAGCGCCGACGCATGACGGCAGGTGAGCGCGACGCATTTCTCGCGCGATTTGAAGTGGATGGCTCAGGGGTCGGCTTTGCGGTGCTCGGTGGCGTATTTGCAGAAGGCATCGACCTGCCTGGAACCAGACTGATCGGCGCCTTCATCGCGACACTGGGTC
This sequence comes from Pseudomonadota bacterium, assembly GCA_040384625.1. Taxonomy (GTDB): domain Bacteria; phylum Pseudomonadota; class Gammaproteobacteria; order Burkholderiales; family Burkholderiaceae_C; genus CADEEN01. Next base: position 6,983 of record JAZKIW010000151.1, on the reverse strand, counting down.
TGCCCCAGATCAACCCGGTCAACGAACAGCTGCGACGCCGGCTGGATGCGGACTTCGGCGCAGGCTATGACTACACCTACCTGTTCCCTGGCGTACGCAAGGTGGTGCAAGCGGCCGGCCGGGTGATCCGGACCCTGGGCGACCGCGGTGTGGTGCACCTGATCGATGATCGATTTGCACGGCCCGAGGTGCGACGACTCTTGCCGACCTGGTGGCACATTGGCGAGCCCCAGGTAAGACCATCGCAGGTACGGCAGCGCTGAACCTGTGGCGCTGAGCTACGTCGCACTCGGCCACGCTTGATCCCAAACCATGTCGAGCTGACGCTCGAAGATCCGATAGCCTGCCCTCGAGAACGCCCGAGCCATGGGCCCGTTGCCGGTGTCCGTCGCGGCTCGGATTCGAGGCGCCCCTTGCGCCGCCAGCACGCGCGTGCCCTCGGCGAGTATGTCGTCCACGTAGCCGTGGCCGCGGAACGCTGGCAGCACGCCGATGTACGCAATGATCGGGTTGTAGGAATTTCGAGCGGGGATCACAAACCCGACCGGCTCGCCTTCGGACCGTTCGGCGATGCGCCACCAGGCCTTCGGCGACTTGTAGCTGTTGAGCTCATGGTCGTACTGCGCGGCGGCCTGCTCCGCTGGCGTCGCCGCCGCGAGATCCAAGATGGTGTGAGCGTCGAGCGTGCCGGAGACGACCTCGGTCATGAGTCGAACCAAGTCCTCGCGGTTGGCCACTGATCGAAACCTGAGGCGTTGCGAAGCAGGCGGCACTGAACCGCCGGCGTCCCACTGCAGTCGCAGGCGTTCGACGAGGGGACGAGCGCCCAAGCGGCCGAGCGCGGCGCTGCGCCGCTCGACGTCTCGCGCAGCTACCGGGTCGCCGTGCCAGTCGGGTTTGAGGTAGCGGGTGTACTGCGGCGGCGTGGACCCTGGCGGAAGTACGTTCCGCATCGCAGTCAGGATCAGACGGTCGGCGGCGGCGCCTTCCAGACCAGGGATGTCGAGGATGTCGAGGACGGCGGGAGGTTGGCCCGCTGCCGCTGCCCACCAGCCGATCCGGCCGAGGAGTTGATTACCTTCTCGCGCCACCCACAGCCAATCCAACCGCCGACGCCCGGCATCGAGGTCGCTTTCGATCTCGTGGTTGATGGCATAGGGGATGGAACAGAAGAGCTCGAGCTCCTCGCGCCGCTGCAGTGGACGAATGGTGAGATCAGATTTCAAGATGACGAGCCACGAGAGAAGAAGAGTCTGAGGCTCGATTCATGTCGCAATGCGATGCACACGCACAGTGGCGGTCAGGCCCAGATAAGCGTCAGCCGTGCCGATCCAGCTGCCGGCGATCGGCGGGGCGAGCGACGGGTCGCGCGCCACACCTACGCGGATCAGCTGGCTGCTGCCCATGAGGTTGTTGGTGGGGTCGAACGCAACCCAGCCGGCACCGGGCAGGTAGGCATGCAGCCACGCGTGTGTCGACCCCGCGCCGCTGGTGACGCTGGGCATCGCGCCTTCGGCCCCCGACTGGTCGCGATCGGACACCATCGGCCTGTCCAGCGCTGCGTCGTAGAGGTAGCCGGAGACGAAGCGCGTCGCCACGCCAAGCCGTCGTGCGGCCTCCATCATGAGCAGCGCGTAGTCGCGGCAACTACCACTCCCGAGCTTGAGCGTCTCCAAAGGGGTTTGCGTGCCTTGCTCGTCGCGCGCCCTATAGCTGAAGGTCTTGCCGATGTGCGCATTCATGCGCGCCAGCACGTCGCGCGTGCCGTTGGGCTCGTCGGTGTAGAGAAACTGGTGGGCCCAGCGGATCAGCACACCGTCAGGGTCGGCATGGTGGGGGCGCAGGTAGTGCTCGAGGTCAAGCCGGTCTTCCATGGAATAAGCGAAGGGGAGGAACTCGGCGGCGGGGTCGAGCTCGCTCAACAGATCCGCCGTGGGCGGCACTTGCTCGATGGTGAACGAGCACACCACCTTCAGTTCGTTCGCCTCGCCGAGCGGTTGCACGAGTGCGATGGAGTTGGAGTGCGGGTCCTGAATGAGGCGCACGTTCGAGGCCGGGCTGACCTGCAGGTCGGTGGCCAGCACGCGCAGGTCGTGGCTGTCGCGCGGGCGGAACATCACGCGGTGCAGCCCGAAGGTCACGGGCTGGTTATAGCGGTAGATCGTCGTGTGCTCGATTTCGTAGTGAATGGCCATTGCATCTCTCCTCGTGATTGACGACGTAGCGGACCATGAGCGGCCCTCTCAGCGCCAGCAAATGGGGGCAACTGTCGTGCCTGTGTTTCAGCGCAATCACTGCTGCGGCCGGCTTGCCGGGCACGCAAGTCGGCGCCGTGCTGCGGCAAGTCCGGCATAGTGACTCACCGCGAGGCGTACCGTCTGGTCTCCCGACCCGAAAAGAGGACCGCGGTTGGTGTACTCAGCAGCAGTGGCAGTGTCGTCGGCCAGACGGACCAAAGGGTTGACGACGGCCAGGTCCGAGCAGGTCACTCGACCGGCACACAGTGCACCGGCAGCCCGCATACCTGCCCGGCGGTCAGACATCGCCGCGACGGCTGAGGCGCTGTCGCATCGGCGCAGCGATGGCACCAGAGCTTCTTCAAATGATGGTGACGCCTCGCCTACAGGTCCTTGCTGCTGCGCCTCGGCGGCTTCGGTTCGTGCCGTATCGCGCGAACAACCGACTAGCAGAGCAGCGTTTCCGATCAGCCCAGCCGCAACCCAGGCAATCGGCGACGCGAGTGTTCTCGTTGACACCCAGTTTGAAGCGGCCGGACGTTGACCAAGCCACTTGACCGAGGCGTCAGCCAAATTCACACCGGACGCTTGGCCAGCAGCGCCCACACGCCCGCCGCCGACAAGAGCGCACCGCCAGACAGGTTGAAGCGACGCTGCGCTTGTGCCGACGCCAGGAGCCGGCGCGCCGAAGCAGCGAACACTGCGTAAACACTGGCATTGACGGTAGCCATCACCACGAACGTGATCGCGAGAACCCAGAGCTGACGCGTGACGCCGGTGTTCGGATCGATGAATTGAGGCAAGAACGCGACGAAGAAAACGATGCCCTTCGGATTCAGCGCGGTCACGAGGTAGGTATTGGCGAACAGTTTCCAGCGAGAGGTCGACACTGGCGGCGCAGCCAACTCGGTGGATGAGACGCCTGCGCGCAGCAGCTTTGCACCCAGGAAAAGCAAGTACAGGCCGCCAGCCCACTTGACCAGCGTAAACCAGAAAGCCGAAGTTGCCAGTAGCGCACCCAGGCCGAGCAGCGACACCACCAATGCAGTTGAGTCGCCCAGTGCGACCGCGGCAACCAGCGGCATGTTTGCGCGGCGACCCTGTGCGACGGAGTAGCAGATCACCGTGAGGATCGTCGGCCCGGGAATGACGAGCAGGACCGCAGATGCAGCCACAAAGGCGAGCCAGAGTTCGATGGACATGAGATTCGCCCCAGATGTCTAGCCGAGATACTTTTCGATCGCATCTTCCTACAGGCCTCGAGACTCCGTGTCCTGGGGCCTTTTCAGTTCAAGATACACACCCACGGCGCGTCCTCGCACTACCGATACAACGCCCCTACCGTTGCGCTTCGGCCGTCCCGCTTGACGCGGTTTCATAGGACGGTTTGGGGTCTCGCCACCAGCGCTTGCCGACCCCTGGGTATCGAAGCGACAACTGCTCGCCTTGCGATCCAGCGCGTGGAAGCGATGTTCCTTGCTGTCCCGTTGGCCGGCTCGGATCGTGCGCAGGCTCGGGTCATTGCGCGCGCATTGGAAACTCCCGAAACGGCCTGAGCACGAGAACGCCAGTGCGGAGCGCAGGCAGCACGCCCGCCAGTGTTCAGAACATGCGCGTGGCGCCGCCGCCGTCGACAGCCAGGACCGCACCGTTGACATAGCTGGCGGCACCCGAGCACAGCCAGACGATGGCGGCGGCCGCCTCTTCGGCCCGCCCGAGCCGGTTCATGCCCGAGTGGCGGGCAGTAAGCGCCCGGTACCGCTCGGCGGCACCGGGGCGGTCGGGGTCGACCATCTCGGAACGTGTGAAGCCCGGCGCTATCGCGTTGATGCGCAGTCCCATCTGGCCATAGTCGGACGCGGCCGACTGGGTGAGCCCGACGACGCCGAACTTGCTCGTCGAGTATGACGCGTGGCCGATGTCGCTCGGCTTCAGCCCATAGATCGACGCCACGTTAACGATCGCGCCGCCGCCGCTGGCGAGCAGGGCCGGGATCTCGTGCTTCATGCACAGCCAGACGCCCTTCAAGTTCACGCCCATGACCTCGTCCCACTGCGCCTCGGTGACATCGGCGATCGGCGTGAAGCGTGGCCCGGCGATGCCGGCGTTGTTGACGGCGCAGTCGAGGCGGCCGAAACGATCGAGCGTTGCCGCCAGCATGCGCTCGACATCTGCAGCGCGGCTGACGTCGGCTTGCACGAAAAGCGCATCGCCGCCCGCGGCCACTATGCGCTGCACGACGCGCGCGCCTTGGTCAGCGCGCCGCGCCGCGACGACGACCTTGGCGCCCTCCTCGGCAAAGCGCCACGCGGTGGCCTCGCCGAGACCGGAACTTGCACCGGTCACGAGAGCGACCTTGCCGGACAACGTCGACATCGACTCTCCTTCAGCAGCAGCTCGACTCGGCGAGGGCGGTCCGCCCCAACCCCGATGCCGCATCGGCTTTGGCCAGTTCGATCCGGTACTGCTCCCACCCCGAGGCCGGCACGATCTCGTCGCTGCGGTCCTGCAGCGCCTCCAACTCGGCGCAGAGCCGATCGCCCGCGTGCGCGTCGTCGCCGATGAAGAGACCGCGTGTCATCGTGATGTGGGCGGCCTCGAAGCTGCCGGCCCCGGCCAGCAGGATCATCCGCGTCGGCGCATCCTCGACGACGAGCGGGATCAGCCCCGGGCTGACGCTCTCCGGCGTGAGACGGGCCAACGCCTCGGGCGGCAGCACGTCGGCGGTCATCGCCGTCGCCGCACTCGGCGCCAGGCAGTTGACACGCACGTTGCGCTTGGCACCCTCGAGCGCGAGCGTCTGCATCAAGCCGACCAGCGCCATCTTCGCCGCCCCGTAGTTGGCTTGGCCAAAGTTGCCGTATAGGCCGGACGACGAAGTCGTCATCACGATGCGGCCGTACTGCTGTGCCTGCATCTGTGCCCACACGGCCCGGGTGCAGTGCACCGCGCCCATCACATGGACATCGAGCACGCGGCGGAAGTCGTCGAGCGACATCTTGGCGAAGGACTTGTCGCGCAGGATGCCGGCGTTGTTGACGAGGATGTCGATGCGGCCCCAGGCTTCGAGTGCCTGTGCCGCCATGGCTTCCATATCGTCTGCGCGCGTCACGTCGCCAAGAGCGACGAGGGCCTTGCCGCCAAGGGCACGGATCTCATCGGCCACGCGCTCAGGCGCTGCGCCGGCGTCGTGGCCGGCGAGGTCGTTCACCACCACGAGCGCGCCGTGGCGTGCCAGCTCCAGCGCGTGCGTGCGGCCGAGTCCGCCGCCCGCACCCGTCACGATCGCCACCCGGCCAGTCAATCGCTTCGTCATCGTTTCCTTCCTTGGTTTCAGAACGCCACCGCCTCGCGGCCCTTCAACGCCAGCATCGCACGCGCCTCGTCGGGCGTCGCGACCTCCAGCGACAACTCTTCCAGGATGCGGCGGATCTTGCGCACCTGCTCCGCGCACGAGCGCGCGAGCTGACCGCGGCCCAGGTAGAGGCTGTCCTCCAGGCCGACCCGCACGTTGCCGCCCATCACCGCCGCCATCGTGAGCAGCGACATCTGGTGGCGTCCGGCGCCGAGCACTGAGAAGCGGTAGCCGTCGCGGCCGAACAGCCGGTCGGCGGTGCTGCGCATAGTGACCAGGTTCTCCGGGTCGGGCCCCAGCCCACCGAGGATGCCGAAGATGCTCTGGATGAATAGCGGCCCGCGCACCAGCCCTTCGTCCACGAAGTGCGCCAGGTTATAGAGGTGCCCGACGTCGTAGCACTCGAACTCGAAGCGCGTGCCGCACTCGTCGCCGAGCACGCGCAGGATGTGCTTGATGTCGCGAAAGGTGTTGCGGAAGATCAGGTCCTCCATGCCCTCGACGTACGGCTGCTCCCAATCGTGCTGCCACGTACTGATCTTGCGGGCCACCGGGTGGATCGAGAAGTTCATCGAGCCCATGTTCAGCGAGCACATCTCGGGCTGAGCGCGCAGCGGGTAGGCGAGGCGCTCCTGGAGCGTCATGCGCGTGCTGCCGCCGGTGGTGATGTTGATCACGGCGTCGGTGGCCGCCTTGATGCGCGGCACGAACTGCTCGAACACCGCTGGGTCGGGCGTGGGGTGCCCGTCGCGCGGGTCGCGTGCATGCAGGTGCAGGATCGCCGCGCCGGCCTGCGCCGCTTCGATCGCCTGTTCGGCGATCTGATCGGGCGTCAGCGGCAGATACGGCGACATCGTCGGCGTGTGCACCGAGCCGGTGACGGCGCAGCTGATGATGACCTTGTCGGGCGTGATCCGCATGCGGCCTCCTGTTCGTCAGCGATCAGACCCCGAGCCACTGCTGCAGCAACGCGTCGTCGGCCTCGAGTTCCTGCGGGCTGCCTTCGAAGACGATGCGGCCGTGGCCCATCACGCAGACGCGGGACGAGACCTTGAGCGCGATCGCGAGCTTCTGCTCGACCAGCAGCACCGAGACGCCGCGCCGCTGCATGTCGCGGATACACTCGCCGACCTGCGCGACGATCTTCGGCGCCAGCCCTTCGGTCGGTTCGTCGATCAAGATCGCCAGCGGGTTGCCGAGCAGCGAGCGGCAGATCGTCAGCATCTGCTGCTCGCCGCCGGACAGGCTTCCCGCCTTGGTGCGGCGGCGCTCCTTCAAGCGCGGGAAGTAGTCGAACATCTGCGCGATGCTCCAGCATTGCGCACCCTCGACCGGCGGCTGCTCGCCCATGCGCAGGTTCTCGTCCACCGTCAGGTTGGCGAAGACCTCGC
>JAZKIW010000150.1:7123-8876 GCA_040384625.1 Pseudomonadota bacterium | reverse complement strand
CCCGTCTGGCCGGCCAGGCCTTGGAGCGCGGTGACCTGGCTGCTGCACAAAAGCTACTTGCGCCAATAGCGGAGCAGGCGGAACTCAGCACGCAGCTCGTGCATTCGCTGCTGATGCTGGCACGCAGCGGCGATATGCCAATCAGCAAGGCGCCGGTCGATCTGGGCCAGCTGGCGCGCGAGGTGGTCGACAGCCTGCCGTCCCCTGGCGTACATGGTCCAGTGACGCCCCGAATCGACCTCGAATCCCTGCCGATCGTGCAAGCCGACGGCGCGCTGTTGCGCGCGGTGCTGACCAATCTCATTGGCAATGCCGTGAAGTTCACCGCTGGCGCGCCGGACGGCGCGGTGCGCCTTCGCGCCGGGCACGCGGATGGCGAGGTGACCATCAGCGTGTCAGACAACGGCGTGGGATTCCACCCGGAGTCGGCCGCCAGTCTCTTTCAGCCGTTCACGCGCTTGCACGCGGAGCAATTTGCCGGCACGGGCGTCGGTCTCACGATCGTGCGGCGCATCATTGAACGCCATGGCGGTCGTGTTTGGGCGACTGGTCAACAGGGCGTGGGGGCAACCTTTTCGTTCACGCTGCCAGAAGCGCTGGGGAACCGACGGCGGACGTGACACTGATCGAGCCCGTCATCAGCGACCGCACTGGACCGGTTCGAGCCTACCTTGAGAGACTCCAGCAACGAGCGCGGCACGACTGCGAAGGCTGTTCCAGCCGCCACGCAGGCGATCTTCGGCGCGAGGCGTAAGCAGTGATTGCTTGGCCGATACAGCGGCAGGGGGTCAAAGTCCATGGCCTGCCTGCACCGTTTGCAGGCGTCCGAACGGAGGCGATGGCATGGTCCAAGACTGCGCGGCCACCTGATGGCGTGCTCCTGAAGTCGTCGCCAAAGTCGCGTGCACCAGCGCGACGCTGTCGCCTCAAATCTGGGTAGTTCGCCCGTATCTCGCGCTGAGCGGCGGTTCTAGTGTTCGCGCATCGCCTTGCGCGCCAGAGTCGACCATGCCACGCTACCTCGTCGAACGCACCTTCTGCACCCCCGGATGCACTCGGACGGCCGCTGACGGACGGGCCACGGATCACTGCGACGAAGTGATCCGGGTCAATGCGCGCGAAGGCGTTACCTGGATCCAATCGTTCGTCACGCCGGACCGCTGCCGCAGCTTCTGCATCGTCGACTCTCCTTCGCCCGAGGCGATTCGGATCGCCGCGCAGGCCACTGCCCTGCCGGTCGATCGCATCACCGAGGTGCGGGTCTTCGATCCGTACTCCCTCTGATCCGGCATTAACCATCCACGGAGGCCACATGAAGCATGTCACTTTGAAGAGCAAACGCGCTCTCGCGGCGGCGGTTCTCGCCACGCTCTGCCTGTCGGCCGCCATCGGCTCAGCTCGTGCCGACGTCGTGTTGGACTGGAACGCGACCGCTGCGGCGCTGCCGATCGCAGTACCGCCCATCCATGCGCGTGTCATGGCGACGATGCACGGCGCAATGCACGATGCGATCAACTCAATTGAGCCGCAGCACGAAACGTATCGCTTCCCGGTCGAGGCTGCCCCGAGCGCCTCGAAGGACGCCGCGGCGGCGACCGCCGCGCATGCTGTCCTCGCCGCGCTCGTACCCGCGCAGAAGGCCGCGTTGGACATCACACTCGCCCAGTCGCTAGCGAAGATCAGCGACGGGCGCTCGAAAGCCGACGGCATCGCGGTCGGCAAGGCCGTGGCCGAGCGAATGCTGGCCTGGCGT
>JAZKIW010000150.1:3872-7023 GCA_040384625.1 Pseudomonadota bacterium | reverse complement strand
GCACGACAACGCCCGACTGTTTGCGTTGGCGCACACGGCTGCCGCCGACGCGTTGATCGTCTCGTTCAGGATCAAGTATCAGGAGAATGCGTGGCGCCCGATCACGGCGATCCGGGCGGGATACGGCGGCGTTGCACCCGACCCGACCTGGGAATCGCTGCTCGTCACGCCGCCTCACCCGGACTACCCGTCCGCCCACTGCATCGCCACGGGCGCCGTCGCGCAGGTGTTGCGCGACCACTTCGGCAGCGACGAAGTGAAGTTCAGCTATATATTCCCGCCGGGTCTCGGGATGATGCGCACCTACACGAGCCTCGCGCAGATCGAGAAAGAGATGGAAGACGCACGCGTGTTTGCGGGCATCCACTTTCGCAGCACCGACGAACACTCCACCGAGCTTGGCCGCCGGGTCGGAGCGTATGCGGTCGCGAACCACCTGCGCCCCACGGGTGCGCCGCGTGCGAGCCGCTGAACGCCCGGCGCTGAACTAACATGGGCACGGCGACGGGCGCGACTGAGCTGCCCGCTGCCGGGGGGCCGAACCATGACGCTGCTCGAGCGCGATGGCTTGCTCGCGCAGCTCGATGCGCGATGGTCGCAGGCGCGCGAAGGCCCGGGCCAGCTGGTCTTCGTCGAAGGCGAAGCCGGCATCGGCAAGACCTCGATGCTGCGCGTCTTTGCCGCGTCGGTGCGCGTCGATGCCCCCGTGTACTGGGGCGCCTGCGAGGCGATGGCCACACCTCGCCCACTCGGCGCGCTCGATGACATCGCTATCGACTCGGGCGGCAAGCTGGCCATCCCGCCCGACGGCAGCGGCGAGCGGCATCGTCTGTTTGTCGCCTTCGTCGACTTGCTCGCCGAACGGCCGGCGCTGGCCGTCGTCGAAGACGTCCATTGGGCCGACGAAGCGACGCTCGACCTGCTGCGCTATGCCGGCCGGCGCGTCGCCCGCACGCGTTCTCTCCTCGTCGTGAGTTTTCGCAACGACGAGGTAACGTCTTCGCATCCGCTGCGCGCCGTGCTCGGCGATCTGGCCACTACGGGAGCACCGCGGCTGGTGCCGCAGCCGCTCTCACTGGTGGCGGTGCGCGCGCTCTCGGCCGGAACCGGAGTCGATGCGGCGGCCTTGCACACGCAGACCGCAGGCAATCCATTCTTCGTCACCGAGGTGCTCGCGGCGGCGGCCAAGGCTGTGCAAGGGGTTCCCGCGACGGTCCAGGATGCGGTGCTGGCACGCGCCGGGCGCCTCTCGCCATCGGCGCGCGCCGTGCTCGACGCGGCCGCGGTGGCCGGCCCGCGCGCCGAGGCCCGGCTCCTGCGAGAGCTGACGGCTGCCGAGAGCGGTTCGATCGACGAGTGCCTCGCCACCGGCGTGCTGCGCACCGAAGGAGCGACGTTCCTATTCCGTCACGAGCTGGCCCGGCAGGCGGTGCTGCAGGCTATGGCGCCCACGCGGGCGCTCGGGCTGCATAGGCTCGTGCTGCAGGCGCTGCTGGCAAGCGACAAACAAGCCCGCAGCAGCGCCCGCTTGGCGCTCCACGCCGAGGCTGCCGGCGACGTTGTCGCCGTGCGGCACTGGGCGCCGGTCGCGGCGCGCGAGGCAGCGATGCATGGCGCTCACCGAGAAGCCGTCGCGCACTGGGCCCGCGCGATCGCACACAGCGAGCCGAGCGCAGAGCGCGCCGAACTGCTCGACGCGTCGGCCGAAGACGTGCACATGAGTGTCGGCATCGACGAGTCGATCGCCGTGCGAAGGGAAGCGGCGCGGCTGTGGTGCGTGCACGGGCGGCCGGACCGCGGCGCCGTGTCGCTGGCGCGGCAATCGGTGATGTTCCTCTACGCCGCCCGCAACGCCGACGCCGCGGCGGCACTGCGTGAAGCGCGCTCGCTCGTTGGCGATCAGCCCGGGTCGAAGGCGATGCGCGTGGTGCGCAGCTGCACTGCGATGCTTTACCTGTTCGAGCGCCAATCCGACGAAGCGATCGCGCTGGCCGAATCGGTGCTCGCCGAAGCTGAGCATGACGCCGACGTGGCCGAGACGGCGACGTGCCTGAAAACGATCGGCCGCGCGCATCTCGCCTTGGACCGGGTCGAGGCCGGCCTGGCGACCCTCGAGCGCGCACTTGCGCTGGCGCTGGGTGCCAACGAGGCTCGGCTGGCGAGCCAGGTGTTCGCCAATCTCGGCTCAGGTTGCGTCGAAGCGTTCAGGCTCGAGCAGGGCCAGGCGTGGCTTCGCAAGGGCATCGACTTCTGCACCGAACGCGACCTCGATGCGACGCGGCTTTATCAAACGGCGTGGCTCGCCCAAGCGCTGCTACAGGAGGGGCTTTGGGACGAGGCGGCGGCCGCCGCGCATGTGGTGATCGACGCGCCGAAAGCGACGGTGATCGCACGCATCTCGGCGCTGGTCGCTCTCGGCAGACTGCGGGCGCGCCGCGGCGACCCCGGCGTCTGGAGCGCACTCGACGAGGCGCGCGATCTGGCGGTGGGCACCGGGCCAAGCCGCTTTCATGTCGCGCGGGCCGAGGCCGAGTGGCTGGAAGGACGCGATCAGGACGCAGCGCAAGACGCTGCTGCCCAACTTCCGCTGGCGATTACCTCACGAAATGTCGCCCTGGCTGGGCAACTGGCATTGTGGTGCCGCCTCGGCGGCCACGAGTCGACGCCCATCCCCGAGTTTTGCGCGCGGCACCCGTTCGCGATCGAGGCTGCCGGCCGCTGGCAGGACGCGGCTGAAGCGTGGCGCTTGCTAGGTTGCCCGTTCGAGCAAGCGCGCGCCTTGGCACAAGGCGACGAGCCGGCGCAGCGCCAAGCGCTCTCCATGTTCGAGGCGCTGGGCGCTCGGCAGATGAGCGAGCGGGTGCGCCAGCGTCTGCGCATGGCTGGCGTGCGCGGGCTGCCGCGAGGAGCGAGGCATTCGACGCGCGAACATCCGGCTGGCCTGACGGACAAGGAAGTGGCAGTGCTCAAACTGCTCGCGGCGGGGCTGCGCAACAAGGAGATTGCACTGCGCCTGCGTCGCTCAGCGCGCACGGTCGAACACCACGTTGCAGCGATCTTCGTCAAGCTCGGCGCGGCGACGCGCGCTGAGGCGGTGAGTGCGGCCTATCGATTGGGTGTCGTCGCGGCCAGCTCCACAAGCGCCTGAACC
>JAZKIW010000150.1:0-3772 GCA_040384625.1 Pseudomonadota bacterium | reverse complement strand
TCACGCTTGCCGATGGCGACACCGTTGTGGCGCAGGATGGCATACGCGCTGGTGACATGAAAGAAGAACTGCGGCAAGCCGTAGTTGGCCAGATAGGTCTGTCCGACCAATCTCTTCTCCTTCGGTGTACCGGGACGCAAGACGATCTCTCTGGTTTCGCTTCCTTCGAACCCCGATGCGCTAAGGCCATCCAGAAAGCTCAACGTCTGCGCCAGGAGGGAGTCAAGATCAGCAAAGCTCTTCTCTTGTCCCTCGTAAGTGGGGATCTCGACATCCGCCAGGCGTGCTGATACTCCACGCGCAAAGTCGGCCGCGATCTGCACCTGCTTGGCCAGCGCGAACATGTCCGGATACAGGCGAGCCTGCAGCAAGGCGTCGGGCTCGATCGAGTGGGCCGTTGCGTGCGAACTCGCCTGCGCCAGTACGGTTTTAAGCGCCATCAGCATTTGCTTGAAGACGGGAACGGCGAACGTATACATCGGGCTGGTCATGGTCGTTCCTTCGTAGAAGTGAATCTGGACGGCGACGGCATTCGAGGGCCTCCCCGCCGGGCCGGAAGCCCAGTTGCTGCGCCAACGGCCAAGGGCAGAGGACGCAGATTCAGTGTACGGGCGCGCCAAAGGGCCCGTCACTGCGAACGCGCGATCGGCAGCGTTTGACCAAAACCCAACTGCGGAATGGCCTTCGAGGCTTGCAGAGATCCGGCGGCCTCGGAGCCGACAACCCCGCGGCCGGGGGGCTCGGCCCGCAGTACGACTTCTTTAGGGGAGAACTGCGCAAGGCCCTCCCCTTGGTCCCGATCAGGGCTCCGAGCCGCCAACTTCTACACAGTGCGCGAGCGTGCGGTCAGCTACTTTCCGCTCCACGACACAGCTTGTTACCTCGCTGTGCGAACACTGGAGTGATGACATGGCTCGATCAAATGACCCGCACTCGTTTAACCGGCTGGCCGCGACCTGGCTGTGCGTCTTGGCGCTCGGTGGCTGTGGCGGTGGTGGCGGCGCGAGCGGCGAAAGCCCTCTCGGGAGCGCAAGCGAGACCGAGAGTGGGGCCGGCACCGGAAGCACGAGCGACGGTGGTGCCGGGTCCGGCAGCACGAGCGGCAGTGGGGCCGGGACTGGAAGCACGAGCGACAGCGGGACTGGAAGCACGAGCGACAGCGGGCCCGGAAGCACGAGCGGCAGTGGGGCCGGTACCGGCAACGTCGGGCCGGTCGCCAACGCCGGTATCGACCGCTCGCTGCAGATCGGCGAAACCGCGTTGCTCGACGGCTCGGCCAGCTCCGATGTCAACGGCGACGCCCTTACCTATGCATGGTCAGTGACCGCGCGGCCGAGCGGAAGCGCGGCCGCCGTGACCGATGCCACTCAGCCCGTCGCGCGCTTCGTGCCCGACCTTGCGGGCGACTACACGCTCAGCCTGGTGGTCAACGACGGCACGCTGGCCAGCGCGCATGACACCGTGCGGGTGACGGTGGTCGCGAGCGGCTCGAACCGCGCGCCGACGGCCGACGGCGGGATCGACCAGAACGTGTCCATCGGCACAGTCGTCACGTTGGACGGCAGCGCCAGCTGGGATCCCGATGGCAACCTGGTCACCTATGTGTGGACGCTGGACTCCAAGCCAGCGAACAGCGCGGCAGCCATCGTCGGCGCCTCGTCGCCGCGTCCTTCGCTGACGCCGGACCAGGTCGGGACGTACACCGCGTCGCTCGTGGTCATCGACAGCTTGAATGAGACGAGCGTCGCCGACCAGGTGGTCGTCACCGTGAACGCGCTGAACAAGAACAACGCGCCCGTCGCGGTGGCCGGATCCGACCAGAACGTGCTGGTCGGCGCAACGGTTGAACTCGACGGCAGCGGCAGCGTGGATACCGACGGTGACCTTCTGACCTACAGCTGGAGCATTACTTCCAAACCAGCAGGCAGCACGGCTCAGCTCTCCTACACCGACGGCGCCGACGATCCTGCGCCGACCTTCGTGGCCGACGTGGCGGGGGTCTACGTGATCGGGCTCGTCGTCGGCGATGGCAAGGCCAACGCGACGCCGGTATCGGTGAAGGTGACGGCGGCTGTGGGCAACGTGGCGCCGGTGGCCAACGCCGGTGATGACGCGTCGACGGTCGTGGGCACGACGGTGAACCTCAGCGGCACGTTGAGCAGCGATGCGAATGGCAGCGACGCGCTGACCTATGCGTGGAAGATCGTCAGTCGCCCGGCAGGCAGCGCCGCCGCACCAGTCAATCCGAGCAACCCGACCGCGACCCTCACGCCCGACGTGGCGGGCCTCTACGTCATCGAGCTCGTCGTCTCCGACGGCATGCTCTCGAGTGCTCCCGACAGCGTCGTCGTGACCGTCGGCAACCCGGGCGTCAACCTGGCGCCTGTCGCGAAGGCCGGACCGCGCCAGCGCGGCGTCGCCATCGGCCAGACCGTCGCGCTCGATGGCTCGAAGAGCTACGACCCGAACGGAACCGCGGTGATGTACACGTGGAAGTTCAAGTCGAAGCCGAAGAAGAGCACGGCGGCGCTCCAAGGTGGCACGACCGTCGCGCCGACCTTCGTCCCTGACGTCCGTGGCAACTATGTGGTGCAACTGGTCGTCAGCGACGGGCAGCTCACGAGCGTGGCCAGCACCGTGATGATCCAAGTCAGGCGCTAAGACGCAGAGCAACTCGGGCGCGCGCCTGATGGCGATGTCACCGCTGCCGATGGATTGGGCAGAGCAGCGACGCGCCCTCGGCCTGAAACTGGCAGTGCAAGGCGGTGCGACTACAAAGGGAAGGCGTCGATGCCCGGACCTGAGGCACCGGCTTGTGCGGGCGTGCGGGCCACGTTCATCAGCCACGAGACCATCGCGAAGTAGCCGAGCAGCGTCGTGAGTTCGACCACGCCTCCCTCGCCCCAGCGGGCGAGCGCAGACTGGTAGGTGGGATCGCTGACGCCGTGCCTGTTAAGCAGTTCCTGCGCAAAGTCGAGCGCGTCTTCTTCGTCGAGGGCGAGGTGGCGCGGCCGGGCACCCTGGCGCAGCGCCTCGATGGCCTCCGACGACACGCCGGCCTTCACCGCCAGCGGCGCATGCATCATCCACTCGAACTGGTTGCTAACGTGCCGCGCAACCACGCAGATGGCGAGCTCGCGAACTCGGGCATCCAGCGCACTGTGAAACCGCAAGTGCTCGCCCAACTTGGCGACGCGATCCAAAAGCTCGGGACTGCGCAGCAACGGCAGGAAGGGGCCGTACACGCCCTTGCGCGGGCCGTCGATCAGTCCCTGTGCCGCGACGCGCTGCGCCTCGTCGAGCGAGCCCGTGGTCGGCATGGGGAGGCGCTCGGCGGCGGCGCGGTCATAGCCTTGGGGAAGCGAAGCGGAATCAGCCATGGGGAATCATCTCCAGCGGTGGTTGTTCGGAAGCCGTGCGCCACAGCCAAGCGCCCGTGGCAAACAAGGCTGCGGCGCCCGCCGCGAGCGCGATCGCCAGGCCATGAGGGCCTACGTGCAGCAGCAGTGTCGACACGATAGGCCCGGCGATCTGGCCGAGCGCGAAGGCGGCGGTAATGCGACCGACGAGCCGCACTGCATGGCCGGGAGCGCGGGCGCGCATCTCCTGCACGCCGGCCAGGGTGATCACCATGAAGGTCCCGCCCACAAGCAAGGCCGACATAGCGATCGTCCAGAGGTTCACCCGCCGGGCGGGCAACAGCACGCCCAGGCCCATGAGCAGCTGGCAGGCTGCCCAGGTCTTGCGGCGCGTCGCGCCCCGCAGCAGCCGC
>JAZKIW010000149.1:0-3430 GCA_040384625.1 Pseudomonadota bacterium | reverse complement strand
CCTCGGCCGCCTCGAGCCAGTGGTCAGGCGCGGCATCCGCCAACGCCGTCGGCAGGCCTGAAACGAGGCGCTCGACTGGCAGCGTCTCCATGATGACGCCGGTGGAAAACGGCAGCACTTGCTCGGGCGCGATGTTGAGCCGTTGGGCCAGCGCGATGCATGTGGTGCGCGCTCGCACCAAGCCATCGTCGCCGGTCCCGGCATTGGCATTGCCCGTATTGATGACGAGGGCGCGAATGCCCACATCGGTGCGCAGGTGTTCGCGGCAAACCTGTACCGGTGCGGCACAGAAGCGGTTCTGCGTGAACACACCGGCAACCGCCGAGCCCTCGGCCAAGCTAAAGACCACCAGGTCGCGGCGATTCGCCTTGCGCACCCCGGCCATGGCGACACCGATCTCGACGCCCGGAACGGCGAACAGCGCGGACGGATGGGGGGCAGTCAGGTTGACGGGCATGCGTTGTGCAAGGGCTGTGTGCTGAGGGTGTGTTGGGGCGGCAGTGTAGTGCCCCCCTCTTTCGGGGGGAGGGTTCGCCCAGGCCTCTTCAGGAAAACACCTTTGACGCAAGTGCGACGCTCACGCAGCATCGCGTCTCTTTTGTGACATGGAGTGTCTGGCTCATGAAACGACATATGAATTCGACGCTGCGAGCAGCAGCGTTGGCGGCGTCGGCGCTGATGGCGTCCGCCGCTTTTGGGCAAACGTCCGTTCCCGTTGAGGCCGCCGAGGGCGGCCGGCTGTGGTTCGTTGAACTGTCCGGCAGCCCAGTGGCAGACGGTAGCTCCCTGAGCGCAGTTCGCAGCGAGAAGGCCGCCTTCCGGCGCGCAGCGGCGGCCGCGGGCGTGCGCTTTACCGAGCGGCGCAGCTACGACACGCTGTTCAACGGCTTCTCGATCGAGCTCAACCCCGGCGACCGTGCCAAAGTCATGGCACTCGGCGGCGTCAAGGCGATGTACCCGGTCGAGCGCGTTCAGGCGCCGTCGCCCGAACAGGCCGCCGGCAGTGCGCCGGACCTGGTCGCTGCGATCAACCTGACCGGCGCCAGCATCGCGCAGACCCGAGGCCTCACTGGCAAGGGCATCAAAGTCGGCATCATCGACACCGGCATCGACATCGACCATCCGGCCTTCGGTGGCGGCGGCGTGCCCGGCGGCACCGCCTTCCCGAGCACGCGCGTGGTCGCGGGCTACGACTTTGTCGGCGATGCCTACAACTCCAGCGGCGCCGGCGCGGCCCTGAACCCGGTGCCCGACGCCAACCCGGACGACTGCGCTGGTCATGGCAGCCACGTCGCAGGCATCGTCGGCGCTAACGGCGGCGGGCTGAAAGGCGTCGCACCCGAGGTCTCCCTCGGTGCTTACCGCGTGTTCGGCTGCACCGGCACGACGGACTCGGACATCATCGTCGAGGCACTAGAGCGCGCCTACGCCGACGGCATGCACATCATCAACCAGAGCCTGGGCGCCGGACGCCAGTGGCCGCAGTACCCGACCGCGCAGGCCACCAGCCGCCTGGTCAACAAGGGCGTGGTGATGGTCGCCTCGATCGGGAACAACGGCCCTGGCGGCTCTTCGCCTGACGCCCTGTTCGCCGCCGGCGCTCCGGGCGTCGGTGACAAGGTCATTGGTGTGGCGTCGTTCGACAACGCGCAGCGCGCTTTCACGGTCGCTGGCACCCCTTACGGCTACAACGCTGCCACCGGCTCCCCGCAGGCGCCCGGCACCGGCTCGCTGCCGATGTCCAGGACCGGAGCGACCGCGCCGACAGTGGAAGGCTGCCCGCCTTACGATGCGGCGATCTTCCCCGGCGTCGCGTCATGGGTCGGTGGTGCCTGGCTGGCTCAGGGCAGCCAGACCGGCAATGCCGTGCTGATCCGTCGTGGCACCTGCGGCTTCATCGCCAAGGCTTACAACGCGCAGCAAGCAGGCGCTGCCGCCGTGGTTCTCTACAACAATGCCGCGGGAGCCCTGGCGCCCACCGTTGCAGGCCCGGTGGCAATCACCATTCCCGTCGTCGCCATCACTCAGGCCCAAGGCATCACGCTCAGCGGCTTGATTGGCACCGGCCCGACCACGCTGACCTGGACCAATAACTATGTCGGCTACCCCTTCGGGACAGGCGGCCTGATCTCGGGCTTCAGTTCCTTCGGCATGACTGCCGAACTGGGCTTCAAGCCGAACATCGGCGCGCCGGGTGGCGCCATCTTCTCGGCGTATCCGTTGGAGTTGGGCGGCACGGCAACGCTGTCAGGCACGTCGATGTCGTCGCCGCATGTGGCGGGCGGCGCGGCGCTGATTCTGGAGGCCCGTCCGAAGTTCAAGGCCCAGGGCCTCATGGCCCGCCTGCAGAACACGGCCGACCCGAAGAACTGGTCCGGCAGTGCTGGGCTGGGCTTGCTTGACCACAGCTTCCGTCAGGGCGCTGGCATGCTCGACATCGTCGGCACGATCGACGCGACGACCGTCGTCGAGCCGAGCCAGATCGCGGCGGGTGAGAGCGCGGCCGGCCCGAAGACCACGACGATCACGGTGAAGAACGAGGGCAATTCTGCCGTCACCTATGCGCTGTCGCACGTTGCTGGCGTCGCCTCGGGGCCGAACACGCAGACCGGCGCAAGCTACAACATCTCCAACGTGTACGACGCGCCGGCGACCGTGGCCTTCAGCGCAGCAAGCGTGGCAGTGGCTCCGGGAGCAAGCGCCACCTTTGACGTCACCATCACGGCCAACTCCTCGCTGCCTGATCGCAGTCTGTACGGTGGCTACCTGGTACTGACGCCGCAGGGCGGAGGCGACCCGCTGCGCGTGCCGTACGCCGGCTTCAAGGGTGACTACCAGAGCACCGTGGTGCTGACGCCGACCGCGAACGGCTTCCCGTGGCTGGCGCAACTGTCCGGGACGACATTCTTCAATCGCCCGAACGGCGGCACGTTCACGTTGATCGGCAACGACATCCCGTTCTTCCTGCTGCACCTCGACCACATGTCGCGCCGGGTGCGCCTGGAGGCCTTCGATGCGGTGAGCGGCAAGTCCTGGTACCGTGTCAGCGAAGACGAGTACGTGACGCGCAGCGCCACCCCGGGCGGCTTCTTCCAGTTCACCTGGGACGGCGACACCTTCGCCGGCAAGGGCAAGAACGGCAGCCAGCAGTACACCGTGCCCAATGGCCAGTACGTGGTGAAGGTCTCTGTGTTGAAAGCGCTGGGAGACGAGAGCAATCCGGCGCACTGGGAAACCTGGACCTCGCCCGTCGTCACGATCGCCCGGCCCTGAGCAGCGCGATCACCAAACAAAAACAGGCCCCGTCGGGGCCTGTTTTTTTGTGCCCTGTGGGCGGCCCGCGATCAGGCCAGCTTGCCGTGGCAGAGCTTGTATTTCTTGCCGCTGCCGCACGGGCAGGGGTCATTGCGGCCGACCCGCGGCACCGCGG
>JAZKIW010000148.1:0-29454 GCA_040384625.1 Pseudomonadota bacterium | reverse complement strand
GTGGGGGTTAACAGCCCCCCGCGGGTTCGAATCCCGCTCCCTCCGCCAGGACACTCCACCACGAAGGTGCACCGATAGTGCAGCAACGTGCAGCGGGCCAGGTCCTAAGTCGTTGATGTGACGCCGCTTTTTCTCCCCTCCACACTCGCTTAAGTGCACCAGACGTACCGCTACGTGCGCCGCACTGTCGGCACTTCGTGGCGGACTGGCTGGCGGACTGCGAAAGGGGATCGACGATGGCGCGCATTCGGGCGACTGCGAAGCTCCATATATTGACGGTGCGCGAGGGTCAAGCTGCGCCCGATGGCGACCACTCGGACGGCGGCGGATTGCTGCTCCGGGTCCGAGGCGAGTCGGCCTCCTGGGTGTTCCGATTCAGGTCACAGACGGGCCGGCGTCGAGAGATGGGGATGGGGTCGTTCGACGGGCCAACCTCAAACAAACGGGGGACAGCCTCACAGGGGCCCGGGATGACGCGCAGAAGGCGCGCAACCAGCTGCGGGAGAGCATCGATCCCATCGACGCCCGTGACACCGGCAAGGCCCAGCATCGACTTGGCGCTGCCTGCAGCCCCGGTTGTCAAATGCGTCGCATTGCTTCTAGCCGCTGCGGCATCGCGTCAGGAGCCACCGCCGCGCTACGTTGGCGGCATGCATACCCTCTACTTCTGGCGCTGCACATCGCCGATCAACGCCGCCGATACCGCACACGGCATCGCCTCACAGAGGCCGATGCACAACGCACCCTGCTTGAGCCGGAGCGCATCGAGTTCGGGGCCATGACCGTGGAGCCTGCAACGGTGGCGCCATCGGGCACTTGGGTGAGCGGCTTGGTGAAGAACGAAGACGGCGCGATGGCCTATCCAAGGGACTACCCGTGGAAGGCTTGACCGGGCGAGGCCGATACTCTCCCCAGGGAGTGTGGCTGCCAAACCGTGGCCCAAACATGTACACGAGGCTGATAGATGGACATACCCCGCTAAAAAACGACAAAGCCGTACTGGCCCTAATCGCACAAGTGAAGCTTGAGCCCCCTGGCCTGGCGGGCGGTGCGAGGTTCATCGCGCTCCTCGGCGCAGAAGACAAGCTATGCCGAGTGATCCGCACCGACTCTGACCTTGAGTTCGCGGGCATTACCCGCGGCCTGGTCGGCTTGGATTTCAGGGCAACCCCAATCAAGGTTGTCCACGCCGTTCAATTCGATCGCGTGTACCGAGTCGATCTTCAACTCTAGGGCTGCACTCCTTGGCATCCGCGACTTCATTCGATTGGAACGTTGCCATAAGCGCGCTTGCTGCGCTGGTTGCCATCGTTGCCTCCATATTCGCCTACCGGTCCGTGATCCAAACAAGGCGAGACACGTTGAAGGACACGCGCAGCTGGCCGGCTCCTTCGATCGCTTCAAGTGACGCCAGTGAGACTCTGCTTCTGCAAGCTGTCGCTCGCGAGGCATTGGTTGACCCAAGACTCGCCCCTGAGGACGGCGTCGCCAAAGAGGGGAGCAAAGTAGAAAGAGAGGGACGAGCTGGCCCTGCCAAGGAGGTCTAGCCCTTTGTCTCGATCTCATCAGCGCGAGATAGCGCTGCCAGGAGCCCGCGTTGCAAGGCGCCATACGAATCGGGCAGTGTCGCCCGGGCGCTGTTGGTCCCTGAATGTTTGGAGTCGACGAGGTAGACCCACTCCCAGACGCCCGGCCGGAGCTCGTGCGCCCAAACATGGAGATCGTGACCCCGGTAGGTCTCTTTGTGCACCTGGTCCATGCGTAGCATTCGCGATTGGTGAACCTAGTACGGTAGCGTACAGACGACGCCCCGCAGCCTGGCGCAGACTTCATCCTCAGTGCCCACACTTCGAGCCGCACGATGAGCAAGTACTACGACAGGCAGTCTCGCTATAGAGGCCACGGAGTCACTGTCCGTTGGATTGAATTGGACCCACTTCTTGGCGGTCGGCGATTCTTGGCAAGCTATGCGATCTCGATCGGCGCGGGCGAGCCCTCCGTGTGGCATCACGACCCGACTGTGTTCTGCGCAAGCAACTTCGCTGTGGACCACGCCGTCGGCGAGGCACAACGACAAATCAACGGAATGCTGCCGGCGCTGGCCGAGCACGGCTAGGTCGCGTTGACCAGGCCGCAGCGCCTTCATCCGTCCATTTCGTCAGCACGCGTGCGCGCCGCCATGCGTCCGCGTTGCAGGGCCGCTTGCGCATCAGGCAGCGTTGCCGCCGGGGTGCTGGTCCCCTTTGTAGTGCCGTCGATCAAGTAGACCCACGCCATACCCCGCGGCGCAGCTCGTGAGCCCAGACGTCGATCTCGTGGCCGCGGTAGGTCTCGTTGCACTCATGGTCCATGCGCGCATCAGTCCCCGTGCGGCGGAGATTCGATGAACTCCCGGCGCGCCACAGTGACCGGATCACTCTTGCCTTCAGAGGCGAAAAGCAGGAGACCCATCGAGAGCAAATCATCCGGGTCTGCACGCGTGCCCAGACGCAGTAGCTCGCGCACAAAGGCAATTGCCCACTCGGAGTCAGTCATTCAGCCCAGGTCGAGATTGTTGATGCGATACCGACTTCATCTGCGCGTTGTTGGGAGCGTTGTTTCGCGAAGACAAGCGCTTCGAAGAGTTCATCCGGCCTCATGATCGGATGCTTGAGTCGGTGACCGTCTGGATGAGTTCAACGCTATCTGGGCTCTCAATCGGTGGGCGAGATCTAGCCCTCTTGCCGATCGCGGTTCGTCTCCGACCCACCATCGGACCACCACATGTGGCCTCAATGGGGTCTTGCTTCTATTGCTGCCCCCGTTTGAGCTTCCACTCATGTTCGTGCGCGCATTAGATCCCAGAGCGAACGCCTCCGCGCAAGTCCCGCACGACTAGCCACCTTTGACCAACAGATGGGGGGCGCCGCTAGCGGAGCAGGCCGAGTCGCAAGCCCTAAAAATCAAGGCAGCCGATCGCGCTGGACCCGGTCAGCGCCGGTTGGCGGACTCCGATGGTTCCGGATCCGGCGTGGAGGGTAGGTCACACAGGTGCAAGTCGACCGACAGCTCCTGCACATCGAGGCCACGCTCGAGTTCGAGGGACGAGTCGTGCCAGATTTCAGGTTCTTCGCGCGGCGCTTCGATGAGCACCGCAGATCCGGCGGCAGCCGGTATGGTCAAGGGGCCGTCGACCTCTCGCAACTGCAGTTTCAACACGATGTCTCCTCGATGGGGCCCCTTGCATGGCGACCCTCGTTCGTTTGAATGTAACTTGATTGTTACACGACACCGTCTCCCCGCGCCTCGGGGTTGGCCCGCAGGTACAAACACACAAGCACCGCCAACGCGGTGCTGCGTTCCGCGCCCATTTGCTGGCTCAGGCCGTCGCCAGCTCGCCGCTCCGCTCGCGCAGCAAGACGCTCTGGATCCACATCGCCGACTGCGTGATCGGGCCGAAGTTGCGCGTCGGCTGATGGCGCAGGCCGATGGCCACACGGCCGGTCCACCAGACCATGCGCCCGGTTCCGGGCAGCACGACAGGGCCGACATGTCCGTGCGGGATCTGTACCGGCGGCGCGGCTTCGTTGGTGCGGATCAGTGATGCGCTGTCGCCAGCGCCTTGGTTCAGCAGTGCAGTTCTCGACATGGCTAGGCTCCCTAAGAAGTGACAAGCCCATGATTGCGAGCTTCGGCGAACACCGCATTGCCCCGACTGAGGGCGCGCACCTGGGTGTGTCTTTCACGCATCAGCGTTACCGCCGTTGCGAAGCCACCATGAAAAACGCCCGCGGCTGCGGGCGTTCTTGACTTCGAAAGAAGTGACAGATCAGCGAACGACGCCGATGTTGGTCATCTTGTCACCCTTGTAGGAGTGCATCGTCAGCGCGCCGTTCTTGATGTCGCCCTTGTTGTCGAACGAGATTGTGCCGGTAACGCCTTTGTAGCCTTCGGTCTTGGCCAAGACCGGCAGGTACTTGGCCGGATCGGCTGAACCGGCCTTGACCATGGCAGCGACCATCAGGTTCGTCGCGTCATAGACGTAGGGCGAATAGATCTGGACGTCTGCGTTGAACTTGGTCTTGAACTTCGACTTGAAGTCCGTGATCGCCTTGACGGCCGCGGCGTCCTTCTCATCGATACCACCGGCTTCGGCGCAGATCACCTGGTCGTCGGCCATCGTGCCGGCGGCCAGCTTGGGCAGTTCGCCCGAGCAGATGCCGTCGCCGCCCATGAACTTGGCGCTGATGCCGAGTTGCTTCATCTGGCGCAGCATCGGGCCGGCCACGGCATCCATGCCGCCGAAGAAGACCACGTCGGGCTTCTTGGCCTTGATGGAGGTCAGGATGGCGGTGAAGTCCGTCGCCTTGTCGTTGGTGAATTCGCGCGCGACGGTCTTGCCGCCAGCGCCCTTGACGCCCTTCTCGAACTCGTCGGCCACACCCTGGCCATAGGCCGTGCGATCGTCGATGACGGCGATGCTCTTGCCCTTGAGCTGCTTCACGGCGTACTTGCCGAGCGTGCCACCCAGGTGAACGTCGTCAGCCACGACGCGGAACGTCGTCTTGTAGCCGTTGCGGGTGAACTTCGGGTTGGTGGCAGACGGGCTGATCTGCGGAATGCCGGCGTCGCTGTAGATCTTCGACGCGGGGATCGAGGTCCCGGAGTTCAAATGGCCGATGACGCCATTGACCTTGCTGTCGACCAGCTTCTGCGCCGCAGCGGTGCCCTGCTTCGGGTCGCCGGCGTCGTCTTCGGCCAGCAACTCGAACTTGGCCTTCTTGCCGCCGATCGTCACGCCCTTGGCGTTGAGTTCGTCGATCGCCATGCGAGCGCCGTTCTCATTGTCCTTGCCCAGGTGCGCAATAGCGCCACTGGTTGGGGCGACGTGGCCGATCTTGACCACCATGTCCTGGGCGCTCGCCGTGCCAGCGACAAACGCGACGGCAGCAGCGACGATGGGGAGCATCTTGATTTGCATGAAAGGAACCTCCGGTAGGGGATGTTGAGAGGCAATTGGAGAGGGATTTCTCAACGGCCGAGACGATACTCCAAAAGCAGGACGCGACCGCATCGGGTATCTGCGGACAGCCACGCAGGAGCTGTGCCAGGAGGCCCTGTTTTCGCTGCCGCACCCACTCAACGCCCTCGCGGCGCCGGCCGATGACCGCAGACGCTCAAGCTTTGTTTCGCCGCGCCAGGATCTCGTCGACCGCCTGCGCCACCAAGGCCTGCAAGGCCACGCTCAGTTCAGCGCGCAGCGCCTGCGTCAGTTCGTCCGTCAGGCGCGACAGCTGAGGCGCCAGTGCCGTCTGCAAACGAGCCTCGAGCAGGCCATCCAGGCGAGGACGCAGGGTTTCGAGCACCTGGGTGGTCAAGGCTGCCTTGTCGAACGCCGGGGGCGGCTGAGACTCGAGCGGCACGGATTCGGGCGCCAGCGGCGCCAGTGGACCCGCAGGCGCCAGCGCGTCCGCCTCGATCTCGATCACCTCGGTCAGCGTCGGCAAAGCGCCGCGTTGTGTGCTCATGCGCCTGCGGCCTTCGGGTGGTGCACCAGCTCGATGCCCGGGTACGCGCTGTATTGGCGCCAACGCTGACGGCCGGCCATGGCGTCATCGGCTTCGGCAGACACGATCTCGACCACGCGGGCAAACTGATCCCAGCCTTCGACCATCGTCGGACCGAGGTTTACCAGCAGTTGGCGCCCCGCGACGCTGGACACGGCGTCGACCAGCCAGGTGCGGGTGCGGGCCATGGTCGGCGGCGGCGCTGAACCCTTCACGCGTGCATGAGCGATGAAGGACAGGGGATCGAAGGTCCACAGGGCCAGGTCAAGCCGGTCGAGCGATGGCCCGTCAGCGCAAACCACCGCTGTCGCTCCAGCGTCCTGCGCCTTGCGCAGGAAGCGACAGGCCGTGCCGAACTTGTCGCCAACGCCCGAGTGGAACTCCACCTTCATTGTTCGGCACCTGTGTCCTCAAGCCGCAGCCCGGGCCAGCACGAAGTGGGTCAACAAGGGCACGGGGCGACCGGTCGCCCCCTTGGCTGCGCCGCTCTTCCATGCCGTGCCTGCGATGTCCAGGTGAGCCCAGGCGAACTTGCCGGCGTAGCGCTGCAGGAACTTGGCTGCCGTGATCGCGCCGCCAGCGCGACCGGCGATGTTGGCCATGTCGGCGAAGTGGCTCTTCAGCCCCTCGTCGTACTCGTCGTCGAGCGGCATGCGCCATGCCGGATCGAGCGCACTGCGGCTGGCCGCTAGCAACTCGCCGGCCAGACCGTCGTCGCTGGCGAACAGGCCCGAATGGTGGTGACCCAGCGCGACCACGCAGGCGCCAGTGAGCGTGGCGATGTCGATCACCACTGCCGGCTTGAAGCGTTCGGCATAGGTCAGCGCATCACACAGGATAAGGCGCCCCTCGGCATCGGTGTTCAGGATCTCGATGGTCTGACCGGACAGGCTGGTGACGACGTCCCCCGGTTTCACCGCGCGCCCGCTGGGCATGTTCTCGCAAGTCGGAATCAGGGCCACGACATTGATCTTCGGGCGCAACTCACCGATTGCGCGCATGGTCCCCAGCACGCTGGCCGCGCCACCCATGTCGAATTTCATCTCGTCCATCTCGGCGCCGCCCTTGAGCGAGATGCCACCGCTGTCGAACGTGATGCCCTTGCCCACCAGGACCAAGGGGGCCTGGGAGCGCGCGGCGCCGTTGTAGTGCATGACGATGAAGCGCGGCGGTTCGTCCGACCCCTGAGCGACGGCAAGGAACGAGGCCATACCGATCTTCTCGATCTGCTTGCGATCGAACACCTCTACCTTGAAGCCATGGGCTTTGCCCAGCCGCTTCGCCTCCGCCGCCAGGTGGCGTGGTGTGGCGTGGTTGCCGGGTCGGTTGGCGTACTCACGCGCCACGGTCACGCCCGCCGCCACGGCCTGGCCTTGGTGCAGTCCCCGACTCAGCGCGACCGCGTGAGCCTTGCCCGTCAGCAGCGCGATGCTCGCCAGCTTGGGCGCCGCCGCGGCGCCGGGCTTAGTGTGGCGATAGATGTACACCGCATCGCTCGCCGCGGCGACGAGAGCTTCTGCATGGGCCGCAGTCAAGGCTTCCCCGCCAACGCTGGTCACCAGCAGATTCGTCACGCCGAGGGCCTTCAGCTGCGCCAGGCCCGCGCCCGCCGCCGCCTTGAAGGCCTTGGCCGAGCCGTCCGACGCGGTCGCGAACGTCAGCCGACCGACCTTCAGGCCGGCAGGTCGATGTAGATACAGGCAACGCCCCGGCTTGAACTCGAAGTCGCCCTGCTTGACGGCGTCGCCGAGCAAGGCGGCCAGTGACTTGTCGAGCCCGGGCGGCAGGGCCGAACCGACGACGACCACCAGCAGGGCATCTGCAGCCAGATTGGCAAGGCCGCTGGCGGGCATGAGTTGTGTCTTGAAGTCCATAATGAGTGGAGGTTCTTTGATCTGCCGATGTTATTCGATACCACGTTACGCCGAGAGTTGGCGCGCAGCTTCGGCGGCACCCTAGTCGTGATCCTGACCATCGTCTTGACGATGATGTTGATTCGCACCCTGGGCCAGGCGGCGGGCGGTGCCGTTGCCCCGCAAGACGTGGTGCTGCTACTGGGCTATACCGCGTTCGGACATCTGCCGACGATGCTGGCTCTGTCGCTGTTCATCGCCGTCGTCGCTTCGCTCGGACGCATGTACCGCGACAGCGAAATGGCGATCTGGTTTGCCAGCGGCCTGCCCATCACGCGCTTCGTGCGGCCGGTGCTGCGCATGGGTTGGCCGGCATTGCTGGTCGTAGGCCTGCTGGTGCTGTTCGTATGGCCCTGGGGCAATCAGCAAAGCACCGACCTGCGTAACCGCTACCAGCAGCGCTCCGATCTCTCGCGGGTGGCGCCCGGCGTGTTCCAGACCTCACGCGACGGCAAGCGCGTGTTCTTCATCGAGCGCGACAGCCCCGACGCGGTGAACGCGCGCAACGTGTTCATCCTGGCCAACAACGGCACGCGCGAGTCGGTGACCTCAGCGCGAGGCGGGCACCTGGAGACCATCGGTGAGGACCGCTGGCTGATCCTCGAGCGCGGCCAGCGCAACGAAGCCGACAGTGCCAGCGGCGACAAGATGCTGTCCAGCTTCGAGCGCTACCAGGTGCTGGCCGGGGAGCGCGCCGTGCAGCGCGCGGCGGAGCGTCCGCCACGCGCCATCCTCACGATCGACCTGCTGCGCTCGCCCACGCTGCGCAACCAGGGCGAGTTGGTCTGGCGCGTCGGCCTGTTGTGCGGCGCCGCGAATCTCCTGCTGCTGGGCATCGGCATGGCCGCTACCAACCCGCGCCGCGCTAGCAACTGGAACCTGCTATTTGCGTTGCTGGCCTTCGTCGTCTACTACAACTTTATCAACCTCAGTCAGGCTTGGGTCAGCGCTGGGCGCATGGGCATGGGCACGGCCTTGGTCGTCCTGCACGGCAGCGCCTTCGTACTCGCCTTGGCCCTGTTGTGGTGGCGCGATCACGCTGCCGTGCTGACCTGGCGGCCGCGCCGCCCGGCCCAGACATGAGGACGGTGCGGCGCCTGCTCTACCGCGACATCGTCGCGGCGGTGCTGTTCGTGGCGCTGGCCTTCCTGTCGCTCTTCTTCTTCATCGACTTCGTCGATGAACTGGCCGACGTCGGCAAGAACGGCTACACGATCGGCCTCGCCTTGCTCGCCGGCGTGCTCGAGTTGCCTGCGCACTTCTACGAGTTGTTTCCGATCGCGGTCTTGATCGGCACGATCTTCTCGCTTGCACGCATGGCGCAGTCATCC
The DNA here is from genome assembly GCA_040384625.1 of Pseudomonadota bacterium. Taxonomy (GTDB): domain Bacteria; phylum Pseudomonadota; class Gammaproteobacteria; order Burkholderiales; family Burkholderiaceae_C; genus CADEEN01. The sequence goes on along the minus strand of JAZKIW010000148.1, from coordinate 20,664 downwards.
GAGTTCACGATCCTGCGCACGGGCGGTCTCGGGCCCGGTCGCGCGCTGGGCCTGCTGACAGCGCTGGGCGCGATGTTCGCTGTCCTGACCTTTGTCGTCGGTGACTATCTGGCACCGACCAGCGAGCGCGCAGCGGTCGACCTGAAAGCGCAGGTTGCCGGTGGCCGCACGCTGGGCGGCAGCGGCGCCTGGCTGAAGGATCGGCGCAGCCTGGCCGACGGCAGCGAACGCAATGTCTCGGTGAACGTGCTGCGCACCACACCCGAGGGGGTGCTCGAAGACGTGCGCATCTTCGAGTTCGATGCCGACAGCCGGCTCGTCACGCGCGTGGCCGCACGCCACGCCCGCATCGGCCGCGGCGAGTGGGTGCTGGAAGACGCGCTGGTGACGCACTGGCCGGTCCAAGGTGCTGCCGCAGATGCCCGCGCCGTGCGCGAGGAGCGGCACGCGCAGCTCAGCTGGCCCAATGCGCTCGATGCCGGTGTGGTGGCGGCCGCCGTGCTGCCGGTATCGACGATGTCCACCATCGAGCTGTGGCGCTACAGCCAGCACCTCTCCAGCCAGGAGCAGGCGGCCAACCGCCACGCGATCCAGTTCTGGAAGAAGGCGCTGTACCCGCTGGCCTGCCTTGTCATGGTGGCCTTGGCCTTGCCCTTCGCCTACCTGCAGGCGCGCGCCGGCGGCGTCAGCTACCGGGTCTTCGGCGGCATCCTGCTGGGCATCAGCTTCGTGCTGCTGAACAATGTGGCTGGCCACATCGGCGTGCTGCGCGACTGGACACCCTGGTTGGTTGCTGCGGCGCCAAGCACGCTCTATCTGCTGCTGTCACTGGCCGCGTTCGCGTGGCTGGTGCGCTACCGTTGAGGCTGCGCATGAAGGCCGGCCTTCTGCTCTTTGCCCACGGCGCGCGCGATGCGCGTTGGGCCGTGCCCTTCGAAGAGGTCGCCGAAGCCGTACGCGGCGCGCGGCCGGGCCAGCCGGTGCGACTGGCCTTTCTGGAGCTCATGGCGCCCGACATTCGCGTAGCAGCGCTTGATCTGATCGATGCCGGCTGTGACCGGATCGACGTGCTGCCGCTGTTCCTGGGCGCCGGCGGGCATGTGCGCAAGGACCTGCCTGCCTTGCTCGACGACTTGCGCAGCCAGCATGCCGGTGTCGAGTTTCGGCTTCACCCTGCGATCGGAGAGGCGCCGAGCCTGATTGCCGCCATGGCCGACATCGCCCTCAACCTGCCGACCACGCCATGAACCTGCACCAGTTCCGCTTCGTCCAGGAAGCCGTGCGCCGCGGCCTCAACCTGACCGAGACCGCCAAGGCGCTGCACACCTCGCAGCCAGGGGTGAGCAAGGCCATTCTCGAATTGGAGGAGGAACTCGGCATCGACATCTTCGCCCGTCACGGCAAGCGCCTGCGCCGCATCACCGAGCCTGGCGAGCAGGTGTTGAAGTCGGTCGAGATCATCCTGCGCGAGGTCGGCAATCTCAAACGCATCGGCGATGAATTCAGCAAACAAGACGCTGGGCGCTTGTCGATCGCCACCACCCACACGCAGGCGCGCTATGTGCTGCCTGAGCCGGTGGCCCTGCTGCGTCGGCGCTATCCGAAGGTCAATGTCAGCCTGCACCAGGGCACGCCCGAGCAGGTCGCGCAGATGCTGCTCGACGAGAGTGCCGATATCGGCCTGGCGACCGAATCTTTGGCCAATTTCGACGAACTCGTGACCCTCCCCTGCTATTCCTGGCAACACATGCTAGTGGTGCCTTCGGGGCACGCGCTGGCCGGTGTCGAGCGGCCGACGCTGGAACAACTGGCGGCCGAGCCCCTCGTCAGCTACCACCCTTCCTTCACCGGCCGCGGCCGCATCGATGCCGCCTTTGCGCGGGCGCGATTGCAGCCCGAGGTGGTGCTGGAAGCGATCGACTCCGACGTCATCAAGACCTATGTGCGACTAGGCCTCGGCGTGGGCATCGTCGCCGAAATGGCCGTGCGTGACGAGGCCGCCGGCGGCGACTTGGCTGTGCGCCCACTGGGCCACCTGTTCGGCCAGAATGTCTCGCGCGTCGCCTTCAAGCGTGGCGCCTACCTGCGCAATTTTGTCTACACCTTCGCCGAGCTGTTGTCCGACCGATTGACGCGCGCACTGATCCTGCGCGCGATGGCCGGCGACGCAGCTGGCGAGCCCAGTGACCCTGCCCTGTGACGCCTGTAATGCCTGCCACTTCCACTTTGCCCCGCACGCCCGCCTTCCCCAGCCGCCTGCCCCAGGTCGGCACGACCATCTTCACCGTTATGTCAGCGCTGGCCCAGGCGCACAGTGCAGTCAATCTGGGACAGGGCTTTCCGGATTTCGGCTGCGACCCGGCCCTGCTCGACGCCGTGGACGCCGCCATGCGTGCCGGCCACAACCAGTACCCGCCGATGGCCGGCGTGCCCGTGTTGCGTGAAGCCGTGGCCGCCAAGATCGAGGCGCTTTATGGCAAGCGCTACGACCCGGGCAGCGAGATCACCGTGACTGCCGGCGCGACGCAAGCGATCCTGACCGCGATCCTGTGCTGCGTGCACCCGGGCGACGAGGTCATCGTGCTCGAGCCCTGCTACGACAGCTATGGGCCCAACATCGAGCTCGCCGGAGGACGCGTCGTGCGCGTGGCCTTGAAACCCGGAACCTTCCGACCCGACTTCGAGGCCATCGCGCGCGCCATGACGTCACGCACGCGCGCCATGATCGTCAACAGCCCGCACAACCCGAGCGCCACAGTCTGGGCCGCCGGGGACATGGATCGCCTGGCCACCCTGTTGCGACCGACAGAGGTTCTCCTGATCAGCGACGAGGTCTACGAGCACATGGTCTACGACGGCCAGCACCATGCCAGTGCCTCCGCCCATCCTGAGCTCAGCGCGCGAGCGTTCGTGGTCTCGAGCTTCGGTAAGACCTTTCACGTCACTGGCTGGAAAGTCGGCACGGTTGCCGCTCCCGCGGCCCTGACGACTGAGTTCCGCAAGGTACATCAGTTCAACGTCTTCACTGTCAATTCACCGATGCAGTTCGCATTGACCAGTTACCTGGCCAACCCTTCGCCGTACCTCGAACTGAGCACGTTCTACCAGGTCAAGCGGGACCTGTTCCGCGCCGGCCTGGCGGCGACCCGTCTGCGTGCATTGGCCAGCGAGGGCACCTACTTCCAGTGCGTCGACTACAGCGCCGTCAGTGAACTCAAGGAAGCCGACTTCTGCCGCTGGCTGACGACCGAGATCGGGGTCGCCGCGATCCCGCTGTCGGTGTTCTACGAGGGTGGGTTCGAACAGCGCATCGTGCGCCTGTGCTTCGCCAAACGCGACGAGACGCTGCGTCTCGCGCTGGACCGCTTGGCCAAGGTGTAGCCAGCTCAGCGCGTCGGGCGTGCGTCGGGATTGCTGCCCCAGAAGTCGTCTTCGGGCGTGGCCTCGGGCCGCGGCTCGTCAAGCGCCTCCAACGAGAGTTTCGACTCGTCGGGCGGGGCGTCAGTCTGGGCCAGATCGACGCCGTGGTCGGTGCTCAAGTCCAGATCCAGCGCCAGGGGTTCACCGTCATTGAACTCCGGGCGGAGGACGATCGTGCCTTCAGCCACTGCCAAGGGCGCCGAGCGGCCACCGATGGGCAGCAGCACGTCGACATCCGCCGACCCGCTGTCTTCCGCGTGGTGCAGGTCGCGCGCCATCTGAAACAGGAACAGCACTTCCTGGTAAGCCGGCAGGTCGAACAACTCCGCGCCGCTGCCGCGCCGGAAGAGCAAGGCCTCGAGTTCAGCCATCGCGTCAATGGGCGATGGCCAGCCACGCTGGATGCGGCCCATCGCCAGCGGATACTCATCGAGCGTGCGGCCGGCCTTGGGGTCGGCCTGCCAGTCGGGTGCCACGCTGTTGAAGCGCTGGTTGAAACGCACCCGGGTGCGCTCATAAGCCTCACGTTGGTCGCGGCGGCGATGGATCTCGAGCAGCTTCAGAAAGGGCAGCGGACTGCCGCCACCGGTGCTGCGCATGTGTGCCATCAGCAGGTCGATGGCGGCATCGTCATGCCCGAGGGCGATGAAGAAGTCGGCCTGCTGTTCGAGATCGATCTGTTCATCGACGCTCATCGCCCGCTTGGTTTCGTCGTCGCTGGCGGGGGCCGGCGGCGGGACGGGGGCAGGAATCGTGACCACGGTGGGCGCCGGCTGGGTCAGCGGGGCGATCAGGAGGTCGACGTCGCCACTGCGCGAGTCGGGTTGATCGGTCCAAGGCGCGGGTGCCGACGCCACACGTGGCAGCACCGAGTGCTGTGACGCCTGGAACTTCGATGCCGGGCCAGCCGTCGATGCCGCCTCCGATGCCGGGCCGCGATCCCACCAGTCGGCTTCGTTGCGCGGAACCTGTGCCTGCTTGCGCATGCGCCAACCGAGCCAGCCCACCAGGGCCGCGAGCAAGGCCGCAACACCCAGCAGGGCCATCATCCACGGCGAGGGCTGTTCACGCTGGGTGCGGTCGAGCGCCAGTTGCTGGCGCACCTGGATCAAGGCGTCGGACTGGGTCTTGGCTTCGGCCCGCAGGCGCTGCACCTCGGCCTCCATCGAGCGTATGCGCTCGCCCGCTGCCGACGCCGCCGCCTCGGCGGCACTCGCCGTGGCGCGCGCTGCAGAGGCCTGTTCCTGCGCCGCGAGCACGGCCGCTTCATTAAGACTGACCTGACCGGCATCGAGCTGCAGGCGCGGCCTGGCTTCGACCCGCGCCGGCGGTCGTGGTGGCGGCGGTGTCGAAGCGCGTGCGGGCGACGACGCGACTGGGGTCGCAGCACCTGCCAATGCTGCCCGGGCCGGTTGGCTGCGTGCCGCCCGCGTGGCCCTGGGCGGTGGCGCCGGCCGCGTGGCGCGCGGGGCCGGACGGGCTTCGGCTTGCACGCCTGGCGCGCCCGTTGCCGTCTGGGCGGTCACCGTGGGCAAGGCCGGACCGCTGCTGGATGCGTCCGCAGTGGTCACCACAGGAGGATCGGCCAGCAGAACCAGGGTCCGGCTCAATCGCGTCGGGCAGCCGGCGTTCACGGTCACGGTCAGCACCGGCTCATCGATCACGCTCGACGTGCTGACGCGCAGCACGCTCTCGCTCGCATCGCGGCCCTGCATGACCCGCACGCGCACAGTACCCGGTGCGAGCTTGACGTCACCGGCAACGACCTCAGCGCTCGCGCACTCGCTGCTCAGCGTCTCACCCTCGGCCAGGTTCACGGGCAATGCCAGATTCAACGGCTGGCCTAGCACGACGCTGGAACGGATCGGTCCGAAGCCGAGCGCCGCAGCCCCGCCACCGCTGGAAAGCGCGACGATCGCGACGAAAAGCTGGGGCCAACCGAGGTGCATGCCGCTGGGGAGATCGTTTCTTTTTGTGAGTGAAGCGACTCTAGCATGGCCTGTCAACGCCTCTGGGCGCAGCAGGCCGTGCGCAGTGCAACAATCGTCACACCTTGGGCCGTTCTCGATGAACGCGACCTGTCGCCGCAGAGACAAGCCATGCCGACCGCCGCACTTAGCATCGCCGAGCGACACAACATCGACAGCGGATCGTGGTTTGCCAAGCTCTCGCCTGCACTTCGTCAAGCCATCCTCGACGCGGCTCAAGTGCGCCGACTGCGCGACGGCGAAGTGATGGCCACGCGGGGCGCACCGGCCGCGGAGTGGTGCGGCGTGGCGCTGGGTGCGGTGCGCGTCAGCTCGGTCTCGTTGGCCGGCAAGCAGGTGTCATTGACCTATGTCGAGCCGGGCACCTGGTTCGGCGACATCGCCCTCTTCGACGGCCTGCCGCGCACGCACGATGCGCATGCGCACGGCGCAACGACCCTGCTGGTGGTGCGCAAGCCCGACTTCAAGGCCCTGCTGGCGTCGCACGTGGAGTTGTACGACGCACTGCTGCGCCTGAACTGCCGTCGGCTGCGCCTGATGTTCGACGCCGTCGAAGACCTCAACACGCGGCCACTGGCCGCGCGTCTGGCGCGTCAACTGCTGCTGCTCGCTCGCAGCTACGGCGTCGACGAAGGCTCGGAGATTCGCATCGGCCTGGCGCTGGCGCAGGAGGACCTGGCCCAGTTGCTCGGCGCCTCGCGCCAGCGTGTCAACCAGGAGTTAAAAGGCTTCGAGCGCCAGGGCGCGCTGCGCGTCGAACCGACGCGGCTGGTGGTGCTGTCGCGCGACAAGCTGCTCGCCCTGTCGGAGCAAGTCTGAGCCACATCGGTGTCTGAACCCATGGACCGATTCACCGGCACCCGCCCCGTCGCCGAGCAGCACCGCTTCGATGTCGACGCATTGCAGGCTTGGTTGCAGGCCCGGCTGCCGAACTTCGTAGGGCCACTCTGCGTCGAACAATTCAAGGGCGGCCAGAGTAACCCGACCTTCAAACTCAGCACGCCGGGCGCGGCATATGTGATGCGCAGCAAGCCCGGTCCAGCCGCCAGATTGCTGCCTTCGGCTCACGCCATAGATCGCGAGTACCGCGTGATGTCGGCCCTGACTGGGCGCGGTGTCCCGTTGCCGACGATGTTGGCGCTGTGCGAGGACGAGGGTGTGATCGGCCGCGCGTTCTACGTAATGTCCTTCGTCGAGGGTCGGGTGCTGTGGGACCAGTCCCTGCCTGGCTTCTCCAAGGCAGGTCGCGCTGAACTCTATGACGAGATGAACCGCGTCATCGCCGCACTGCACAGCGTCGACGCGGTTGCCGCCGGCCTCGCGGACTATGGCAAGCCGGGCAACTACTTCGAACGCCAGATCGGGCGCTGGAGCAAGCAGTACCTGGCCTCGCTCGGTTCCAGCGGCTTGCAACCGATCGAAGCCATGGGCCGCCTGATGGACTGGCTGCCGGCACACATGCCGGCCAGTGCCCTCGATGCGTCCAAGGTCGCAGTGGTGCACGGCGACTACCGGCTCGACAACCTCGTCTTCCATCCGAGCGAGCCGCGCGTACTGGCCACCCTCGACTGGGAGTTGTCTACCCTGGGCCACCCGCTGGCGGACTTCAGCTACCACTGCATGGCCTGGCACATCCCGCCCGATACGTTCCGTGGCATCGGTGGGCTCGATCACGCCGCGCTGGGGATCCCGACCGAACGTGACTACGTCAGACGCTATTGCGAGCGCACCGGCCTGGCCTCACCCGAAGCATTGGCCGCGGACTGGAATTTCTACCTCGCCTACAACCTGTTCCGCATCGCCGCGATCTTGCAAGGCATTGCCAAGCGGGTCGAAGACGGCACGGCATCGAGCGACCAGGCGCGCCAGTCGGCCGCCGGCGCTCGGCCGTTGGCGGAACTCGGCTGGCGCTTTGCTCAACAAGCCTGAAAGGCGTATCCACCATGGACTTCAGTTACTCGCAACGCACTGCCGCGCTGCAAGCGCGTGTCACCGCCTTCATGGGCGAGCTTGTCTATCCGGCGGAGGCGACGTACTGGCAGGAGCTCGAGGCCAATTCCGCGGCCGGCAAGCGCTGGCAGCCTCTGGCGCTAATCGAAGGGCTGAAGAGCAAGGCCCGCGCCGCCGACCTTTGGAACCTGTTCCTGCCCGACAGCGAACGTGGCGCCGGGCTGTCGAATCAGGAGTACGCACCGCTGGCCGAGATCATGGGGCGCGTGCCCTGGGCCAGCGAGGTCTTCAACTGCTCAGCGCCCGACACCGGCAACATGGAGGTGCTGGTGCGTTACGGCAGCCCCGAGCATCAGCAGCGCTGGCTCGAGCCGCTGCTGGCGGGGGAGATCCGCAGTGCCTTTGCGATGACCGAGCCGGCCGTGGCCTCGAGCGACGCCACCAACATCGAGGCGCGCATCGAGCGCCGCGGAGACGAGTACATCATCAATGGCCGCAAGTGGTGGACCAGTGGCGCCGGTGATCCACGCTGCAAGATCATGATCTTCATGGGCAAGACCGACCCCGACGCGCCGCGTCACTCCCAGCAATCGATGGTCCTCGTGCCGATGGATGCGGCGGGTGTCAAGGTCCTGCGGCCGTTGACCGTGTTCGGCTACGACGACGCACCGCACGGACACATGGAGGTCGACTTCGACAACGTGCGCGTGCCCGCGTCCAACATCCTGCTCGGCGAAGGGCGCGGCTTCGAAATCGCGCAGGGTCGGCTGGGACCGGGCCGCATCCACCATTGCATGCGCCTGATCGGCCTGGCAGAACGTTCGCTCGAGCTGATGTGCCGCCGCGCGTCGTCACGCGTGGCCTTTGGCAAGACGGTCGCGGCGCAAACCGTGACCCAGGAGCGCATCGCCGAAGCCCGCTGCCAGATCGACCAGGCACGCCTGCTCACGCTGAAGGCAGCGTGGATGATGGACGTAGCCGGCAACAAGGCTGCCAAGGCCGAGATCGCGATGATCAAGGTGGTGGCACCGAACATGGCCTGTCGGGTGATTGACTGGGCGATGCAGGCGCACGGCGGCGGCGGCATGAGCCAGGACTTTCCGCTGGCCTACTTCTACACCGCGGCGCGAACCCTGCGCTTTGCCGACGGCCCCGACGAGGTGCACCGCAACGCGATCGCCAAGATCGAGCTCGGCCGCCACGCCGCCTGAGGCCGGCTCAGCGGGGTGGTGCCTCCGCGGGCGGCATCGCGCTCGGCGGACCCCAGGTGCTCGGCCGGTCGCCACGGATGCTGCCCTGGTTCACCTCGGCACCGACCCGGCGCGCAGCGACCAGCGCCGCGCTGAACAAACCGAGTGCCGATTGCAGTGCAGCACTCTCTGGCTGCGCCAAGGCACAGCGCAGGGTCAGCCGCCCGCGCTGAACCACCAGCAACAGGGTCGGATCGGATCCCAGCCAGGCAGCCGAGTCGTCCAGCGCCTGCGTCAGCGGCGCATCGAGCCATGACACTGCCGCACGCGGGAAGTTCGACAGCGCGCCGAAGCCTTCCCGCAGCACACCGAGTTCGGCGCGCGGCACCTTCGGGTACAGCACCAGCCAGCGCATCTCTTCGGGCGTGTCGTCGTCCATGCGCGTCTCGGTGCCGTCGGTCGATTCCTCGAACACCTGCTGCTCGAGGCGCACCATCAAGGCGCGCGTGATGACCAGCATCTGCAGGTCACCGATGGCACCGACTTCGCCGCGCAGTCGCAACTCGGACGCGTTGAAGTAGTGGCGTTGCGCTGCGCCCCACTCGAGGCGCCACGCATCCGGCGCCGAGCCGGCCTCGATGACGAATCCGCTGCCATCACGGCTGCGTGCATAACGATGGCCCGCTGCTTCGGCCCAGTCGGCCGCCGCGGCCCAGCCGTCGCCGCCGCGTGAGCCACCGAACCAACGCCTGAAGGGGTTGACCATCGTTGCCGGGATCGCGCCAGCCATGCGCGAAGAGTGCTGCTCGATCAGCGCAGTGTATGCGTGGCCCCGCCCGCACGCACAGGTGAGCTACTTGAAGTCGCCCGCCACACCGATGACGAAGCGCTCGGGCTGGATGTACTTGCGCAAGGCAGCGTTCACCTGGTCGATCGTCACGGCTTGCAACAGCGCGTCGACCTCGGCGGCGCGCGCGAAGGTCCGGCCCAGATCCAGGTTACGCGCCAGCGCGTCGGCGAGATTGCCGTCCTGGGCGCGCGACAGGCGCCTGAAATTGAGCAGACCTGACTTGCCTTCGGTCAATTCCATCGGACTGAAGCCGTCCTTCAGCGCCCGCTCGACCTCCTGCTTGAACGCGGCCTCAACCTTGTCGCGATTGGTCGGCGCGAAGATCGCGCCGCCAATCCACGTCGAGTGCTTCTCGTACTGGCTCCAGGCGATGTAGGCATAGACGTCATAGGAGAGGCCTTCCTTCTCGCGGATGCGTTTCCACAGTCGCGAATTGCCGCCATTGCCGAGCAGGTAGTTGGCCATCACCAGGGCCGGGTAGTCAGCATCGCTCTCCTGCAGCGCGAACGGCTGGACCACTTGCAGCGTGGCGTTCTGCTTGTCCGGCGTGTTGAACACCATGCGTGTCGGCGGCACTGCGACGAACGGCAGCGGCACGCGGGTGTACGTCACCGCTGTCGCCCAGCCGGCAAAGGCGCGCTCAGCCGAGGCCTTCAAGGCCCCCGCGTCGAAGTCGCCGACGACGGCCAGCTCGCCGCGACTGGCCCCCAGTAGCTTCGCGTGCAGTGCGCGCAGGCGTTCTGGCGTCACCGCCTGGATGTCCGTCAGGCGCTCGTCGAAACTGCGTGCATGCCGGATGTCTCCGCGCGGATAGGGATTGCCATGGCGCTGAATGGCCTCCTGCAAGACGGCTTCCGGCTCCTTGCGTTGCGCTTCGATGGCGGCCACCGCCTGGCGCTTCAGCTCGTCGAGCACAGCCGCGTCGAAGGCCGATTGGCGCAACAACTGGCCCACCAGTTCGACCGCCGCCGGCAAGTGGTCGCGCCGCGACTGCAGGTCAATCGACAGGGCACCAGGCTCGGCGAAGCCGATGCGCATTTCGGTGCGCAGTGCATCCAGTCGATCCTGCACCTGCTGGCGGCCGATCGTCGCCGTGCCTTTGTCGAGCATGGCCGCCAAGAGGCTGGCCACTTCGGCCTGACCACTCAAGGTCTCCAGATTGCCGCCACGCAAGGTGATGCGGGCAGCCACCGACTGGCCGCGCGTGCCCTTCGGCAGCAGGGCGAATTGCAGGCCCGGCGCAGCCGTTCCGAGCCTGCCACGCTGGGTGCGGGCATCGATGTTGGCCGGCGTTGCCTCGAAACGCTCGGCGGTCTTTTCGGCGGCCAGCGGAACGAAACTCTTCATCTGCTGCGCCACGTCGACCGTCGCCGGTTGCGGCGCGCGCTGCGGTTTGTCGGTGGGCAGGTAGGTGCCGAGGGTGCGATTGGCTGGCAGCAGGCGCTCGACAGCGACGCGCTGCACATCCTCGAGCCTGGTTGCGCGGACACGGTCGCGCAGCAGGAAGAACAAGCGCCAGTCGCCCTGCGCCACCGACTCGGACAGCGCGACGCCGACACGCTCGGGGTCGGTGAACTGCTGGTCCCAGCCATTCAGCCATTTGACACGTGCACGGTCGATCTCGACCGCAGTCAGCGGTTCGCTGGCCAAGGCCTCGACCGTTGCGAGCAAGGTCGAGCGCGCGGCCTCCGGGTCCTGCCCGGGCGCGAGCTCGGCACCCAGGGCGATGAACCCGGGGTCATGCGTGGCCGGGGTCCAGGCCCAGGTGCCGGCGGCCAGCTTGGTTTCCGTCAAGCGCCTGTGCAGACGGCCCGACGGGGTATCGCCCAGCACCAGAGCCAGCAGTTCGACGGCGGCATGGTCGGGGTGCGCGCCAGGCACCGTGTGGTACGCGGCCATCAGTTGCGGCGCGCCACCGACGCGCCGCAACGTGACCGCGCGTTCGCCATCCTGCGCCGGCTCGATGGTGTAGAGCGAGGGCAGCACGCGCGTGGGCTTCCTGATCTTGCCGAAATGCCGTTCGATCAGGCCTAGCACCTGGGGCGGCTCGAACTTGCCGGAGACGATCAGGGTGGCGTTGTCCGGCTGGTAGTGGCGGCGGTAGAAGGCCTGCAGGCGGGCGATGTCCACCCCTTCGACGTCGGCACGTGCGCCGATCGTGGAGTGCCCGTAGTTGTGCCACTGATACATGCCGGCCAGCGTCTTCTCGAACAGGACGCGACCCGGATCGTTCTCGCCGCTCTCCATCTCGTTGCGCACCACCGTCATCTCGCTGTCGAGGTCCTTGCGCGCGATGAAGCTCTGCGTCATCGACTCGCCCAGCCAGTCGAGGTACCAGTTCAGGTTGGCGTCGTTGGCCGAGAAGCTGGCGAAGTAGTTGGTGCGGTCGAGCCAAGTGCTGCCATTGGCGCGCAAGCCGCGCTTGTTGAACTCGGCCCACACCGTCTTGTGCCGCGGCGAGCCCTTGAACAACAGGTGCTCGAGCAGGTGCGCCATGCCGGTCTCGCCATAGCTCTCGTGGCGGCTGCCGACGCGGTAGGTCAGGTTGACCGTGGTCGTCGGCTTCGAGTCGTCGGGTGCCAGCAGCACCTGCAGGCCGTTCGGCAATCGGTACTCGGTGATGCCTTCGACACTGGCAAGCGGTCGCGGAGCGGCCAAGGCCAGTAACGGCCCGAGCAGCAACAAGGACAAGGTGCAACGAAGCGAGCGAAGCAGCATGGCATTCAGCAGGTTGTGGATTTGGTCTGCCCGGAGGGACTCGAACCCCCGACCTGTTGCTTAGAAGGCAACTGCTCTATCCAGTTGAGCTACGGGCAGCCGGTGTCGGCGAGGGCGGATGGTCGGGGCGACACGATTCGAACGTGCGACCTACTGCTCCCAAAGCAGCCGCGCTACCAAGCTGCGCTACGCCCCGACTGGGTGGATTCTAGTGGGGCGGACCTCCGGCGCGGGCAGGGCCAGCTGACGGCGCACCTCGATGCATTGGCGGATGTGCTGCTCGCAGACATAGCGCAGCGCACCGAAGGTCAGCGCCGCCGACAGGGCCTGCCCGGCGATCGGCACGAACTTGGCAGCCTGCTGCGTCGTCAGGCGCACGCCGACGATCTTCAGTGCGGTGAGCACCAGTTCGCGCGTGACCAGCCGGCCCACCAGCAGGCCGCCACCGGCGCTGATGGCCTTGTAGACGACCAGGCGGCGCTCGGGCGCCATGCGCTCGATCTGTTCCGGTGATAGACCGAAGGCCTGGTTGATGTCGGGCAGCAGCTTGACCAGCACCCCGATGTCGGTCAGCCAGTCCAGTCCGGGCACCGGCACCATCGCGACGCCGGCAGCCAGCAGCGCCCGCTGTTTCACGCGCTGACGACAGCGCTGGGCGATCGCCTCGATGCTGTCGACGGCGTCGACGACATCGTCGCTGCGCGATCGACGAAAGCGGCCGATCGTTCGCATTGCGCTAGACCGAAGGCGACCGGGCGAGCACGACGATGCCGTCGGCGTCGGCGCAGAGCCAGTCGCCCGGCCGGACCGGTACGCCCTGCAGACGCACCGGCACGTCGCGCTGGCCGGTGCCGCGCTTGGCCGGCGGCACCGGGCAAAGCGCGAGCGCGCGGACACCGACGGCGCAGGCCGCCAGTTCGGCGACGTCGCGCACACAACCGTCAACGACGATAGCGGTCCAGCCGTTCTTCTGTGCCAAGGCAGCCAGATTGCCACCGACCAAGGCGCTGCGTAGCGAACCACCCCCATCGACGACCAGGACACGCCCCGCACCGGGCGACTCGAGCGCCTCACGGACCAGGCTGTTGTCTTCGAAACACTGGACGGTGCTGACGGCACCATTGAACGCCGCCAGGCCGCCGAACTCGCGCCACAGGGGCGGCAGCACGCGGAAGTCGCCGCTCGTGTCGGCCCGATGCGTGTCGCAGAGGTCGCAGGTGGAATGTGCGTTCATGGCGGCCATCGTAGCGCCGCGCCGATAATCGAGACACCATCATGCCCAAATGCACCATGAGCGTCCGGATCCGATCGTTGTCCTTGGCCTGGTTGCTGGCCTGCCTCGCGGGTGTCGCGATCGGCGCCCGCGCCCAGGGCGTGCCGCAGAACCTGCCGGCCATCACGCTGCAGGCCGGCATGCACAACATCCGCGCTGCGGTCGCGCTGACCGACGAGCAGTGGCAGACCGGCCTGATGTACCGCCGCGAGATGGCGCAGCATGAGGGCATGCTGTTCGTCTCGGAACAAGCCGCACCACGCTGCTTCTGGATGAAGAACACCGTGCTCGCGCTGTCGATCGCCTTCATCGCCGACGACGGCACGGTGGTCAACCTGGCGGACATGCAGCCGCAATCGCTCGACAGCCACTGCTCGACCAAGCCGGTGCGCTACGTGCTCGAGATGAACCAGGGCTGGTTCGCCAAGCGCGGCATCAAGGCCGGCTCGAAGATCACTGGGCCGCCGTTCACGGCCGCCTCGCGCTGACGCCAGGGCTTGTCCGTGCTGGCAACGCAAGGGGTGACTTCGTTATAGTCGCCGCCACTTCTAACAAACCAACGAGGAGAGAGCCATCATGGGTGCCATTCTTCAGTCCCTCGGCCGCACGGTTGCCGCCAGCGTCGTGCTGGTCATCCTGCTGGCCCTGCTGGTCGGCAACGTGCCGATGAGCCATGCGTGGGGCGCCTTCGTGATGCGCTGGTTGCACGTCGTGGCCGGCGTGATGTGGATCGGCCTGCTGTGGTACTTCAACTTCGTGCAGATCCCGTCGATGCCGAAAATTCCGGACGAGCACAAGCCGGCCATCGGCAAGGTGATCGCCCCCGAGGCGCTGTTCTGGTTCCGCTGGGCGGCGTTGGCGACCGTGATCACCGGGGCCTTGGTGGCCTGGATGAACGGCTACATCGGCACGGCCCTGGCGCTGCAGCGGCCCTTCCTGGCCATCGGCATCGGCATGTGGCTGGCCCTGATCATGGCCTTCAATGTCTGGTTCATCATTTGGCCGAACCAAAAGAAGGCCCTCGGCATCGTGACGGTGCCCCCCGAAGAAAAGGCCAAGGCGGCGCGGCTGGCGATGCTCACCTCGCGCACCAACACGCTGCTGTCGTTGCCGATGCTGTACTGCATGGTGGCCCAGCAGAACGGCGGACTCTGAGCCGAGCGGCGTCGAAACAAGCCGGGCCGCAGGCCCGGCTTTTTCATGGCCGCAAGCGGATCCGATCGAGCCGAACCTCGGCCACGCCGCGCGCCATCGCCAGCGTCAAGGCCTGGCCGGTGGCGAGTTGGCGCGGGTCCGTGATCAATGCACCATCGGCGTTCTGCACCATGCTGTAGCCGCGTTCGACAACGCGTTGCGGGTCGAGTGCGTGCAGGCGCGCTTCAAGCGTAGCCAGCCGCTGCAGTGGGATGGCCAGGCGCTGGCGTGCCGCTTGCACAAGCCGCCCACCCGTCGCCAGCAGACCAGTGTTGCGAGCATGTCCTGTCTGCACGGCCGCCGCCGCGAGCCGGCCCGCCAGGTGATCGAGCCGTCGTGACTGCTGTGCGATGCGTGCCGCGGGTTGCCCTAGGCGCGGCAGCAGGCGGTCCAGCTGTTGCGCGCGTCGCTGCACGACGCCCTCGACGCCGCGCACAAGCGACCGTCCCAGGGCCTGCAGTGCCGACATCAGCTCGACCGCAGCCGGAGCGGCCAACTCGGCCGCTGCAGTCGGCGTGGGTGCGCGCAGATCGGCAGCGAAGTCGGCCAGGCTCACGTCGGTTTCATGGCCGACGCCGCAGACCACCGGGATCGGCGACGCCGCGACCGCGCGCACCACTGCTTCATCGTTGAAGGCCCACAGGTCTTCCAGCGACCCTCCGCCGCGCGTCAGGATCAGGGTGTCCACCTCGCCCCTGCGGCCCGCCACCCCCAGCGCCGCCACCAGGGCGGCTGGCGCCTCCACGCCCTGCACCAGGCTCGGATAGACGATCACCGGGATTTGCGGCGCACGGCGCGCCAGGGCCACCAGCACGTCGTGCAGCGCGGCCGCCCCGAGCGAGCTGATGACGCCGATGCGGCGTGGATGGCGAGCCAGCCCCCGTTTGCGCTGCGGGTCGAACAGGCCTTCGGCCTCGAGCCTGGCCTTGCGCACCAGAAACTGCTCGTACAGGCTGCCGGCCCCGAGGGTGCACATGCTCTCGGCGACGAACTGCAGTTCACCGCGCGGCTCGTAGACCGCAAGCCGGCCGCGCACCTCGACGTGCTGGCCGTCGCGCGGCGAGAAGTCGAGCAGGCCTGCCGCACGACGGAACATCGCGCAACGCAAGGCGGCCGGCGCGCCGTCGGCGTCCTTGAGCGTGAAGTAGCAATGCCCGCTGGCCGCGCGCGAAAAGCCGGACAGCTCGCCGCGCACCGTGCAGCCGGCAAAGCGCGCCGCCAGCGCATCGGCGACGGCCAGGACCAGGGCGCCGACGTTCCAGACGTGCGGCAATGCGCCCATGCCAGATCGATCAACCACCGGCAAAGCCAGCATTGGCGCGGGCCCAGAACTCCACAGCCACGCAAACCGGGGGCCGGAAGCAGGCTGTGCCTGTCACAGCCTTGTCATGTGTATGCAAGTCATTGATCTGCAACGCTTTTTTCCTGCTGAAAGTTTGAGCAAACTGTATCCGGACCAATGTGCATGCGCCTTCGCGCCCAGGCGCCCGAGGTTACGCACAATGTTGTCCACAGCAGCGGTGGATTGAAGTTGCGCGTCTCGCCAGTCGAATGTCGCCCTGAGCACACACCCGCAACGACAGCGCCAAGGCAGAACCGCCACGGGGCGCTGCCGGCCCCATAATCGCGCGGCCTCGTCGCCCGACCCGCCCTCAGAGCTCGGTCTCGTCCGAGGCACTTTCTTGAGTGCACTGTTGCCGACGGGGACCCCTTGTTTTCGATCATACAAGCCGCTGGTTGGCCGATCTGGCCCCTGATCATTTGCTCTATCGTGGCGCTCGCGCTGGTCATCGAACGCCTGGTCAGCCTGCGCAGCGCGCGCGTGGCGCCCGAGAAGCTGCTCGATGAGGTGATCTCGATCACTCGCACCAGCCTGCCTTCGTCCGACGTCGTCAACAAGCTGGCCGGCAACTCCGCGCTCGGCCAGGTGCTGGCCTCCGGGGTGCGAAGCGTGGTGGCCGAACCTCGAATCAGCGAGGCGGCACTGCGCCTGGTGTTCGAGAACGCGGGTCGCGTGACAGTGCACCGCCTCGAGCGCTACATGAACACCCTGGGTTCGATCGCCACTGCCGCGCCCCTGCTCGGCCTGTTCGGCACCGTGGTCGGCATGATCGAGATCTTCGGTTCGCAGGCGCCCACGGGCGGCAGCAATCCGGCACAACTGGCGCACGGCATTTCGGTGGCGCTGTACAACACCGCGTTCGGCTTGATGATCGCCATCCCGGCGCTGCTGTTCTACCGCTACTTTCGCGGCCGCATCGACGAGTTCACCGTCGACATGGAACAGGCCGCCGAGCGCCTGGTGCCGCACCTGATGCGGTTTGCGGTCAAGAACAGCCAATGAATTTCCGCAAGCACCGCAACGAGGATCCGGAGATCAACCTGATCCCCTTCATCGATGTGCTGCTGGTCGTGCTGATCTTCCTGATGCTGTCGACGACCTACTCCAAGTTCACCGAGTTGCAGATCAACCTGCCGACGGCCGAGGCTGACAAGCCTCGCGACCGGCCGGCGGAGATCATCGTCGCAGTGGCCGGCGATGGCCGCTACGCCATCAACAGCAAGGCGCTCGATGGGCGCAGCGTTGAGGCACTGAGCGCCGAGCTCGCGGCCGCGGCCAGCGCGATGAAGGATCCGGTGGTGATCGTTTCGGCCGATGCGACGGCGGCACACCAGGCGGTGATCAATGTGCTCGACGCGGCGCGGCGAGCGGGTCTGGCCCGCCTGACCTTTGCTGCGCAGACCGGCGACGGCGCGACGCCACGTTGACGCGCTCGCCGGCGCCCTCTTCCGTCATGACGCCTCCCGCGCAGGCCCCGTTTGGTGGCGCGCTGCAGGGCCTCAGCGCTGCGCTGCAGCGCCAGTGGTGGATCAAGCCGCCGACGCTCACGGCGCAGGCCCTGCGCCTGCTGGCGGGGCTCTACGCCCAACTGGCAGGCCTGCATCGCAGGCTCAGCCGACCGAAACGCGTCGGCGTTCCGGTGGTCGTGGTGGGCAACCTGATCGTCGGCGGCGCCGGCAAGACACCGACGACCATCGCCGTGGTGCGCCTGTTGCGCGCGTTCGGCTGGCACCCGGGCGTGGTGTCGCGCGGGCATGGGCGCAAGGGCAGTGGCCTGGTGCAGGTCAGCCGCGACAGCCGCGCCAGTGACTGCGGCGACGAGCCGCTGCTGATCCGGCTGCGCACCGGCATGCCGGTGATGGTCGGCAGCGACCGGGTGGCTGCCGTACGTGCCCTGCGTGCGGCCCATCCGCAGATCGACATCATCGTCGCCGACGACGGCCTTCAGCACCACCGCCTTGCGCGTGACCTGGAGGTCATCGTGTTCGACGAGCGCGGTGCCGGCAATGGCTTGCTGCTGCCGGCCGGGCCCTTGCGCGAGGCCCTGCCTGACCAGGCCGCTCCGACGACCCTGGTTCTCTACAACGCGCCCTGCGTCACGACCCACCTGCCAGGCTGGATGGCGAGCCGTCGGGTGGCCGGCGCGCTTCTCCTGTCCCAGTGGTGGCAGGGGCAGTCGGCAGCGGCGGGCAGTCTGCAGGCCCTGCGCGGTGTGCCGCTCACGGCTGCCGCAGGTATGGCCAACCCTCAGCGCTTTTTCGAGATGCTCAGGGAACAGGGCCTGACCCTGTCGCGCACGCTGGCCTTGCCGGACCACCACGCATTCGACGCCCTGCCCTGGCCTGCCGACACGGCCGACGTGATCATCACCGAGAAGGACGCGGTCAAGCTCCGGCCCGATGCCATGCCGCGCAGTGGGGACGTGACACGCATCTGGGTCGCGCCGCTAGACTTCGAGCCCGAGGTGGCATTCGCCGCCGCGCTCAAGCGCCACTACCCGTACCCGCCCAAGCACTGACCCGACCATGACCGCGCTCGACCACCGCCTGATCGATCTGCTGGTGTGCCCCGTGTGCAAGGGACCGCTGCAGATGCAACGCACAGCCGAAGGACAAGCCCAGGCCCTGGCCTGCGCGGCCGACCGTCTGGCCTTCCCGATCCGCGACGGCATCCCGGTGATGCTAGAGGGCCAGGCCCAGGCCTTCGAGCCCGGCGCCAACGGGGTGGTGTGAGCTTCACCGTCATCATCCCGGCGCGACTGGCCTCGACGCGCCTGCCCAACAAGCCGCTGGCCGACATCGCCGGTGTGCCCATGGTGGTGCGGGTGGCGCAGCGAGCGGCACAGTCGCAGGCCCGTGAGGTCATCGTTGCCGCCGACGACGCGTCGATCGTCGCCGCCTGCGAACGCCATGGCGTGCGTGCCCTGCTGACCCGCGTCGACCACGCCAGCGGCAGTGACCGCCTCGCCGAAGCCTGCGTGCAACTCGGTCTGGCCGGCCAGGACAAGGTCGTGAATGTGCAAGGCGACGAGCCGCTGATCGATCCGGCCCTGATCGACGCCTGCGCCGACCTACTTGACAGCCACGCCGACTGCGCCATGAGCACAGCGGCGCATCCGATCGCGTCCGTCGCGGACTACCTCAACCCGAACGTCGTCAAGGTGGTGCTCGATGCGACGGGCCGGGCCCTGTTGTTCAGCCGCGCTGCGCTGCCCTGGTGGCGCGATGGCCATGCCAGCGGTGTCACCGCCCTGCCCGATCCGCCGCCGCTGCGCCACGTCGGGCTGTACGGCTACCGCGCCGACTTTCTGCGGCGCTTTCCGAGCCTGCCCGTGGCGCCGCTCGAGCGCATCGAGGCGCTCGAACAATTGCGCGCGCTCTGGCATGGCGAGCGCATCGCGGTCCATGTCAGCGATCGGACACCCGGCGCCGGGGTCGACACGCCGGAGGATCTGGCGCGCGTGCGGCACCTGCTCGACGTCTGATCCGCAGTGATAATCGGGCGACAGGCGGGCTCACACGCCGAGCCAGAGACATCACTCCGAGGACGACGATGAGACTGATCCTGTTGGGGGCGCCCGGCGCCGGCAAAGGCACGCAAGCCACCTTCCTGTGCCGGAAGTTCGGCATCCCCCAGATCAGCACCGGTGACATGCTGCGAGCGGCGGTCAAGGCCGGTACCCCCCTCGGCGTGGCGGCCAAGAAGGTGATGGATGCCGGCGCGCTGGTGAGCGACGACATCATCATCGGCCTGGTCAAGGAGCGCCTGACCCAGGCCGATTGCGCCAACGGATTCCTGTTCGATGGGTTTCCGCGCACCATCGCCCAGGCCGATGCGATGAAGCACGCCGGCGTCAAGCTGGACGTCGTGCTCGAGATCGACGTGCCCGACGCCGCCATCGTCGAACGCATGAGCGGACGCCGCGCGCACCTGGCCTCGGGTCGCACCTACCACGTCAAGTTCAATCCACCCAAGGTGGCCGGCGTCGACGACGTCAGCGGCGAGCCGCTCGTCCAGCGCGCCGACGACAGCGAAGAGACGGTGAAGAAGCGCCTGGACGTGTACCACGCGCAGACCCGTCCCCTGGTCGACTACTACATGCAGTGGGCCACGAGCGGCGATCCTGTCGCCCCACGCTATCGCAAGATCAATGGCAGCGGCAGCGTCGACGAGATCACCACGCGCGCGCTCGAAGCGCTGCGCTGAGAAGGAGACACCATCATGGACATCGCAGGCAAGGTCTTCATCGTCACCGGCGGCGCATCGGGCCTGGGCGAAGGCACGGCGCGCATGTTGGCGCGCGAGGGCGCCCGCGTCGTGGTGGCCGACGTGCAAGCCGACAGGGGCGAAGCGCTGGCACGCGAACTCGGCGGCGCTTTCGTCAAGTGCGATGTGACCCAGGAAGTAGACGGCCAGGCGGCAGTGGCGCAGGCGATCACGCTGGGCAAGTTGATGGGTCTGGTCAACTGCGCCGGCATTGCGATCGGTGCCAAGACGGTGGGCAAGGAAGGCGCGCACCCACTGGCGCAGTTCGCCCGCGTCATCAACATCAACCTGATCGGCAGCTTCAACATGATTCGGCTCGCGGCCGAGGCGATGAGCAAGAACACGCCCGAAGCCACCGGCGAGCGCGGCGTGCTGATCAGCACCGCCAGCGTCGCGGCCTACGATGGCCAGATCGGCCAGGCGGCGTACTCGGCCAGCAAGGGCGGCATCGTCGGCATGACCCTGCCGATTGC
>JAZKIW010000147.1:0-24810 GCA_040384625.1 Pseudomonadota bacterium | reverse complement strand
CCCCTTGTCGACCGAGCGGATGCCGTGGAAGGTGTTCAGGTAGATCGGGAAGAACACCCCCACCGACACTAGGAACAGCTTGGCGCCCTCGTCGATGCCGAACCACAGGATCACGAGCGGGATCAGCGCCAACGCCGGGATGTTGCGCAGCATCTGGAAACTGGTGTCGAGCAGGGTTTCAGCACTGCGGAAGGTGCCGGTCAGCAGCCCCAGCAGCAGGCCGAGTCCGCCGCCGACGGCCAGGCCCGCCAGGGCGCGCCCCGTGCTCACCGCCACGTGCTGCCACAGCTCGCCCGATCGCAACAGCGTCCAGAACGCCGTCAGCACCGAGCCCGGTTCCGGCAGCACACGTGTGGACAGCCAGCCGCTGGTCGAGGCGACCTCCCAGCCCACGAGCAGCAACAGTGGCAAGGCCCAGGGCAGCGCGCGCCGGCGCCAGGCGGACTCAGGCGGCAACACGGCGCGGCCTGACATGGTGGCTGTCCTCGAGATCCGCCGAAGCGGCGCCGGGCAGGTAGCTGTTGGCGACGATTTCGCCAAAGGGCCCGCTCAGAGCCTGGCCGGGCAGCTTGCGCTGCAACTCCAGCGGCAGCAGGGGGAAGACCAGCTCGGCGAAGCGATGCGCTTCGTCCAGGTGCGGGTAGCCCGACAGCACGAAGTACTCCAGTCCCAACGCGGCGTACTCTTTTATGCGCGCCGCCACCTGCTCGGCGCTGCCCACCAGCGCCGTACCGGCGCCGCCACGCACCAGGCCGACGCCGGCCCACAGGTTGGGCGCGATCTCCAGGCCCTTGCGGATGTCCGACTTGTCGAAGCGCCCCTTGTGCAGCTCGGCCATGCGGCGCTGCCCCACCGAATCCATCTGGGCGAACCTGGCCTGTGCGGTGGCCACGGTCTTCTCGTCGAGCTCGGACACCAGCTCGGCCGCGGCACGCCAGGCTTCGTCTTCGGTCTCGCGCACGATCACATGCAGGCGGATGCCGTACTGCAAGCTGCGGCCGCGCCCGGCGGCGCGCGCGCGCACGTCGGCCAGCTTCGCGGCCACGGCTTCGGGCGGCTCGCCCCACGTGAGGCAGGTGTCCACCTGCGCGGCGGCCAGCTCGTGCGCGGGCTCCGACGAGCCGCCGAAGAACACCGGCGGGTACGGCCGGTTCACTGACGGGTAGAGCAGTTTCGCGCCCTTGACGCGCAGATGCTTGCCGTCGAAGTCGAAGGCCTCGCCGTCGTGCGCTCGCGCCAGCACTTCACGCCAGATGCGGATGAACTCGGCCGACTCCTCGTAGCGCTCGGCATGGCCGAGGAACAGGCCGTCGCCGGCCAGCTCGTCGGCATCGCCGCCGGTGACCAGGTTGACGAGCAGGCGTCCGCCCGACAGACGATCGAAGGTGGCCGCCATGCGCGCCGACTGAGAGGGCTGCACCAAACCGGGCCGCAGCGCGACCAGGAACTTTAGCTGCCGCGTCACGTCGATCAGGCTGGCCGCCAGGACCCAGGAGTCCTCGCAGGAGCGGCCGGTGGGCAGCAGCACCCCCTCGTAGCCCAGGCTGTCGGCCGCGATGGCGATCTGCTTGAAGTAGGCGAAGTTCGCGGCACGCGCGCCCTTGGCGCTGCCCAGATAGCGCGAATCGCCGTGGGTCGGAATGAACCATAGGATCTTCATCGAGGTCCTTTCATCGCGCCAGCGCGAGGGCCTGCCCAGGCAACCAGACGATGTCGGCCACGCGCAGGGCTTTGGGGATCAGGCCGAGTTGCTGGAAGCTGTCGGCCACCTTCTGCTGCTCGGCCACCAGCGCCGGCGTCAGCGGGCCCACCGGCGAGGGCTGGCGCCGCTCCAGGAAGCGGTGTACCGTGGCGAGGCCCAGGCCTGCGAAGGCGGCATAGCGCTGCGCCGTGTCCTTGCGGTTGGCCTGCACATGGGCATCAGCTTCGGTCAGCGCGCCGAACAGTGCGCGCAGCGTCGGCTCGCTGCCAGCCAGCGTGCGCGAGGCCAGGTAGAAGGTGTTGTTGCCGGTCAGGCCACGGCTGGTGGCCAACACACGCACCTGGCCGTCGATTTCGGCGGCGGCGTAGTACGGATCCCAGATCGCCCAGGCGTCGACCGCGCCGCGTTCGAAGGCCGCTCGGGCATCGGCCGGTGGCAGGTACACCGGCTGGATGTCGGCCCACTGCAACCCGGCCTTCTTCAGCGCCTGGACCGTCAGGAAGTGCGCGCTCGAACCCTTCTGCAGCGCAATGCGCTTGCCTTTCAAGTCGCCCAGCGACTTCAACGAAGCCTCCGGCTTGACCAGGATGGCTGAGCTGTCGGGCTTGGGCGGCTCTGCGCCGACATAGAACAGGTCCTTGTTGGCGGCCTGGGCGAAGACCGGCGGCGAATCGCCAGTAGCGCCGAAGTCCACGCTGCCCACGGCCAGTGCCTCCAGCAACTGCGGCCCGGCTGGAAACTCGACCCAGGTGATCCTGCTCGCGGGCAGGCGCTTCTCGAGCAGGCCCAGGCTCTTCAGCAGGGCCAAGTTCAACGAACCTTTCTGGAAGCCGATGCGGACCTGCGGGAATGCAGAGCCGCCCTGCGCACGGGCCAGGCCGCACCAGGCCGAGGCCGTGACCGAGAGGATTGCCAGTGCCGCGCGGCGCGTGATCATGTTGGAAACGCTCATGAACGCCCCTTCACTTGGCCAGCGCCGTCTGCGCCGCGCCGGGCAGTGCGTCGGCAATGCGAATCGGCTTGGGGATCAGGCCCAGAGTCAGGAAGGCGTCGGCGATCTTCTGCTGCTCGGCCGCCACGACCGCCGTCACCGGCTTCACGCCGAACAGGTAGCGCTGCAGACTGCGTTCCACCACCGCAGGCTCCAGGCCCTGCTGCGGCGCGATGATGGCCGCCGCCTGTTTAAGGTTGGCTTTCAGCCACTGGCCCTGCACCACGGTGTCGTCGAACAGCAACTGCACCACTTGCGGGTACTTCTCGACGTAGCCGCGTTCGGCCAGGTAGTAGGCGTAGTTGTTCACCAGCCCGCGACCGTCGACGAGGATGCGCGCGCCGCTCTGCTTCTCCACCGCGGCAAGGAACGGGTCCCAGATGGCCCAGGCGTCGACGGCGCCGCGCTCGAAAGCAGCGCGGGCGTCGGCCGGGGCCAGGAAAACCGGCTGGATGTCGGCGTACTTCAGTCCGTGCTTCTCCAACGCCTTGACCAGCAGGTAGTGCACGTTGCTGCCCTTGTTGAGCGCCACCTTCTTGCCCTTCAAGTCGGCCAGCGACCTGATCGCAGAGTCCTTGGGCACGACGATCGCCTCGGCCTCCGGCGCCGCCGGATCGTTGCCGATGTAGACGAACTTGGCGCCGGCGGCTTGCGCGAAGATCGGTGGTGCCTCGCCGACATAGCCGATGTCGATGGCGCCGACATTCAGACCTTCGAGCAATTGCGGCCCGGCCGGGAACTCCACCCACTTGACCGCTACGCCCAGTGGGGCGAGGCGCTTCTCCAGCGTGCCCTGCGTCTTCTGCAGCGTCAGCAGGCTGGCCGACTTCTGGAAGCCGATGCGCAGCAGATCGGCCTTGTTCTGTGCGTGGCTCGGGGCCAGCGCCACCGCACCGAGCACGGCAAGCAAGGCCGTGGCCCGTGCGAACCAGCGGCGGGAGGGTGCATGTGGAAGCTCGGAGTGGGTCATGTCGATGTCCTGTGTCGTGGTCGAGAAAAGGACACCCCGCCTCGCGCGGCAAGCGAGTGCATCGATCGGTCGGGGTGTGAAGCGCCCGTGAGGGCGTGGAGACAAGCGGAGACTGAAGCGGAGCGTCAGGCGCGACATCGCGGCGGCGGCACGACCTGCGCGTCGCCTTGCGTCAACGGCGACAGGGCACGGTCCAGACGCTCCACCAGACCGGCGTCAGGCACAAAGCCGCCCGACTCGTGCGGCAACAGTTGCGCGTCGGTGGCGTAGATGCCATCGAGGATGTCACGTGCACCGAGCACCGAGAGCACGGGCTTGAGCGCGTAGTCCAGTGCCAGCAGGTGCCCCAGACTGCCGCCGGTCGCCAACGGCAGCACGGTCTTGCCGCGCAATGCATCGGCCGGCAAGGTATCGAGAAACAACTTCAGCAGGCCGCTGTAAGAGGCCTTGTAGATCGGCGTGGCGACGATCAACAGATCGGCCCGGGCGATCGCCTCGATCGCCGCGCGAATCGGCGGCGCCAGCGCGTCACCGGCCACTAGGGCGGCCGCGGGCAGATCGCGCACGGCCACTGTGATGGTCTGCCGCACGCTGCGTTCGAGACGGGTCTGCGCCAATTGCAGCAGCCAGGCCGAGCGAGAGCGCAATGAGGGGCTGCCGGAAATGCTGACGAGATGCATGCGGGTGCGCGCGATGAAGTGATGGCGCTACGATATTCAGCCCCCCGTCGAATGCCAACGAACCATTGCGCCCATGCATATCTGCACAGCAAATGACGCCCACCATGGGCGAGAAGCGCCGACCCAGCTGGCGGGTTGATCGAGCGCCGCTTTGTTCGGCGCTGCAAATGAAACAAGCCGGCTCACGCCGGCTTGTTCTGCATGAACAGCGAAGCCGTTCAACCCATGTGCATGCCGCCATTGCAGGAGAAGTCGGCACCCGTCGAGAAGCCCGAGTCCTCGCTGGCCAGCCACGCAACGATCGAACCGATCTCCTGCGGCGTGCCCAATCGCTTGACCGGGATCGTGGCGACGATCTTTTCCAGCACTTCAGGCTTGATCGCGCGGACCATGTCGGTGCCGATGTAGCCGGGGCTGACGGTGTTGACCGTCACGCCCTTGCTCGCCACTTCCTGCGCCAGCGCCATCGTGAAGCCGTGCATGCCGGCCTTGGCCGCCGAATAGTTGGTCTGCCCAGCCTGGCCCTTCTCGCCATTCACCGAACTGATCTGGACGATGCGGCCCCAGCCCTTCTCGACCATGCCCGGCACCACCTGCTTGGTGACGTTGAACATCGAGTTCAGGTTGGTGTCGATGACCGCCTTCCAGTCTTCGGGCGTCATCTTCAGGAACATGCGGTCCTTGGTGATGCCGGCGTTATTGACCAGCACGTCGATCGTGCCGTGCTCGGCGGTGGCCTTGGTGAAGGCCTCGACGGTCGACTGCCAGTCCGCCACGTTGCCGACCGAGGCGTAGAAGCTGTAGCCCTGCTCCTTCTGTTCGGCCAGCCACTTGGCGAAGTCGCGGCTCGGCCCGCAACCGGCAATGACTTTGAAGCCTTCCTTGTGCAGGCGCTGGCAGATCGCGGTGCCGATGCCACCCATGCCACCGGTGACGTATGCGACTTTCTGGGCCATGAGGTGCTCCTTGGGTTGTGTGGTTCGACTTTAGCGCTCGACAGTCAACGCGACACCCATGCCACCCCCAATACACAGTGAGGCAATACCCTTCTTCGCGCCGCGGCGCTGCATCTCGTGCAGCAGGGTCACGAGAATTCGACAACCCGAGGCGCCGATCGGGTGGCCGATAGCGATCGCGCCGCCATTGACGTTGACCTTGCTGGTGTCCCAGCCCATTTCCTTGTGCACGGCGCAGGCCTGGGCGGCAAAGGCTTCGTTGATCTCGAGCAGGTCCAGGTCGGCGGCTTTCCAGCCGGCGCGTTGCAGAGCCCGCTGCGAGGCCGGAACCGGCCCCATGCCCATGGTGGCCGGATCCAGGCCAGCACTGGCATAGGACGCGATGCGCGCAAGCGGCGTCAGGCCGAGCTGGTCGGCCTTCTTGGCCGTCATCACCACCACCCCGGCGGCGCCGTCGTTCAGCCCGGATGCATTGCCCGCCGTCACGCTGCCGGCCTTGTCGAAGGCCGGGCGCAGCCCGGCCAGGACCTCGGCAGTCGACTTGCGGTTGATGAATTCGTCGGCCGCGAAGACGATCGGATCACCCTTCTTCTGCGCGATCGAGAACGGCACGATCTCGTCCTTGAAGCGGCCGGCGTCCTGAGCCGCGGCGGCCTTCTGCTGGCTGCCCAGTGCCAGGGCGTCCTGTGCCTCGCGCGTGACACCGTACTGCTTGGCCACGTTCTCGGCCGTGATGCCCATGTGGTACTGGTTGTAGACGTCCCACAGGCCGTCGACGATCATCGTGTCGACCAACTTCCAGTCGCCCATGCGCACGCCGTCGCGCGATCCCGGCAAGACGTGAGGCGCCATGCTCATGCTCTCCTGGCCGCCGGCGATGATGATCTCGCTGTCGCCGTCGCGGATCGCCTGGGCCGCCAGCATGACGGCCTTCAGGCCCGAGCCGCAGACCTTGTTGATCGTCATCGCCGGCACCGACTTGGGCAGGCCCGACTTGATGACCGATTGACGCGCCGGGTTCTGGCCCGAGCCGGCCGTCAGCACCTGGCCCAGGATCACTTCGCCGATCTGGTCGCCGTTCAGCTTGGCGCGCTTCAACAGCTCCACGATCACGGCCGCGCCGAGCTCGGGCGCTGCGGTCTTGGCCAGCGTACCGCCGAATTTGCCGACTGCGGTGCGGGCGGCGGCGACGATGACGATGTCGGTGCTCATGAGAAGTCTCCTTGTGGATGCGGGTGAGGGGAATCAGGCTTTGGCTTTGACGTAGCGGCCTGGGGCGGGTTCGATGACCTTGTGCTGGCGGTCGCCGTAGTGCTTCTGCGCGGGGACCAGCTTGCCGGCATGCGGCTTCAGCCACGTGGACCAGTCGGTCCACCAGCTGCCGGGCACTTCCTTGGCACTGTCGAACCACTGCTTGGCGCTGCCGCCGAGCTTGCCGTCAATCCAGTGGTGGCGCTTCTTCGCTGCCGGCGGGTTGATCACACCGGCAATGTGGCCCGAAGCGCCAAGCACGAAGCGCAGCTTGCCCTTCATGATCTTCGTGCTCTCGAAAGCCGCCTGCCAGGGCACGATGTGGTCTTCGCGCGAGGCGTAGATGAAGACCGGTGCCTTGATCTTGCCCAGATCGATCTTCTGGCCGCAGACCGTCAGCTTGCCCGGCTGGCGCAATTCATTCTGCAGGTAGGTGTGGCGCAGGTACCAGCAGAAGAAGGGGCCGGGAAGGTTGGTCGAGTCGCTGTTCCAGTACAGCAGGTCGAACGGCGGCGGCTTGTCGCCCTTCAGGTAGTTGCCGACGACGTAGTTCCAGACCAGGTCGTTCGGGCGCAGGAAGCTGAACGTGCTCGCCAGCTCCTGGCCCTTCAGCAGGCCGGGACCCTGGGGCGCTTCGGCGCCGAGGGTCATCTCGCGCAATTGGACCGCGGGCTCGTCGATGAAGATGTCGAGCACGCCAGTATCGGCAAAGTCGAGCAGCGTGGTCAGCAGGGTCACGCTGGCGGCAGGTTGCTGGCCGCGCCCGGCCAGCACAGCCAGCGCGGTGGCCAGGATCGTGCCGCCGACGCAGAAACCGAGCGTATCGATGGTCTCCTGGCCGCTGATGGCCTGGACTTCCTGGATGGCTCGGATGGCGGCGTGCTCGATGTAGTCGTCCCAAGTTTTGGCGGCGATCGAAGGGTCGGGGTTGCGCCAGCTGACGACGAAGGTGCGGTGGCCCTGGGCCACGGTGTGCCGGATCAGCGAGTTGTCGGGCTGCAGGTCGAGGATGTAGTACTTGTTGATGCAGGGCGGGACGAACAGCATCGGCCGCTCGTGCACCTTGGCCGTGAGCGGCTTGTACTCGAGCAGCTGGAACAGCTCGTTCTCGAACACCACCGCCCCCTCGCTCGTCGCGACGTTGCGGCCGACCTCGAACACGCTCTCGTCGGTCTGCGAGACATGCCCTTGCTGGATGTCGTTCCACAACTGCTTCATGCCCTGCGCGATGCTCTCGCCCTTGGTTTCGAGCGCCTTGCGCTGTGCCTCGGGATTGAGCGCGAGGTAGTTGCTCGGGCTGGCAGCGTCGACCCACTGCTGCACGGCGAACCGGATGCGCGCCTTGGTCTTGGCGTCGCCCTCGACCGCGTCGGCCATCTTCATCAGCGTGCGCGCATTGAGCAGATAGGTCTGTGCGGCCATCGCGGCAGCGGGGCTGCCGGCCCAGTCGTTGGCGGCAAAGCGCCGGTCGCCCAGCACCGGGTTGTCCTTGCCTTGCGGGTGATTGACACGCTCGACGGCGGTGTTCCACAGCGCAGTCGCGTCTTTCAGGTAGTCGGCCTGCAGCGCACTCAACGCAGGCAGCGGCAGCGACAGGCCTTGCATCGATTTCCATATCTCGCCGACGGCATGGCCAAAGGCTTGCGCCTGCTCGTTCTGCGGCAGGCTGGGGGGTGTCTTGCTCATCGCCGGCTGTCTCCTGGGTCGCATGTCATTGTCGTGAACAATGGCGCGTTGTATAGGCTCTTAGTTATCACATGATGGCATTTGATTTCGTTTATTGAAATACGCAGAAAGACGTAATCGTGCTTTACCTCGTCGCCATTGGCTGGATGTACGTCGTGCTGATGATGAGCGTGGCCGAGGCGCTGGCGCCCAATGGCGGCCTGCTCGGCGCTGTCATCACGTTCGTGCTGTACGGCGTGCTGCCGCTGGCCCTGGTGCTTTATCTGCTCGGCACGCCGGCCCGCCGACGCAGGTTGCGGGCGCGCGAGGCGCGCTCAGGGTCGCAGCCAGACGGCGGCGGCCATGCGGCCGGTGACGCCCTCACGCCGGAAGGAAAAGAACCGTGAGGCCTGTTCCACCGTGCATCCGCCGTCTACGCCAATGCGCGTGAGGCCAAGGGCCTGAAGCCGGTCGCGGGCCAGCCCCGGCAGGTCGGCCAGCCAGCGCATCTGGCCATCAGGACGCGGTCGCACCAAGAAGCGTGCCCCGCCGCCGAAGGCAGCAAGCACCTCGGCCCCGACTTCGAACTGGCGCGGCCCGATGCACGGGCCGAGCCAGGCTTGCAGTTCATGCGGCGCGCAGTTGGTCGACTCGCACAACGCGTCCACTGTGGCGTCCAGCACGCCCCCAGCCAGGCCACGCCACCCGGCGTGCGCTGCGCCGACGCCGCGGCCGACGGGTGCCGCCAACAGCACCGGCAGGCAGTCGGCGACCATCACGGTGCAGGCGATGCCGGCTTCGGTGGTGATGGCGGCATCGGCCGCTTCGGCCATCGACCCGGCAGGTGGCGCGCCCGCCGTGAGCCGCAACACGCGCGCGCCATGGACCTGCGACATCCAGACCGGGCGCGCACCCAAAGCCGCCGCGAAGCGGCGCCGGTTCTCGTCGATCGCCGCAGCGTCGTCGCCGGCAGAGCGGCCGAGATTAAGGCTGTCGAATGGCGCTGCGCTGACACCGCCGGCTCGCGTGCTCATCAAGGCGCCGACGCGCCCATCGACCGGCCAGTCCGGCGTGATGGCGCCTTCAAGTCGCATCCGGGCACTTTTCCGGACGCGTTTGCTCGAACGCGTCGAGTTGCATGCAGGCCTCGAAGACGCGCATCACGCTGGGTACATGGTCGAGCCGGCACGACAGGCGCTGGGCATTGAAGATCTGCGGTACCAGGGTCACATCAGCGAGGGTCGGCACGTCGCCGTGGCAAAAGCGGCCGGTGCGCGGATCGGCCAGCTGCCGCTCGACCGTTTCCAGCCCGGTCTCGACCCAGTGACGGTACCAGCGGTTCTTGTCGTCTTCGCTGAGCTTCAGGTCACGCACCAGATAGCGCAGCACACGCAGGTTGTTCAGCGGGTGGATCTCGCACGCCACGTCGTAGGCCAGGGCACGCACGCGCGCCCGACCGGCTGCGTCGGCCGGCAGCAGCGACGGCGCCGGGTGCGTTTCGTCGAGGTACTCGATGATGGCGAGCGACTGGGTGAGCAGCGTGTCACCGTCCTTCAGCAGCGGCACGAGGCGCGAGGCCGAGACAGCCGCATACGACTCCTCGAATTGCTCGTTCTTGACCAGGTGCACCGGCTTGTAGGTGTAGTCCAGACCTTTCAGCGCGAGCGCGATGCGCACCCGGTACGAGGCCGAGGAGCGGAAGTAGTTGTAGAGCTCCATCGCTGCCACGGCGTTGGTCCCTCAGCGCACGGCCACGCGCAGACTGCCCAGGCCCTCGATGGCGCCGACCATCACATCGCCGGCGACCACTGCGGCCACGCCGGCGGGCGTGCCGGTAAAGATCAGGTCGCCCGGCGCCAAGGCCCAGGCACTGCTGAGGTGTTCGATCGTTTCGCCGACATTCCAGATCAACTGGCTCAAGTCGCCGACCTGGCGCTGTTGGCCATTGACCGCCAGCGTGATCGCACCGCGG
Source organism: Pseudomonadota bacterium (assembly GCA_040384625.1). Taxonomy (GTDB): domain Bacteria; phylum Pseudomonadota; class Gammaproteobacteria; order Burkholderiales; family Burkholderiaceae_C; genus CADEEN01. The sequence continues at coordinate 14,623 of JAZKIW010000147.1, read as the reverse complement.
CTCAGCTCACCGGTAGCCGACACAGGATGGATCAGCCCAATCGGCGCCGACTGGTCGAAGCCCTTGCCGATGCACCAAGGCCGGCCCTGCTTCTTCATCTCGCCCTGCAGGTCACGTCGCGTCATGTCCAGGCCCACGGCGTAGCCGTAGATGTGCTTGAAGGCATCCGCCGCAACGATGTTGCGCCCGCCCCGGCCAATGGCCACCACCAACTCGATCTCGTGGTGGAAGTTCTTGGTCAGCGACGGGTAGTCGACGAAGCCGGTTTCGCCCTCCGGAACCGGCACCACGGCGTCGGCCGGTTTCATGAAGAAGAACGGCGGCTCGCGCCCGGTGAAGCCCATCTCCTGGGCGTGCTCGACATAGTTGCGGCCGACGCAGTAGATGCGCCGCACCGGGTAGCTGCCGCCGCCGGCGACCGGGACGCTGGCTTGCGCGGGAATCGGGATCACGGCGTTCATGGCGACAGGCTCCTGGTTGTGCAGTGAGCGATGATGCCACCGCTAAACTGGCGCCCATGCTGTTGACCGAGCGCACCCGGATCAGACACTGCCGCGCCTGCGGCACGCCGGTGGCCTATGTCATCCCGGCCGACGACAACCGCGAACGCGCCGTCTGTCCGGCCTGCGCCACGATCCACTACGAGAACCCGCTGAACGTCGTCGGCACGGTGCCGACCTGGGGCGAGCAGGTCTTGCTGTGCAAGCGTGCGATCGAGCCGCGCCACGGTCTCTGGACCCTGCCTGCAGGCTTTCTCGAACTCGGCGAGTCCACGGCGCAAGGCGCGCTGCGCGAAACCGACGAGGAGGCCGGCGCGCAGATCGAACTCGGCTCGCTGTTCACCGTGCTGAACGTGGTTCGCGTCGGCCAGTTGCACCTGTTCTACCTGGCCTCGATGACGTCACCCGCGCTGAATCCGGGCAGCGAGACGCTCGAAGCGCGGCTGTTTCGCGAAGACGAAGTGCCCTGGGACGAGATCGCCTTTCGCACCGTGCGCGAAACGCTGCGCTACTTCTTCGACGATCGCCGACGCGGCCGTTTCGGCGTGCACTGCGCCGACATCGGCTGAGCAGGCGCGGCCGCGGCTGCGGCCGTTACTTGCGCTGCGGCGGCAGGTCGGTGCACGAACCGTGCGCCACTTCCGCCGCCATGCCGATCGATTCGCCCAAGGTGGGGTGCGGGTGGATCGTCTTGCCGATGTCCACGGCGTCGGCGCCCATCTCGATGGCCAGCGCCACCTCGCCGATCATGTCGCCGGCATGGGTGCCGACGATGCCGCCACCGACGATGCGGTGCGTGTCTTCGTCGAACAGCAGCTTGGTGAACCCTTCGTCGCGCCCGTTGGCGATGGCACGCCCCGATGCAGTCCAGGGGAACAGGCCCTTCTTGACCTTCTGCCCCTTCGCCTTCGCTTCGTCCTCGGTCAGCCCGACCCAGGCCACCTCGGGGTCGGTGTATGCCACGCTCGGGATCACGCGTGCGTCGAAGGCCGCCTTGGTGTCGCCAGATGCCACTTCGGCCGCGACATGCGCCTCGTGCACGGCTTTGTGTGCCAGCATCGGCTGGCCGACAATGTCGCCGATGGCAAAGATGTGCGGCACGTTGGTGCGCATCTGCACGTCGACCGGGATGAAGCCGCGCTCGCCGACGATGACGCCGGCCTTGTCGGCACCGATGCGCTTGCCGTTCGGCACGCGGCCGACGGCCTGCAGCACGAGGTCGTAGCGCACTGGGTCCTTCGGTGCCGCCTCGCCCTCGAACTTGACGTGGATGCCGTCCTTCTTCGCCTCTGCACCGACCGTCTTGGTCTTCAGCATGATGTTGTCGAAGCGTTTGGCATTCATCTTCTGCCAGACCTTGACCAGGTCGCGGTCGGCGCCGAGCATCAGCGAGTCCATCATCTCGACGACGTCCAAGCGCGCGCCCAGCGTCGAATACACGGTGCCCATCTCAAGGCCGATGATGCCGCCGCCGACGACGAGCATCTTCTCGGGCTTCTGACGAAGCTCGAGTGCACCGGTCGACGTCATCACGCGCGGATCGTCCTTGGGCAGGAAGGGCAGCTTCACCGCTTCCGAACCGGCCGCGATGATCGCGTTCTTGAAGCGGATGGTCTGCGACTTGCCGTCGCCCAGGGCGACCTTGAGGTGATGCGGGTCGGCGAACTCGCCGCTGCCGGTGACCACCGTCACCTTGCGCATCTTGGCCATCGCCGCCAGGCCGCCGGTGAGCTTGCCCACCACCTTGTTTTTGTGTGCGAGCAGTTTGGCCAGGTCGAGCTTGGGCTTGTCGAACGTCACACCAAGGTCGGCGAAGTGCGTGACTTCGTCCATTACCGAGGCCACATGCAGCAAGGCCTTGCTCGGGATGCAGCCGACGTTGAGGCACACACCGCCGAGTGTCGGAAAGCGCTCGACCAGCACGGTCTTCATGCCGAGGTCCGCGGCGCGGAAGGCCGCCGAGTAGCCGCCGGGCCCTGCCCCGAGCACGAGCATGTCGCACTCGACATCGGCGCCGCCCGCGTAGCTCGCGGCAGCGGGCGCATTCGCCGGCGCCGGGGCTGGCGCAGCCGCTTTCTGTGCCGGGGCCGGCGCCGCCACCGCGGGGCTGGCGGGCGATGCCGCAGCACCGCTGACTTCCAGCAGCAAGATCAGGCTGCCCCGGTTGACCGTGTCGCCGACCTTGAGCTTGAGTTCCTTGACGACACCGGCATGCGAGGACGGGATCTCCATCGACGCCTTGTCGCTTTCGACCGTGATCAACGACTGCTCGGCCTTGACGCTGTCGCCGGGCTTGACCAGCAACTCGATGACCGCGACGTCCTTGAAGTCGCCGATGTCGGGTACCTGGATTTCGATGAGGGCCATGTCAGCCTTTCAGTTTGATCGTGTGCAGCCGCACCGGGGCGGCCGAGTTCTTGTCGAATTCGCAGCCCGCCTGGATGCCGAGCGCGGCAACGTCGCGTGCTGTCTTCAGCCTGTCGTAGCTGGCGTACATCGCGCCAAGCGCAAAGCTGCGGCCCGAGCCGATCGACCAGAAGCGCTCGAACTCGAACACTTCGCGGTAGGAGTAGACGCCGAACAGCCCGTGCCGGTTGGCGATCAGCACCGTGAACTGGCTGCTTTCGTACGGGTCGGCGTCTTCCTCCTTCGGGTTCAGGAAGAACTGCTCTTTCAGTTTCGGATGCAGCTTCAGGAAGGTGTCGAAGACCTCGTCACGCGACGCGAGCTTCAACTCGTCCGGTGGCAGCGAGGTGAGCGCCTTGCGCAACACCGGAAAGTGCGCCGTGGTTCCCGCCATGCCGAAGTACGAGTCGCCGACCTTGAACAACTTGGTGTTGGTCTCGTAGCCGTGCGGCAGCCGGGTGTCGCCGAAGGTCACCAGACTGTCGGCGGCAATCGCCACCTGGGTGCCCTTGCGCACCACCGCCACCGTCGTCATCGAACGCGCCGGCTCAGAGCAGCACGCGCCGGAAGTCGGCGAGGATCTGCCCGAAGTAGGCATTGAAGCGTGCCGCCGCGGCGCCGTCGATGACCCGGTGATCCCAGGAGAGCGAGAGCGGCAGGATCAGGCGCGGCACGAAGGCCTTGCCGTCCCAGCGCGGCTCGGTGCTGCTCTTGCACACGCCCATGATCGAAACCTCGGGCGCGTTGATGATCGGCGTGAAGTAGCGCCCGCCGATGCCGCCCAGCGACGAGATCGAGAAGCAGCCGCCGCTCATCTCGGCCGGGCTCAATTTGCCGTCGCGCGCCTTCTTGGCCAACTCGCCCATCTCCTGACCGATCTGAAAGACGCCCTTCTTATCGGCGTCCTTGATCACCGGGACCATCAGGCCGTTCGGCGTGTCGGCGGCAAAGCCGATGTGGAAGTAGTTCTTCAGGACGATCTGGTCGCCGTCCAGCGAGGCGTTGAACTCGGGGAACTTCTTCAATGCCGCGACCGCGGCCTTGATCAGGAAGGCCAACATCGTGACCTTGATGCCGGCCTTCTCGTTTTCCTTGTTCAGTTGGACGCGGAACGCTTCGAGCTCGGTGATGTCGGCATCGTCGTGATTCGTGACGTGCGGGATCAGCACCCAGTTGCGATGCAGGTTGGCGCCGCTGATCTTCTTGATGCGCGACAGGTCCTTGCGCTCGACGGGTCCGAACTTCGCGAAGTCGACCTGCGGCCAGGCGAGCAGCCCAGGGAACGTGCCGCCAGCCGCGGCGGCGGCCGCGGGAGCCTTGGTCTTCTGCGCCGCGGTCTGAACGCTGCCGGCCATCACACTCTTGACGAAGCCCTGCAAGTCCTCCTGCGTGATGCGACCCTTCGGACCGCTGCCCTTGACTTCGCCGAGCGGCACACCGAGCTCACGCGCCATGCGCCGGATCGAGGGCGACGCATGGGGCAGGCCGCTCTGCGGCGCGGCCGGCTCATGCGGCGGCATCACGGCGGCGCTCGCCGTCGGCGCGGCAGCGACGGCTAGCGCAGCCGGCGCTGGTGCAGCGGGCGCTGGCGCCGGCGCCGCAACAGGCGCGACCCCGGCCGCTCCTTGCAGCACCGCGATCAGGCTGCCCTGCTTGACCTTGTCGCCGACCTTGACCTTCAAGTCCTTGATCACGCCGGCGTGCGACGACGGAATCTCCATCGAGGCCTTGTCGCTCTCGACCGTGATCAGGCTCTGCTCGACCTTGACCGTGTCGCCGGGCTTGACGAAGACTTCGATCACCGCGACCTCGTCAAAGTCGCCGATGTCGGGTACCAAGATGTCGATCGCAGCGGATGTCGCACCGGCGGCCGCCGGCGCCGGTGCCGTGGCGGGTGTCCCTGGCGCCGACGCCGTTGGGGCCGGGGCCGGGGCCGGTGCCGGTGCCACTTCAGGCGCGGCAACTGCCGCCCCGGCCGCCTCGAGCAGCAGGACCAGGGTGCCCTCGCCGACCTTGTCACCGAGCTTGACCTTGAGTTCCTTGACCACACCGGCATGCGAAGACGGAATCTCCATCGACGCCTTGTCCGATTCGACGGTCAGCAGCGACTGATCGACCGCCACCGTGTCGCCGGGCTTGACCAGCAGCTCGATGACCTCGACCTCCTTGAAGTCACCGATGTCCGGGACCTTGACTTCGACCAACGCCATGTTCTGTCTCCGTTGTCGTTGTGCTTATGCGTACAGCGGGTTGATCTTGTCGGCGTTGATGCCGTACTTCTTGATCGCCTCGGCCACCTTGGCCAGCGGCAGCGCACCTTCGTCGGCCAGGGCCTTCAGCGCCGCGACGACGACGTAATGGCGGTTGACCTCGAAGTGCTCGCGCAGCTTGCTGCGGAAGTCGCTGCGGCCGAAGCCGTCCGTGCCCAGCACCTTGTATTGGCGTCCCTTGGGGATGAAGGCGCGGATCTGGTCAGCGTAGTTCTTCATGTAGTCGGTCGATGCGATCACCGGCCCGGCGTGCTTGTCGAGCTGCTGGGTGACGAAGGCCACCCGCGGTTTCTCGGTCGGGTGCAGCAGGTTCCAGCGTTCGCAGTCCTGACCGTCGCGCGCCAGTTCGTTAAAGCTCGGGCAGCTCCAGATGTTGGCGGCAACGCCCCATTCCTTCTCCAGCAGTTCCTTGGCGGCGATGCTCTCGCGCAGGATCGTGCCGCTGCCGAGCAGGTTGACACGAGGCGTCTTCTTCGCGCCCTCCTCAAGCAGGTACATGCCCTTCAGGATCTGCTCCTCGGTGCCGGCTTTCAGCCCCGGCATCGAATAGTTCTCGTTCAGCAGGGTGATGTAGAAGTAGACGTTGTCCTGCTGCTCGACCATGCGCTTCAGGCCGTGGTGCAGGATCACGCCGACCTCGTGCGCGAACGTGGGGTCGTAGCTGATGCAGTTCGGGATCGTGCCGGCCAGGATGTGGCTGTGGCCGTCCTCGTGCTGCAAGCCCTCTCCGTTGAGCGTGGTGCGGCCCGAGGTGCCGCCGAGCAGGAAGCCGCGCGCCTGCATGTCGCCGGCGGCCCAGGCCATGTCGCCGATGCGCTGGAAGCCGAACATCGAGTAGTAGACGTAGAACGGCACCATGATGCGGTTGTTGGTGCTGTAGCTCGTCGCTGCTGCGATCCACGATCCCATGCCCCCGGCCTCGTTGATGCCTTCCTGCAGGATCTGGCCGTCGGTGGCCTCGCGGTAATACATCACCTGGTCTTTGTCGACCGGGGTGTAGTTCTGCCCTGCGGGGTTGTAGATGCCGATCTGGCGGAACAGGCCCTCCATGCCGAAGGTGCGCGCCTCGTCGACGAGGATCGGTACCACGCGCGGGCCGAGCGCCTTGTCGCGCAGCAACTGGGTCAGGAATCGCACATAGGCCTGCGTGGTGCTTATCTCGCGCCCCTCGGCCGTCGGCTCGAGCACGGCCTTGAAGGTCTCCAGCGGCGGCACCGTGAAGCTCTCGTCGGCCTTGGCGCGACGCTTGGGCAGGTAGCCGCCGAGGGCCTGGCGGCGCTCGTGCAGGTACTTCATCTCCGGCGTGTCATCGGCCGGCTTGTAGAACGGAATCTTGGCCAGCTCGCTGTCGGGAACCGGGATGTTGAAGCGGTCGCGGAAGACGCGGATGTCGTCGTCGGTCAGCTTCTTAGTCTGGTGCGCGTTGTTCTTGCCCTCGCCCGACTTGCCCATGCCCCAGCCCTTGACGGTCTTGATCAGCAGCACCGTCGGCTGGCCCTTGGCGTTGTTGGCGCGGTGGAAGGCGGCGTGCACCTTCTGCGCATCGTGGCCGCCGCGGCGAAGCTCCCAGATCTCCTCGTCGCTCATCTTTGCGACCATCTCCAGGGTGCGCGGATCGCGGCCGAAGAAGTGCTTGCGCACGAAGGCTCCGTCGTTGGCCTTGAAGGCCTGGTAGTCGCCGTCGAGCGTGTCCATCATGATCTTCTTCAACGCGCCGTCCTTGTCGCGCGCCAGCAGCGGGTCCCAATTGCTGCCCCAGATCAGCTTGAGCACGTTCCACCCGGAGCCGCGGAACTCGCCTTCGAGTTCCTGGATGATCTTGCCGTTGCCGCGCACCGGGCCGTCCAGGCGTTGCAGGTTGCAGTTGATGACAAAGACCAGGTTGTCGAGCTTCTCGCGTGCGGCCAGGCCGATCGCACCGAGGCTTTCCGGCTCGTCCATCTCGCCGTCGCCGCAGAAGACCCAGACCTTGCGGTTCGCGGTATCGGCGATGCCACGCGCGTGCAGGTACTTCAGGAAGCGCGCCTGGTAGATCGCCATCAGCGGGCCCAGGCCCATCGAGACGGTCGGGAACTGCCAAAACTCGGGCATCAGTTTCGGATGCGGGTAGCTCGACAGACCCTTGCCTGGAACGCCTTCCTGGCGGAAGTTGAGCATCTGCTCCTCGGTCAGGCGGCCTTCCATGAAGGCGCGGGCATAGATGCCGGGCGAACTGTGGCCCTGGATGTAGAGCAGGTCACCGCCATGGCCCTCGCTCTCGGCGTGCCAGAAGTGGTTGAAGCCGGCCGCGAACATGTGCGCCAGCGAAGCGAAGCTCGAGATGTGGCCGCCGAGATCGCCACCGTCGGCGGGGTCGAGGCGATTGGCCTTCACGACCAGGGCCATCGCGTTCCAGCGCATGTAAGCCCGCAGGCGTCCTTCGAGTTCGAGGTTGCCTGGGCTGTGAACCTCGTCGCCCGGCTCGATGGTATTGACGTAGCCGGTGGTGGCCGAGAAGGGCCTGTCGATGCCGTTCTGGCGCGCATGCTCGAGCAACTGCTCGATCAGGAAATGCCCGCGCTCGCGCCCCTCGGCAGCGACGACGGCCGACAGCGCGTCAAGCCACTCGCGGGTTTCCTGGGCATCCGTATCGCCGGGTTGGCTGGCGGCGTCCGCACCGGACGGCGTCTGAGGAAGCGCTGACATGTCTGTCTCCTGATTTGAGGGCTCTGATGGACTGGCGTGTGCGCGAAATTCCGGACGCGCCGCCGCGGCCGGCGCGAGTGTCGCACACACTCCTTGAAATTTCAAATAGTGGCTACGTATTCCGTAATATGAAATTCTTGAAGGACCTAACCCCGAAGCCGCCCTCGATAATCGCACCCATGCAGCCCCGCCCCGATCTGGCCCGTGACAGCGAACTGCCGACCTTCACGCGCCGGCAGCGCCTTTTCGGTCGCTGGTGGCGACGCCAGTCGCCGACGCGTCAGGATCGCTTCGCCACCATCGGCCCACTGGTGTCGGTACTGCTCTTTCTGGCCGCGATCATTGCCGCCTTCTGGTACCTGCGCAACGAGGAGATCGCCCGAGAGACCGACACGGTGCAGCGCGACACCGAAATCGCCCAGCAGCAGATCCGGCTGCGACTGCTGGAGGATCAGGAACAGGTGGTTCGACTGGCGCGCGGGATCGCTGGCAACGAGATCGACGTCGCGAGTTTCGGCGCACAGGCACTGGCCTTTGCCCGCGAACGTCCGGCCGTGACCCACCTGTCCTGGATCACGCCCAACCGCGCCCTGCGCGGCAGCCACGCCGTGGCTGTGTTCCACCCTGAGGCCAACCCGAGCGGCGACACGCTGCAACCGGCACTGCCGGTAGCAGGCGAGGCGAGCGAGCCGGAACGCACATTCGCCGCAGCGCGCAATGGCCGCCAACCGCTCTTTTCGCACGCCTTTCGCAATGCCAGCGGCACCAACGTGTTCCAGCTGCATGTGCCTTTGCTCGATCGCGGCAACTTCAACGGCGCGCTGATCGCCGAATATTCGATCGACACCCTATTGCGAACCTCGGTGCCTCCGGAGGTCACCCAACGCCACACGGTGGCAGTGCTCGACGCCGATGGCCGAGAGCTGGCCGGCAGCGTCTTGCAGATGCCGGGCCAACCGGCCAGCCGGCCGACCATCGTCTACGACCTGCCGCTGGCCCCCACCGCCAACGGCCTGCTGTTGCGCGGCCAGGGTTGGCGCACATCGGTCGGGCTGGTCGGCAACACGCTGTTCTGGATGGTGGTCGCGCTGTCGGTGCTGACGGTATGGATGCTCCTGGGCACCTGGCGCCACATGCGTCGGCGCAGCCAGATGCAGAGCACCCTGGTCCAGGAGACGAACTTCCGGCGTGCGATGGAGAACTCGATGCTGACCGGAATGCGGGCGATGGACGCCGACGGCCGCATCACCTATGTCAACCCGGCGTTCTGCGCGATGACCGGCTTTGCCGAGGACGACCTGGTGGGCCAGATGCCGCCCTTCCCTCACTGGCCCACCGACCGCATCGACGAGAACATGCGCCTGCTGCAGCAGGAACTGCAGGGCCGCAGCCCGGCCGGTGGCATCGAGGTCAAGGTGATGCGCAAGGACGGCAGCCTGTTCGACGCACGGATGTACGTCTCGCCCCTGATCGACGCGCGCGGCCTGCAGACCGGCTGGATGACCTCGATGACCAACATCACCGAGGCCAAGCGCATTCGCGACCAGCTCTCGGCCTCCCACGAGCGCTTCACCACCGTGCTCGAGGGTCTGGACGCCGCGGTCTCGGTGCTGTCGGTCCAACAGGGCGAACTCCTGTTCGCCAACCGCTCCTACCGCCTCTGGTTCGGGGCCGACCCAAAGGGCCACGCGCAATTGGCCGCCAGCAGTGCGATGCTGCCGTTCCTGCCGCCCGACGACGACGATGGCGACGCCGTGGACAGCCTGTCGGGCCTGCCTACCGAATCGCTCACCGCCAGCGGCGCCGATCCGCGCGAGGTCTACATCGACACGCTGAAGAAGTGGTTCGACGTGCGCTCGCGCTACCTGCAATGGACCGATGGCCGCCTGGCCCAGATGCTGATCGCCACCGACATCACCGCGCGGCGCCGCATCGAGGAGCAGGCTGCCCAGCAGGCCGAGAAGGCCCAGGTCACCAGCCGATTGGTCACGATGGGCGAGATGGCCAGTTCGGTTGCGCACGAACTGAACCAGCCGCTGACCGCCATCACGAACTACTGCAACGGCATGGTGTCGCGGGTGCGCGGCGATTCGATCGGCAAGGAGGACCTGGTCGCGGCGCTGCAGAAGACGGCGCGGCAGGCCGAACGGGCCGGCCAGATCATCCACCGCATCAGGGCCTTCGTGAAGCGCAGCGAGCCGCAGCGCCAGCCGGCCGAGGCGCGCGCCATCATCGACGATGCGGTCGAACTGGCCGGGATCGAACTGCGCCGTCGCAATGTGGCGCTCACGACCTACGTCGCGCAACGCCTGCCGCCCCTGAACTGCGACCCGATCCTGATCGAGCAGGTGGTGCTGAACCTACTGAAGAACGCCGCCGAGGCCATCGACAGCGCGCAGCTGCCGGCCACGCGCCGCCACATCGAGCTGCGCGTGGTGCCGCGCCACACCCCCGAAGAAGGGGGTGTGATCGAGTTCAGCGTCACCGACCGTGGCCCCGGCGTGCGCGAGGACGTGCTGGCGCGCCTCTATGAAGCCTTCTTCTCGACCAAGGTCGAAGGCCTGGGCATCGGCCTGGCGCTGTGCCGCTCGATCGTCGAGTCTCACCGCGGCCGGATGCGGGCAACGAACCTCTACAATGGCGACCTTGTCGTGGGCTGCCGTTTCGCCTTCACGCTGCCGGTCGATGTCTCGGCCCGCGCCGAGCCCACCAGCCTCCTCGGCACACCCGCCGCCACCCGTGCGCAGCCCGCGCATGAAACTGCCAACGCGAACCTCACACCATGAGCTTGATCCCCAAAAAAGGCACCGTGTATGTCGTCGACGATGACGAGGCCGTGCGCGACTCCCTGCAATGGCTGCTCGAAGGCAAGGACTACCGCGTCAAGTGCTTCGATTCGTCGGAGTCCTTCCTGTCGCGCTTCGACCCACGCGAGGTCGCCTGCCTGATCGCCGACATCCGCATGGAAGGCATGAGTGGCCTGGAGCTGCAGGACCGCCTGGTCGAGCGCAAGAGCCCGCTGCCGATCGTCTTCATCACCGGCCACGGCGATGTGCCGATGGCGGTGACGACGATGAAGAAGGGCGCGATGGACTTCATCGAGAAGCCGTTCAAGGAAGAAGAACTGCTCGGTCTGGTCGAGCGCATGCTCGACAGCGCGCGCAGCGCCTTCAGCCAGCACCAGGAACAGGCCAGCCGCGACGCGCTGTTGTCACGCCTGACGACGCGCGAGGCCCAGGTGCTCGAGCGCATCGTCGCGGGCCGCCTGAACAAGCAGATTGCGGACGACCTGGGCATCAGCATCAAGACGGTCGAGGCGCACCGCGCGAACATCATGGAGAAGCTGAACGCCAACACCGTGGCCGATCTGTTGAAGATCGCGCTGGGCGCCCAAACCGCGAAAGCCTAGATCTGCCCACCCCCGAAGCGGCTGCGCCGCTCCCCCCTCGAGGGGGCAACGCCAGCGGCCCGGCGAAACCGGATCCGCGGTGTTTGCGTGGCAAGGCCGCCCTTCGCTGCCTTGTTCGTGTAAGGAAACGCTGTTGACCGCCCACATCATCGACGGCACCGCCTTGTCGCAACGCATCCGTTCGCAGGTGGCAGAACGCGTTGCAGTGCTCGCCAAGCGCGGCATCAAGCCGGGCCTTGCGGTGATCCTGGTCGGCGACGATCCGGCCAGCGCGGTCTATGTGCGCAACAAGGTCAAGGCCTGCCACGACAGCGGTCTGCACTCGGTGCTCGAGCGCTACGATGCGGCGATGTCGCAGGACGAGCTGCTGGCACGCATCGCGGCGCTCAATGCCGACCCGGGCATCCACGGCATCCTGGTGCAGATGCCGTTGCCCAGGCACCTGGACGCGCACCGGGTCATCGAGGCCATCGCGCCCGCCAAGGACGTCGACGGTTTTTCAGTCGCCAGCGCCGGCGAGCTGATGACCGGTTTGGCCGGGCTGCGGCCGGCCACGCCGCTCGGCTGCATGAAGCTCATCGAAAGCACCGGTATCGACCTGCGTGGCAAGCACGCTGTGGTTATCGGTCGCAGCAACACCGTCGGCAAGCCGATGGCACTGTTGCTGTTGCAGGCGCATGCGACGGTCACCGTCTGCCACAGCGCCACCCCGGACCTGGCGCAGCACACACGCCAGGCCGACATCGTGGTCGCCGCGGTCGGCCGTCGCAACACCGTCACAGCAGCCATGGTCAAGCCCGGCGCGCTGGTCATCGATGTGGGCATCAATCGCAACGACGAGGGCAAGCTCTGCGGCGATGTCGATTTCGTCGGCGTATCGCAGGTGGCAGGCTGGATCTCGCCAGTGCCGGGCGGCGTCGGGCCGATGACCATCGCGATGCTGCTCGCCAATACCCTCCAAGCTGCGGAACGAACCGCAGCCGCCTGACCCCAACGGCTCATGAACAACCCCCTGCTCCAGATCGACGACCTGCCGGCGTTCGACGCCATCCGCCCCGACCACGTGACACCCGCGGTCGACGCGTTGCTGGTCCAGGCCGATGCGGCGCTCGAGCGCGTGCTGGGCGCCGACGTGCCCGCCGACTACGAATCGATGTCCGCCGTACTCGACGTGGCCACCGAGCGGCTGGGTCGCGCCTGGGGCGCCGTGTCGCACCTCAACGCCGTGGCCGACACGCCCGAGCTGCGCGCCGCCTACAACGACAACCTGCCCAAGTTGACCGAGTTCCACACCCGCATGGGTGCCAGCGAGGCGCTCTACGCCAAGTACAAGGCCGTGGCCGCCGGCGCGGGGGCAACGTCCCTGTCCGCACCGCGGCGCAAGGCCTTGGCGAACGCGCTGCGCGATTTCGTGCTCTCGGGCGCCGAGCTGAAAGGCGATGACCGGACGCGCTTTGCCGCGATCCAGGAGCGCGCCGCCGATCTGGCACAGAAGTACAGCGAGCACGTGCTCGACGCCACCGACGGCTTCAGCCACTTCGCCAGCAGTGCCGATCTCGATGGTGTGCCGGCCGACGTGCTGGCGTCGACGCGCGAAGCCGCGAGGGCCGAAGGCCGCGAAGGCCACAAGCTGACCCTGCACTACCCGACTTACGAACCGGTGTTGCTGTACGCCAGGAACCGCAGCCTGCGCCAGACCCTGTACACCGCCTACGTGACGCGGGCCAGCGACCTCGGCCCGAGCGAGCGCGACAACGGGCCGCTGATGCAGGCCCTGCTGGCCCTGCGCCAGGAAGCCGCCGAGCTGCTCGGCCACGCCAGCTACGCCGAAGTGTCCCTGGTGCCGAAAATGGCGCGCTCGACAGAGGAGGTCGGCAAGTTCCTGCGCGATCTGGGCACGCGTGCGCGGCCGTTCGCCGAACGCGACCTGACCGAGCTGTCGGCCTTCGCCGCGTCGGAACTCGGCCTGGACGACCTGCAGGCTTGGGACATCGCCTACGCCAGCGAAAGGCTGAAAGAAGCGCGCTATGACTTCAGCGACCAGGACGTCAAGCGCTACTTCACCGAGCCGCGCGTGCTGGCCGGCCTGTTCGAGATCGTCCAGACAGTGTTCGAAGTGACGATCGCGCCCGACCAGGCGCCGGCCTGGCACGACAGCGTGCGCTTCTACCGCGTCGAGCGCGAGGGCCGGCTCCTGGCTCAGTTCTACCTCGACCCCTACGCGCGCCCGGGCAAGCAGCCGGGGGCATGGATGGACGATGTGCGCGTGCGCTGGGCCCGCCCCGACGGCACGCTGCAGACGCCTGTCGCCGTCCTGACCTGCAACTTCTCCGCCCCGGTCGGCACCCAGCCAGCACTGCTGACGCACGACGACGTGATCACCCTGTTTCACGAGTTCGGCCATGGCCTGCACCTGATGCTCACGCGCATCGACGACATCGGCGTGTCGGGCCTGTCGGGTGTGGAGTGGGACGCGGTCGAGTTGCCGAGCCAGTTCATGGAGAACTTCTGCTGGGAGTGGAGCGTCCTGCAGCGCCTGACGGCGCATGTCGAGACCGGCGCCACCCTGCCGCGCCCCCTGTTCGACAAGATGGCGGCCGCGAAGAACTTCCAGAACGGCCTGGGCATGCTGCGCCAGGTCGAGATGGGCCTGTTCGACCTGCGCATCCACGCCGAACCGGGCGCCGACCTGCGCGTGCAGCACGTGCTCGACGAAGTGCGGCGCGAAGTCGGTGTGCTCCACCCTCCGCCGTTCAACCGTTTCCAGCACACCTTCTCGCACATCTTTGCCGGCGGTTACTCCGCCGGGTACTACAGCTACAAGTGGGCCGAAGTCCTCTCGGCCGACGCCTGGAGCGCTTTCGAGGAGGCCGGCGCCCTGTCGGTCACCACCGGCCGGCGTTTGCGTGAAGAAATCCTCGAAGCCGGCGGCAGCCGCAGCGCACTGGAGAATTTCACCGCTTTCCGTGGCCGCGAACCGCGCATCGACGCCCTGCTGCGCCATCAAGGTATGGCTTGAGTCGCGGGCGGATGGCGGTTAGATTGCGTGTCATGCGCCAATCCGTCCTGTTCTCGGCCCTCGCGACCGCACTGCTGCTCGCGGCACCTGCGGCCCACGCCCTCTTCAAGGTCATCGGTCCCGACGGCCGCGTGACCTACACCGACCGCCCGCCCCTGGCCAGCGAGGGCAAGGTGATGCCGGTGAACAGCGATACCGGCCGGGCCAGCGACCCGGCCCTGCCGCTGGCCCTGCGTCAGGTGGCCACGCGCTTCCCGGTCACTCTGTACACCGCCAGCAACTGCGGCGAGGCCTGCATGCTCGGGCGCGCCATGCTCAGCAAGCGCGGCGTGCC
>JAZKIW010000146.1:1464-6729 GCA_040384625.1 Pseudomonadota bacterium | reverse complement strand
GTGATCTTGCGCACCTCGGCCTGGCGGCGCCTACTGGACCCTGGAGACCGACTTGACCTTGATAGCGCGAGCGCCTTTGTCGTCAGAGAACGCCCCGTAATAGTCGTCACCGAGTTTGTAGTTGTGCCAGCACTGATCAGTCCGGCTGTTCCAGACGGGCATGTGCTTCTTCATGCACCACTTGCCATCATCTTCAAGCTCATGCGTCCCGGTTGCGGGGCTCTCGCTACGGCTGGCGTAGTGATACTCGGATCCGCTCAAACTTCCATCAGCCCTGAAGACAAGGTCACCTTCGCCCTGTCGATTCGGCCATTGATACTGCAACCGCATCGGCATCATCGCGAGGTAGTCTTCCTTCAAAATTTTCTTCGCGCCTTTGTCCAGCAATTCGCCAACAGTGGATTGGGCAGCGGCTGAGCTTGTGAATAAAACCGCGGCGGTGTAAAGAATGAAAGTACGCATAGTGTCTCCAGTGAAGTAAGGGGGAGGGCGGCAGAACTTTGGGCTGCCTTGGTGAAATCGCATGACCGTTGATCGCGGTTATCCGCGTCCGCAAACCTCCTTCCTTGAGAAATGAGCTTGCAAGCTCTGGATCTCCGCCTCCAGCGGCAGCAGCAAGGCATAGGGCATCGTCGCGACCCGCTTCGACATGAGCGCTGCGGTGGCGAGCAGGAAGATGTTGCTGCACCCCGTCAATGTGCGCAGCCGCACCATCGGCTGCGCCGCCGGTGCGATCAATCCCGGGACGTCCGCCACCATCACAGTCAGGCCGCCTGCGCGCTAATCCCCCGCAGGCGGGCGCGCTCGGCGGCTTGCGCGACCAAGCCGGAGCGGATCGCTTGCAGAACGAAGTCGTCCAGCCAGGGCAGTGCGCCTTCGCGCCCTTTCGGGATCGCGAGGACCTGCTGCTCCTGCGTGTAGTGCCCAGCCAGGATACGGGCCCCCGGCGTCCTGTCTGCCAGGTCATGCAGGATGCTTTTACTCGTGGCAAAGGCGTCGAGCTCGCCGACGGCCAGCATGCGCGGCACCTCCTGCAGGCTGGAAACGGGAACAATCATGGCCTGCGCCAGCAAGCGGCGCAGCACCCCCTGGGAGGTGCTGCCTTGCTGTACCCCCACTTTGGCGCCGGGACGGTCCACCTCGGTTGCGTCCTGCAGCGTGCTGCCGGGTCGCGCGAGGTAGCCGCTTTCCTGCGTATAGAGTGCTCGGGTCAGCAAGACGCCCGCCGCGAGCGGGGAGGCCAGATTGAAGGAAGAGATATCTGCCGCCCCAGCGGTCACTGCACGGGCCGCTTCGGGAAAGAGCTTGAACTCGGCGAGTTCATGGGGAACGCCAAGCTGGCGCGCCAGTTCCACACCCAGTTCGAAGGTCACGCCCCTGACCTGGCCTGTCGCGCTATCGCGCACCAGGGAGCCCGGTACGCCCGCGACCACCGCGATGCGCAAGCTGCCATTGGGGGCGAGCGCGTCGCGCACGCCGGCGGGCGCTGCCGGGCCGACCGCCCCGCAGGCGAGCAGTGCGGGCGGGATGGCGAGTGAAAGGAAGGTGCGGCGTCTCCACATGATGGGCTCTCCGTGGGTGTATGGAGCCTGCAGTGTCGGGCGCCCGCCGCGCCGTGTCGGTGCGAAATCGCACCTGCCGGGTCAAGTCAGGGCGGTCACGGACAGCGCCGGTGCGGGGCGCGGAAAACCTTTGAGCTCCAGCGGACCGACTGATTCGCCCTGTACGAGGCCCTCGAGCTTGCCGGCCACGCGCTGGTGCACGAGCGTCTGGCCCGGCTTCGCCTCTGCGCACAGGCGCGCGGACAGGTTGCACACGGCGCCGACCGCGCCATAGTCGAAGCGGCCCTCGAAGCCCACCAGCCCCATCGTCGCGTGCCCTTGCGCGATGCCGATTCCCAGCCCGAGTTCGAACCCCAACTTGCGCCATGCGTTCGCGCGTTCCGCAAACGCTTCCTGCATCTCCAGGGCCATGCGCACGGCCTGCAGCGCGGGGTTGTCGACGGGCAGCGGGTCATTGAAAAAGATCATGATGCCGTCGCCGGCGAAGTGTTCGACGGTTCCTTCGTGGCGGACGATCAGTGCGCCCATGGCCGTGTGGTACTCGCGCAGCACGCCCAGAACGTCTTCCGGATCAGCCGATTCGGAGAAGGCCGTGAATCCCCGCAGGTCCAAGTGCACCACGGTGATCTCGCTGCGATGGCTCTTCATTGGATCGATTTCACCGCTGGCGATCATCGCGGCGACCGGAGGAGAGAAAAACCTCTTGAGCTGCGCGAGCCGCTGCGCCTCGACTTCCTGGTGCAGCGCGCGGATGCGAAGCAGCGAACGCACGCGCGCCAGCAGTTCGTGGCGGTCGATCGGCTTCGTGAGGAAATCGTCGGCGCCGGCCTCGAGCCCGCGGACCTTCTCGTCCTTGCCGTCCAGCGCCGTTACGAGCACGATGGGCAACAGCGCAGTCGTTGGCTGGGAACGCAACTGCTCGCACACCTGGTAGCCGTTCAGCCCCGGCATCTTCACATCAAGCAGGATCAGGTCGGGCACGGATTGCGCGACCATCGCCAGCGCCTCCTCGCCGCTTTTTGCAGCCGCTGCGATGTATCCCGCCGCCTGAAGCAGATCGATCAGCAGCGTGACGTTGGTAGGCGTGTCGTCCACAACCAGGATGCGACGTGCTGTCACGCGCCTTCTCCCAGCGCCCGCCGCACCGCTTCCAGGAAACTACGCAACTGGATCGGCTTGGTGATGAAGCCGTCGAAGCCTGACGCCAGGATGCGTTGCTGCTCGTCCGGCATGACGGAGGCCGAGATAGCGAAAATCTTGAGCCCGTCGCCGAGTGTCTCCCGGATGCCGCGCAGCACCTCGACGCCGTCGATGTCCGGCAAGCGGATGTCCAGCAGGACCAGGTCCGGCGTCGGGGCGGACAGTGCCAGCACCAGGCCCTCGCGGCCGGTCCCCGCGCCCAGCACTTCGAATCCCGCGAAGCTGAGGATGTCTCGAAACAGTTTCATGTTCCGCTCATTGTCTTCGACCACCAGAATGCGCTTCATGCCGCTACCCTTTCCGGCAGTGTCACTACGAAGGTCGATCCCTGACCGGGCTCACTGGCAAGTGTGATGGTGCCGCCATGCAGCTCGACGAGGCGTCGCGCGAGGGCCAGTCCCAGGCCGGTGCCTTCAGCCTTGGCCAGGTGGTTGCCGCTGGCTTGGCGGAATTCCTCGAACACCACCTCGCGATCCTGGGCGCTGATGCCAATCCCGTTGTCCTTCACCGACAGTTGCAAGGCGCGGCCGGCATCCATCGCCTCGACCTGCACGCAGCCTCCCGCCGGGGTGAACTTGATTGCGTTGCTAAGCAGATTCAACAGGATCTGCCGGAACTTGCGTTCATCCGCTATCCACGAGCCCAATTGCGGATCGCAGGCCAGCGTCAGTGTGACCTGCCCCCGCCCGGCACGCTCGCGCAGCAGCGACACCGTGCCCTGCAGGACCTCGGGGACGTTGAATTGCGCCAGCTCCAGGTCCATGCGGCCGGCTTCGATCTTCGACAGATCGAGGATGTCGTTGATGAGCGCCAGCAGGTGCCTGCCCGATCCGTGGATATCCGTCAGGTACTCAGCCTGCTTCTCGTTGAGTTCGCCGAACATGCGCTCCAGCAACACTTCGGAGAACCCGATCACGGCATTGAGCGGCGTGCGCAGCTCGTGCGACATGCTGGCGAGAAACTCGCTCTTGTGGCGGTCCGCGAGCTCCAGCTGTGCGCTTTTGCGCTCGACCTCGGTGACGAGGCTTGCGCTCTCGCGCGTGCGCTCCTCTACCTTGCGCTCGAGATTGCCCGTCATGTCCTGCAGCCGGTCCGCAAGGTGGTTCACGCGCTGGGCGAGGTCCTGCAACTCGTCGTTGGTGCGCACGTCGATGCGGTGCGACAGGTCACCTTCGGCCAGCGTCAACGCGCCCTTGCCGATCGCGCGGATCGGGCGTACCATGCGCCGCGCCACATAGGCACCGGCCAGGACACCAAAGATCAGGCCCAGCAGCAGCAGGAGCGCGGTACGGGTGACCGCTGCGTATACGGGTTCCAGTGCATCCGCGACGGGTTGTTCGACGAATACCGTCCAGCCGAGCGACGGGATACGGGCGTGGGCCGTCAGGACCTGCTCGCCCGCCGGGCCGGTGGCGACGGTGGCCTGCCGTGGCGCGCCCGTGATCGCCGCGTCCACGTGTGGCAGGGAAGAAAGGTCCCGCTGCCGAAGCACGTTCGCGATGTCCGGGTGCGCCACGAGCCGGCCTTGGGCATCGACCACGTAAGCCCCGCCTTTCTCGCCGACAGCGATGCGCGAGACGACATCCCAGATGAACTTCAGGTTCACGTCTGCCAGGATTACCTCCGGGCCGCCAATCTGCGAGACGGCAACGGTCATGTAGGGCTCTGTGTCCTGGCGAAATTCGACCGGACCGAACCATGCCTCCTGTGCGTTGGAAGCCTTCATGCCCGGGTGGCCGGACAGGTCGGCGCGCGAAGCGACCGCATCGAGCGAGACGCGGGAGACGCGCACCATCTCCCGGCCCCCCGCATCCGCATAGGCCACGTCGGTAATCGCCGGGACCTGTCGCAACAGCTTGAGAAAGTCGATGCGCACCTGATCGGGCTGCGCGCCGCCGGGACGGGCAAAGCGCACCCAGCCGAGCTGGCGCTCAATCTCGCGGACGTACGCCTCGATCCGGGCGGCCGCGAACGTTGCCTGCTCATGCTGCAGGTTCAGTACGGCCTGCCGGTTTTCGCGCTCCGTGAAGGTCAGTTGGACGACCCCCATCACCAGGAGGGCGAGGCCCACCACGGCCACGAAGTAGACCGCGTACTTTCTTCCAAGCGAACCCTGCATTCCCAGCATCCCTTGAATTGTGGATGAATCGGTGTCGCACGCAACATGGTGTTGCCTGGATGTGGCGCGCATGCCGAAGTTAACTCGGATTTCTGCTGCGTCATGTGCGATTTCGTACCGCACGCAACTGTCAAGGCAGGAGAATAGGCGCATGGCACGTGCAGCAGCAGCCCATCCCTCCAGCCTCGGACTCCAGCGCATTCGCCTGCTGGAGGGCTTGTCCGCCGAATCGCTGGATCAGCTTGCGGGCAACTGCGGTTGGCGACGGTTCAAACCAGGGCAGATCCTGCTCAGCCGGGCCGGGCCTGGCGGCGAGGTTTTGATGATCGTCGACGGACGGGTGCGAATTGACATTTACACAGCCGCCGGACGCCAGGTGGCCTT
>JAZKIW010000146.1:0-1364 GCA_040384625.1 Pseudomonadota bacterium | reverse complement strand
GCCCGCATCAGCACGACGCGTGAACAAGTCACGCGCGAACTCTCATCGCTCGCCCGCGCGGGGCTGCTGCGCAAGACAGCGCAAGGCCTGGTAGTCACGGACATGGACAGGCTCATCCGCAGCGTCGACAAAGCGATATTGCAGGCTTGAAGGAGGTTTTCCGCATGACTCGCATCATCACCCGCCGGGGCCTCGTGGCCATGGTGCCATTCCTGCTGGCTCCGGCATTTGCGCAGCCCGCGCGGGTCTGGCGGGCCGAATTTCTGGCGCAGATTGCGCGGCCCGAACCGTTTGAGCCGCACATCTTCGGCACGCTCGCCAAATCGCTGCGCCAATTGGGCTACGTGGAAGGCCGCAACCTCGCGATGGAGTGGCGCTTCGCCAACGGAGACGTAGAGAGTCTTCCTCGCCTGGCCAACGAAATCGTCGGCCGCAACCCTGACATCGTCATCGCGGCGGGCACTCTCTCGGCCGTCGCGATGCGCAAGGCGACCACCACCATCCCTACCATCTTCGGCAACGTGTCTGACCCGGTCGGCTTCGGGCTCGTGCAGTCCTTTCACCGCTCAGGCACCAACATGATTGGCGTTACCAGCCAGCTGACCGTGTTGATGCCCAAACTGGTCGAAGTGATGCTGGAGGCAATGCCGAAGGCCTCTCGCCTGGGATTGCTGATGAACCCGCAGCAGGTTTCCCACGCCGGCTTTGTCGCAAGCCTCACACCCATGACGGAGCGGCGCCAGGTGCGGCTAATGGCCTACAAGGCGGCAAACCCGCAGGAAATCGAGATGGCATTTGCCGCCATGGCCAAGGACGGCGTCGATGCCGCCGTAGTACCGCGGGACGGCCTGTTCATCCAGCACAGCCGCCAGATCGGAGAACTCGCGCTGCGGCACCGGTTGGCCGTCGGCGGCTTCGACGAGGAGCTCGCTCGCCACGGTGCGCTGCTCACTTTTGGGTCCGACCAGCACATCATGTTTCGCAAGGTGGCGGAATACGCCGACCGCTTGCTACGCGGGGCGAAGCCGCAGGATCTGCCGGTGGAGCAGGCGTCCGACCACGTGCTGGTTGTCAACCGCAGAGTGGAAGCGGAGTTGCGCCTGCAACTGCCGCAATCGCTGCTGGTACGGGCTGACAAGGTGATTTGATCCTTGAGCAGCCTCTGTTCCCCGCTTCGGCCACCGGCTAGTGGTGATCCGCGGGCGGTAAACAAAAGGCCAGGCCGCTATAACCCATAGTGCTTGCGCCCACCCAGGCCGACTGAGTCCCCTTCTTGACCTGAAGTCAGCTGCTCTGCGCGCCCAGCTGGCGCGCCAGATGGACCTGGTGCAAGGTGATCTTGCGCACCTCGGCCTGGCTGGTCT
>JAZKIW010000145.1:0-15106 GCA_040384625.1 Pseudomonadota bacterium | reverse complement strand
GGCCGCAACCAGCTCGGCATCAACACCTTCGAGAACTTCATCCAGACCGATGCCGCCATCAATCCGGGCAACTCCGGCGGCGCGCTGGTCGACGCCGCCGGCAACCTGGTGGGCATCAACACGGCGATCTTCTCGCGCAGCGGCGGCAGCCTGGGCATCGGCTTTGCCATTCCGGCCAACACCGCGCGCATGGTGATGGAGAGCCTGGTTCGCGATGGCAGCGTCATCCGCGGCTGGATCGGCGTCGAGCCGCGTGACCTGACACCCGAAATGGCCGAGTCGCTGCGCCTGCCGGTCAAGAGCGGTGTGCTGATCACCGGTGTGCTGCAGAACGGCCCGGCCGGCACCGGCGGCATGAAGCCGGGCGATGTGGTGGTGAAGATCGCCGACCAGAACATTAGCAACACCGCCCAGTTGTTCAATGCCGTCGCAGCCCTGAAGCCGGGCGACCCGGCGACCATCGCGGTGCAGCGCGGGGAGCGCGCCGTCGAGCTCAAGGTTCAGGTGGCGCAGCGCCCACCTTCGCAGCGCGGCGAGCGCTAGCGGGCCGACTTCACGCGCCCTTCACACAGGGCGCGCAACGCTTTCCAAGTCCCTTCGCGTGAGAGCGCGATCCTTGTCGCACGCCACCAAGCCGGTGGCGCAACGCAAGGAGAGCGTTCATGCCTTGGGAGTTCCATCTGCTGCGGCCGCATTCGCACACCGGCCGCGTGATCCTGGCGATTGCCAGCTCGCTGTTCGCCGCGCTGATGATCGTGGCCTGGTCACCGGCGCAGGCCGGCGACACGGAGGCGGCAGCCACCGAGGGCCCGTACTTCCACGTCGCGAGCGACGACCCCGCGCTGGACAGCCTGCCCCTAAAGTCAACTCGCGTCGAGGCCAGTGTCGCCGGCACTGTGGCCGAGGTGCGCGTGACCCAGGTCTACCGCAACGAAGGTTCGCGCACGATCGAGGCGCGCTACGTCTTTCCCGGCGGCGCGCAGGCCGCCGTGCACGGCATGACGGTGCGCATCGGCGAGCGTGTGCTCACTGCGAACATCCGCGAGAAGCTACGTGCGCGCATGGAGTACGAAGCGGCGAAGAAGGAGGGGCGCACCACCGCCCTGCTCGAGCAGCACCGTCCCAACGTATTCCAGATGAGCGTGGGGCACATCCTTCCCGGCGACGAGGTCCAGGTCGAGCTGCGCTACACCGAACTGCTGCTGCCCACTGACGGGCGCTACCGCTTCGTCTATCCGACCGTCGTCGGGCCGCGCTACCACCGCGCGGCCTCCGCCGGCGGCTCGAGTTCGTTTCCGGCGACGCCGCACCTGCAGGAGTCGGGATCGGGCCAGCGCTCGGCCTCCGCCTTCGATCTGCACCTGCGCTTCGCCTCGCCGCTGCCGGTGCAGGACCTCGTTTCGCCCTCGCACCGCATCGAGGTGCAGGGTGAAGCCGGCGCGCAAGCCGAGGTCGCGCTGGCCGACGACGCTGATGCCGCCAACAACCGCGATTTCATCCTCGAGTACCGCCTCGCGGGCGCGACGACGTCTGGCGGCCTGACGCTCTTCAAGGGCGCCGAAGGTCAGGAGAATTTCTTTCTCGCCCTGGTCGAGCCGCCGAAAGCGATCGCGACGACGCAGATCAACCCGCGCGAATACATCTTCGTGGTCGACATCTCGGGCTCGATGCACGGCTTTCCGCTCGACACCGCAAAGACCCTGCTGCGCGAGCTGATCGGCGGCCTGCGCCCGAGCGACAGCTTCAACGTGATGCTGTTCTCCGGCAGCAACCGCATGCTCGCCGAGGCCTCGGTGCCCGCCACCCGCCCGAACATCGAACGCGCGATCGCGACGATCGAGCAGATGCGCGCCGGTGGCAGCACCGAGATCGTACCGGCGCTCGAACGCATCGCCGCGCTGCCCAAGAACGGCGACGTTTCACGCA
Organism: Pseudomonadota bacterium; assembly: GCA_040384625.1. Taxonomy (GTDB): domain Bacteria; phylum Pseudomonadota; class Gammaproteobacteria; order Burkholderiales; family Burkholderiaceae_C; genus CADEEN01. The sequence continues at coordinate 13,180 of JAZKIW010000145.1, read as the reverse complement.
GCGTGATCGTCGTCACCGACGGCTATGTCACGGTCGAGGACCGTGTGTTCCAGCTGGTGCGCAGGAACCTCGGCCAGAGCAACGTCTTTGCGTTCGGCATCGGCTCCTCGGTCAACCGGCACCTGATCGAAGGCATCGCTCGCGCCGGCCACGGCGAACCCTTCATCGTCACCAAGCCCGCGATGGCCGCAGCCCAGGCCGACCGCCTGCGCAGGATGATCGACGCGCCGGTGCTGACCCAGCTGAAGGCGCGCTTCGACGGCCTCGAGGTCTACGACGTCGAACCGACCCGCCTGGATGCCCTGCCCGACGTGCTCGGCGGCCGGCCGGTGGCCCTGATCGGCAAGTGGCGTGGCGAAGCCCGCGGTCAGCTGCTACTCAGCGGCCGCGGCGCGAGCGGCGACTGGCAACAGGTGCTGCCCGTGCCAGCGCCGGATGCGGATGCCCAGGCCCTGCGCCAACTCTGGGCGCGCCAGCGCATCCTGCAACTCGGTGACGACGAAGCGCTGCGCGGCGGCAGTGTCCAGCGCGAGGCGATCACCCGGCTCGGACTCGAATACAGCCTGCTCACCAACTACACCAGCTTCATCGCGGTCGACCGCATCGTGCGCACCGCCGACACCCCGTCGACCAGTGTCGACCAGCCGCTACCACTGCCTCAGGGGGTGAGCAACGCGGCAATCGGTACCGCCGTGCCGAGCACGCCCGAGCCTGCCGCGTGGCTGGCACTGCTGGCCACGCTCGGGCTGCTCGCGCTGGGCCTGCGTCAACGGCGCCAGCTGCGCTGATGCCGCAAGAGTGAGGACAAGACATGAGCATGACGACCCCACTGCCCTGCCGGCCGGTCCACATCGCGCCCTGGGCCTGGCTGGCTCTGCACGCGGCGGCCCTGTGGCCGCACGGGCTGTGGGCAGTGCGGCGCCTGGCCGACGGCTCGGACGACCCGCTCGGCCTGGCTGCCGTCGCCGCCCTGCTGCTGTGGCTCGCCCGCGCCGCACCGACGCTGCGAGTGCAGCCGCAGACCGGCTGGCTCGGCGTGGCGGCGGCGTTGACGGCAGCGGCCACCGCCGCGGCGGCGCTAGCGCCACCCCTGCCGGCCGCGATGCTGGCCGTGCTGGCCCTCGCTGCCCATGCCACGGCCTGGCTGCCGGCGGGCGTGGCGCGCACACCGCTGGCGGGCCTGGCCCTGCTGGCGCTGCCCTTGATCGCGTCGCTGCAGTTCTATGTCGGATACCCGTTGCGCGTGTTCACGGCCGAGTTCAGCGCCTGGCTGCTGCAGGCCGCGGGCCAGGCGGCTGAACGCAGTGGCGCGGCGATGACGGTCAACGGCCGGCTGGTGATCGTCGACGCGCCATGCTCGGGGGTGCAGATGGCCTGGCTGGCGTACTTTGCCGCCTGTGCGGTGGCGGCCTTCGTCGGCTTGCAAGAGCGAGACTTCCTGCGCCGCCTCCCACTCGTCGGCCTCGTGGTGCTGAGCGGCAACGTGTTGCGCAACAGCCTGCTGGTCGGTTTCGAAGCGCGGCCCCAGGGGCTCAGCGACGCGTGGCACGGCGCCATCGGCATCGTGATGCTGCTCGTCGTCATCGGGCTGACCGTGCGCCTGATGAGTCCGCAGCAGCAACGGGGAGCGCCGACATGAAGAATACGTTCGCACAAAGACTGGCGCTCTGGGCGCAGGAGCAATGGCCCTGCGCGCTCGGCGCGACCTTGCTGTGGTGCGCAATGCTGCCGCTGGCCGGCAGCGGAGACGCCGACACGGTGCCGGCCCTGGCCTCGGTGCCGGCCACGGAGTGGCCGCGCGAGTGGCGCGGCCAGGCCCTGCAGCCGCTGGGCCGCTCTGCGGTGGAGGCCCGATTTGCCGAGCGCTTTCCCGGCCGCATCGCCCGCTTTCGCATCGCCGATGCCGGTGACGAGCTGGTGTTGCGCGAGGTGCGGCGTCCCACGCGCATGATGCACCCGGCGGCGGATTGCTGGCGTGGCATCGGCTGGCGCATCGGCGCGACGCAGTTGGAGCGCGACGCGGACGCGGCGCTGTGGCGCTGCTTCGAGGCCACGCACGCCGGGCAGCGGGTGCGCGTGTGCGAACGCATCGTCGATGCGAATGGCCGCGGCTTCACCGACACCTCGGCCTGGTTCTGGGCCGCATCGCTGGGCCGCAGCGCCGGACCCTGGCAAGCAGTGACCCGCGTGCAGGGCTTGTGACCATGCGGCACACCCTGACCTTCCTGGCCCTGACCCTGATCGCCCTGCTGGCCGCGGCAGCGACTGCCGTGCTGGCCCTTCTGGCCACGCTCGCGCCGGGTGCCGGTGCGTGGAAGATGCCACTGCGCGTGACGATCTTCGGCCACCCCCTGCAGGCCGAAGTCGGCATCCCGGTGTTGCTGCGTCTGGCCACCCACCCGCTGGCAGCGCCGGTGCTGCGGGGCCGGCAGTTCGAGACATCGCACGGCCGCTGGCAGATCGGCGCGACCGGGACCGACGGCTGGAGCGCCACCTGCGCGCCGTGTCGGATCGGTGTCGCTGCCCTCGGCCCGACGCCGCTGCGGCTGGAGCAGGTGCGGCTGAGCGTGCGCGCCGACGGCGCCGACCAGTACCACGGCAGCCTGCAATTGGGGCCGCCGCCGCACGCCCTGCAGCTGTCCTGGCGAGGCCGCATCGACCGCGGCGGCCGCATGCAACTCGAAGCCACGCTGCCCGCCACCCCGCTGCAACAGGCGGTCCAGGTGTTCGGCGCGGACCTGCCCGAGCGCGACTCGGTGCGGGTGGATGGCACATTGGCCCTGACGCTCAAGGCCAGCCTGCCGGACGGCCCGTGGCAGCTGCAGCCACGCCTGGAGCGCTTCGTCGTGCACGGCATGGGAACGGAGCGGCTGCTCGATCTACAACGTCCGGCAGCATGTCGCGACGGCAGCGATGCGACAGTCGGCAGCCTCAGCGGCTGGCTGCCACGCGCGGTGATCGCCGCCGAAGACCAGCACTTCTTCGAGCATCCAGGCTACGACCTGGCCGCCCTGACCGACGCCTGGCAGCACAACCAGCAGCCCGGCGCCGCGCTGGCCGGCGCCAGCACACTGACACAGCAACTGGCCAAACTGGTCATCACCGGCGACGAGCGCAGTGCCGCGCGCAAGTTGCGCGAACTGCTGGTCGCTGTCGAAATGGAGCGCACCCTGGGCAAGGCTCGCATCCTTCAGCTCTACCTGGCGCTGGCCCCTTGGGGCGATGGCGTGTGCGGCGCCGAGCGCGCCGTGCATGTGCACCTGGGCCAGCGCAGCGCGGCGACCGTGGGGCCGGTGGCTGCAGCATGGCTGGCCAGCCTACTGCCGCAGCCCGATGCCCTGCTGCGTGCCGAGCAGGAGCGCGGCGCGGTCAACACCGAACGCGTCGCGCGCGTACTCCAGGGCATGAGAACGATGAGCCCGGCGCGGCGCGAGCAGGCCCAGACGCTGCTGCTGTTCTGGTCGCCACCTTCCCGTCGACCACGGGAGGCTGCAGGACCGGTGCCGGCAGGCCCTTGACCGTTGCGGACCCCTTGGGCGGGGTCACGGACAATCACAATCCTTATCGACGCTTTGCGGGGCGCCCTCGGAGCGCTACGCTCCAATCCTGCACGCCAAGCCCAGTCGCCCTTCGCCGCAGAAATCAACGCCGTGAACACTCGCACTTCCTCCACGCTCTCGACCTTCCTGCTGGCCTTGCTGACCCTGCTGGCTGGCTGCGCAACGACACCGTCGCCTCCCTCGCCCAGCGGCAGCACCGCGCCGTCGGGTCCTGGCGGGACATCCGGGCCGACCCGCCCGGCGCCGCCCACACTGCCCCCGCTGGTCAGTGAACAGCGCTGGCTCGAAGAGTGGTTTCGCGGCACCCCGGTGGTGATCACGATGAGCGACATCCACACGCTGGCGGTGGATGTGCCGCTGGCCAACTCTTTCGAGAGCGGCAGCAGCAGTGTCAAGCCGGCGCTGGCAGCCGTGCTCGATCGCGTCGCCACGAGCCTGCGCCGTCAGCCCGCGCTGCGCGTGTCGATCGCGGCACCATCGGATGCCACGGGTGTCAATGTTGCGCTGGCAGCGGCGCGCGCGGAGCAGGTGCGCGGCCATCTCGTGTCGCGCGGCGTGCCCGTCACGCGCATGGCCGGCGTCGGCACGGCCCGTCCCGGCACGCCGGTCCAGTTGCGTCTGATCGTTGCGGCCCAGGCCATCGGCCGCCTGGACGATGCGGCGCTGCCCGCGCCGAGCGCCAAGCGCTGATCAGGCCGCCTTCAGCCCCGTGAACAGCGGGTCCTGGCGCGAGCGCGGCCGGTAGGCCGACACCTGGTGCGCGATGGCAGCGATGTGCTCGGGCGTCGTGCCGCAGCAGCCGCCTGCGATGTTCAGGAAGCCACTCTTCGCGAACTCGGCCATCAAGGCGGCCGTGACCTCGGGCGTCTCGTCGAAGCCGGTCTCGCTCATCGGATTCGGCAGACCGGCATTCGGATAGCAGGAGACGAACGTGTCGCCTGCGACCTTGGCCAGCTCCTCGATATAGGGCCGCATCAGGGCTGCACCCAGGGCGCAATTCAGTCCGATCGCGAGCGGGCGCGCATGACGCACCGAATGCCAGAACGCCGCCACGGTCTGCCCCGACAGGATGCGCCCCGACGCATCGGTCACGGTGCCGGAGATGATCACCGGCAGGCGCTCGCCCGTGGCTTCCATCAGCTCGTCGAGGGCAAAGATCGCCGCCTTCGCGTTCAAGGTGTCGAAGATGGTCTCGACCAGGAACAGATCGGCGCCGCCCTCGAGCAGACCCGAGGCCTGCTCGAAGTACGCCGCGCGCAACTGTTCGAACGTGACGTTGCGCGCGCCAGGATCGTTGACGTCCGGGCTGATGCTGGCGGTACGCGGCGTGGGGCCCAGCGCGCCGGCGACGAAACGCGGCTTGTCGGGTGTGCTGGCGGCATCGGCCGCTTCGCGCGCAATCCGTGCCGCGGCGACGTTCATCTCGCGCGCCAGCGGCGCCAGGCCGTAGTCTTCCTGGGCGATCGAGGTCGCACCGAAAGTGTTGGTCTCGATGATGTCGGCACCGGCTGCGAGGTAAGCGGCGTGGATCTCCCGCAGGACGTCGGGCCGCGTCAGCTGCAGCATCTCGTTGTTGCCCTTCAGGTCCTTCGGATGGAACTGGAAGCGCTCGCCACGGTAGTCAGCGTCGGCCAGCTTGTAGCGCTGGATCATGGTGCCCATGGCGCCGTCGATGATCACGATGCGGCGGGCCAGCAGGCCGGGCAGGCCGGCGCCTCGAGTGTAGGCAGTTGTCGCGTTCATGCGAACATTGTAGGAACGATGAAACACCTGACGCCGATCGAGGCCAATGCCTACCTGCGGGCCCAGCGCGATGCCTTGTTCGTCGACGTGCGAATGGAGATCGAATACCTGTACGTCGGCCATCCACCCGGCGTGGTTCACGTGCCCTGGTACGAGTACCCGGACATGCAGACCCACCCGTTGCGCTTTGCCGAGCAGGTGCGGCGCGAAGCGGGCGGTGACCCGGCGCGCCCGGTGGTGCTGATCTGCCGCTCTGGCAAGCGCACGATCGAGGCGGGCGTCGCGCTCGAAGGCGCCGGCTTCACCGAGGTGGTGAACGTGCTGCACGGCTTCGAGGGCGAGCTCGACGAGCACTTTCAGCGCGGCCGCATCAACGGCTGGCGTTTCGACGGCCTGCCCTGGGAACAGCTCTAGGACGCCGGAGTCACTGCAGGGTCGGGGGCTCGCTGGGCGCAGGCGCAGGCTCGCGCGGCGCGGCGCGCTTCTCGACGAACAGGCGCGTGCTTTCTTCACCCGAGGCCCACAGCGACAGACGTTCGGCGTCCATCGGGCGCGCGAACAGGTAGCCCTGGAACTCGTCGCAGCCCAGGGTCTGCAGGATGTCGCGCTGACGCTCGGTCTCGACTCCTTCGGCCACCACGCTGAGGCCCAGTGCGTGCGCCAGCCGGATCACGGCGTCGACGACGGCCATCGCGTCGCCGCTGACGCCGAGGTCGGCGACGAAGCTGCGGTCGATCTTCAGCTGGCGCGCCGGCAGCGTGCGCAGATAGGCCAGGCTGGAGTGGCCGGTGCCAAAGTCGTCGATGGCCAGCGAAGCGCCGGCGCGCGCCAGCTGGGCGAACGAGCGCAGCGTGGCATTGGTGTCCTCCATCGCGACGCTTTCGGTGATCTCGAAGGTCAGCAGGGCGGCGTCGACGTGGTGGCGCGCGAGGGTGTGGCGGATGCGCTGGACCAGATCGTCCTGGCGCAACTGGTGCGCAGAGAGGTTGACCGCGACGCGGATGCGCAGGCCCGCGGCTTCCCAGGCGCGCATCTGGCGACACGCCTCGTCGAGCACCCATTCACCGACCGCGCCGATGAGGCCGAAGCGTTCGGCCACCGCGATCAGCTGCGCCGGGCCGACCGCGCCGCGCAAGGCGTGCTGCCAGCGCACCAGGGCCTCGACGCCAGTGAATTCGCCCGTCCGCGCGTCGACCTTTGGCTGGTAGTACAGCATCAGATCACCGTGTTCGATGGCTTCGCGCAGATCGCTTTGCAGGGCCAGCTGATCGCTGACATCGAGCTCCATGCGCGGTTCGAAGAACGCATAGGTCGAACCCCCAGTGCGCTTGACCGCGAACATCGCCGAGTCGGCATTGCCGATCAGGCGGCTGGTCGGGCCGTGCTCTGGGAACACGGCGATGCCGATCGAACATGACAGGCGAACTTCGCGCCCGCCGGCCAAGGCGTAGGGCGCCACCAGAGCCTGCAGGGTGCGTTGGGCCACGGCGGCGGCGGCCTCGTGCGAGCCGGGCGCGGCCACCAGGAGCAGGAATTCGTCCCCACCGATGCGCGCTGCCGTGTCCTGCGCCCGCGCCAGTGCCGCCAGGCGGCGTCCGACTTCCTGCAGCACCTCATCGCCAGCGGCGTGACCGAACGATTCGTTGACCGCCTTGAAGCCGTCGATGTCGATGAAAAGCACGGCCATCGCCGAGGGACTGCGGCCGACGTGGTCGAGCAGGTGGTCCAAGCGCTCTTCGAAGTGCGGCCGGTTGGGCAGGCCGGTGAGCGGGTCCTGATAGGCCAGTTGACGCAGGCGCTTGTTGGCCACGCGCAGCGAGCTCGATAAGGACTGGGCACGGCGGCCGGTGCGCGAATCGACCAGCGCACACAGCAGGGCCATGCCGAGCACGAACGCGCCGAATGCCAGTGCCAGGGTGACCATGCGCGCGTCGAGGATGCCGGGCGGCAAGGACAGCGCGGCGCCATCGACCTCAGCCGACGTGACCAAGGCCGGCTGCAGCACTGCAGACAGACCCAGCGCCTGGGCGACCAGCATGGCCATCGCGAACACGCCGGTGCCGACCAGGCGTTGCGACGCGGACCAGCGGAAACCGGGCCGCTTCGGACCGTTCAGGAGCAAGAGGGCGAGCCACAAGCCGGCGCCGATCGTGGCCAACGCCCCCAGCGTCGGGCCGGCAGCCAGTGCCTGCCAGCGCGGCGGCACTGCCATGGCCGCGCCGACGATGACGAACACCATCACCATGGCGGGCAACAGCAATACCAGCGTGGCGGCGTTGACCACCCCTTGCGAAGGCAGCCAGCGCGAGATAAGCAAGGCCACCGCACAGGCGCCGGCCGCCAGGGCCCAGGCCGCCAGCAGGGGCGTTGCGTGGAACCAGGCGGTCGGGGCCTCCTGCGCGGCGTGCCAGAGCCCCAGTTGGAGCACCCAGATCCCGGTACCGACAGCGAGCGCACCGCCACCCCCCCAGCCCAGGGCCACCACCCAGTCGTGCGAGCGCACCTTGCGCAATGTATGGGCCAGGATCGCGATGCTGGCAGCCGCGCCGATGAGCAACAGGGCGACCGTGGGCAGGGTGAGGGGGTGCGAGGTCAGCGGGACCAGGGCCATCAGGAGATGATTTGGAGCGCGATCGGAAAAGTGTCCGATTGTTGCCTACGGCTCGCCCAGATGGGCGCGACTTGTTGCGCAGGCGCCGCGCTGTTCTGGGGGTGCCGGCGCAGCCTCACCGGCCGCTGGAGAACCCGATGCCACGGCGCTCGCGCACGCCGGGTTTGACGCGGTGCTCGCTTTCCAGCTGGGCCAGGAACTCGTCAGGCTCGAACTCGGAGGCGAGGATTTCCACCTGCCGCTTCACCGCGGCGAAGTCGCCCGGGGTGAGCTGATCGAGCGCGGCCAGGCGCCGGCCCTGCTCGACCGACAGCGCCGCTGCGTCGCCCGCCAAGGCCTCGGCCACGAACATCGCGGCCCGCTGCGCCGCCGTCAGCGGCTTGAAGCGCACCTTGAAGGTGAAGCGCCGCAGGGCCGCTTCGTCGAGTTCGTCGAACAGGTTGGTGGTGCAGATGAACAAGCCGCCGAAGCGCTCCATGCCCTGCAGCATTTCGTTGACCTCGGTGACTTCGTAGCTGCGCTCCGCGCGCTGGCGGCTGCGCAGGAAGCTGTCGGCCTCGTCGAGCAGGAGCACGGCGTTCTCGGTCTGTGCCTCCTCGAACATCTTGGCCATGTTCTGCTCAGTCTCGCCGACGTACTTGCTGACCAGGTCGCTCGCCTGGCGCACCAACAGCGGTCTTTGCAGGGCCTGGGCAATGTGCTCTGCCAGCGCCGTCTTTCCGGTGCCGGGTGGGCCGTGGAAGCACAAGGTGCCATGGCCGCGGCGGCGCAACGCCTCGACGATCCGCGGCAGCTCGAAGTGCGACTCGACGTTCAGCAGTGCCAGGTCGTAGCGGGTGACCACCCGGCGAGCCGCATGACGCTGGCCGTCCTGGCCCAACGCCTTGTCGGCATTGCCGAGTTGGCGCTCGATCAGGGCCTCGACCCCGAGCGTTGCGCCTTCAGGCTGCTCACCGTCGCGCGCCAGCGCGGCAAAGCGCACCGCCGTGCGGATCTGCGCGGGGGTCAGGCCACGCCGCTCGGCCAGCCGGGCGGCAAAGCCTGAGCCGACGTCGATGCCTGCCAGCGCCCGTGCCACCAGCGCCTCGCGCGCACCTGGCGGCGGCGACTTCAGCTCGAGGTGGTACTGGAAGCGGCGTCGAAACGCCGGGTCGATCTGCTCGATGCGGTTGGTGACCCAGATCACCGGCACCGGATTGGTCTCGAGGATTTGGTTCACCCAGGCCTTGCCGCTCACGCTGGCCGACGGCGGGGCGTCGCTGGCGTCCAGGCGCGCCATCAGTTGCGCCGCGTCCGCCGAGATCGGCGGGAACACGTCTTCGACTTCGTCGAACAGCAGGGCGACATTGGCACTGCTCTTCAGGAACACCTGGCTGATCTGCAGCGAGCGGTAACGGTCACGCCCGGTCAGCGAATTGCCGTCGCGGTCGGCGTACTCGACTTCGTACAGCTCGAGCCCGGCGGCCTGCGCACAGACCTTGGCCAGCTCGGTCTTGCCAGTGCCGGGCGGCCCGTAGAGCAGCACGTTGACGCCGCTGGCATGCGACGCCACCGCGTTGGCCAGCAGGGTCGTCAGGACCTGGACGTCCTCCGCCACGAAGGCGAAGTCGGCGCCGTTCAGCTCGCTCTTGCTGGCGGGCCGCGTGAACACGGCCATCAGGTCGCTCGGCGCGGGGTACTCGCGCATCAGGACCGGCGGCAATTGCTCGCTGACCTTCATCAGGTCGGCCAGGTCGGTGATGTTGTGTTCTGAGATCAGGTTCTCGACCATCCCGGTGCGTTCCAGGCGGGAACCTGCGCGCAGGGCCTCGGCGATGTCGCGTTCGTCGACGCCTGCCACCGCGGCGATCGCGGCATAGGCTTCCTGGGCGCTGCCGACCTTGAACTCGACCAGAAGGCCGCGCAGTTCGCGCTGGTAGCGCGCCAGCGTTCCGTACAACAGCAGCGCGCGCTCGGCCGGGTTCAGTTGCAGCAGACCGGCGAGTGCATCAATGTTCTTCTGCACCAGGGTCGATTCCTTCTTCAGGCTGCGTGCGAGCCAGTCGGCGGTGGCACCGAGCACCGCCAGCAGGTCCTTCGGCGCGTCCTTGACGTACTCGTCGATGTAGAAGAAGAGATTGCCCTCTTCATAGGGACCACGCCAGGCGCCATAGCGCTGCATGAAAGCTTCGTCGCTCAAGGCCTCGTGGCCGCGCCACTGTTCATTGCCCTTGCAGCGCCGACCGAGGAACTCGCGCAGACGCTGCAGCGAGGTGACCGGCCACACCAGGTGGCGCCCGGTAAGGGAGAGCAGGCTGGCCCAGTCGCGCCGCAGATTGAAGCGCGCGGCGTTACGCAGCGTGAGTGCGAGCACGAACTGCGAGCACATGCGGTCGAGCACCGGCGCTTCGCGCAGGCCGGGCGACAACACGATCTGGACTTCGGCGCGAGCCCTCACGGCGCAAACCTCCAGCGATCACGGCGGCCCGGTACGGGCCAGGGGTTCACCCCATCTTGGCCCAGGCGCCCGAAGGGGGCAAGCCCCGTCGCGTTACGGTGTGCGCCCTCGCACGCTCAGTGCAGCACGAGAGGCTGTTGCGCCAGGGCGCCGTAGCGGCCGATCAGTTCGTCGAGCTGCTCTTCGCTGGGACCCGTCTCGACCAGGGCGTCGACCGCCGCCTTGAACTGCAGTGCAGCCACGCCTTCAAGGAAGATCTCCTTGCGCGCGAACTTGTCCACGATCTCGTAACCGCCGCGCGCGGGCTTGTCGCCGCCACCGGCTTCGTCACCGAGGTCGAACTGCACGACCGCATAGCTGTCCGAGTTGTAGAGCATCAACATGCCAGGTTCTCCTTGGCATCCATGTAGGCCCTGCAACGCGAAATTCAAGCTGGCCGATGACACGCGCTCAACGCACTTCACGTTCGCGCAACAAGTCCAGTGCCGGTCCACCCCCCGAGGGGGTCTGCAACGCGCAGCGGCAGGTAGTGTTCAGCCGGGTCGAGCCAGGCTTCGGCCCGTGTGTCGTGGGGCTTGCGCGGCTCGCGCAGCAGCTTCAGCGCCACTGTCTCACCCCTTCTCGGTGCCCTCGACCACGAAGGTCCAGACATCGGCGTCGCCGCGGGCACCAGCCACGAACAAGTGCACTGTCGCTCCGAGGCCGAATCGTTGGGGCGCTGCAGCGACGATCGCCGGCAACTGCAGCGGCCAGCTCAGGCCGTCTTGCGCACCGGACAGTAGCGGCAACTCGTGGGTGGGCCCGGAGAAGCTGGTCTTGCCGGCGTCACGCTGGAAGTTCGCGGCCTGCCGGTCGCGGCCGCGCTGGCGCACCGCGAAGCGCTCCGGCGCGACACCTGCGGCGTCGATCTGCCCTTGGCTGGCCCAGTCGAGCAGCGCGCCGTCGGCGACGCGGCCTTCCAGACGCACGAGGTGCAAGGCCAGCACCGCCACCCAGACCAAGAGCGCACAACAGGGGCCAGGGGCGTCGCACAGGCAGGCTCACGGGCCCGGAGGTCCAAAACGAATCACAATGGCGCCATGAAGCTCGCCACCTACAAGGACGGTTCGCGCGACGGCCAACTGATCGTCGTCTCTCGCGACCTCGCCAGCGCCCATTTTGCGACCGGCATCGCCACGCGTCTGCAACAGGTGCTCGACGACTGGAATTTCCTGTCGCCGCAGTTGCAGGACCTGTACGTCACGCTGAACCAGGGCAAGGCGCGCCACGCTTTCGAGTTCGTGCCAGAGATGTGCATGGCGCCCTTGCCCCGCGCCTACCAATGGGCTGACGGATCGGCCTACCTGAACCATGTGGAACTGGTGCGGGCGGCGCGCAAGTCCGAGGTGCCGACCAGCTTCTACGAAGACCCCTTGATGTACCAGGGAGGCAGCGACGACTTTCTCGGCCCGCGCGACGACGCGCCCTTCGCCAGCCTCGACTGGGGCATCGACTTCGAAGCCGAGATCGCAGTCATCACCGCCGACGTGGCCAATGGCGCTGAGCCCGAGCAGGCCATCGAAGGCATTCGTCTCCTGATGCTGGCCAACGACTGGAGCTTGCGCAACCTGATCCCGAACGAGTTGGCCAAGGGCTTCGGCTTCTTCCAGAGCAAGCCCGCGACCGCCTTCAGCCCGGTGGCGGTGACGCCCGACGAACTCGGCGACGCCTGGCAGGGCGGGCGCGTGCACCTGACGCTGCAATCGACCTGGAATGGCAACAGTGTGGGCCGCTGCGAGGCCGGCCCGGAGATGACCTTCCACTTCGGCCAGCTCGTCGCGCACATCGCCAAGACGCGCAGCGTGCGCGCCGGCTCGATCGTCGGCTCGGGCACCGTCAGCAACAAGGACTGGACCAAGGGATACAGCTGCATTGCAGAGAAGCGCTGCATCGAAACCATCGAAGGGGGTGCACCGAAGACACCCTTCATGCAATACGGCGACACCATCCGTATCGAGATGAAGGACCTTGACGGCCAGTCGATCTTCGGTGCGATCGAGCAGAAGGTGATACCCGCCTGAGCCGGCGCGGCCTCCCCACGCCGACTTCAGACGCCGACGACGTTCAACGTTTCTTGGTGGCGGGCTTGGCCTCTGCCGCTGAGCTCCCGCCCTGCTGCAACGCGCTCATCATGCCGACCAGCACACCGCTGGCCATCGCCGCGTAGCTCTCGGCCAGGGCCTGGGCCGCCTTCATCCCCGCAGCACGGCTGCCGCGCAGGCTGTCCTGCACCTGGCTGGCGAACTGCTCGGCCGTGGTCGCCGCCGACGAGCCTGACAGGGTGCCGCCCGCCTGCATCTTCTCGAGCATCTGTTGCCAGGGCGCCGTCAGCGGCCCGGCACCGGCCCCCGCCTTCTTCACCGCGCCGATCAGGGTGTCCTCGAACTTGTCGAGGTCGTCGAGCGCCTTCTTCAGGTGCTTCTCGCGCAGGTCGGCGCCGCGATCGACGAACTGCTGCAGGGCCGCGCGATTGGCCTGCACGGCCTTCAGCAGCGCGTCGTCCATGCCTGCGACGGCCTTGTCGAGCAGGCTGCCGGCATCGATGCCGGCGATGTTCTTGGCCGCTCCTTGGCTGACGGCCGCGGTCACAGATTCGAGCGCGCCACGGATGTTCTTCAGCGTCAGCTCGCGCCCCTGCAGGGCGGCCAAGGTCGCCTGCTCGACCCCTTCGCGCAGCTTCGCACTGCCACTCTTGCTGGCATTCTCGAACATCGCAATCAATGCATCGGCGTCGAATCCTGGCTTGGTCATGGCGAGCTCCTCGAGTGGGCTTGACTGGTAGGCCGTGTT
>JAZKIW010000144.1:0-51020 GCA_040384625.1 Pseudomonadota bacterium | reverse complement strand
GGTGAGCGGCCGGTTCGACGATGACGAAGTAGCCGCGCTCGGGCTCCAGGCTGCGGTGAAACGGCGCCACCAAAGCGCCCTGTTCGAGCAGGCGATTGACCAGCGGCTGACGCCCCAACAGGACACCCTGGCCTGCCACGGCCGCGGCCACCGCCGCGTCGTAGTTGGTGAAGGTCAGGCTGGCCGCGGGTTCGAAATCGTCGGCGCCCACCGCCCGCAGCCAGGCCTGCCAGTCGACCGGCATGGTTGACCCCGGCTTCATTGCCAACAGGAGCAGGGTGTGTCGGTGCAGGTCGGCCGGCGTCTTCAGGGCTGGCGCACCGTGCGCCAGCAGGGCCGGCGCGCAGACCGGCTGCAGCGTCTCCTCGAACAGGGCGGTGCCGGCGCTGTTGTCGAGGCGGCCGTAGCGGATCGCGATGTCGAAGCCATCGCTGGCCAGCGCGCGCGGGTCGTAAGAGGCATCGATGCGCACATCTACGCCGGGGTGGGCGGCGACGAAATCCTGCAGGCGGGGGATCAGCCACAGCGAAGCCAGGCCCGGCGTCGTCGTCAGCGACAGCACTTCGCGCCGCCGCGGCGCGCGGATCGCGACCACGGCCTCGCGCACGCCCGCCAGCGCGCCGGCCACGGCGGCGGCCAGGCGGTGGCCGTCGTCGGTCAGGTCCAGCGCCCGGTGACGGCGCCGGAACAGGCTGGTGCCGAGGTCTTCCTCGAGCGCGGCGATCTGCCGGCTGATGGCCGACTGGGTCAGGAAGCGCTCGGCCGCGGCCTTGGTGAACGACAAGTGTCGGGCGGCGGCGTCGAAAGCGGCCAGGCGGTCCAGTGTGGGCAGGCGATCGGGATCCTTTTGCATGACTAAAGGGAATGCATGGGATTCCGAATCATCGTTTGAAAGGGGCTGATTAAGAGGTGATTATGCATTCACACCACGCCCCGTCAAGCCACTCAGAATGATCTGAATGCATGCGATGGCTGGCCCAGGAGTGAACCATGAACAACCCCCAAGCCCCCCTTCACCGCGCCCTCCGGCGCGACCAGTTTGTCCGTTTCGAGCACCCGCGCGGCCTCTGTCTTCGTGCGGAGCAGGGGGCACTGTGGGTCACTGTCGATGGGGAGCCCGACGACATCACGATCGAGCCGGGCGCCTGCCGAGTCTTCGACGGTGACGAAGGCGTCCTCGTCGGCACGTTCCGCGGCGAGGCGGTGCTGTCGGCACGCAGCCTGCGCGCGGCGCCACGCTGGCGCAGCTGGCTCGGGCTGGCTTCGTTGCGCTCGGTGAGTGCGTCATGAGCGCCCTGTTGGCGCCTGCCGTTGCGGCGCCGTACCGCATCCACCGCTATCCCTCGATGCTGATCGACAGGCTGACCCTGTCGGATGCGCGCGTCGTCACGGTGCGGCCGGTGTTGCCGCAGGACGTGGATGCCGAACGCTCCTTCGTCAGCGATCTGTCACCGCACTCGCGCCGGCTGCGCTTTCACGGCGCGGTCAATGCCCTGCCCGACAGCCTGCTGCAGGCGATGACGGCCATCGACTACCAGGACCATGTCGCCTTGATCGCCGAGGCGATCGACGAGGACGGCGCAGGTCGGCTGGTGGCCGATGCGCGCTACGTGGTCGACGATGCGGGCGGCGCCGAGTTCGCCATCGCCGTGGCCGACGATTGGCAGCACATCGGCCTGGGCAGCGCGCTGCTCAAGCGCCTCGGCCGCCACGCGCACCGACAGGGCCTGCAGCACCTCGAAGGCGCGGTCCTGGTCAGCAACGGGCCGATGCTTGCGTTGATGCGCCGCTGGGGTGCGGCGCTGCGGCCCGACCCCGACGACAGCGACGTGCTGATCGCGACCCTGCGCTGCAGGGCCTAGCCCCGCCGCTCAGCGCGCGAGCACCGGCGCCAGGGCCACGCCGGTGTGGCTGGCGGCGGCCACCACCTGCTCGGGCGTGCCGGCCACGACGACACTGCCGCCGGCGGCGCCGCCCTCCGGACCGAGGTCGACGACCCAGTCGGCCTCGGCGATGACGTCCAGATCGTGTTCGATCACGATTACGCTGTGGCCTCCGTCGACGAGGCGATGCAGCACGCGGATCAGGCGCTCGACATCGGCCATGTGCAGGCCGACGGTCGGTTCGTCGAGCACGTACAGCGTGTGCGGCGGCTTCTGACCGCGGCGGGCGATGTCGTCGCGCACCTTGCTCAGTTCGGTAACCAGCTTGATGCGCTGCGCTTCGCCGCCGGACAACGTCGGTGACGGCTGCCCCAGCGTCAGGTAGCCCAGGCCGACGTCGTGCAGCAGTTGCAGGGGGTGCGAGATCGACGGCATCGATGCGAAGAAGCCGACCGCCTCGTCGACTTCCATGCGCAGCACGTCGCCGATGCTCTTGCCGCGCCAGCTCACCGCCAGCGTCTCCGGATTGAAGCGCTGGCCGTGGCAGGAATCGCACGGCACTTTCACGTCCGGCAGGAAGCTCATCTCGATCGTGCGCACACCCTGGCCCTCGCAATCGGGGCAGCGGCCCTGGCCGGTGTTGAAGCTGAAGCGGTTTGGCGCATAGCCGCGCGCCTTGGCTTCGAGCGTCTCGGCGAAGAGCTTGCGGATGGCATCCCAGAAGCCGATGTAGGTCGCGGGACAGGAGCGCGGGGTCTTGCCGATCGGCGTCTGGTCGACCTCGAGTACCCGGTCGACCGCCTGCCAGCCGTCGAGCGCCGCACAGCCGGTGAGCGGTGCCTTGCCGCGAGAGCCGACCAGGGCCGCGACGTTGGCCAGCAGCACGTCGCGCGCCAGCGTGCTCTTGCCCGAACCCGAGACGCCACTGACGGCCACCAGTCGCTGCAGCGGAAAGCGCACGTCGATGTCGCGCAGGTTGTGCAGCGAGGCGGCGCGCAAGCCCAGCGCCTTGCCGTCGGCACTGATGGCGCGCCGCGCCTGCAGCGGGTGCTTCAGCGGGTGGGCAAGAAAGCGCCCGGTGACAGACTCGCTTTGCGCCGACAGTGCCGCAACGCTGCCCTCGGCGATCAGGCGGCCGCCGCGCTTGCCGGCGCCTGGGCCGATGTCGATGCGGTGCTCGGCGCGGCGGATGGTGTCCTCGTCGTGCTCGACCACGACCAGCGTGTTGCCTTTGGCGCTGAGCGTGGCCAGCGCATCGAGCAGGATGCGGTTGTCGCGCGGGTGCAGGCCGATCGTCGGCTCGTCGAGCACGTAGCAGACGCCCTGCAGGTTGCTGCCGAGCTGGGCCGCGAGGCGGATCCGCTGAGCCTCGCCACCGGACAGCGTCGGCGCCGCGCGGTCGAGCGTCAGGTAACCCAGACCGACCTGGTCGAGGAACTCGAGCCGGCTCTTGATCTCGCTGACCACGTCGCGCGCGATCTCGGCGTCGCGGCCGACCAGCGCCAGTCCTTCCACCCAGCGCCGCGCTTGCTGCACCGACCACGCGGCCACACTGCCGATCGGCTGGCCATCGAAGCTGACGCCACGCGCCGTGGCGTTCAGGCGCGTGCCTTCGCAGGCCGGGCAGGGCTCGCCGGCCAGGCCTTCCACCTCGGGTTCCTCGGACGGGAAGCTCTGCTCGCGGCCTTTGTCGTCGTCGTCCCTCTTCGAATCGTCGAGCGCCTTGCGCTGCTCGCGCGTCAGCGCCAAGCCGGTGCCGACGCAGCTCGGGCACCAGCCGTGCTTGCTGTTGTACGAGAACAGCCGTGGATCGAGTTCGGGATAACTGGTACCGCAGGTCGGGCAGGCGCGCTTGGTCGAGAAGACCTTGAGCGCGCCGATGCCCGCGGTGGAGGTACCGCGCTCCATCGCGGCGTGCAGCCCGTCGAGGGGCGCGAGCAAATGCATCACACCCTTGCCGAGGTCCAGCGCCTTGGTCAGCAGTTGGCGCAGTTCGGCCTCGTGCGCCGGGTCGACCACCAGGTCACCGACTGGCAGCTCGATCGTGTGCTCCTTGAAGCGGTCGATGCGCGGGAAGGGGTCGACCTTGACGAACTCGCCGTCGATGCGCAGGTGCGAGTGCCCGCGCGCCTTGGCCCACTTGGCGAGGTCCGTGTAGACACCCTTGCGCGCCACCACCAACGGCGCGAACAGCCCGACGTGTTGGTGCCTGTGGTCGCGCAGCAGCTGGGCCGCGATGCTCTCGGCACTCTGCGGTCGCACCGGGCTGCCATCCTTTGCGCAGTGCTGCAGCCCGAGCTTGACCCACAACAGGCGCAGGAAGTGCCAGACCTCGGTGGTCGTCGCCACCGTGCTCTTGCGCCCGCCGCGCGACAAGCGCTGCTCGATCGCCACCGTCGGCGGGATGCCGTACACGGCATCGACTTCGGGTCGCCCAGCCGGCTGCACGATGCTGCGGGCATAGGCGTTCAGCGATTCGAGGTAGCGCCGCTGGCCCTCGTTGAACAGGATGTCGAAGGCCAGCGTGCTCTTGCCCGAGCCCGAGACGCCAGTGATGACGCTGAACTTGCCGCGCGGGATCGAGACGTCGAGCGACTTCAGGTTGTGTTCGCGCGCATTGACGATGCGGATCGATTCGTCGATCGGCGCGCGCTGCCGCGCGGTACGCACCACCTGCTGCAGCGGGCGGCCTTCTTCGACGCGCTGCACCAGGCCGAGCGCGACTTCGTAGTCGGCCAGTGCGCGCCCGGTGTGCGATGTCGGGTGATGGCGGATCTCTTCGGCCGTGCCGGCGAACACCAGCTCGCCGCCGGCCTCGCCGCCTTCGGGCCCGAGGTCGATGACCCAGTCCGCCGCGCGGATCACGTCCAGGTTGTGCTCGATCACGATCACCGAGTGCCCGGCGTCGAGCAGCTTGCGCAGCGCGCGCATCAGCTTGGCGATGTCGTCGAAATGCAGACCGGTGGTCGGCTCGTCGAACAGGTACAGCGTGCCCTTGCGCGCCAGGCGCTGTGCCGGTGTGCCGACGGCCTCGGCCAGGAAGCCGGCCAGCTTCAGGCGTTGTGCTTCGCCGCCCGACAGGGTCGGGACCGGCTGGCCCAGGCGCACGTATTCGAGACCGACATCGACGATCGGCTGCAGCACGCGCTGCACTTCGCGATCGTCGGCAAAGAGCTTGACCGCTTCACTGACGGTCAGGTCGAGCGTATCGGCGATCGACAGCTGGCGGTCGCCGCGGACGATCTTCACGTCGAGCAGCTCGGCGCGGTAGCGGCGGCCGTCGCAGTCCGGGCAGCGCAGGTACACATCGCTGAGAAACTGCATCTCGACGTGCTCGAAGCCCGAACCGCCACAGGTCGGGCAGCGGCCGTCGCCGGCGTTGAAGCTGAACATCCCAGCGCCATAGCCACGCTCGCGCGCCAGCGGTGCTTCGGCGAAGAGCTTGCGCAGGTCGTCGAAGGCACCGACATAGCTGGCCGGGTTCGAACGCGTCGTCTTGCCGATCGGACTCTGGTCGACGAAGACCGCGTCACTGAGCCAGTCGGCCCCCAGCAGGCGATCGTGTGCGCCCGGCGTCTCGGTCGCCTTGCCGAACTGGCGCGCCAGCGCGGGGTGCAACACATCCTGCATCAGGGTGCTCTTGCCCGAACCCGAGACGCCCGTCACCGCCACCAGGCGCAGCAGCGGGAACTCGATCGTGATGTGCTTCAGGTTGTGCTCGTGCGCGCCTTCGAGCACCAGCCGTGGCGTGGCGTCGGTGACCAGGCGCTTGATGCCGCTGCCGACATGCTTGCGCGCGCCGAGGTACGCGCCGGTCAGCGTGTCGGCGTGTCTGGCCTGGTCCGGCGAGCCGTCGAAGACGATCTGCCCCCCGCGCTCGCCGGGGCCAGGCCCCATGTCGATCAAGCGGTCGGCAGCCAGCATCACCGCCGGGTCGTGCTCGACGACGACCAGGGTGTTGCCAGCATCGCGCAGCCGGTGCATCGCTTCGACGATGCGGCCCATGTCGCGTGGGTGCAGGCCGATCGACGGCTCGTCCAGTACGAACATCGTATTGACCAGGGATGTGCCGAGCGCGGTCGTCAGGTTGATGCGCTGGACTTCGCCACCGCTCAGCGTGCGGCTCTGCCGGTCCAGCGTCAGGTAAGCAATACCGACGTCGCACAGGTACTTCAGTCGCGTGCGGATCTCATCGAGCAAGAGCTTCAGCGCTTCGTCGCGCATCGCATCGGGCAGGGCGATGCCGTCGAAGAAGCGCCGCAGGCGGTCGATCGGCAGGCGCATCAGGTCGTGCAGGGCCAGGCCCTCCATCGACTCGAGCTGCGCCCGCGTCCACGCCACGCCGAGCGGCATGAATCGTTCGGCCGGCGGCAGTGCGGCGTCGGCATTGGCTTTCGAGCCCAGGCGCCACAGCAGGGCCTCGGTCTTCAGCCGCGCGCCGCCACAGACATGGCAGGGCGTGTAGCTGCGGTACTTGGACAGCAGCACGCGGATGTGCATCTTGTACGCCTTGCTCTCGAGGTACTCGAAGAAGCGGCGTACGCCGTACCACTGCTGGTTCCACTTGCCGTTCCAGTTCGGCGACCCATCGAGAACCCAGCTGCGCTGCGCTGGCGTCAAGTGGGTCCATGCCGTGTCGCGTGGGATGCCGGCCTCGCCCGCGTACTTCATCAGGTCGTCCTGGCACTCCTTCCACGCGGGTGTCTGGATGGTCTTGATCGCACCGCCGCGCAGGGTCTTGCGCGCGTCGGGGATCACCAGGCCGAAGTCGACGCCGATGACGCGGCCGAAACCGCGACAGGTGTCGCACGCACCGAAGGCCGAGTTGAAGGAAAACAGGGCCGGCTGCGGATCGCTGTAACGCAGGTCGCTCTCCGGGCAGTGCAGCCCGGTCGACCAGCGCCAGAGCTGCGCCTCGGCCTCGTCGCTGCCTTGCGCATAGACATTGATCCGCCCGCTGCCGCGCCTCAGGGCCAGTTCGATGGCTTCGACCACGCGCACTTTCTCGGCCGTCGACGCGCGAAAGCGGTCGACGACGACATCGAGCAGCTTTCGCGCGCCGACGGTGCGTTCTGCCTGCACGCGCGTGAAACCGCTGGCGGCAAGCCACTGCTCGATCTGCTCGGCCGAGGTGTCGGCCGGTAACTCGACCGGCATGGTGACCACCAGACGGGGGTCTTCGGCGCCCTCTGCACGCGCGAGCAACTCGGCGCAGATCGTCTCCGGCGTGTCGTGCCGCACCCGCAGGGCGGTCTGCTTGTCGTACAGCTGCGCGGCGCGGGCGTAGAGAAGCTTCAGGTGGTCGTTCAGCTCGGTCATCGTGCCGACCGTCGAGCGCGAGCTGCGCACCGGATTCGTCTGGTCGATGGCGATCGCGGGCGGCACGCCGTCGACGCGGTCCACCGCAGGCCGGTCCATCCGGTCGAGAAATTGCCGCGCATAGGCCGAGAAGGTCTCGACGTAACGGCGCTGACCTTCGGCGTAGAGCGTGTCGAATACCAGGCTCGACTTGCCCGAACCGCTCGGGCCGGTGACCACCGTCATCTCGCCGGTGCGGATGTCGAGGTCGAGGTTCTTGAGGTTGTGTTGTCGCGCGCCGCGGATGCGGATCAGGCCGCTCATGGAAGGCTCTCGGAGGCAGGGCCGGACATTCTAGGGACCGCAAGCAAAAAAAGGGCGCGCCCCGGCGCGCCCTGGCAGCGTGCGGTGGCGCTCAGGTCATGAGGATCGAAACCGACTTCGTCACCAGGTAGGCGTCGAGCGCTTCAGGCCCGCCCTCGCTGCCGTAGCCCGAATCCTTGACGCCGCCGAAGGGCATCTCGGGCACCGGGCCGGCGGGCTGGTTGACCCACAGCATGCCGACCTCTAGGCGCTGCGACAGCGCATGGGCGGTGGCCAGCGACTTGGTGTACGCATAGCTCGCCAAGCCGAAGGGCAGGCGGTTGCTCTCGGCGATCGCTTCGTCCAGGGTGTCGAAGCCACGGATCGCGGCCATCGGGCCGAACGGCTCCTGGTTAAATACCATCGCATCGAGCGGCACTTCGGTCAGCACGGTCGGCGCGAAGAAGTTGCCACTCGAACCGATGCGCTCGCCGCCAAGGGCGAGCTTGGCGCCGCGCTGGACTGCGTCGGCGGTGATCTCCTGCATTGCGGCGAGCCGGCGCGGATTGGCCAGCGGACCCATCGTGGTGCCCTCGGTCAGGCCCTCGCCGACCTTGAGCTTGCCAGCCTGCGCCACCAGCGCACGCTCGAACTCGGCGCGGATGCTGTTGTGGACCAGGAAGCGCGTCGGCGCGATGCAGACCTGGCCGGCATTGCGGAACTTCGCCGCCCCGGCGGCCTTCACGGCCTGGGCGATGTCGGCGTCTTCGGCAACGATCACGGGCGCGTGGCCACCGAGCTCCATCGTCGCCCGCTTCATGTGCTGGCCGGCCAGGGCGGCGAGCTGTTTGCCGACCGGCGTCGAGCCGGTGAAGGTGATCTTGCGGATCACCGGGTGGGCGATCAGGTAGGACGAGATCTCGGCCGGGTTGCCGTAGACCAGGCCGATCACGCCGGCCGGCACGCCGGCGTCGGCGAAGGCCTTCATCAGTGCGGCTGGCGAGGCGGGGGTTTCCTCGGGCGCCTTGACCAGGATCGAGCAGCCCGTCGACAGTGCCGCGCAGACCTTGCGCACCACCTGGTTGATCGGGAAGTTCCAGGGCGTGAACGCGGCGACCGGGCCGACCGGTTCCTTCAGCACCATCTGCTGCAGCGCCATGTTGCGCGGCGGAACGATGCGGCCGTAGACGCGTCGGCTCTCGTCGGCGAACCACTCGATGATGTCGGCAGCCGACAAGGCTTCCATCCTGGCTTCTACCAGCGGCTTGCCCTGCTCCTGCGACATCATCGTGGCGATGGCGTCGGCGCGTTCGCGCATCAGCACGGCTGCGGCGCGCATCACTTTGGCGCGTTCGATGGCCGGTGTGTTGCGCCAGACCGCAAAGCCCTTGTCGGCCGCGGCCAGGGCGCGATCCAGGTCGGCGATGCCGGCGTGCGCCACGCGGCCGATCTCGGCGCCGGTGGCGGGGTTGACCACGGGTAGGCTGCGACCGTCGGCGGCATCGCACCACTGGCCGGCGATCAGGAGTTGGGTGTGGGGGTAAACGGGAGCGGTCATGGGCTTGGGGTGAGGGCGGGTGGAGGCCCGTCATTTTCTCCCGTTGTCGCTCAGCGTGCTCCGGCGGCCTCCAAAAGCCGCACCATCGCCGTAAAGCCACGCTCGCGTGCCAGCGCCAGCGGCGTACGCCCGCTGCGGTCGGTGAGTTGCAGATTCGCCTTGGCGTCGATCAGCGCCTTCAGCGTCGCCTGGTGGCGCGAACCGCCGTCGCCCAGCACCACTGCTTCGATCGCGGCGGTCCAGTGCAAGTTGTTGACATGGTCGAGCGGCGCGCCAGCGGCGATCAACTGCCGAACGACGCCGTCGTGGCCGAGGTGTGCCGCGGCGATCAGGGCCGTGCCGTCGTAACGGCTGGTCACGAGCTTGGCGCTGGCACCCAGCGCGAGCAGGACCCGCAGCGTCTCTTCGTCGTCGGCGACCGCGGCGATGGTGACCGCGTCGTAACGGTCGTTCTCCAACAGACCGAGGTTGGCGCCTGCCGCGGCCAGCGCCTTGAGTGCCTCCCGTTGGCGCGCGAACGCCGCGACATGCACCGGCGTGCGGCCGTGGCCGTCGCGCGCCGCGAGGGCGGCCGGCGAGGTGGCCGCGACGCGCTGGATGTCACCGACGTTGCCGCGTTGCGCTGCGGCGTGCAGTCCGGTGTAGCCGGCGATCTCAGCTGGCGCTGGCCCGACCTGGGCCGCTGCGCCGAGGCTGCCAAGCGCGATCACCGCAGCGAACAGACATCGAGCCAGGTGTTTCATTGCAGTGCGCCCTTGACCTTGTCGAGCGCGGCGAGCGCGCACTGCTCGTCGAGGTGGCCACCCGGCGCGCCGCCGATGCCGACCGCGCCGATGACTTCATTGCCGACCTTGACCGGCACACCGCCGCCGAGCAGCAGGTAGCCCGGAATGTCGCCGAGGTTGGCCGCGGCCGGGTTCTTTTGAGCCATCTCCATGATCGCCAGCGTGGTGTTCTTGGCCGAGGCCGAGGTGTAGGCCTTCAGGCGGCTGGCCTCGAGCGTGTGCGGGCCGGCATTGTCCGCGCGCTGCACGGCGCGCACGCCGCCGGCACGGTCGACCACCGTGGTCGTCACGGCATAGCCGTTGGCCTGGCAGGCGGCGACGCCCGCCGTGGCGATCTGAGTCGCGAGTTCGAGCGACAGGTTCTTCTCGCTGCGCACCCCTTGGGCTTGCGAGAGCGACACGGCGCTCGCGAGCAGGGCCAGGGTGCAGAGCTTCAGGATCTTCGACATGGGACGGTGTTCCTTGGTGGTTCGGCCGTGCCGCGAAAGTGCGTCGGCCGTGTCGGCACTGTAGAAACGCCCCCCCGAGAGCACCATTCGTGCGGCTACGCCGGGCACCGCGTAGAACTACGCAGCGGGGCTTTGGCCGTCGCGCTCGACCAGGGCCGCATACTGCCGGATCAACAAGGCCAGCGACGGCGCGGCCAGCTTGTCGAACAGGTGCGCGCGGTGCGCTTCGACGGTGCGTGGCGACAGTGCGAGCGCGCGGCCGATCTCCTTGTTGGTCAGGCCTTCGACGATCAGGGCCAGCACCTCGCGCTCGCGCGGCGAGAGCTGGGCGTAGCGCTCGGCCGCGGCGCCATCGGCGGCACGCCGCTCGCGAGAGCGCACATGCGAACGGACCGCCTGCTGAAGGGCCTCGATCAGTTGCTCGTCGTCGACAGGCTTCTCGAGGAATTCGGCCGCACCGGCCTTGAAGGCGCGCCGGCACATCTCGACCGTGCCGTGGCCCGTGAGCATCACGACCGGCAGGTCCACACCGTCTGCGACCAGGCGGTCGAGCACGGCCAGGCCGCCGACACTGGGCATGCGCACGTCGAGCACGATGGCGCCGATGTCGCGCCGGTCGAAGCCGGCCAGGAAAGCCTCGGGATCGGCCCAGGCCTGCACGCGCAGGCCGACGCTGCCGATCAGCAGGGCCAGGCCGTGGCGCACCGCCGCGTCGTCATCGACGAGGTGGATCAGCGGCGACTGCTGCTGGTTCATCAGGCAGCCGCTGGCGCCAGGGGCAGCGTCAGCCGAAACTCTGCACCGCGTGGCACAGCGTGCCCGGCGCTGAGGCTGCCGCCGAAGCCCTCGGCCAGGGTCTGGCTCAGGCTCAGACCCAGCCCAAGGCCGCCCTGCGCGCCGGCACGGGTGGTGAAGAAGGGCTCGAACACACGCGCCAGGTTTTCCGCCGCGATGCCGGGGCCGCTGTCGCGCACGCTGAACACGGCCTCCCTGTTCTGGCGCGTGATGGCCAGGGCCAGGCGACGCTCGGCTGCGGGCACCTGAGCCAGCGCCTGCAGCGCGTTGGCGAGCAGGTTGTGGACGACCTGTTCGAGGCCAATCGGATCGGCCATCACCGTCGGCCCATCGTCAGCGCCATCGACGCTCGGCACCACGCCGTGGCGTCGGCACTCGGGTTCGAGCAGGTAGAGCGCGTTGCGCACCGCGTGGTCGAGTCGCACCGGCCGCAATGCGGCGTGGTGCTCCGGTTGCTCGACGGTGCGGCGCAGGCGCTGCACCACGTCGGCGGCGCGACGCGCCTGGGCGGCCGCGTGATCCATCGCTTCGCGGGCCGTGGCCAGGTCGGGCGGGTCGTCGGCGATCAGGCGCGCTGCCGCCTGGGCGCCGGCCAGCAAGGCGGTCAGCGGCTGGTTCAACTCGTGGGCCAGGCCCGCGGCGAGTTCACCCAGGCTGTTCAGGCGCGCCACCTGGCCCAAGCGCAAGAGCTCCTCGGCGCGACGCCGTGCATTGCGCTGGCGCTGCACGATGGCGGCAAGGGTCAGGACCAGGGCCACCGCAGACAGCCAGATGGCGATGCGACCCCAGGGCAGGGCCGACCAGCCCAGCGTGCGGCTGAGGCGCAGGTCGAACGGTTGGCTTTCGGTGGCGAGTTGCTTGCTGAACTCGAAGGTCCAGGGACCCGCCGCAGCGTGTCCGCGCTGCAGGATCCACTGCTGATCCGCCTGGACCAGGGCGGCGCGCACGGCGCCCTCGCGCGCCAGCGGCCAGTCACCCCAGGGCACCATGCGTTCGATGTCGATCTCCAGGGCGTAGCCGGTCGGTTCTGCCGCCCGCAGAAGGATGTAGCGGCCGCGGTCGAGCCGCGCCTGCGCCAGCACGGCACGCTGCAGCCGGGCCGATTCGGCTTCGGCCGCGCCCCAGTCCGCGTGCGGCCAGGCCGCGCCGCGTTCGCGGCGTTCGACGCGGATCAACTGCGGGTACAGCGCGGGCAGGCGCTGCGCCGAGTGCGCATCATCGCCAGGCTGCAACAATGCGAGGGTGGCCAGGATCGCGTCCTGTTCGACGGCGCGTTGGCTGAGCAGGCGGTGCGCGATGCGGGCGTCGGTGTCGAAGGCCTCGCGTTGGGCGGCGAGCTCGCTGCGCGCGATCCACGTTGCACCCGAAGCAGCGAGCAGCAGCCAGGCCATGACCCATGCCGCCCCCCGCATCCGTTGCCTCACGACCATGCGCCGATTCTGGCATCGCCCTCGTCGCCGTTGACGTTAGCACCTGCGACCGCATAGGCTCGCGCGTCATCACCGTCCGGGCTTCTTCATGTTCACCGTCCTGCTGGTCTGCATCGCCCTGCTGGTCGTGACGACGCTGATCCACTACGAAGCGCTGAGCGTGCTCAACGCGCGCCTGCCGGCGCTCAAGCTGCCCAGCCGAAGCAAGCTGCTGGTGGTGATCTCGGTCACCTTCCTGGCCCATGCCGTCGAGATCGTGGTCTACGGCATCGCCTTGTACCTGCTGGTGACATCGGGGATCGGCGGCGGGCTCAAGGGCAGCGAGGCCTTCAGCATGGCGGACTGCATCTACTTTTCGGCAGAGACCTACACCTCGATCGGCTTCGGCGACGTGACGCCCTTCGGTGCCATTCGCCTGCTGATAGGCGCCGAGGCGCTGAACGGCCTTCTGCTGATCGGCTGGTCGGCCTCTTACGCCTTCATCGCCATGGAGCGCTACTGGGTGCCCAGAGGCGCGCAGGGCACGCTGCCCCTCGACCTGCCGCCGCGCTGACCCGTGACCCGAGTGCCCGTGCTCGAAGACTTCATCGCCCAGGCCGGCCTGCGCAGCCGCGGCGTCGCCGAACCTGCCGATTGCGTGCTGGCGCTGGCGCCGCTGATGCTGGCCCTGGTCGACCAGGTCGGCAGCTTCCTGGAAGCGCGGCACCTGCGCAGCGACCCGGATCACTACACGCGCAACCTGATCCACGACGCGTCGGATGGCTTGTCGCTGTATGCCATCGTCTGGCTGCCGGGGCAATGGACGCCGGTGCACGACCATGGCAGCTGGGGCGTCGTCGGGGTCGTCGAAGGCGTGCTCGAGGAGCGCAACTATGTGCGCTTGTCGCCCGACCGTGGTGCCGACGATGGCATCGAACTGGCGCGCGGCGGCGTCACCCTGCTCGGCCAGGGTGCCGTCACGAGTTTCGTGCCCAACCCGGACCACATCCACATCACCGGTGTGCCGGCGCAGCGGCGGCGGGCCGTCAGCCTGCACCTGTACGGCCGCACGATGAACCGCTTCAGCATCTACGATGCCGCGGCCGGCACGCGCCGCGCCATCGATGTGGCGCACAACGAGAGCTGACCATGAGCGTCGGCCCCAACAGGCGACGTGGGCAGTTCTAGCTCGGCGAGTGACCCGAGATGAAGCGTTCGACCAGGGCGTACTGGTCGGGCGTGTTCAGGGCCGGTGCATGGCCGCAGCCGGCGATTTCGACCACCACCGCACGCGGGCCGCGTCGACGCATCTGTTCCACGGTTTCGCGCAGCAGCAGGTCGCTCGTCTCGCCGCGCAGGCACAGCACTGGGATGTCGAGTGTGTCCCACTCGTTCCAGCGCTCGTAATCGTCGGGCCGGGTCACGAACTGCTGCACCATTGCCGGGTCGTAATGCGGCGTCACGCGGCCGTCCGGCAGGCGGCGCACCGAGCTCTCGGTCAGGCGCCGCCACTGTTCGTCGCTGAGCCAACCGTAGGGGGCGTAGACGGTTCTGAAGTAGCGCTCGAGTTCGCTGACCGTGGCAAACGCGGCTGGCGCCCCGGCATAGCCGCGAATGCGCGCGATCGCCGCCGGCGCCAGGCTCGGGCCGTTGTCGTTGAGCACCAGACGCTCGATGCGCCCGCGCAGCAGCGTCGCCGCGGCCACCAGGCCGATGGCGCCGCCCATCGACGTGCCGAGCCAGTGGCAGTGCTCGATGTCCAGTGCATCGAGCAGGGCCCTGGCCTGGCGGACGTAGAAGTCGAGGCAGTACTCGCGCTCGGGCGCCGGACTCCACTGGCTCAGGCCGCGGCCCAGAGTGTCGGGACACAGCACGCGCCAGCCTCGCCCGGCCAGGTGGGCCGCCAGGTCGTCCATGTCGCGCGCGGTCCGCGCCAGGCCGTGCCAGGCCACCAGCACCGGTGCGCGCGGGTCGCCCCACTCGATGCAGTGCAGCTCGCGTCCGGCGCAATCTAGGTACAGCGAGCTGGGCATGGCCTTGCCTGTCAACGGGCTCAGTCAGGGATGCGCAACGTACTGCCGCTGATGGTGATCGCGTCGGCCGCGCTTGGCGCGGCGCTGATCGCCGGCAGGTTCGCGAGCTGGATCGCCGGCGCCGCGCCGGGCGCACCGCCACGCGGCGTGGTCCGCACCACCTGCGAGCCCGGCAGCGCGGACCCGTCCTTCAGGTGCGCCCACATCGCATCGAGTGCGCGGTTGTAGTAAACGTGCAGCGGGATGAAGCGGCTGTCGTAGCCGGCGAAAGTCAGGAAGGACTCGAAGTGCTGTGCATTCGTGACCTCGATGTAGCGCAGCTGGCTGGCCGCGCCCTCGACGAGGTGATTGCGTAGCACATATGGCCGTGACGAGAAGTTGACCGGGATCAGGGTGTCGTTGCGGCCATGGACCACGATCGCCGGCTTGCCGCGCAGGTTGGCGCCACGGTAGACCTCGGCCACGCCGGCGTGCACACGCGCCGCGTCCGGGCTGCTGCCGGTCCAGAGCTGGCGCAGGCAGTTCGCGCCGTCGAAGGCGAAGTCGAACTGGCTGGTCGACGGGCTGAGTGTCGCCGCGACATCGTGCTTGCGCGCACCGCCGACGCTGTTGTTGTAGACCAGGTTCAATGCGCCGCTGGGCGGCACGCCATTGCCGGTACCGAAGTAGGCGGCGATGGCGGCGGGCGCCGCCGCGACCGGCACCCCGGCTGCGTCGGTCGCGCCGAAGCTGAAGCCGCAGGTGTTGTCGGCGACGCTGAAGCGCCCGTACGTGTTGGCATAGGTCACGGCGATCGCCGGCGAGGCGAACAGGAAGTGCGTCGCATGCAGCAAGTTCGCGTCAGGCTCCCAGCCGTAGGCGCGCAGTCGGAGCAGGGCGTCGGCTGCGCGCTCGCCGGTGCTGGCGCCGCTCACCAGGCCGGCAGCAGCCAGCGCGGTGCAGCGGTTGGCCGCGCCGGCGGCGGGGAGCAGAAACAGGAAGGGGCTGGCAGCCGCGTCGGGCGCCAGCGCGGCGCAGGCCTGCAGCAGGTTGCCGTAGCTGAAGTAGTCGAACAGCGGTTTGCTGCCGCCGGTGTACGCGGGCAGGCTGCCGCGCTCGATGCGCAGGTCGCTGCTCGGGGCGAGCTGGATGCTGGGTTCGCTGACGGCGACCCCATCGATCATGCCGCTTTCGTCTTGTTCGGCCGCAGCCAGTGCGGCGCCGGCGCCGTTCGACACGCTCGACGCGATGACCAGAGTGTTGTGCGGCCGGATCTGGGCCACCTTCAGCCCCGTACCTGTGGCGGTGCTGTAGCGCTCGTTGAGCACGTAGAAGGCGAACTCGATCGCTTGCAGGGTCTGTTGACCCCAGTCCTTCTCAGGGTTCTGCTGCGAGTGCGCGTGCTTGACCGCGAAGCGGTTCGGCGTCAGCGCATTGAAGGCCGAGCGCGCGGCGGCGCTGAGCGCGGCCGTGAAGTTCGAGGCCGTGCCTGCCGTGGCTGCGCTGCTGCGGCGACCGTCGATCAGGTTGACGGTGTCGGCCTGCAGATCGTGCACACCCAGGCCGGTGCCTTTGTCGGTGTAGGCCACGGCGCAGCGGTGCTTCAGGCCCCACTCGCCGGCCGTCGCGATGGCGCCGTAGACGCCGCGCGAGCCCGACGAGGTGGCGCTGACGATGCAGGGCGCCTTCGGGTCGAAGGAGCTCGGCACCTGGACCATCATGGTCACGTTCTGGCGCCCGCTGCCGTCGTCGGCGTAGGCGATGTATTCGGCGCCGGCGATCTTGCCGCTGTCGCTCGTGATGACGCCGTCGACGGTGACGTTGGGGCCGTACAGGCGGCCGTAGCCGCCGTTGGACGTCGGGTCGACCAAGGCGCGGTAGTTGGTGTGAATCGCCAGCCGGCGCAGTTCGGCTGCCGTGGGCAGCAACGGGTCGACAAAACCGGGCGCGGCGCCACCCAGGCCGGTGGCACCCAGGCCCGCGGTCAACAGGTCGTCGCTCACGCCGTCGTACTCGGTCACGCGCACTGTGCCGGTGACGAAGGCCGGCCTGAAGTTCAGGTTGGCATTCGCATTCGGCTTCGCGGCCGTGGGCGGCTCGAGCGTGTGGCTGGTGCCGCCGCCACCGCAGCCAGCCAGCATTGCAGCCGCAGCGACGCAACTCAAGTGCATCTTCGACATCGACTTCTTGCTGTTCATCGTCATCTCCTCTGGGTGGATGGATTGGCCCGTCGAGCGGCGCGCAGCCGCCCGACGATGCCGCTGGGAAAGTGGTAGACCGCGAGCACGAAGAGCACGCCGAGCCAGAGCAGCCAGCGCTCCGGCGTGACCACCGCGCCGAGCAGCGGCACACCTTCGAAGGCGACGGCGCCGAGTTTGAGCAGGTCCTGCAGGTAGTTCTGGGCCAACACGAATAGCACGCTGCCGATCACGGCGCCGTACAGCGTGCCCATGCCGCCGATGACGACGATCAGCAGGATGTCAAGCATGATCTCGAAAGACAAGGTGGTGTCCGGCCCGGTGTAGCGCAGCCACAGCGCCAGAAGCGCGCCGGCGACCGTTGCGAACAGGGCCGCGAGCACGTTGGACAGGGTGCGGTAGACGACGCTGCGAAAGCCGATCGCCTCGGCGCGGAAGTCGTTCTCACGAATCGCCTGCAGCACACGGCCGAAGGGCGAGTTGACGATGCGCAGCAGCAGCAGGAAGAGCGCCACCGCGGCGACGAACAGCAGGTAGTAGGTGATCACCTTGCCGTCGATCGCCAGGCCGAAGAGCGGCTCGGCGAAGGCCTCGAACGACGGACTCAGCTGGGCCGGGTTCTTGAAGCTGAGGCCGTCTTCGCCGCCGGTGAAATCGCTCAGCTGCGAGGCCAGGGTCTGGAACGCGGCCGCCACGGCGAGCGTGATCATCGCGTAGAAGATCGCCTTGACGCGCAGGCTGAACAGCCCGATCACCAGCGATAGCAGGAGCGAAACGGCGAGCGCGCAGGCCAGACCCACGACCACCGCGACCCATCCTTCGCCGAGGCGCGTGTTGGCGATGGCCACGCCGTAGGCACCAATGCCGAAGAACATCGTGTGCGCAAAACTGACGATGCCGGTGTAGCCGAGCAGCAGGTCGAAGCTGGCGACGAGCACGATGAAGACGAGCATCTTGGCCGCGACGGACAAGGCCTTTGCGCCCGGGAACAGGAAGGGCGCGAAGGCCAGCGCAATCACGATCAGAACCAGGGCCGCGGCAAGCCAGCGGCTCTTCGGCGGGTCGTGCGACAGCAGGCGGTTCAGCGCGTTCATCGGCTCGTCACCGGATACAGGCCTTGCGGCCGCCACAGCAGGATCGCGACCATCAGGCCGATGTTCGAGAACAGGGCCACCTTGGGCGCCAGGAACCCGGTGTAGTTGGCCAGCAGCCCGACCATCAGCGCGCCGACGAAGCAGCCCAGGGTCGAGCCCAGGCCGCCGATGATGATGACGATGAAGATCAGCACATTGACCTGGGCGCCGATCTGCGGCACCACGCTCTGCTGGTACAGGCCCCAGAGCACACCGCCCAGCCCGGCCAGCGCCGAGCCGACGACGAAGACGCCGATGAACAGGCGCTCGATGCGGTAGCCCAGGCTCTCGACCATCTCGCGGTCCTGCACACCGGCGCGCACCAGGAGGCCGACCTTGGTGCGCGAGAGCACCCAGAGCATCGCCGCGAACACGACCAGGCCGATCGCGACGGCGAGCACGCGGTACTTCTCGATCACCGCATCGCCGAAGATAAAGGCGCCGCGCAGCGATTCGGGCAGAGGCAGCGGGATCTGCTGCGGCCCCCAGATGACCTTGATGACCTCCTCGCCGACGATCATCCCGCCCATCGTGATCAGGATCTGCTTCAGGTGCTGGCCGTAGACCGGGCGCACGATCACGCGCTCGAAGGCGAAGCCGATGGCACCGGCGACTGCCATCGCCGCCAGCATCGCGACGAAGATGGCACCCAGGTTGGGCAGCAGTTGCGGCGACATCGTCCAGCCGGCCATGCCGCCCATCACGCTGGTGGCGACAAAGGCCCCGACGGCGATGAAGACGCCATGGCCGAAGTTGAGCACGTCCATCAGTCCGAAGACCAGGGTCAGCCCCGAGGCGATGATGAACACGATCAGGCCCATCGCCAGGCCGGCAACGGTCAGCGTGACCCAGCTCGACACCGAGCCGATGAGCGGTAGCGCGCCCAGCGCCAGGGCGGCGAGCAGGGCGATCGGCCGCCAGTCAAAACTGGCTTCGGGGATCGCGCTTGCGGCGGTCGCGGTCACGGTGTTCATTGGTGGACTGCCAGCGACAAGCCGAGCAGGCGCTGCTGCAGCGCCTCGTCGTCGGCCAGTTCCTTCATGCGGCTGCGATGGACCACGCGTCCATCGTCCATCACCGCGACACTGTCGCCGAGCGCCTTGGCCATCTGTAAGTTCTGCTCGACGAGCAGGATCGTCGCCGCCTGACTCTTCAGCTCGCGCAGGGCCGCGACCAGGTTGTTGACGATCGAGGGCGCCAGGCCCTTGCTCGGTTCGTCGATCAGCAACAGCGCACGCGGCTCGACGATCGCGCGGGCGATGGCCAGCATCTGCTTCTGCCCGCCCGACAGTTTGCCGGCCGGGAAGAGCCAGAACTTTTTCAGCGCCGGGAAGAAGCCGAAGATCCATTCGAGGCGGGCGCTGTCGAGATCGCCGGCCCGCCGCGCGCTGCGCGCCGCGAGGAGCAGGTTTTCCTGGACCGTCAGGTCGCCGAATATGCCCATCGTCTCGGGCACGTAGCCGATGCCGGCCTGCGCGACCTCGGGCGTGCGCAGAACGTGCAGGGGCCGCCCCCTGAATTCCACGCTGCCCTTCGATGCACGCCACAGACCCATGACGGTGCGCAGCGTCGTCGTCTTACCTGCGCCGTTCCGGCCAAGCAACACCGTCACTTCGCCCTCGGGCACGTCGAGGTCGACGCCGTGCAGGATGTGGTACGCGCCGATGTGCGTGTGCACGTCGCGCAGCGACAGCAGCGCTGTCATGCCGGCTCCTCGGCGGTCATGCCGAGATAGGCTTGTTGGACGACAGGCGACGCGATGACCGC
Source organism: Pseudomonadota bacterium (assembly GCA_040384625.1). GTDB lineage: Bacteria > Pseudomonadota > Gammaproteobacteria > Burkholderiales > Burkholderiaceae_C > CADEEN01. The sequence continues at coordinate 31,430 of JAZKIW010000144.1, read as the reverse complement.
GGCCGGCTCGCCATCTGCCACCAGCGCACCGTTGTGCAGCACGACAATGCGATCAGCGAGTTCGCGCACCACGTCCATCTTGTGCTCGACGAGCAGGATCAAGCGGTTGCGCCGCGCCTTCAGCGCGCGGATCAGCTCGAGCACCACGGGCACCTCGTCGACACTCATGCCGGCGGTCGGCTCGTCGAACATGTAGACCTTCGGGTCGAGGGCCATTAGCAGGGCCACCTCAAGCTTGCGCTGGTCGCCGTGCGGCAGGCTGGCCGCGACGGCGTCGCGCTTGTCCACCAGTTGCACGGCACCGAGCAGGTCCATCGCCTCGTCGATCCATGACTTGCGATCGAGCCAGACCCGCAGCATGTCCAGCCCTGCCTTGCCGCGGCCCTGTTCGCGGGCCTGGACCGCAAGGCGCACGTTCTCTTGCACCGTGAGGTTCGGGAACAGCTGGGTCAGCTGGAAGGCGCGGCCCAGACCGCGCCGTGTGCGAAGGGGCGCCGGCAGGGCGGTGATGTCCTCGCCGTCGAGCAGCACCCGCCCCGACGTGGCGCGCAACTGCCCCGAGATCAGGTTGAACAGCGTCGTCTTGCCCGCGCCGTTGGGTCCGACGATCGCCGTCAGCGTGCCCGCGTGGAAGCTGCACGACACGCGATCGACGGCCACGTGACCGCCGAACCGGATGGTCAGGTCTCGGGTCTCCAGCATGTCCTGCCCGAGGCAAGCGCGCAGTGGTCAGCGCTTGTTGCGAATGGGAACGCTCATGTCCTCGGGTTTGATCTCTCGCACGAGTTCCGGCACGCCCCACTCGAAGGCCGGGTCGGCCTTGACCTTGAAGTGGTACATCGACTGCATCGCCTGGTGGTCTTCCTTGCGGAAGGTCATCTTGCCCTTCGGCGTGTCGAAGCTCATGCCTTCCATCGTGGCGATCAGCTTGGCGGTGTTGGTGTCGCCCTTGGTCTTCTTGAGTGCCTCGACCACGGCGATCGCCGCGCTCATGCCGCCGGCGGTGAAGAAATCGGGCGGCGCCTTGAACTGCTTGTAGTGGTTGGCCACCAGCCACTCGTTGGCCGGGTTCTTCGGGATGCCGAAGTAGTAGTAGAGGGCGCCTTCCATGCCCGGCACGCGTTTGAAGAGAGTCATCGCCGGCAGAATGTTGCCGCCGGTGGCCAGGGTGATGCCGTAGCGCTGCGGCTCGAGGTCGAGCATCTTGAATGGCACCGCCAGGTTGCCGGCCCAGATGATGAACACCACCTTGCGTCCCGGCGCGCCCTTCAGCTTGTCGAAGATGCGCTGCGCCGCCGCGGTGATGTCGGTGGCATTCTGCGGCACGTACTCCTCGTGCACGACATTGGCCTTCTTGATCGCGTCCTTGAAGGCCTTTGCGCCGTCGCGCCCGAAGGCGTAGTCCTGCGCCAGCGTGGCGATCGACACGCCCGGCTGATCGAACGCGGCGGCGTTGGCCAGCGCGTCCTGCGAACTGTTGCGGCCGGTGCGGAAGACATACTTGTTCCACTTGTCGCCGGTGATCGAATCGGCCACGGCCGGTTCAACGAGCAGGATCTTCTTGTACTCCTCGGCCACCGGCAGCATCGCCAGCGCGACGCCCGAGCCGGTGGTGCCGACGGCGATGTCGACCTTGTCGTCGCCGTAGGCGGCGGCGAGGAGGCTCTTGCCGAGATCGGGCTTGCCCTGGTCGTCCTTCTCGATCACCACCAGCTTCTTGCCGGCGACCATCATGGTGCCGCCGGTGGCGTAGTCCAGGCCCATCGTGAAGCCGACCGACGACTGCTTGGCATAGGCCTCGAGCGGGCCGGTCTTGCCGTTGATGTGGGCGATGCGGATCTCGCCGGCCTTGGTCTGGGCCGTCGCGGCTAGCGGCAGTGCGATCAGCGCGCCGAGCAGGACGGTGACAAGCGCGGCGAGAGGGGGATTGCGGTTCATGGGCGGGTTTCCTCGGGGCGAATGGTGTACGGAGCGCAGACAGTGTCGCGCTGCACCATGACAAGGCGCAATGCGCGTGCCACGACGCGCCATTCCAGTGCAAACCCTGAGCAAATCGGTGGGGCCGACCCCGCCACGGCCCGATCGGGCTCACCCAAGCCGGCCGGAGTGGTGCTCACCGCTGCAGGACTGCCCACTTTCCGGGCAGCGTGTACGCGCGATCGACAGCCCTGTCAGCAACCCGCAACGCAGGCGCCCTTGCCGTCAAATGCCATCGTGCGTCCGCTGATCGCCAGATGTGCCGGTGCCTTGAGCTGCTTGATGACGGCGGCGGTGCGCGACGCGGGTCGCAACTTTCCGCCCTCGGTCACGGCCTCGTTGGTGTGGGTCAGGATGATCGATGCGGGGCGCACCAGCTCATTCATCGCGTACGCAGTCGCCGTCACGTTGGCCGCGGTCGCACCGAGATTGAACACGGCGAGGTTGGCCTTGTGGAATTCGTTGACCACCGTCTTCATCTCGGTGTGGACGCCGGTGTCCCCGGAGAGGTACGCGGTCAGGCCGTTGGTGAACTTGACCACGTAGCCAGTTGGAGGCCCGAGAACGATGCTCGTATCGTCCGGCGCCAGGCTGGCACGCAGCGCGTCGGAGAGCAACGAATGCGGCACGTTGTTCGCGTGCGAGGCATACACGATCGTTATTTCGACACCCTGCGGCGCTTCAGGCGACTTGGCGACGAATGCGCCCCCAAGATGGGTGTTGGACCGGCACGCTGCCGCGACCGGAACAGTCGTGGCACCGGCGCTCTGCGGGCAGATACCCACCGGCCTGCCGCGGATGGTCTGCATCTTGCGGCCAACGAAGGCGCCCATGTCGCTGGTCATCACGATCGCCGCGTTCTTCGCGGCAGCGACCTCCGCGGTCATGGAGTTCGGCCCGGCCGGCGCGCGATCGGCATTCGCGCAGTCGCCGGCACCGAGCGCCTTCAACTTCTGGTCGCCGATGTGGTCACCGTGTGCGTGGCTGAGCAAGACGACGTGGATCTCGCCCAGGCGCGGGTCGTCGGCGCCGGTGAGGGTATGGCCGACGTCGTAGAGGATGCGCACACCGCTCGGGTCCTCGAAAATCAATGCGCGGTCGTTGGCGCAAAGCTCGCCGGGGTGCGAGCCGACCGGCGTGATTTTCACGATCTGTGCGCCGGCCGGGATCAGCACGAGCCACAGGGCCAGGGCAGCGACGGTATGTAAGGCGTTCAAGTCTTGGTCCTCGGGTCGGGTGGGTCGGCGGGCGGGGATGTCTGGGTCAGCCCGAGCAGCTGTTGCACCAGCAGATCAGGTGTCGTGACCATCGGATAGTGCCCCGTCGGCAGCTCGGCGATGCGCCAGCCCGGCTGGCTGCGCACACGCTGGCGCGAGCCGTCGATCGTCGGGTAGGTGGGCCGGTTGCAATCGATGAAGCTGCGCGGCACGGTGGCCCAGCGCTCGCCGTCGAAGTCCATCGGCTCGCGGTATGGGCCGAAGGGGTGCGGGACCTGACGGCGCAGCAGCCAGTTGCGGTCGACGCCTTCGACGCCCATCTCGCGCGGGTCGGGCGGCGGCAGCGCGTTGTCGTTCGCTGCCGCCAAGGCCCGGCGCGCGGCGACGGTCTCTGGCGCATGGTTGCTGCCCCAGCCTTCACCGGGCAGTGGCACCACCGCGTCGACATAGACCAGTTGGCGCAATGTGCCCTTGCCGCGCGCGAGCAGGGCGTCGGCGACGCCGGTGATCACCTGGCCGGCATAGCTGTGGCCCACCAGGACGATGTCGCGAAGCTCCTCGGCGTCGATCAGGCCGAGCACATCGTCGATGTGGGTGCGCAAGCCGATGTCGGCGCGGCGCAGGTGCGCGCGTTCACCGTCGCCGGTCAGCGTGACGGCATGCACTTCATGACCGGACGCGCGCAGCGGGCCGATCACCCGGCGCCATATCCAGGCTCCGCCCCAGGCGCCATGGACGAGAACGAAGGCAGCCTTGTGCACCGGCTCAATGACTGGTGTCGAGCTCGGGATAGCGCACCAGCCGGTCGTACAGCGAGGCGCGCGACATGTGCAGCATCTTCGCGGCGGCCAGACGGTTGCCGCCGGTGGCACGCAGCGCGGCGGCGATGGCCGCGCGTTCGAGCGCTGCCACCTGGTCCGGCAACGGTTGCAGCAGATCGGCCATCGGGGCCGCCGCTGCGGGCGACGACACGGGGGGCTGACATCCGCCCGGCGTAAAGTGGGCCGCGTGCAGGACCAGCTCGTCGTGCATCAGTGCGGCCTGTTCGAGCATATTGCGCAGCTCGCGGATGTTGCCCGGCCACTGCTCGCCGGCCAGGCGCTCGATGGCGTCGGGTGCCAGGCTGCGCACCGGCAGCCCGCTGCGGCGCGCGATGTCCTCGAGCAGGGCCTCCGCCAGGGCCTCGATGTCGTCGCGGCGCTGGCGCAGCGGCGGCAGCGTGATCGGCAGCACGTTCAGCCGGTAGTACAGGTCGGCACGGAAGCGGCCCTCGGCGACCATTGCCGCGAGATCGCGGCTGGTGGCCGCGATCACTCGCACGTCGACCGGCTCGACCCGGTTGCTGCCCAGCGGTTCGACTTCGCGCTCCTGCAACACGCGCAGCAGCTTGCTCTGCAGCGCCAGCGGCATGTCGCCGATCTCGTCGAGGAACAGGGTGCCGCCGTCAGCGAGCTTGAACTTGCCTTCACGCGGCTTGCGCTCGGCACCGGTGAAGGCGCCTGGGGCGACGCCGAAGAACTCGGCTTCGAGCAGGGCCTCGGGGATCGCTGCGATGTTGACGCCGACGAAGGGCCTGGGCGCGCGCGGTCCGGCGGCGTGGATGGCCTGGGCCAGCAACTCCTTGCCGGTGCCGGTCTCGCCGAGCAGCAACACGGTGGAGTCGTTCTGCGCGACACGCCGCGCGTGGCGCTTGACTTCGAGCGCCGCTGTGCTGGCACCGATGAAGCTGGCAATGGTGTACTTCGGCCGCCGCTGCGCTGCCAGTTGCGCGCGCGCCGTGTCGAGCTCAGACTGCAAGCGCGAGAACTTGGCCATCAGGGGCTGCATCGTGGTCTCGGGGTGGTCCAGCAGGACCAGGCCGATGGCGCCGATCACCCGCCCCGCGTCGTCGCGCAGGGGCAGGCGGCTGACCAAAAAGGTGCCTGCCTGGTTGGTCAGAAGATCGACCAGGATCGGGCGTCCGCTTTCGATGACCTGGGCCATCAAGGTATTGGGTACCACCTCTTCGACGCGCTTGCCGACGAATTCCTCCTCGGTGGTGAAACCGAGCGCCGGCAGGAAGCTCTTGTAGCCCTCGCTGATCCAGACCACGCGATGCGCGCGGTCCACCACCATCATGCCCATCGCGGCCTGCGCGAAGGTGTCGAACATGCTCTGCGCGGCCAGCTTGAGCAGGCCGTCGGCATCGGCAGGGAGCACGGGCGGGTTGAGCATGGCAGCACTTGGCCGGCGCACTGTAGCCCAGCGCTCCCTCAACAATGGTGTGATGAATATCGGGGCTGGCCCCAATGCGCGAGCTGCCACGCCGGCGTAGGCTGCCGCACCCCCAATTCGGAGACACGCGATGCTGCAACGCAGAAAATTCATCGGCTCGGCGGCCGCGGCCGCAGCGCTCTCAGTACCTTTCATCGGGAGTGCGCAGGCCCAGGCGATCACCCTGCACGGCGCGGTGCAGTTCAACGACGACCACGCCTTCAACCGCGCGCTGCTGAAGTTCGAGGAACTGGTCAAGAAGTACTACGCCAAGCCGATCAATTTCGTGCTGCACCGCAACAGCGAATTGGGCCTGGAGAAGCAGTACTTCGAGTACATGGCCCAGGGCAAGGCGGTCGACTACGGCATCGTCTCGCCTGCCCACATGTCCACCTTCTCGAAGGCCGCGCCCTTCATCGACGCGCCCTTCCTGTTCCGCGACCTGAACCACTGGAACAAGGTGCTCGACGCCGACCTGCTGAAGCCGATTGCCGACGAGGTGGCGAAGAACGCCGAGGTCATGCTGATCGGTTATGCGGGCGGCGGCACGCGCAACATCTTCGTCAACAAGCCGGTGCGCAACCTGGCCGAGATGAAGGGTCTGAAGGTGCGCGTGCAAGGCGCACCGATCTGGAGCCGCACCTTTTCAGCAGCGGGCATGAGCCCGACCGTGATCGCCTACAACGAGGTCTACAACGCGATCCAGAACAACGTGATCTCGGCCGGCGAGAACGAGGCCGCCGGCGTCGAGGCGATGAAGTTCTACGAGGTTGCGCCGCAGCTGTCGATGACCCAGCACGCCATCACCATCCGGCCGATCTGCTTCTCGGGCAAGACCTTTGCGAAGCTGCCGGCCGATCTGCAGGCGGCGATCATCAAGGCCGGCAAGGAGGCGGGTGCCTATGGCCGGCAGATCGAATCTGGCGAAGACACAGCCAAGCTCGACGCCCTGGAAAAGGGCGGCAAGCTGAAGCGCATCCCGTTCACCGACCACGATGCGATGAAGAAGCTGGTCGACCCGGTGATGGACGCTTACGCCAAGGAGATCGGCGCCGACGCTATCTTCGCCAAGATCAACGCCATCAAGTAAACAGCACAACCCGGAGCCGAACGGCGACGTACACCACGTCGCCGTTCTTTTTGCATGAACACCTTTCTCCTCATCCTGAGGCGCGTCACCGCGGTCTACAGCCAACTGCTGTCGGGGTTGCTGGTCACCGCGGTGGCGATCCTGATCATCCCGGTCAGCCTGCAGATCTTCTCGCGCTACACCAGTCTGATTCCGAGCTACATCTGGACCGAGGAGATGGCGCGCTTCCTCTTCGTCTGGATGATCATGATCGGCGCCATGGTCGGCATCCGCGAGAGCACGCACTTCGATGTCGATGTCTGGCCGGAACTCGGGCCGCGCGGCACCGCGTTGCTGAAGATCATCTCGAGCGTCTTCATCCTGGGCTTTGCCCTGGTCTTCGTCTGGTGGGGCTGGGAGTTCACGCGCTTCGCCTGGAACCGCACATCCGAGCTGGCCGACCTTCCGCTGTGGCTGATCCACATGGCCTGGCCGCTCACCGGAGTGACCTGGCTCCTCTTTCAGGGTGAACACATGATCAACGCAGTCAGGGTTCTGACCGGACATGACGAGGTGATGGCATGACCGGCGCGACCCTCGACCCCTCGACTGCCGCGACGATCCTGTTCGGGATCTTCTTCGGCCTGATGTTCCTGCGCGTGCCGATCGCCTTCGCGCTCGGCCTGGCCTGCCTGCCGATCTTCGTCATCGAGGATCGCCTGTCGCCGCAGAACCTGATCCAAGAGACCTTCAACGCCTACAACTCCTTCATCCTGCTGGCGGTGCCCTTCTTCCTGCTGACGGCCAATCTGATGGGCGTGGGCGGCATCACCGAAAGGCTGGTGCGCTTCTCGCGGGCTCTGGTCGGCCACTTCCCGGGTGGGCTGGCCCAGGTGAACGTGGTGCTGTCGATCTTCTTCGCCGGCGTCTCGGGCTCGTCGACGGCCGACGCGGCCAGCCAGGGCAAGATCTTCATTGAGGCCCAGGTCAAGGAAGGCTACGACGTCAGCTTCTCGGTCGCGATCACTGCGGTGTCCGCGGTGCTGGCAGTGATCATCCCGCCGTCGATCCTGATGATCGTGTGGGGCGGCGTGCTGACGGTGTCGATTGGCGCGCTGATGCTGGCCGGCATCATCCCCGGCTTGTTGATCGGGCTGGCGCAGATGGCCACGGTGCACGCCTACGCCAAGCGCAGAGGCTATCCGACCTACACCCGCGCCACGCTGAAGGAGGTGTTCGTCTCGGCAATGGTTTCGCTGCCGGCCCTGTTCACGCCCTTCATCATCATCGGCGGCAAGATCTTCGGCTGGTTCACCGCCACCGAGTCGGCCTGCATCGCGGTGCTCTACGCCGGTGCACTGTCGCTGTGGGTCTACCGCGAGATGGACCTGAAGGGTCTGTACTCGGCCTTGCTCGATACCGGCAAGCTGTCTGCGGTGGCGCTGTTCTGCGTCGGCACCGCCAGCGCCTTCGGCTGGCTGCTGGCCTACTATCAGATCCCCAAGGCCCTGCTCGAAGGTGTTCAGACCTGGGGCATGGGCATGACGACGACAGGTTTCTTCATCGCCGGCGTCTTCCTCGTCGTCGGCTGCTTCCTCGACGCCATCCCGGCGATCATCATCGTCGGCACGATCCTGCAGCCGCTGGCAGCGACGGCCGGCATGGACCCGGTGCACTTCGCGATCGTCGGCATCGTGTCGCTGGCCTTCGGCCTGGTGACACCTCCTTACGGGTTGTGCCTGATGATCTCGTGCGCGGTGGCCAAGGTGCGCATGGTCACGGTCCTCAAGGACACGATGATCATGCTGATGCCGATGCTGGCCGTGCTGGCCGCCATCATCATCTGGCCCAGCGTGGCGCTGTTCCTGCCGCGCCTGTTCCCGCCCGGCACGCTCTAGCACCCCCTAGGCTGGGCACCGTTCCCTCGCCGCGCGGGCATCACTTTGGTGCTTGGCGCGGGCATACTGCAGGCATGCGGCTTGCATGGTCCTGTGTCAGGATGGGCGGCCGCTCTGGTCGGCTGCTCCGGGATCGATGCCCATGTTGAGTTTTCGCGGTGCTCAGTTGGCGTTCATCGTCGTCACCCTGGTGGCGGTCGGTGCGGCAATGTTCCGCGTCGCCACCGCGCCGGACCGCGTGCGCGACCGGCGCAACTTGGCGCACGCCGTCTGCGATAGCGTCGGTGGCGAATGGACGGTGGTCGACAAGGCCGAAACCTGTCGCCGGGCCGATACGCTGCCGCTGCCCCAGCTGCAACCCTATCCGCCCAAGCCGAACTGAGCGCGTCAGCGCCGCACGATCTTCGCCCCGGTGATCTTCTCCTGGGCTTCGACGAGCGAGGGCACGAACTTCTCGCCATAGCCCAGCGCGCAGGCCAGGGCCAGGGACTGGTGCACCGCCTCGCCGACGACCGTCGGCACGGCCAGGTTCTCGGCCAGGTGGGTGTAGTAGCGGATGTCCTTGCGCGCGTTGTTGAGCTCGAACTTCATGCCGTCCAGTTCGCCATCGAGGGTCTTGGCCATGATCTGGATCAGGCCCGAATTGACCAGGCCGGCCGACATCAGCGAGATCAGTTTCTTCAGGTCGATGCCGGCCTTCTGGCCGACAGCGAAGGCCTCGGCCACCGCCGTGCAGCTGGCCTGGGCGATGAAGTTGTTCAGCAGCTTGATGACATGGCCAGCGCCCGGACCGCCGACGTGGAACACGTTCTCGGCAAAGGCCTTAAGCACCGGCTCGAGCTGTGCGAACTGCGCATCGCTCGCGCCGACCATCACGTTCAGCCGGCCCGCCTCGGCATCGACGGGGGTGCGCGCCAGTGGCGCATCGATGTAAGCCACGCCCTGGGCTTCGCACAGGCCGCGCAGGCGGTTCGTCGAGTCGGGTTCGGCGGTCGAGGTGTCGACGATCACCATGCCGCGCGCCGCGCCCGCCAGCAGACCCTCGGGGCCACTGACGGCGGCTTCGACCTGGGGCGAGCCGGTGACGCACAGAAACACGATGTCGCTGGCGCGGGCCAGCTCGGTCGGCGTCGAAGCCAGCGTGGCACCGGCGGCCAGCAGGTCGGCGACGCGTTCACGGTTCTTGTGCACGGTGACGGTCAGCGGGTAGCCTTTGGCGCGCAGGTTCTTGGCCATGCCGTGGCCCATCATTCCAGATGCGCCGATGAATCCGATGCGTTGCATGGGGGTTCGTCTCCAGTGAGGGGTGTCGAGGGTGGATCCGCATCATGCATCGAATGCGGCGATCGCGCAGCGTGCGCCAACCCAGCGGTGCTGTAATCACGCTGCTTCTTCCATCCCAGCCGATCACCGCCATGGCCGAACCCACACCGCTGCGCCAGGTTCTTGCCGACTGCCGGCGTTTGCTGTCAGTGCGTGGCGAGGCCAACGGTCCGTTGCTCGCGCGTCAGATCGTGCAACGCATCGACACCCTGAGCGACGAACAGCGCACCCGCTTCTTCGACCGCCTGGCCAGCGACTTCAGTCCCGATCCGCAGGCCGTGCTCGGCGCGGCGCGAGCTTATGCCGCAGCGCCCGGCGCCGAGGCGCTGCTGCGGTTGACGCGTCTGGCCGAGCCACCGCGCCAGGAGCTGTTCCGGCGCCTCAACGGGGCCCAAGGGGGCACCTCGGCGATCGTGCGCCTGCGCCGGGCGCTGCTCGAGCGCCTGCCCAAGCAGCCGCAGCTGCGGGTGGTCGAGGCCGACCTCCTGCACCTGCTGTCGTCGTGGTTCAACCCCGGCTTTCTCGAGATGCGCGAGGTCGACTGGAACTCGCCAGCACAGCTGCTCGAGCAGATCATCCACCACGAGGCCGTGCACCAGATCGACGGCTGGGACGACCTGAGGCGCCGCCTGCAGCCCGACCGACGCTGCTTCGCCTTCTTCCATCCGCAGCTGCCGGCCGAGCCGTTGATCTTCGTCGAAGTGGCCCTCGGCCCCGAGATGGCCGACGCCATCGCGCCCCTGATCGACAAGCGGTCCGAGCCGCTGCCTTCCGATCAGTTCAAGGTCGCCGTCTTCTACTCGATCAGCAACTGCCAGCCGGGCCTGCGCGGGGTGTCGCTGGGCAACTTCCTGATCAAGCGCGTCGCCGAGCATCTGAAGCGCGAGCTGCCTCAGTTGAAGACCTTCTGCACCCTGTCGCCGATACCGGGCCTGATGGCCTGGTTGCAGCGCGTCGAGTCCGCGGCGCTCGGTGAGCGTGGCGCCAGGTCCCTGGCCCTGCTGCGGCAAGCCTGCAACGACGACGTCAGCGCCCTGACGCATGCCGCGCGTCTGGCGGCGCTCGGCAGCGAGGCCCACCATGCGCTGTGGCGGTTGGCGGCGCACTACCTCGTACACGTTTCCCCTCAGCCGCAGGGCGATCCGGTGGCCCGGTTTCACCTCGACAATGGAGCGCGTCTGGAGCGCCTGAACGCCAGCGCCAACCTGTCGGCCAAGGGCCTAAAGCAGTCGGCCGGGCTGATGGTCAATTACCTCTACGACCTGGGCAAGATCGAACTGCACCACGACCGCTTTGCCCATGGCAAGGTGGCACACAGCCGGGCCGTGTCGGCCTTGCTCTGAGTGCCCGATTCAACAACACGCGACGACATCGCAGGAGACATCCGATGAGTGGTTTCAAGCCCTACCGATTCCTCGTCATCACCGCCATGGCGGCCATCGCCGCGCCGCTGGCCCAGGCGCAGGCCTGGCCGAGCAAGCCGGTGACCATCGTGGTGCCCTTCCCGCCCGGCGGCGGGACCGATGCCTTCGCGCGGCCGATGTTCGCACTGATGAGCAAGAACACCGGGCGCCAGTTCATCATCGACAACAAGGGCGGCGCCGGCGGCACCCTGGGCGCCGGCATCGCGGCGCGGGCCGCGCCCGACGGCTACAGCTTCTTCATGGGCGCGGTGCACCACACCATCGCGCCGAGCATGTACCCGAAGCTCGACTACAACATCGAGGGCGATTTCGTCCCGGTGGGGCTGATCTCGAGCGTGCCCCAGGTCATCGTCGTCAATCCGCAGCGGGTGACGGCCAAGACCCTGCCCGAGTTTCTCGACTATCTGCGCAAGAACCCCGCCAAGCTGAACTACGCCTCGGCCGGCAACGGCACGTCGCACCACCTGGCCGGTGAGCTGTTCAAGCTGCAGACCAAGACCTTCATCACCCACATTCCCTACCGTGGTGCCGGCCCGGCCCTGCAGGACTTGATTGCTGGCCAGGTGGATGTGATGTTCGACGGCCTCGGCTCGTCGGCCAATCACATCAAGGGCGGTCGCATCCGCGCCATCGCCGTGGCCGCGGGCAAGCCGGCGCCGGGCTTTGCCGAGTTGCCGCTGGCCAAGTCAGGCGGCGCGCCGAACTACGAGGTCGCGACCTGGTACGGGCTGTGGGCACCGAAGGGCACGCCGCGCGAAGTGGTCACCGCCATGCAGAACGAGATGAAGAAGGCCCTCAACAGCGACGAGATGAAGGCCACCTGGACCGGCCTCGGCACCGAGACGCCGAACCTGTGGGGCGACGATTTCGGCAAGTTCGTGTCGAGCGAGGTCAAGCGCTGGGCTGAAGTGGTCAAGGCCTCCGGGGCGAAGCTGGACTGATGGCGGGACAGGTTCGCATCGACGCGGGGGCCGGCACCGGCATCGCCCGTGTCACCCTCGCCAACGCCGGCAAGCTGAATGCGATGTCGGTGGCGATGTGGCGCGAGCTGCGCGTCCACTTCCACGCCTTGCAGTCCCGGCCGGGTGGCGTGCGCGCCATCATCGTCGCCGGTGACGGCGGCAATTTCGCGGCGGGCGGTGACATCGAGGAGTTTGCCGGCTTTCGCTTCGATGAAGACACGTTGCGGGCCTTCCATGAAGACGAAGTCTTGCCCGCGCTGCAGGCGATGCTGTCCTGCGACGTGCCGCTGGTAGCCCAGATCGATGGCGCCTGCATCGGTGGCGGCCTCGAGATCGCCGCTAGCTGCGACATCCGCATCGCCGGCAACTCGAGCCGCTTTGGCGTGCCGATCGCCAGACTGGGTTTCCCGATGGCGCCCGCCGAGCTGGAGATCGTTGCCGCCGTCATCGGCATCACGGCCCTGCGCGAGATGCTGCTCGAAGCCCGCGTTCTCGACGCCGACGAGGCTCGCGGTCTTGGCCTGGTCACGCGCGTCGTGGCCGACGACCAGGTCGTCGGCGAGGCCTGCCGCAGTGCCGAGCGGATCGCAGCGCTGTCGGCACAGGCCCTGCGCTTGAACAAGCGCGCGCTGCGCGAGTTCGCGAGTCCTCGCCTTTCGAGTGCCGCGCAGCGCGCGCCGCACTATGCCTACGCCGACAGTGCCGAGCACCGCGAAGGACTGGCGGCCTTCAACGACAAACGAGCACCGCGCTTCTGAGACTCGCAAGACCATGGCCCAGCACCAGAACCTGTACGCCGCGCTGCGCGCGAGCTTCCCGGCCGAGCTCGATGCCACGGCGATCGAGACCTGCGACGGCGCCGAGCCGCTTTACTACAGCTGGCGCGACATCGACCATGCCAGCGCGCGCATCGCCAACCTGCTGGCCTCGCTCGACCTGCCCGCCGGCGCACGTGTGGCGGTGCAGACCGAGAAGAGCGTCGAGGCCCTCCTGCTGTACCTGGCGGTGTTGCGCGCCGGCTATGTCTACCTGCCGCTGAACACGGCCTACCAGCAGGGTGAGATCGAGTACTTCGTCGGCAATGCCGAACCGAGCGTGCTGGTCTGCAGCCCGCGCAACTTCCCCTGGGTCAGCCCGCTGGCCTTCAAGGCCGGGGTGAAGAACGTCTTCACCCTGGGCGACGATCGCACGGGCAGCCTGCTTGAGCGCGCCGCCTGGCACAGCGACGCGCAAGCGCCCGAGCCCAAGCGCGCCGACGATCTGGCCGCGATCCTATACACCAGCGGCACGACCGGGCGCAGCAAGGGGGCCATGCTGAGTCACGGCAACCTGCTGTCGAACGCGCGCACCCTGCATGCCTACTGGGGTTGGCAGCCGATCGATGTGCTGATCCACGCCCTGCCGGTGTTCCATGTGCACGGCCTCTTCGTCGCCAGCCATGGCGCCTTGATTGCCGGGGCGAAGATCCTGTGGTTCAACAAGTTCGACCCGAAGGCCACCATCGCGCGCCTGCCCGAGGCGACGGTCTTCATGGGCGTGCCGACCTTGTATGTGCGCATGCTCGGCGAGCCGGGCCTCACGCGCGCGGCCTGTGCGTCGATGCGGGTCTTCGTCGCGGGCTCGGCACCGCTTCTCCCCGAGACCTTCGAGGCCTGGCGGGAGCGCACCGGGCACACGATCGTCGAGCGCTACGGCATGAGCGAGACGGTGATGCTGACGTCGAACCCCTACCACGCCAAGGACGGCGAGCGCCGCGCCGGCACGGTGGGCTATCCGCTGCCAGGGGTGCAGGTGCGGGTGCACGACGAAAAGGGCCAACCCTGCCGGCGGGGCGAAGTCGGTGGCATCGAGGTCAAGGGCCCCAACGTCTTCAAGGGCTACTGGCGCATGCCGGAGAAGACGGCCGAGGAATTCACGCCCGACCTGTGGTTCAAGACCGGCGATGTCGGCAAGATCGACGAGCGCGGTGTGGTCAGCATCGTCGGCCGCAGCAAGGATCTGATCATCAGCGGTGGCTACAACGTCTACCCGGCTGAGATCGAAGGCGTGCTCAACGAGCGCGCGGGCGTCGCCGAGAGCGCGGTGATCGGCGTGCCGCATCCCGATTTCGGCGAGGCCGTGGTCGCGGTGGTCGTTGCCAAGCCCGGTGCCAACATCGACAGCGCGGCGCTGATCGCTGACCTGAAGGGGCGGATCGCCAACTTCAAGGTGCCCAAGCAGGTCTTCGTCGACGCCGAGCTGCCGCGCAACCAGATGGGCAAGGTGCAGAAGAACCTGCTGCGCGAGCGCCACAAGGGCCTGTTCGGTGGCTGAGGTCGACAACACCTGCCCGCGCTGCGGCGGGGCCTTTCATTGCGGCTTCGACGATGCCGCGCCCTGTGCCTGTGCGTCGGTGCAGCTCGACGACGCCACACGCCGCGACCTGCGCCAGCGGTACGCCGGCTGCCTGTGCATGACCTGTCTGTGCGCCGTCGCGGCGGCTGAGGCCGCCATCGAGCCCGTGCGATGAAGCTGCTGTCGTGGAATGTGCAATGGTGTCGCGGTGTCGATGGCCGCGTCGACCCAGCGCGCATCGCGCGCGAGGTGCGCGGCATGGCCGACGCCGACGTGATCTGTCTGCAGGAAGTGGCTCGCGGCTTCGACACCCTGGCCGGCAGCGTCGGCGAAGACCAGTTCGCCCTGCTGGCCGCCGCCTTCCCCGGCTACAGCGCCATCGAGGGCATCGCGGTCGATGTGGCAGGCGAGGGCCCTGCCGCGGGCACGCGACGCCAGTTCGGCAATCTGCTGCTGTCGCGCCTGCCGCTGCGCCAGGCTTGGCGCCACCTGCTGCCCTGGCCGGCTGATCCCTCGCACGCTGACATGCAGCGCGTGGCGATCGAGGCGCTTATCCAGACGCCCGACGTCGGCGACCTGCGTGTGACGACGACTCATCTGGCCTACTACTCCGCCGCCCAGCGCCTGGCCCAGGTGAATGCGCTGCGAGATCTGCATGCCGCGGCACAACGCCACCGCCAGCCGCCCGAGCGCGCCGACGTGTCGCGTGGGCCTTTCCATTGGCACTCGCGGCCCGGTGCGGGCATCGTCACCGGCGACTTCAATTGCGAGCCCGCCTCGCCCGGACATGCGCGCATGCTGGCGCCCTTCGACGATGGGACCCCGGTCTTCTGCGATGCCTGGGAAGTGGCCCATGCCGGGCATTCGCACGACCCCACGGTCGGCCTGTTCGACACCGTGCAGTGGCCGCGCCGCTTCGCTTGCGATTTCGTCTTCGTCTCGTCCGACTTGGCGCCGCGCATCAAGGCGTTCGAGGTCGACCGCGCGAGCGATGCCTCCGACCACCAGGCGCTGCTGCTGACCCTGGGCTGATCCCGCAAGTGGCTGCAAGGCGTCGTTCGATGCAAGCGCGCCGACTCACGAACCAGGCCGACATCGAGGCCATCGAAAGCGCCGGCTTCGACGCCTTCCAACCCTGGCACAGCGTGCCACAGGCGCTCGAGGCCGCCGCGGCGCGACATGCCACGCGCCCCGCGATCAGCTGGCTGCCTTCGGCCGACCTTGCCGAACCAGCGCAGCGCTGGACCTATGCGGAGCTGATGGGCCGCGTGCGCCAGAGCGCCAACCTGCTGCACGGTCTGGGCGTGGACGACGACCACTCGGTGGCCCTGCTGCTGCCGGCGATGCCGCAGGCCTGGCTGGCCTTGCTCGGCGGCGAGACGGCTGGGCGGGTGTGCCCAATCAACGTTCTGCTCGAGGTGCCCCACATTGCCGCCCTGCTCGACGCTGCGCAGGCGCGTGTGCTGATCGCACTGGCACCCTGTTCCGGCTTCGACATCGCCGCCAAGGCGGTGCAGCTGCAACGCCTCTGCCCAGACCTGCAGCATGTCCTGTGGGTCGGCGGCGACGTGCAAGGAGGTGCCAGCTTCGAGAGCCTCCTCGAAACCCAGCCCGCCGATCGGCTGGTGTTCGAGCGCCGCATTGATCGCGACACCGTTGCCGCCTGCTTCCACACCGGAGGCACCACCGGCGCGCCCAAGCTGGCGCTGCACAGCCATGGCAACCAGTTGCACACGGCGACATCAGCGGCGCTCTTCTATGCCGCCGACGAGCACGACGTCATCGTCAACGGCTTTCCGCTGTTCCATGTGGCGGGCGCCTTCGTCTATGGCCTGTCGATGCTGCTCTCCGGCGCGCACCTCGTGTTGCCGACACTTCTCGGCTTGCGTAACCCGGCCTTCGTGCAGCGCTACTGGCAGTTCGTGGAGCGCGAGCGCGTGACGCTGTTGGCGGCGGTGCCGACGGTCATCTCGGCCCTGCTCAATGTCGACCCGGGAGGCAGCGACATCACTTCAGTGCGTCTGCTGCTCACCGGCGGTTCGCCCTTGCCTGACGAGCTGGCGGCGAGTTTCGAGCGCCGATTCAAGGTCCCGGTGCGCAACATCCTGGGCATGACCGAGTGCGCCGGCGTCATCAGCATCGAGCCCTTCCACGCGCCGCGCGTGCCTGGCTCGTGTGGGCTGCGCCTGCCCTTCACCCAGGTCGGCGCGGTGGCCGACGGGGCCAGGCCCATCCGCCTCTTGCCGGCCGGGTACGACGGCATCCTGGCCTTGCGCGGCCCGAACGTCAGCCCCGGCTACAGCGACGCGGCGCGCAACGCTCGCACCTTCGTCGACGGCGGCTGGCTTGTCACTGGCGACATCGGTCACGTTGCCAACGACGGGCGAGTCTTCGTCACCGGCCGCGCCAAGGACTTGATCATCCGCTCGGGCCACAACATCGATCCCGGTGTGATCGAGGAGGCCTTGCTGGCCCACCCCGAGGTGCTGCACGCCGCGGCCGTGGGTGCGCCCGACGAGTATGCCGGCGAGGTGCCGGTCGCCTTTGTCGTGCTCAGGCCCGGCAGCACGCTGTCGGCCGAGGCCCTGCTCACCGACGCCACGCCGCGCATGCCCGAGCGCCCGGCCTGGCCGAAACGCTTGACCCTCCTGAACGCTATGCCGATGACCGCCATCGGCAAGGTCTACAAGCCCGCGCTGCGCTGCCAGGCCGTGGCCCATGCCTTGCGCGAGCGCCTCGACAGTGTTGGCCTGCAGCAGCAGGTCAGCCTGAGCGTCGACGAGACCGCGCGCGGCCTGGTGGTGCGATTCGACGCGGCCGACGCCGACGCGGCGGCGATCGAGGCGCTGATGGCGCCCTTTCCTCTGCGGTACAGCATCGAACGAACACCCTGATCCGACCCCGCCGGGCGGCGGCGAGGAACGCGCGTGCAACACAGCCCGACCTAAGGTACGCCGGTCATTGGCCCACGGGCCACCACCGCCTTCAGGAGCGTTCCATGAGTCTGGTTCTCGATGCCCCCGCCGGCCACGCCGCCGCGTTCAAGATCGCCGATCTCGGCGCTGCGTTTTGCCCGCCGCCCGAACCCAGGTTGCGGCGCGTGCGCGCGCACGACGGCCAGGCCATGCAGCGGTTCGTGATGGGCCTCAGTGCCGCATCGCGCCGAATGCGCTTCCACGGCGCCGTCAACGCCTGCACGCCGGGGCTGTTACGCCAGCTGACGCAGGCCGACGATGCCGACCATGTGGCCATCATCGCCAGCGTTGAAGGCGCGGAGGGAGAGCGGTTCGTCGGCGAGGCGCGCTACCACGCCAGTGGTGCCAGTGCCGAGTTCGCCATCGCCGTGGCCGACGGGCACCAAGGTCGGGGCCTCGCCGACCGCCTTCTCCGCGCATTGCTGCAGGCGGCCGGCGGGGCGGGCCTCGCCATGCTGTATGGCGACGTGCTGAACGGCAACGTGCGCATGGCCGGCCTTCTGCAACGCCACGGCTTCGCCATCGATGCCTGCGCCGACGTCGACCCCGGCGTCACGCGCTGGCAGCGAGCGCTCCCGCAGAGCCGCGGGCGTGATGACCGGCCTGCAGCACTCCCCGGTGCTAGCGGCCCACCATGGCCAGCACGTCGGCCTTCAGAAAGCGCTCGACCAGCAGCATGAAGGCGATCGACGGTAGCAGCAGCAGCAGGGCGGTGATCGAGGCGATCTGGTAGTTGCCGCCCATGCTGGCGTTGAACATCAGAAGCGGCAAGGTGATCACATCGGGCACGCCGACGAAATAGGTGCCGGTGAATTCGTCGAGCGACTCGAGGAAGACGAAGATCGCACTTGCGATCAAGCCCGGTGCGGCCAGCGGCAGGGTGATGCTGTGGAAGCAACGCCACGGCCCGGCGCCGAGGTTGCGCGCGGCCTGCTCCAGCGACTCGTCGACCGCGGCGAAGGCCGCGCTGGCGATCCACACCGCCAACACCAGGCCGTGCGACGCATGCACGAGCACGACACCGAACACCGTGCCGTTGAGACCCACCTCGTAGAACATGCGCGCGATGTTGACGTAGATCGGCAGATTGGGGATCGCCTGCGGCAGCAGGAACAGCATCAGGATGAAGCCGCGCCAGGGCAGCTTCAGGCGTGCCAGCGCGTAGCCCGCGGGCACCGCCACCGCGAGGCAGAAGGCGACGGTCAGTAAGGCGATCACGACGCTCACGACCAGGGACTGCACTGCGTTGCCGCGTGGCTGGAACACGCGGTACCAGAACGTGAGGCCGAACTCCTGCGGCAGCTTGCCCGGGAAGAACCAGCGCTCGGCGAAGGCCCACAGCAGCAGGTTGGCCAGCGGGCCGAAGATCAGAAAGGCGAGCAGGCCGATCAGCAGTGCGCGCACCGCGTGCCGCGACCAGCGTTGGACCAGGCTGCGGCTTGGGTTCATGACGCGCCTTCCACCCGCTTGACGGCGTGGCGAAGGTAGACCCAGGCGCCGAGCGAAGCGAACAGCAGCGAGACCAGACACAGCGCGTTGGCCACCGCGTAGTCGCCGTGGGTGCTGATGCGGTACGCCACGTCGACGGTCATCATCGTCGGCGAATTCGGGTTGATCATCAGCGGCACCGAGAGCACCGACAGCATCGTCACGAAGCTCAGCACGAGCCCCACCAGCAGCGTGCCGCGCACCTGGGGCAGCACGATCTCCATCAGCACGCGCCAGCGCGGCGCGCCGAGGTTGCGCGCGGCCTCGGTGTGCTGCAGGTCGAGCGAGGCCATCGCGCCGGCCAGCAACAGGGTCACGAATGGAGCCTGCTTCCAGACGAAGGCGATGACGATGCCGCGCCAGTCCAGCAGGCTCTGCGCCGCCAGCGGGTCGATCAGCCCGCCGCCGACCAGCACGTGGTTGAGCATGCCGTTCTTGGCCAGAAAGGTGCGCATCACCTGGCCGGTGACGACGAAGGGGATGAACAACGGCCAGCGGTAAAGCCAGCGCAGCACCTTGCGTGTGCGCTCGTTCTCCCCCAGGGTGAGGTAGCCGGCGATGGCGATCGCCACCACGGCGATCAGGGCCGAGCTGAGCAGCACGATCGCCACCGTGAACAGCATGTCGGTGCTGTACAGCTCGAACGACTTCTCGAAGTGGGCCAGGGTCCAGCCACCGCCCTTGGCCTGGAGCGAGGTGACCAGGGACAGCCCGAGCGGTACCAGGAAGAAGACCGCGATGACGAGCAGGGCGGGGCTGATCAGCAGCAGGCCCGCCCAACGACGGTTCATTTCAGGACGACGCGCTCGTACCCCTCGACGATGTCGGTGAAGTAGTCCGACAGCGGGAACGGCCGACCGTAGCGCTGCAGCGCGTCCGGCTTGATGTCGGTGAACAGCTTGTCCCAGCTCTTGGCGTCGAGCTTGGCGCGCACGTGCTGGGCGTCGATGCCGGGGTACCAGTTGAACTGCTTGACGATCCCCTCAGCCTGGATGTCGGGGCTGGCCGCGAACTCGACGAACTTGCGCGCCATCGCCGCATTGGCGGCCTTGGCCGGCACCGCGTAGTACATCGGCTGGCCGGGCAGGCCGGGCTCGGGCAATGAGAGCTTGAGCTTCGGGTTCAGCTTGCCGTCGGCCACCCAGGTGTAGAACATGTCGACCCACACCGGGCCCATGATGATCTCGCCGCGGTTCAGCATGTCCAGCGTCCCGGCGTTGCCAGGCGTCATCACGACCGACTTGTTGAACTCCTTGAGGCCTGCGAGGGCCTGGTCGATCGCAGCCTTCTTGCTCGCGTCATAGGGACCCTCCTCGAGCGTCTTGCCCAGGCCACTCTTCGCCGAGACGTAGCCGGTGACGAAGCCCACGCCCGACATGCCGCCCTTGACGCCGTTGTAGCCGAACTGCTTCGGGTATTGCCTGACCCAGCTCTCAAGCTCGGTGAAGTTCTTGGGCGGCGCCTTGACCAGATCCGGGTTGTAAGCCAGGGCGATCTGGCTGTGGAACATCGGGATCACGAAACCGCTGACGTTCGTGCCCAAGGCATTCGTGGCGGTGTCGCGAGACACCAGCTTGTCGGTGGCGATCTGATTGCGATAGGAAGAGAGCAGGTTCTCCTTGACCATCGTGGCCGCGCCGCGTTGGTGGATCACCGCCACGTCCACGTCCCAGATGGCATTGCCCGCCTTCGCTTGCGCCGAGAGCTTTTCGTAGATCTTCTGCGAGCCGGCATCGCCGGGACCGGTGCCCACGGCCTTGACGGACACGCCCGGGTTCAGCTTCTCGAAGCGCGGCCCGAGGAAGTTGTTGACGTAGTCGACCATGTTCTGGTCGCCGGCGGTGACGACGTTGAGCGTCTGCGCCGACGCCGGCAGGGCGACCACCAGGGCGGCCAACGTGAACGTAACGAGTTTCATGATCAGGGTCTCCTTCATGTTGTGGGGAACATCAGCAGAGCGTCGCGCGGGACGATGACATGGGTGCGACTGCCCTCCGGCACGGCGGCTGGATCGTCCACCCACACCTGGCCACGTCCGACGCGCACGCGATAGCGGTAGCCGTGGCCCAGATAGGACGCCTGTTCGACCGTGCCGGCCATCGACAGCGCGGTCGGATCAGCGGAGGAAGCGAGGCGTGCGCGGTCGCCGCGAAAGTGGGCGCGCAGGCGTCGCGGCATCGCCTCGTCGGCCAGGCGCAACTCGCCACCGTCGTCGGCCAGTTCGACCGCGTTGTCGGCGCCCATGAAGCCGGCCACGAAGGGGCTGGCCGGACGGTGGAACACTTCTTCCGGCGTGCCGTACTGGAGCACGCGTCCGGCATCGATGACGGCGATGCGATCGGCCAGGGTCAGCGCCTCTTCGCGGTCGTGCGTGACGTAGATCGCCGTGATGCCGACACGGCGCTGCAGGGCGCGCAACTCATGGCGCAGGTCTAGGCGCACCTTGTAGTCGAGGTTCGACATCGGCTCGTCGAGCAGCAGCAGCAGCGGATCCACCGCCAGTGCCCGGCCCATCGCGACGCGCTGGCGCTGCCCGCCCGAGAGCGAGCCCACGGCCCGCGCTCCGAAGCCGTCAAGTTGCAGCAACTTCAGCATCTCGGCCACGCGCTCGGCGATGCGCGCCTTGGCGACCCCCCGCATGCGCAGGCCGTAACCGATGTTGGCGGCCACGTCCATGTGCGGCCACAAGGCGTAGGACTGGAACATCATCGCCGTGTTGCGCGCTTCCGGCGGCAGGTCGCTGATGTCGCGGCCGTCGACGACGATGCGGCCTGCGCTGGGCCTGACGAAGCCGGCGATCGAACGCAGCAGTGTCGTCTTGCCGCAGCCCGAACTGCCGAGCAGGGCCACCATCTCGCCGCGCTGCACTTCGAGGCTGACCCGGTCAAGCACCGGCGTGGCGCCGTAGGCAACGCTGACCGAATCGATCGACAGGTACGCGGACATGACAGCCGGTGGCGGGCGGGACGCCCACTCTACGCGCATCGTCGCCCGGCTGATCCTAGGGCGGCCCCTCAGGGCGCCCGCTCGCACGGACCCAATCAGAGATCGAAGAAGACGGTCTCCTCGGCCGGCGTTGGCCCCTGCACATGGATGTCGAAGCGGTACACGGTCTCGCCTTTGCGCTCCTCGCGCCGGGCGATCAGGGTCTGACGCCGGGCTTCCCACTCGATGCCGCCGAGCACCGCATCTTCGGCATTCGCCGCGCCTTCGTCGCTGAAGTAGACGCGCGTCTGCAGACCGATGTTGATCCCGCGCGCGAACAGGATCATCGCGATGTGCGGCGCCTGCAGCCTGCCGTCGGGGCCGACCACGCGACCCGGTTTGATGGTCTCGAAGCGGTAACGCCCGCTCTTGAAGTCCGCCCCAGTGCGGCCCCAGCCGCGCCAGGTGGAAGGCTTTGGATCGGCCGGATGGGCGTAGTGACCCTTGGCATCGGCTTGCCAGATCTCGATCAGCACGTCGCGCATCAGCGTGCCCGAGCCGTCGTAGACCATGCCTTCGAGCGCGATGCGCTCACCCTTGGTCTTCTTGTCGACCAGGATCGGGCCGAAGTTCTTCTCGAAGATCTGGAAGCCGGCCTGTTCCGGCGCCAGGCCGATGTGCACATACGGGCCGCCGGTCTGCGAGGCGGTCTCGTTCAACTGCAGCGGGGTGTTAGGTTGTTGACTCATCTCAACGGCCCTCGAACCAGGTCTGTCGCTGGCCACGCAGCACCATGTCGAAGCGGTAGCAACGCGCATCGAGCTCGACGAAGTTGCCCTTGTCCTGCAGCGCGATCAGGCCGCGCACCTGGGACTCGTCGGCAATCGTGCGCACGATCGGGCAAGTCGCGATCAGCGGGTCACCCTCGAAGTACAACTGGGTGATCAAGCGCTGCGCCCAACCCGTGCCGCTGAGCGCAACGTGGATGTGCGCCGGACGCCATTCGTTGATGCGGTTGCGCCAGGGGTAGGGGCCGGGCTTGATGGTGCGGTAACGGTAGTGTCCGTTGGTGTCTGTGAGCACGCGGCCGCAGCCGCCGAAATTGGGGTCCAGCGCGCCGATGTAGCTGTCCTTCGGGTGGCGGTAGCGTCCGCTGGCATTGGCCTGCCAGACCTCGACCAGGGCGTGGGGCACCGGCCGGCCGAACGTGTCGTGCACATAGCCGTGCATCACGATGCGCTCGCCGACGGGCAACCCGGTCTTGGCGAAATTCAGGATCAGGTCGTCGTCCATCGGGCCGAGCTCGGCAGCCGAGAACACCGGCGCGGTGACTTCGGTCAAGCCGTGCTTCAGTGCGATCAGGGCGTTGCGCGGCGAGCGCAGCACGCTGGTCTTGTAGCCGGGCGCCAGTGCCGGCGGGTGCAGCGCGGGGTCGCGCATATCGTAGGGCGCCGCGGGATGCGGTCGTGGAGGGGGGGGCGGGGCCATGACGCTTCTTGTCGGTCGGGGCCTGCACTCTAGGCCTCCGGCGCGATCGCGGCAATCGGGACGTGCGCGCTGGATTCGGCCAGCGCACCGGCGTTGCGTACGGAGCCAAGGCGCGCCAGACGAGGCCAAGCAAGCTCCACGGCGCCGGCTGCGTTGGCCAGGGTGTGACAATCGATCGCATGCCTGAAGCGCTGACCCTGACCCGCCCCGACGACTGGCACCTGCACCTGCGCGACGGCGCTGCCATGGCGGCGGTGCTGCCGGCGACAGCGCGCCAGTTCGCCAGGGCGATCGTGATGCCGAACCTGAAGCCGCCGGTCACGAGCGCGGCCATGGCGAGTGCCTACCGCGAGCGCATCCTGGCTGCGTTGCCGGCGGGCCTGGACTTCACGCCACTGATGACCCTGTACTTGACCGACAGGCTGCCACCGGACGAAATCGGGCGCGCCCGGTCAGCGGGCGTGGTCGCCGTCAAGCTCTACCCGGCCGGGGCCACGACCAACAGCGATTCCGGCGTCACCGATCTGCGCAAGACCTACCCGACGCTCGAGGCGATGCAGCGTCAGGGCCTGCTGTTGCTGGTGCATGGCGAGGTCACCGACCCTGCAGTCGACCTGTTCGACCGTGAGGCGGTGTTCATCGACGAGGTGATGCAACCGCTGCGCCGCGACTTCCCGGAGCTGAAGGTGGTGTTCGAGCACATCACGACCAAGGAAGCCGCACAGTACGTGGCCGCGAGCGACCGCTTCACCGCCGCCACGCTCACGGCGCACCACCTGCTCTACAACCGCAATGCCCTGTTCACCGGCGGCCTGCGCCCGCACTACTACTGCCTCCCGATCTTGAAACGCGAAGTGCACCGCCAGGCCCTGGTCGCCGCGGCCACCTCGGGCAGCGCGAAGTTCTTTCTCGGCACCGACAGCGCCCCGCATGCAGCGGCATTGAAGGAGGCGTCGGTGTGCGGCGCCGGTTGCTACACCGCGCCGGCAGCGCTGGAGCTCTATGCCGAGGCCTTCGAGGCGGCGGGTGCGCTGGACAGGCTGGAAGCCTTCGCCAGCTTCAACGGCCCCGACTTCTACGGCCTGCCGCGAAACGCCGCGCGGGTGACACTGCGGCGCGAGCCCTGGCAATTGGCCGAGAGTGTGCCTTTCGGTGAAGCCACCCTCAAACCGCTGCGTGGCGGCGAAACCCTGAACTGGAGACTGGCATGAGCGTCGATCGCGTGATGCTGCTGATCGACGCCGACAACGTCTCGGTCGACGTGATCGAGCAGGCCGTGGCCTGGGTCGGCAAGCACCTCGGCGGCCCGCATGTGCGGCGCGCGTACTGCACGGCCGAATCGGCGGTCAAGCACCAGCAGCTGTTCAAGCAGTTGTCGATCCGGCCGATGGTCAACCTCGCCGCGGGCAAGAACTCGACCGACATCGCGCTGGCGGTCGACGCCATCGACCTGGCGATTGCCGAGCGCCCTGCGGTAATGGTGATTGCTTCGTCCGATTCCGACTTCGCCCCGCTCGTGGCGCGACTGCGCGAGAAGGGCTGCCGTGTCATCGGCATCGGCCAGCAGGGCAAGACGGGCCAAGAGACCAAGTCGGTGTACGACGACTACGAAGTCATGACGCACAACCGAGCGACGCAGCGAGCCGACAAGCCCGCAAGCAAGGCCGTGCGGGCGCCGAAGTCGCCACCTGCCGTCGCCACTGCCGCCGCCGCCACCAAGCGCAGCCCGCGCCGCAGAGCCGCTCCGGCGGTGGCGCCGCCGGCGCAGGCCTTGCCGGAGAAGGCGCAGGCGATCCTGCGTGCCTTGCCGGCGCTGGCGCGCGGCGACAAGATCGAGTTGCGCGTGGCCGCAGAGAGCCTGCGCGAGGCCGGCCTGCTCAGCAAGAGCGGCTCCTCAACCAAGCTGTTCGGCCAGTTTCCCGAACTGTTCGAGCTGCAGCCGCCGAACCAGCCCAATCACGTCAGGACGCTGCCGGCCGCCGGTCGGTGACACTCGACTGGACCCAACCGTGGTTCGCGCCGCTGCGGAATCTGGCCGACCGTTTGCAGCCGGGGGGCGCCGTGGCCGATGCCCTGAATGCCCTCGGCGGCGAGGCGCCGCGCTTCGTTGACGCCACCGCGCTGCCGCACGGCGAAGCGTACGAAGCCTACATAGCCCGCACCGGCGCCGTGCCGACGCGCGACAACCTGCATGACCTGTTCAACGGTCTCGTCTGGCGAGCGCGGCCAGCGCTGAAGCAGCGCCTGAATGCGCTGCAGGCGTCGCAGATCGGCGCCGAGGGCATCGGCCCGACACGCGGCGCGCTGCGCGACGCCCTGACCCTGTTCGACGAACACGGCGCCCTTTGGCTCGATCCTCCGCCCGCGCTCGCCGCGGCCCTCGCTGCACGCGACTGGGGCGCGCTCTTCATCACGCGGCGCGCGCTCTGGCAAGGAGCGCGCTTCGAAGTTTTCGGGCACGCCTTGCTCGAACAGCTGGCCAACGCGCCGCGCAAGGCGCTGACCGCCCATGTGGTCATCGGAGATCCGCTCACCTGGCCGCCCGAACAGTGGGCGCGGAAGCCCTTCCTGCCCCTGCCGGTGCTGGGCATTCCGGGATGGTGGGCGGCGAACGAGGATCTCAGCTTCTATGCCGACGCGGGAGTCTTCCGTCCGCCGCGCTTGAAGGCCGGAGACCGGCCCTAATATGGGCGCCGTGATCGTCAACTTGTCTGTCGCGGGAGCGTCATGAAGCGCATCGTCCTGTTCATCGTCACCAACCTGGCCGTGATGCTGGTGCTCAGCCTGGCCGCCAACCTGCTGGGGTTGAACCGCTTTCTGACGGAGAACGGCCTGAACCTGGGCGCGCTGCTCGGCTTCGCCGCCGTGATGGGTTTCGGCGGCGCGATCATCTCTTTGCTGATCAGCAAGCCGATGGCCAAGTGGAGCACGGGTGCCCAGGTCATCAATGACTCACCCGACGCCACGCACCAGTGGATCGTCACCACGGTCAGGCGCTTTGCCGACAAGGCCGGCATCCAGATGCCCGAAGTGGCGATCTTCCAGGGTGACCCGAACGCCTTCGCCACCGGCGCCTTCAAGAACTCGGCCCTGGTGGCCGTCTCGACAGGTCTGCTGGAAGGCATGAACCGCGAGGAGGTCGAGGCCGTCATCGGCCACGAGATCGCGCACGTCGCGAATGGCGACATGGTCACGATGACCCTGATCCAGGGTGTGATGAACACCTTCGTCGTCTTCCTGTCGCGCGTGATCGGCTACTTCGTCGACCGCGTGCTGCTGCGCAACGAACGCGGCCTGGGCATCGGCTACTACGTGACGACAATCGTGCTCGACATCGTGCTGGGGGTGCTGGCAGCGATCATCGTGGCCTGGTTTTCGCGCCAGCGCGAGTTTCGCGCCGACCGCGGCTCGGCCGACCTGATGGGCCGTCCGCAGCCGATGATGAACGCCCTGGCGCGTCTGGGCGGCTTGCCTCCCGGTGAATTGCCCAAGACTGTGCAGGCGATGGGCATCAGCGGTGCACCGAGCGGCTTGATGGCGCTGTTCTCGACCCATCCGCCGATCGAGCAGCGCATCGCGGCGCTGCAGGCCCAGCGCTGAGCTTCAGGCCGGCGTCCGCGGCGCTGCGGCTCCGGCGGCAGCCGTGTGCATCAGGGCGTCGCGGTGCGCGGTCGCCACTTCGGCGTCGTGCATCAGGCGAGCGACGATCAGGCGCATCACGTGGTAGCCGAGCTTGGGGTTCTCGTAGTACAGCAGGGCCATCTCCTCGGCCGACAGGCTGAACAGCGTGCAATCGGTGGCGCAGACGATGGTCCGGGTGCGGCGGTTGTCAGGAGCGAAGAGGCCGATCTCACCGACCAGGGAGCCGGGCCCGATGGGCTCGTCGTATTCAAGCAGGTTGAGCTGGCCGCTCTCGACGTACAGCATCTCCGTCGCCTTGTCGCCCTTGTGCCAGAGCGTCGTGCCGGCCTTGGCCACGCGCCGGTGCATGTGCGGAAGCAGCCACTCGCTGACCGGCGTGTCGGCCTTGGCGTTCTCGATCGCCCGCACCAGCTTCTTGATCTCCCACACCTTCTTGGCATTGATCGGGATCATCGCGGCGTACAGCATCAGCGAAGGGAGTGCTGACTCCAGATACCCATAGGCGACGAAGAAGAAGTTGGCCGCCAGCGCCATCACGCGCAAAGGCAACATGCTTTTCATCAGGTAGCTGGCCAGGGTCAGCACTGCGCCAATGAACCCCAGCAAATAGCCGATCGACCACATCCGACTGCCTCCAAGATGGATTGCCGCACCCCGCGGTTACAGGTCAGTGTATTCGGGGCCGCGGCGCCGGCCTTTCCTACGGCGGCTTACAACGGCGTGCAAGCCCCCCCCTGTTTAGAGGGCCTTAAACTGCACGGCAACCGCCACCCTTCCCTACACTCCCGGTCGTAAGTATTCGTACCGACCGGCTCACGTGTGGGCCAGAGCAGTCTTTCTCAAAGGAACTCCAATGATTGCCTTGCCGACGATCCGAGCTGCAGTGATGGGCTTGCTTGTGTCCCTGGCTGCATTGGCGCCTGCGCACGCCCGAGTCATCGTCGGCGGAACGTGGGATCCGCGGTACGGAGAGCCGTTCACAGACACAGGAACGACTGAAGGCGACATGTTCTGGGCTGGTGAAGCCAAGTTTTCTTTCAGCGACGGCTGCAACCTGGTCGCGGGCTTCACCGGTACCGTAGTCGCAAGTACCCTCTGCACAATGCACGTTCAAGATGCCAAGGTGTTTCTGGCGGACGGTGCGACTAACGCCGCAAACGAGTCCTACTTCGCAACTTTGGACTACGGTGCCGCCACCACTGTGATGTACGCGGCCACGTTCTTTGAAGGAAAGCTCATGGGCTTGAAGTCCGACTTCTTCGAACCTTGGGCAAGCACCGTAGAGACGCTGCACGGCGTCAACCTTTACGACTTCACACTGGCGTTTTATGACGACGCTTTAAATGGCCATGGGCCGTTGCTCTACCACGCAACCAAGGATGCCTTCGAAGGAAAGCATGATCATGGGCACATTGACAATCCAGAGTTCTGGAAAGGTCATGGGTATGGGCACTTGGTGGACTTGTGCCCCAACGGGATCAACACTGACGGGTACTACTGCGGCTACTCGGACGAAAATGGGAAACTCGATGGCGGCTTCATTGAAGCCGGTCTTGCAGTTCCGGAGCCGCAGACCTACGCCCTGATGCTGCTTGGCTTGGGTGCCATCGGTTTCTCGGCGCGCCGCCGTCAGCGTACGGAGTTCTGAACTCGGCAACTGGCCGGTGTGGGGGGCTCCGTCGCGCTCAAGTCGATGGCGGAGTGGCCGCGGCCTTCATCGCCGCGTCGGTCTCCCAGCTCGTGCCTTCGGCCCACGCCGCATCGAAGACCTCGGCGGCCACCATTGCTTTCAGCTGAGCAATGTGGCCCGCCCAGCGCTGCTCCCGTCTGGGTGAGCGAAGCAGGTTGAGGCGCGACCTGAGCGTCGCTGCGGCGGCGGTCAGCCGGACCGCCCCCTCGATTTGGCCGGTGCTACGGGTCAACTCGGCGTGATCCTCCAGGCAGCCCACCAGTTCGTCGTGCATCTCGAATGCGCGGAATGCGAGCAAGGCGTTGAGCAATCGGCCGTGGGCCTGTGCGCCATTTCCGGTTGCGAGGTCAAGCCGCGCCAACCACCACTGCGCAGTGGCTTCGCCGCGCTTGTCGGCGGAATCCTGACACACGGCAAGTGAGCGTCTGAAGTGCAGGCCAGCGCGAGGGAGATCGCCGGATTCCAGTGCAGCCTCACCGAGCATCAGCTCACCGGCGCCCTCGAGTTCAGGGAACTCGATGTCGCGCGCGATGGCCAGGCTGCTCTCCAGGTGCTCTTGCGCCTCGGCGTCGTTGCCAGCGTACATTTCAATCAGGCCCAGGTGGTTCAACCCGACAGCTTCGCCGATGCGATGACCCAGCCGGCGAAACAGGTCCAGGGCTTCGTACTCGGCCGAGGTGGCGCCGATACTATCGCCTGCCTCCAAGCGGGCGAGAGACAAGGTCGACAGCGTCGCCGCTATGTCTTGCGCGTTGCCCAATTCGCGCCGCAGTTCGAGGCAGGTCTCCAACATCTGCCGCGCCTCGGCGTGGTCGCTCTGGCTCTCCGCGAGGCACGCGCCGACGTAGAGGGCATGGGCGTGTGCCAGGTTCGACGCCCGCACTGCGGGCAACGCCAGCGCAGCGCGGAGGGTGTTGCGGCCTTCGCCGGTGTAGCCGCGCAGGATCCAGAAATGCATCAACGCGACGCAGAACTTCACCGCAGTAAAGGCGTCCCCGGCGCCCGACAGCGGCAAGGCGATGGCCGTACGCAGGTTGTCGATCTCGGTCTCGGCGCGCCGCAGCCACAATGCCTGCTCAGCACCCCGCAAGCCATCGCGGACCTGCTTCGAAAAGGCGAAGAAATGCAGGCAGTGGCGCTCGGCAACCGCGGCCTGCTCATCGCCCTGTTTCAACTTCTCGCTCGCATAGTCGCGGATCGTTTCGAGCATCCGGTACCGCGCGGCCTCGCCGCTTTCGTCCAGCATCACGAGCGACTTCTCGACCAGCGAGCCGAGGAGATCCAGCACATCGAGGCTGTCCAGTGGTTCGGCGCCGCAGACCTGCTCGGCGGCGCCCAGGTCGAAGCCGCCGGCAAAGACGCCCAGCCGGGCGAGCACGCACTGCTCATGCTCGTTGAGCAGCTCATAGGACCAATCGACCAAGGCCCGCAGTGTCTGCTGACGCTCCTGCAACACGCGCGAGCCGCCGGTGAGCAGCTTGTAGCGGTCTTTCAGACGCGCGTTGATGTCGGACACTGACATCGAACGCACGCGCGCCGCCGCCAGTTCGATCGCCAGCGGAATGCCTTCCAAGTGAGCTACCAGTTCGCCGAGGGCCGGGGCCTCGCGTTCGTTGATCTCGAAGGCCGGCTTGTGCGCCTGCGCTCGTTCGACGAACAGACGCACAGCTGTAGAACGCGACAGGGCCTCGACGCCGTCGCCGCGCGAGGGGACGGGCAGCGGCAGGATCGGGTAGGTGCGCTCCCCGGGTACATGCAGCGGCTCGCGGCTGGACGCCATCATGCGCACGCCGGGCGCGGCCTTCAGGACCGCGTGGGCTAACTGGGCCGAGGCGGCGATCAGGTGCTCGCAGTTGTCGAGGATGATTAGCGCCCGCAACGACTTCAGGTGTGCGCACAGAGTCTGGATCAGCGGTCGATCGGGCTCTTCGCGCACGTCGAGCACCTGGGCCGCCTCGCTGGCCACCAGGGCCGGATCGCGGATCGGCGACAGGTCGAGAAACCAGGTTCCGTCGGGGTACTCAGCCATGGCCTCTGCGGCCACCTGCAGCGACAGGCGGGTCTTGCCCAGGCCGCCCATTCCGAGCAGAGTAATCAGCCGTGCACTTCCGAGCAGGTTTCTGATGTCGTCGAGTTCACGCTCACGGCCAATGAACGACGTCGCTAGCTGAGGCAGGTTGTTCGGCAGCTGTTTGACGGGCAGCCAGCGTTCGCCGCTGCGCACGACGCGATAGAGCTTCTCGCTGTCGGGCGGCGCTTCGAAGGGTGCATCGTCCTCGCCGGCTTCAAAGAGCTCGACCGGCTGGGCGATGCCCTTGATCATCCAGTGCCCGTGCGACTGCACCTTCAGCGGCGTTTCGCCTAGCGCTGCGCGCGCCTCGGGCGTGAGCAGGGTCTGGCCGCCGCGAGCCAGCGACATCACGCGTGCCGCCGTCGGCTTGGCCAGGCCTTCGACCTCGAGCGGCTTGGCCCCCAGGGCTATGTCGGCCGCGGTGTTCTCACGCAGGATCACCGGCCCGACGTGCAAGCCGGCGCGTGCCTTCAGGCTGACCGGGAGCGTGGCCAACGCACGGTGGTAGGCCTGCGCGTAGCTGACAGCGTCCGACGCGATCTCGAACAGGAACAGCATGCCGTCGGTCTTGTCGATCTCGCGACCGCGCCAGACCGGTAGCAGGTCGCGCGCGACGCGGTCGTGAGCCAGCCACACCGTGGCCATGGCTGCATCGCCGATCTTTTCCGACAGCTTGGTGCTGTCGACCACGTCG
>JAZKIW010000143.1:0-20028 GCA_040384625.1 Pseudomonadota bacterium | reverse complement strand
TGGGTCGAACAACGGCTGGGCACCACGACTTCGACCGACTTGTCAAGGTCGCGGACCGCACATGTGCGTTATGAAACTAGGGGCATACCTGATTGCCCAGGCAGTCGGGACAGACCCTAATGCCACGCGGCCTGTCACTGTTTGTTGCCGGGCGAAGGAGTGGTCATGAAGGAATCGAAATCAGCCGAACTGTCGCGTCGCCGGCTGTTCGCCGGCGCTGGCGCAGTAGGCGCGCTGGCTGCGGCCGCAGTCGCCGTGCCCCTGGTGCGGCCGAGCGAAGCCGTTGTCGCCGCGGCGAAGCCGGCGCCCGACAAGGGAGGCGGCTACCAGGTCACCCAGCACGTGCTCGACTACTACCAGACAGCCCGGGTCTGAGCGCCGCGCGACGCGCGCGCGACCTCTTCGGTCTTTCGCTTTCAGGAGCTCCTCCATGCTGCTCACACGCAAGTCCACCGCGGCCGTAGGCGCGCAACCCTCGGCGCTCGTGTCCGGCCTGGCGCGCGGCATCGGCCGCGCGATCCCGACCATGGACCGCCGTGCCTTCCTGCGTCGCTCGGGTCTGGGCGTCGGCGCCGGCATGGCCGCCTCGCAGCTGGTGCTGGTCAAGAAGGCTCAGGCCGCCGACGGCGCCAAGCCTGGCGACGGGGCGAAGAAGGTGGTCGTCAAGCGCACCGTCTGCGGGCACTGTTCGGTGGGTTGTGCGATCGACGCGGTGGTCGAGAACGGCATCTGGGTGCGCCAGGAGCCGGTGTTCGATTCGCCGATCAACCTCGGCGCCCATTGCGCCAAGGGCGCGGCCGTGCGCGAGAACGGGCACGGCGAGTACCGCCTGCGTGCGCCGATGAAGCTGGTCGAGGGCAAGTACGTCAAGATCGGCTGGGACCAGGCGCTGAACGAGATCAGCGCCCGGATGCTCGAGCTGCGCAAGCAGAGCGGACCCGATTCGGTATTCGTGGTCGGCTCGTCGAAGCACAACAACGAGCAGTCCTACCTGCTGCGCAAGTGGATGAGCCTGTGGGGCAGCAACAACTGCGACCACCAGGCGCGCATCTGCCATTCGACGACGGTTGCCGGGGTGGCCAACACCTGGGGCTACGGCGCGATGACCAATTCCTACAACGACATGCAGAACAGCAAGGCTGCGATGTACATCGGCAGCAATGCGGCCGAAGCGCATCCGGTCTCGATGCTGCACATGCTGCACGCCAAGGAAAACGGCTGCAAGCTGATCGTCGTCGACCCGCGCTTCACTCGCACCGCCGCGAAGGCCGACGACTACGTGCGCATCCGCTCGGGATCGGACATTCCGTTCCTCTTCGGCGTGCTGTACCACGTGTTCAAGAACGGTTGGGAAGACAAGCAGTACATCGACGATCGCGTCTATGGCATGGACAAGGTGCGTGAAGACGTGCTCGCCAAGTGGACGCCCGACAAGGTGCTCGAAGCCTGCGGCGTCGACGAGGCGACCTGCCTCAAGGTCGCCAAGACCCTGGCCGAGAACCGTCCGAGCACCATCGTCTGGTGCATGGGCCAGACCCAGCACACGATCGGCAACGCGATGGTGCGCGCCTCTTGCATCCTGCAGCTGGCCCTGGGCAACATCGGCAAGAGCGGCGGTGGCGCCAACATCTTCCGCGGCCACGACAACGTGCAGGGCGCCACCGACGTCGGCCCGAACCCCGATTCGCTGCCCGGCTACTACGGCGTCGCCGAAGGCTCGTTCAAGCACTTCGCCGCGGCCTGGGGCGTCGACTTCGAGTGGATGAAGAAGCAGTACGCGCCCGGCATGATGACCAAGCCGGGCATGACGGTCTCACGCTGGATCGACGGCGTGCTCGAGAAGAACGAGCTGATCGACCAGGACAGCAATCTGCGTGGCATGTTCTTCTGGGGCCACGCACCGAACTCGCAGACCCGCGGTCTGGAGATGAAGAAGGCGATGGACAAGCTCGACCTGCTGGTCGTGATCGATCCATTCCCGAGCGCCACCGCGGCGATGGCGGCGATGCCCGGGAAGCCCGAAGACCGCAATCCGAACCAAGCCGTCTACCTGCTCCCGGCGACGACGCAGTTCGAGACCTCCGGATCCTGCACGGCCAGCAACCGGTCGCTCCAGTGGCGTGAACGCGTCATCGAGCCGCTGTGGGAGAGCCGCAGCGATCACATGATCATGTACCAGCTGGCGCAGAAGCTGGGCTTCGACAAGGAGTTGACGAAGAACTTCAAGATGCAGCAGGTCAAGGGCCTTGACGAGCCGGTGCCCGAAGACATCCTGCGCGAGATCAACAGGAGCGTCTGGACCATCGGCTACACCGGCCAGAGCCCGGAGCGGCTGAAGGCGCACATGCGCAACATGAACGTCTTCGACGTCAAGACGCTGCGCGCCAAGGGCGGCATCGACAAGGAGACCGGCTACAAGCTCGACGGCGACTATTTCGGCCTGCCCTGGCCGTGCTACGGCACGCCTGAGATGAAGCACCCCGGCTCGCCGAACCTCTACGACACCAGCAAGCACGTGATGGATGGCGGCGGCAACTTCCGCGCCAACTTCGGCGTCGAACGCGAAGGCGTTTCGCTGCTGGCCGGCGACGGCTCGCACAGCAAGGGTGCCGATCTGACGACGGGTTACCCCGAGTTCGACCACCTGCTGCTGAAGAAGCTGGGCTGGTGGGACGAACTCAGCGAGGCCGAGAAGAAGGCCGCCGAAGGCAAGAACTGGAAGACCGATCCGTCAGGCGCGATCATCCGCGTGGCCATGGTCAACCACGGCTGCCACCCGTTCGGCAATGCCAAGGCGCGGGCCCTGGTGTGGAACTTCCCCGACCCGGTGCCGCAACACCGCGAGCCGCTGTACAGCAACCGCGCCGACCTCGTGGCCAAGTACCCGACTCACGACGACAAGAAGGCCTTCTGGCGCCTGCCCACGCTGTTCAAGACAGTGCAGGAGAAGAACAAGGACATCGGCAAGACCTTCCCTCTGATCATGACAAGCGGGCGTCTGGTCGAATTCGAGGGCGGTGGTGAGGAGACGAGATCGAACCCCTGGCTGGCCGAACTGCAGCAGGACATGTTCGTCGAGATCAACCCGAAGGCGGCCAACGACCGCGGCATCCGCAACGGCGAGTACGTGTGGGTGAAGACACCGCCGATGGCGGCGGTTCCCGAGTTCAAGGGCCTGCGCGTCAAGGCCCTGGTGACCGAGCGCGTGAACGCGGAGACGGTGTTCCTGCCCTTCCATTTCTCGGGCCGATGGGGGGGGGTCGATCTCGCGCCGTACTACCCGCAGGGTGCGATGCCGGTGGTGCGCGGCGAGTCGGTCAACGTCGCCACGACTTACGGGTACGACAGCGTGACGATGATGCAAGAGACCAAGACCACGGTCTGTCAGATCGAGCGTGCTTAAGGAGTCCATGCAATGGCAAGAATGAAGTTCATCTGCGACGCTGAGCGCTGCATCGAGTGCAACGGCTGCGTCACCGCCTGCAAGGCCGAGCACGACGTGCCATGGGGCGTGAACCGGCGCCGCGTGGTCACGCTCAACGACGGCGTGCCCGGCGAAAAGAGCATCTCGGTCGCCTGCATGCACTGCAGCGATGCACCCTGCATGGCCGTCTGCCCAGTCGACTGCTTCTACCGTACTGACGAAGGCGTCGTGCTGCACGACAAGGACATCTGCATCGGCTGTGGCTATTGCTCCTACGCCTGCCCCTTCGGCGCGCCGCAATTTCCGACCAATGGCACCTTCGGCTTGCGTGGGAAGATGGACAAGTGCACCTTCTGCGCCGGCGGCCCCGAAGCCAACGGCAGCGACGCAGAGTTCGAGAAGTACGGTCGCAACCGCCTGTCCGAAGGCAAGTTGCCGGCCTGCGCCGAAATGTGCTCGACCAAGGCCCTGCTCGGCGGCGACGGCGACGTGGTGGCCGACATCTTCCGCACGCGCGTCCTGCAGCGCGGCAAGGGCAGCGAAGTCTGGGGCTGGGGCACTGCCTACGGCAAGCCGACACAGGGCACCAAGTCATGACGATGCGCGGCACGATTGCGCTGCTGATGATGGCGCTCGGCGGCGCGGGCTGCGGCGAGAAGGCGCAGACCGCCACCGCCGCGAAGAAGGCCGACGCGAAGGCCTGGGAGTCGGCTTCCAGTACTTACGCGGCGCCGGACTGGAAGGGTGGCGACCAGGCCGCGTGGGAGGCGCAGATGCGCATCCGGGCCCAGGGCCAGAACGAGTATTCGCGCAGTGCCGCCCAGGCCGCGGAGACTTCGCCGGCCGCCGCGCCGACCAAGACGCCATGACGCTGTCGGGAGGGCTCACCATGCACAGGCTGATGCGCAAGCTCCTGACCACGGCGGCCTTGTGCCTGCCGCTGCTGTTGCAGGCCCAGACGGCGGCGCCTGCGGAAAGCGCACCGGCGGCCAAAGCCCCGCCGGCCAACTTCATCGCACCCGCCGAACCCAGGGCCGACGAGAACAACGCCCAGCGTGGCAAGTCCCAACCCGGCAACAACGCGCCGTTCTGGCGCGGCGTGCGCGAGTCTGGCGAACAACCGGGCTATTCGAGCCTGCCGGGCGCCGAGAAGGGCATGCTGATCCAGCCCTTCGTTCAGTACCCGGGCTCACGCCTGACCAGTGCCGGCGAGGCCTGGCGCCAGGTGCGCAACAACTGGATCATCCCGTACGGTGGGGCACTGATCTTCATCGTCGTTCTGGCGATCGCGCTGTTCTATTTGGGCCGAGGCGGCCTGGGCGGCCACCTGCCGGATACCGGCCGCAAGATCGAGCGCTTCACGCCCTTCGAACGCTCCGCGCACTGGACCAATGCGATCGCCTTCAGCGTCCTGGCGATCTCCGGCCTGGTGATGGCCTTCGGCAAGTTCATCCTGCTGCCGATCATCGGCGGCATGCTGTTCGGCTGGCTGACCTACGTGTTGAAGACCGCGCACAACTTCGCCGGGCCGCTGTTTGCCGTGTCGCTGCTGGTGGTGATGCTCACCTTCGTGCGCGACAACCTGCCGCGCAAGGAGGACCTGACCTGGATGCTGCGCCTGGGCGGCATGTTCGGCGGTGCCGAGGTGCCCTCGCACCGCTTCAACGCCGGTGAGAAGGTCGTGTTCTGGGGCGGGGTCGTCCTGCTCGGCCTGATCGTCGTCGCCTCTGGCCTCGTGCTCGACCAAGTGGTGCCGGGCATCGCCTACGTGCGAGGCAACATGCAGGTCGCCCACATGATCCATGCCGGCGCCGCGATGCTGATGATGTGCCTGTTCCTCGGCCATATCTACATGGGCACCTTGGGTATGAAGGGCGCCTACCGGGCCATGCGCACCGGTACGGTCGACGAAGCCTGGGCCAGGGAGCACCACGCCCTGTGGGCGGAAGACATCGCCGCCGGCAAGATCCCGGCGCAGCGGTCCGGCGCAGCGGCGCCGCCGCTGGTCGGCCAGCCGCACCGACAAACCTGAGAGGAGGGCGCAACATGAAGCGCATCATCACCCTGAGCATCCTGGCCCTGGTCTGCACGGCGGCCCTGGCCAAGCTGCCTGTGTCCGTCCTGTCCGACGAAGCCAAGGCCAAGGCTGCCGAGGCCGCCGCGAAGACCGCGCATGGCAACAAGCTGGCTGATTTCCAGCTCTGCAAGTCGATGGAACGTGTGGCCCTGCGCTACCAGGCCGAGGCCAAGAAGGCGGGCAAGGACGCCAAGCCCCCCACGGCGACGCCGCCCTGCGCCGATCCGGGTGCCTTCGTCTACCCGCCTCCGGCTGCAACCGCCGCCGCCCCGGCACCCGCTCCTGCCGCCGCGCCCACCGCCAAAGCCCCTGAGAAGAAGGCTTGAGCGCCGCGCGGTTATAACGCGCGCATGCGTTCCCCGACCCTGGCCCAGCCGACGCGGCTGATGCCGTACCTGACCGAAGCCCGCGCGCCGCTGACGCGCGAGGTCGAGGTGCGCGACGAATTCGGCCAGCGCCGCACGATCCAGATCCCGGCCGAGCGGCCGCTGACCCTGTTCGTCGACAAGCGCGAGGTGGTCACCTTGATGACCCTCGGTGCTGCCCCGGAGCTGCTGGCCCTGGGTTATCTGCGCAACCAGCGACTGGTCGAGTCTCTCCATGAGGTCGAGTCGATCACCGTCGACTGGGAGGTCGAAGCCGCGGCGGTGAAGACCCGGCATGGTGCCAGCCCGAGCATCGAGGCGCGCACCGCGCGGCGCATCGTCACCACCGGCTGCGGCCAAGGCACCATGTTCGGCAACCTGATGGACGAACTGGACGCCACCCGCCTGCCCTCGGCCGCCGCGGCGCGCATCCGCCAGTCGACCTTGCATCTGCTCAACGAAGCGATGCGCAAGACCGACAGCGTGCACCGGCGCGCCGGGTCGGTGCATGGCTGCGCGCTGTTCCGCGGCACCGAGATGCTGAAGTTCGTCGAGGACGTGGGCCGCCACAATGCCATCGACACCATCGCCGGCTGGATGTGGCTGCATGGCGACTCGCCGCTCGGTCAGGGCGGCGACAAGGTGTTCTACACGACGGGCCGGCTGACGAGCGAGATGGTCATGAAGTCGGCCCAGCTGGGGGTGCCGATCATCGTCTCGCGCAACGGCGTCACGCAGATGGGTTACGAGCTGGCATGCAAGCTCGGCATGACCCTCTTCGGTCGCGCCAGCCAGCGTCACTTCATCTGCTACTGCGGCTTCGAGCGATTCGACGCCGAACCGGAACCCGAGCGGCCCCAGGTCCGCATCGTGACCGGCTGAGCGCGACGATTCCGGGCTAGCGCGTCGCGGGTGCGTGCAGGTCGCGCAAGTGCGTTGGCCCGACGCGCTGGTCGATTTCGGCCAGCAGGCCCTTGCCCCAGCCGCACGCGAACAGCGCTTCACCGACCACGAACATTGGCCCGACCAGCAAGCCGCGCAGGTCGTCGACGAAGGCCGGCTTCTTGCCCTCGTAGTAGTGGCCGATGAACTGGATGGCCCAGCCGACGACGAACACACCCAGGCTCCAGCCGAGCCAGGCCGAGGTCTCCAGCTGTCCGAGTGGCAAGGCGGCCAGGATCAGGACCAGGTTGACCAGGCTGGTTGCCAGCCCGAGCGCCAGGTCGCCGCGCGTCAGATACCACAACGTGCTCAAGGCCCACAGCACGGCGGCCGGCGTCAGCGGCCAGCCCGCCATGTCGATGCTCGGCCGCGCCAGCAAGGCGCCAACGGCGAAGACCAGCATCGGCACGCCGACGAAGTGGGTCGCGATGTTGCGGCGGTCGCGGTGGTAGGCGGCGTACTTGACCATCAGTTCGGTGGCGGCGCTCATGGCGGTCTCCGGCAGACAAGCGTGAACCGATGGTAGCGCCGCCAACAGCCGAGCGGGTGTGAAGCCGTGCCTACAATCTCGGCCATGACGATCAAGAGCGACAAGTGGATCCGCCGCATGGCGCAAGAGCACGGGATGATCGAACCCTTCGAGCCGGGCCAGGTGCGGCAAAACGCAGAGGGCCAGCGCATCGTCAGCTACGGCACCTCGAGCTATGGCTACGACATCCGCTGCGCGCCCGAATTCAAGGTTTTCACCAACATCTACTCGACCGTGGTGGACCCGAAGAACTTCGACGAGAAGAGCTTCGTCGACATCGATGCTGAGGTCTGCGTGATCCCGCCCAACAGCTTCGCGTTGGCGCGCACGCTGGAGTACTTTCGCATCCCGCGCAACGTGCTGACGATCTGCCTGGGCAAGAGCACCTACGCACGCTGCGGCATCATCGTCAACGTGACGCCCTTCGAACCCGAGTGGGAAGGGTATGTCACGCTCGAATTCAGCAACACCACGCCGCTGCCGGCGAAGATCTATGCGGGCGAAGGCTGCGCCCAGGTGCTGTTCTTCGAGAGCGACGAGGTCTGCGAGACCAGCTACAAGGACCGCGGTGGCAAGTACCAGGGCCAACGTGGCGTGACGTTGCCCAAGACCTGAAAAGCTCGCCGCGCGCAAGCGGGAACACCGTTTGCCCGTCAACCCTGGCCCCGCAGCGCGCGCGGCGGTACATACTGGGCCGGCTCAATCAGGAGATGCCGTCATGAAGTGGGAAGGCCAGCGTCAGAGCGACAACGTCGAAGACCGACGCAGTGAGGGCGGAGGCGGTTTCCGGCTCGGCGGCGGCCGTGGCATCGGGCTGGGCACCATCGTCATCGCGCTGGTGGGCGGCTGGATATTCGGCATCAATCCGCTGACTCTGCTCGGCATGCTGAGCGGCGGTGGCGGCGCGATCGAAGCGCCGACATCGCAACAGGCGCCGGCGCAGTCGCCGCCTGCCAACGACACGATGGCGAGCTTCGTTTCGACCGTGCTGGCCGACACGGAAGACGTCTGGGGCGCGGTGATGAAGACGGGCGGCGTGGCCTACCGCGAGCCCAAGCTGGTGCTATTTCGCGGTGCAGTCGGTACCGCCTGCGGCACCGGGCAGTCTGCGATGGGCCCGTTCTACTGCCCAGGTGACCAGAAGGTCTACATCGATCTGGGCTTCTTCGACACCCTGCGCACGCGCATGGGCGCACCCGGCGACTTTGCCCAGGCCTACGTGATCTCGCACGAGGTCGGCCACCACGTGCAGAACCTGCTCGGCATCACTGGCAAGGTCGATGGCATGCGCGGCCGAGTGTCCGAGACGCAGATGAACGCGTTGTCGGTGCGCGTCGAATTGCAAGCTGACTGTTTTGCCGGCGTCTGGACGCACCACTCGCAAAAGGGCAAGGGCTGGCTCGACAGCAGCGATGTCAACGAGGCGATGAATGCCGCGGCCCAGATCGGCGACGACATGCTGCAGCGCAAGTCGCAAGGTACCGTGGTGCCAGAGAGCTTCACGCACGGCTCGAGCCAGCAGCGCCAGAGCTGGTTCCGGCGCGGGCTCGAGTCGGGCAGCATGGCCCAGTGCAACACCTTCGACGCGCGCACGCTGTAGCGCGCGCGACCTGGTTCAGTCGTCGTCGCGCAACTGGCCCCGGATCTCCCCGCCCGGGAACTTGGACGAGTGCACATTCACGTAGGCCGCGCCGGCCCGGATGGCGGCCAGCACCTCGGCGAACTCCGTGGCCGCAATGCCCTGGGCGATCGCGCCGGCATTGGGGGTGACGTCGGTGGCCGACAGCGTGCCGCTGACCGTGCCTGACTGCGGGCACGTCGGGGTGGAGGCGATCGGCGCCGGGTTCGTGCCTGTCTGGCACAGCCAGATCGTGATGCCGCCATTCACGCCGCGCTGTCCGATGTGGATGTGCGACTGGGTCACCGTCCCTTCGAGGCCGCTGTAACTGATCTCGAAGCGGATCGTCTGCGAGGCCTTGTCGATGTTGGCCTTGAAGCGGCCGATGGCGCCGGAGGAAACGGCAGGGACCTCCTCGTATCCCTTGAGCCGGGTGTGGATGTCCTCGTGAGCGATTGCGCTGCCCGTCAAGACGAACAGGGCGGTCGCGGCGAGCGTGGCGCGGTGGGGGATCTTCTGCATGCTGGGCTCCTCGGGTTGGTGGCCGCTCGATGGAGAGGTCGGCCGGGTTGAAGGGCGGCTGTGCGAGGTGTACGCCGGACTGCGCTGTGGCATTCCCGCACACCACGGCGCGCCGCGCATCGTTGCGGCAAGATCGGCCTGCCGCCGAACCAAGAAGACCAGAGGAGCTCCGGCCGATGTCAGGACCACGCGCAAGCTCTCCGAGTGCTTTCATGCGCTTCTTCGCTCACGAATCCGCCGGCGGCGTCGTGCTCGCTGTCGCGGCGTTCGCAGCGCTGGTCGTCAGCAATTCGCCGCTTGCACCCTGGTACGAGGGCCTGCTTCGCATGCCGGGCGAAGTGGTCGTGGGCAGGGCCCTTGCGCTCGAGAAGACCCTGCTGGTGTGGGTCAATGACCTGTGGATGGCGGTGTTTTTCTTCCTCGTCGGCCTCGAGATCAAGCGCGAGTTCGTCGAGGGTGAGCTGGCCGACCGCAGGCAGGCCGTGTTGCCGCTGGCTGCGGCACTCGGCGGCATGGCGGTGCCGGCCCTGATCTACAGCGCCATCAACTGGGGTGACTCGCAGGCGCTGACAGGCTGGGCCATTCCGGCGGCGACCGACATCGCCTTCGCCATCGGCATCGTCATGCTGCTCGGCTCGCGCGTGCCGGCCTCGCTCAAGGTCTTTCTGGCGGCCGTGGCCATTATCGACGATCTGGGCGCGATCGTCGTCATCGCCCTTTTTTACACCGACAAGCTCTCGCTCGCGGCCCTGGCCGGCGCTGGCCTCGGCCTGGCCCTGCTGTTCGCGCTCAATCGCATGAAGGTGATGCGCGTGGACGTCTACGCGGCAGTTGGCCTGGTGATCTGGGTCTGCGTGCTCAAGTCGGGCGTGCACGCCACGCTGGCCGGGGTGCTGACCGCGATGGCGATTCCGACCCGTGACCCCGAGGGCGGTTCACCGCTGCAGCGCATCGAGCATGGACTGCACCCGTGGGTGGCCTTTCTGGTCCTGCCGGTGTTCGGCTTCTGCAACGCGGGCGTCAACCTGAGCGGTGCCAGCCCGAGCGCCCTGCTTGAGCCCGTGACACTGGGCATCGCGCTGGGCCTGGTGTTCGGCAAGCTCATCGGGGTCTTCGGCAGCGCTTGGCTGATGCTGCGCAGCGGCTTGGCAACTCCACCTGCAGCTGCCAGCAACCTGCAGCTTCTGGGCGTGTGCGTGCTCTGCGGCATTGGCTTCACGATGAGCCTGTTCATCGGTGGCCTGGCATTCGACGGCCTCGGAGCCGCTTTCGATACCAAGCTCAAGATCGGGGTGCTGGCGGGCTCGCTCGTCGCAGGCCTGGCCGGCGCTGCGATCCTGCTGTTCGCCAGCCGGGTCAGTCGTGCGCCGGCTTCGGATACGACATGAGCCGATCGGTGTAGGCGATGGCCATCGCCGAGAGCAGGAAGGTGATGTGGATCGCCGTCTGCGCGATCAGGACCTTGTCGCTGTAGTTGGCGGCGTTGATGAAGGTCTTCAGCAGGTGGATCGAACTGATGCCGATGATGGCGGTGGCCAGCTTGACCTTCAGCACCGAGGCATTGACATGGGAAAGCCATTCCGGCTGGTCCGGGTGGCCTTCCAGATTCATGCGCGAGATGAAAGTCTCGTAGCCACCGACGATCACCATGATCAGCAGGTTGCTGATCATCACCACGTCGATCAGGGCCAGCACCACCAGCATGATGATGGTTTCGTTCAGGCCCACGGCGTCGCCGGTATAGCCGACGCTTGTGGCCAGGATGCCGAGCGCGGCCGCATTGCCGAACGCTGCATCGATCAGGTGCCACAGCTCGAGCAGGAAGTGCCAGACGTAGACCCCCTGCGCCGCGATCAGGCCCAGGTACAGCGGCAACTGCAGCCAGCGGCTCATGAAGATGAGCTTGGGCAGGGTGCGCATTTCGGGCGTCAGTGACGCGGGACGTTGGGTCATGTTGGCACAGGGCAAGTACGGATGCGGGGATTGTAGGGAGGCACGCTGCAGCGCCTGCAGATGGGGCAGAGTAAGGTCCCGGTCAGCGCGCGGCCCTAACTTGCGCGCCGACGAAGGCCACGACCTCGCAGGAGACACGCATGAGCAACGAAGCAGCCCTCTACCCGCCGCCTGCAGCCTTGGCTGCTGCGGCCCATGTCGCGGGGCCTGCAGCCTACGACAAGCTGGTGGCCGAAGCCGGCGCCGACTACGAAGCCTACTGGTCGCGCTTGGCGCGTGAGGTCGTGACCTGGAAGACGCCCTTCAGCAAGGGCCTGAATCGCGACAACGCGCCGTTCTTCAAGTGGTTCGAAGACGGCACGCTCAACGTCTCTTACAACTGCCTCGATCGCAACGTCGAGCGTGGCCTGGGCGACAAGGTGGCAATCATCTTCGAGGCCGACGACGGCGCGGTGACGAAGGTGACTTACGGCGAACTGCTGGCCAAGGTGTGCCAGTTCGCGAATGCGCTGAAAGCACGCGGCGTCAAGAAGGGCGACCGAGTCCTGATCTACATGTCGATGAGCGTCGAGGGCGTGGCTGCAATGCAGGCCTGCGCCCGCATCGGCGCGATCCATTCGGTGGTCTTTGGCGGCTTCTCGGCACAGTCGGTGCGTGATCGGGTGCAGGACGCAGGTGCGGTGATGGTGATCACCAACGACGAGCAATTGCGCGGCGGGAAGCAGCTGCCGCTGAAGGCGATCGTCGACGAGGCCATCGCTCTGGGTGGCTGCGAGTCGATCAAGGACGTGATCGTCTACCAGCGTACAGGAGGCAACATCGCCTGGAACCCGGTTCGCGATCGCTGGCTGCATGAGGAGTTGGCGGGCAAGGCCGGGACCTGTGAACCCGAATGGGTCGAGTCCGAGCACCCGCTGTTCCTGCTCTACACCTCCGGCTCGACCGGCAAACCCAAGGGCGTGCAGCACAGCAGCGGGGGCTACCTGCTGCACGCTGCGTTGACGACGAA
This sequence comes from Pseudomonadota bacterium, assembly GCA_040384625.1. Classification (GTDB taxonomy): domain Bacteria; phylum Pseudomonadota; class Gammaproteobacteria; order Burkholderiales; family Burkholderiaceae_C; genus CADEEN01. The sequence continues at coordinate 7,589 of JAZKIW010000143.1, read as the reverse complement.
ATGGACCTTTGATCTGAAGGACGACGACATCTTCTGGTGCACGGCCGACATCGGCTGGGTCACCGGCCACACCTACATCACTTATGGACCCCTGGCCCTGGGTGGCACCGAGGTCGTGTTCGAGGGCGTGCCGACCTACCCTGATGCGGCGCGCTTCTGGAAAACGATCGAGAAGCACAAGGTGACGGTGTTCTATACCGCGCCGACGGCGATTCGCGCGCTGATCAAGCAGGCCGAAGGCAACGCCGCGGTGCACCCGGCGAGAAGCGATCTGTCGAGCCTGCGGATCCTGGGTTCAGTCGGCGAGCCGATCAACCCGGCGGCCTGGGAGTGGTACCACAAGCATGTCGGCGGCGGCCGCTGCCCGATCGTCGACACGTTCTGGCAGACGGAGACGGGCGGCCACATGATCACGCCGCTGCCGGGTGTGACGAACCTCGTGCCGGGCTCCTGCACGTTGCCCTTCCCGGGCATCATGGCCGCCGTGGTCGACGAGACTGGCAAGGACGTGCCCAACGGCCAGGGCGGCATCCTGGTCGTCAAGCAGCCCTGGCCGAGCATGATCCGCACGATCTGGGGCGACCCCGAGCGCTTTCAGAAGAGCTACTACCCGGCCGACTTCCAGGGCAAGTACTACCTGGCCGGGGACGGCGCGATCCGCGACGCCAAGACGGGCTACTTCACCATCACCGGCCGCATCGATGACGTGCTCAACGTCAGCGGCCATCGCATGGGCACGATGGAGATCGAGTCGGCCCTGGTCTCCTGCACTGAACTGGTGGCTGAAGCGGCTGTCGTCGGCCGCCCGGACGAGACCACCGGCGAGGCGATCTGTGCATTCGTCGTGCTCAAGCGTTCACGCCCGACCGGCGACGAGGCGAAGAAGATCGCCAACGAACTGCGCAACTGGGTGGCCAAGGAGATCGGCCCGATCGCCAAGCCCAAGGACATCCGCTTCGGCGACAACTTGCCCAAGACGCGCAGCGGCAAGATCATGCGCCGATTGCTGCGCTCGATCGCCAAGGGCGAAGCGATCACGCAGGACACCTCGACCCTGGAGAATCCGGCGATCCTCGAGCAGCTATCGCAAAGCCTGTAAACCGGGTCCCCGTGGGGGCCGTTCGATCTAGGATCACCGTCCATTGATGCAGGAAAAGGAGGCTCCCATGCGCGCAACCCATCGTCCCGTTCTGGTCGCTTTCGGCCTGGTGGTGCTGGCATCGGCCGCCCAGGCCGCAGGTACCGTCAAGGTCTCGTACGTGCAGCCGGAGGCCTTCGCCGACATCGGCATCGCAGGGCATGATCGCGAGAGCAATCTGCAGCAGCTCAGCAAGCACTTCGAGATCCTCGCCACGCGTTATCTCGCCGACGGCCAAACCCTGAGCGTCGAGGTCCTCGACGTCGATCTCGCCGGAACCATGAAGCCGGTGCGGCGCGGTGGCCAGGATTTTCGGGTGCTCAAAGGCGCCGCCGACTGGCCGCGCGTGACGCTGCGCTATACGCTGCAAGCGGCAGGTTCACCTTCGCGCAGCGGCGAGGCCAAACTTGCCGACCTCGGCTATCTTCAGAATGTCGACAGCGTGCGCTCCAGGGAGCCGCTGTACAGCGAGAGGCGCATGCTCGACAAGTGGTTCGCAGCGCAGTTCGGCCCTGCCAGCGACAGGTGAGTTGGGCGCGGCTCAGCTGATCACGTAGGCTGCGGCCCCGGTCGCGATCAGGCGGCCCTGGTCGTTGGTCAGGCGCATTTGTGTCGAGCCGATCCGGCCGCCCAGGCGTGTCACGTCGGCGGTGGCGACGAAGGACTCGCCGATGCCGGGGCGCAGGTAGTCCACGCGCAGGTCGATCGTGCCCATCTTGACGAAGCGGTGCAGCACCTGCGCCGTGTTCTCGTCGGCATGCTTTTCGCCGATCGCCACCATCAGGGCGAAGCCTCCCATCGCATCGAGCGTGGCCGAGATCACGCCGCCGTGCAGGCGGCCATGCAGGGTGCTGCCGATCAGCTCGGGCCGCATCGCGAAGCGGATGCGCGGTGCCGGCGCTGCGGCGGACTCGACGACCAGCCCGAGCATCTGATTGAAGGTGATCCGGCGCTCGAACAGGTCGGTCAGCGCGGCATCGAGCCGACGTTGTTCGTCGAGGCTGCGGCGCTGGACATTGACCTGGGGACCCATGCAGCGATCGTAGCGGGTACTGGCGGATAATCCATTGCTGGACTATGATGTATTACAAGTCCACAACAGGATCGATCGCCTTGACGGTTGCCCTCGTCCCTCGTCGCAGCTCCACGCCTTCGGCAGAGCAGATGGCCGCCGCCGGCCTGCGCGCCTTTGCCCGCATCGCTGCGCATTGGGGCTTGTCGATCGACGAGCAGCGCCGCCTCCTCGGCGAGCCGCCGCGCTCGACCTTCTTCGCCTGGCGCAAGCATCCGGACAAGGCCGGCCTGCCGCGCGATACGTTGGAGCGCCTGTCCAACCTGCTCGGGATCTACAAGTCGCTGCAGATTCTGCTGCCCGACGCCGCTGCTGCCGACGCCTGGGTGCGCAAGCCGAATGCGGCCTTCGGAGGCCAGACCGCACTGGCTCAGATGCTCGGCGGCAATGTCAGTGATCTGAACCGGGTGCGGCGCATGCTCGACTCGGCCCGCAGCGGTGGCTGGGCATGACGCGCGCCAGGTGCGGTTCGGCGTGGACCCGCGTTTGGGCTTGATCGACACGCTCAGCGCGCGGCGCGTGCAATGGCCGAGCGCCTGTCGCATCGTGCCGACGCGCCACCCAAGCGTCTACCTCTACGACCGCGTCGCCGATGCGGCCGATTTCGATGCCCTCTATGCGCTGGAGGCCATGACCAACGACCGCGTGCGCGACGAGGTCGGCGCCCTGCAACTGGTGGCTGCCGAAGACCGCGTCTTTGGCCCCGGCAGCGGCCCGATCATGGCCGCCTTCACCCACCTGAACCCCCTCGGCAGCCGCTTCTCCGATGGCCGCTACGGCGTGTTCTACGCGGCGCGCGACCGCGCCACCGCGATCGCCGAGACCGCCTACCACCATGGGCGCTTTCTGGCGGCCACCGACGAAGGTCCGATGCACCTCGCGATGCGGCTGTACCACGTGGCAGTCGACGCCAGGCTGCATGACTTGCGTCCCGATGACGCGGTGCCGCCCGCGGTGTTCGACGAGCGAACCTACGCCGAGGCGCAGGCGCTCGGGGCCGCCCTGCGTGCCGCGGGGTCGGCGGGTGTGGTGTACCCCAGCGTGCGCCGCCGCGGCGGCCACTGCGTGGGCCTGTTCAAGCCGCGCGCTGCGCGCGCCTGCGTGCACGCGGCCATCCTGCTCTATGCCTGGGACGGGCGCACCTTCTCCGACATCTACGAGAAACTCGAGGGATGAGTACCGTGGCTCAGAGTGACCGCCACGCGCGGCTGGACGCCTTGCGCGGCCTGGCCATCGTCTGGATGGCGCTGTTCCATTTCTGCTTCGACCTGAATCACCTCGGTTTCCTGCTGCCGAAACAGGATTTCTACAACGACCCGTTCTGGACCCAGCAACGCACGGCCATCGTCAGCCTGTTCCTGTTCTGCGCCGGGATGGGGCAGGCATTGGCGCTGGACGCCGGCCAGGGCTGGCCACGCTTCTGGCGTCGCTGGGTGCAGATCGCACTTTGTGCGGTCCTGGTGTCGGCCGGGTCGGCCTTGATGTTTCCGCGCAGCTGGATCAGCTTCGGCATCCTGCATGGCATCGCCTTGATGCTGATTGCCACTCGGCTGGCTGCGCCGCTGCGTGGCTGGTTGTGGCCCCTGGGCCTGGCGCTGATCCTGCTGCCGCAGTGGGTCCAGCACCCGCTGTTCGACAGCCGCTGGAGCAACTGGATCGGCCTCGTGACACGCAAGCCCGTGACCGAGGACTTCGCCCCGATCCTGCCTTGGCTGGGAGTGATGTTCTGGGGGCTGGCCAGTGCGCAATGGCTGCTGGCGCGCCGAAGCGCCGTGCTCGGCGGTCCTCTGCCGTCTGCCCTGCGCGAGCTGGCCCTGCTCGGGCGCTGGCCGCTCAGTTTCTACATGCTGCACCAACCTTTGCTGATCGGCGCGCTGCTGGCTTGGCGCTGGGCCGGCGGCTGACACCGGGCCGGCTGTGCGGTTTGTCACGCATCGTCGCTCAAGTCCGGGCCCGCGTGGCCGAAGAACCACGACAACGGGTTGAAACCTGGCCACGCGGGTGGTCGTCGGCCCAAGGGAGTCGTCATCATGTCCATTGCCGCCATTTCATCGAGTTTCGTTGCCGCCGTGCGCGGGCGTGCCGCCATCGCCCCGGCCGAGCCCGTCGCTGCCGCGCAGTCGACCGTGCCAGCGCATCGCGAAGGTGGGCGGCGCCACGAACTGGTCGATGCCATGAAGCAGGTGCTGGGTGTCGAGGCCGAGCAGGACCGATCCGATGACCAGGCCATCTTCCGCTTTGCGCACGCGCTGATGCATGAACTGCGCAGCATCGACGCCGGCGGCGAGCACGACGGCCCGGGGCGCGGGCATGCCTGGGGCCGACGCAGCTGGAGCGATCTGCCACAGCGCATCGACGCCCTGGCCACCGCCGCCGCGGCATCCTCGGCGGCAGCGGCCGAAGCATCGTCGGAGCCCGTGGTCCCGCCTGCCGCCGCGCCGGCCCCCGAGGCAGGCGCGGTCCCGTCCGTGCCCGTTGCCGCCGCCGAAGCGCCGGCTCCCGTCGAAGTGCCGGAACCCGAACTGCCGCCGCAGCCCAATCCGGTGACGACCACCAGCGCTGCCCTGCACCTGATGCAGGTGCCTTCCTCGCGCCTGCTCGAAGCCTACACGGCCATGATGCAGGCTCTGGTCGAGCAGGCCGACGCGCCCGCCGCCGGCGACGCACGTTCCGAGTTGGCAGCACTGCTCGATCGCCTGTCCGACTCCCTGAGCCCCGAGACCTCACCGACCCTGCCTGCCGGCAGCGTGCTGAACCTCAGCGCCTGAGGCCCGCGCGCCGACGGCGCGGCTACCATCGCGTCATGCCTGACGCGACACCCAGCGATGGCCGCCGATGAGCGGCCGCATCCTCTTCGGCTTTCACGCCGTCACCGTGCGCCTGAAGACGGCACCTGCGTCGGTGCTCGAAGTCCACCTCGATGCAGGCCGGCGTGATGCGCGCATGCGCCAGTTCGCTGAACGGGCGCGCGAAGCGGGCGCCAAGCTGGTCGACAGCAGCGACACGCAGCTCAGCCAGCTGGCCGGCACCGCGCGGCACCAGGGCGTGGTCGCGCGCGTCCAGCCGATCCCTGCGCGCCACTCGCTCGACGATGTGCTCGACGCCGTGCAAGGCCCGGCCCTGGTGCTGGTGCTCGACGGCGTGACCGATCCGCATAACCTGGGCGCCTGCCTGCGCGTGGCCGATGGTGCGGGCGCGCATGCCGTGATCGCGCCGAAGGACCATGCTGTCGGCCTCAACGCCACGGTGGCCAAGGTCGCCAGCGGCGCGGCCGAGACGGTGCCGTACCTGATGGTCACCAATCTGGCGCGCTCGCTCAACGAAATGAAGGAGCGCGACATCCGCATCGTCGGCACCAGCGACGACGCCGAGCGCACCCTGTATGAGCTCGACCTGGCCGGCCCGGTGGCCCTGGTGCTGGGCGCCGAAGGCAACGGCCTGCGTCAGCTGACGAAGAAGACCTGCGACGAGCTGGTGCGCATCCCGATGGCCGGCGCTGTCGAGAGCCTCAACGTCTCTGTCGCGGCAGGGGTCTGTCTGTACGAGGCCCTGCGCCAGCGCAGAACGCCTGCCTGAGAACGTCCGAGCTTCGCCTCAGACAAGGCCCGCGGCACCGGCGACGGCACCAGCGCCGATCAGCCAGACTGGACTCAGGCGCGTCCTCAGCGACAGCAGCACCGTGGCGGCGATCAGCAGCCAGGCCATCGGGAGCTGGGCCACCGGCAGCGCGAGCACAACACCCGTCGACAGCAGCAGGCCGATCGTCACCGGGGCCATGCCGGCCACGAAGGCGCGCACGCCGCGGCTCTCGCGACGCTTGTGTCCCCAGCGTGTCGCAAACAAGGCCAAGGTCGTGCTCGGGATCAGGATGCCCAACAAGGCCACGCCGGCACCCGCCAGGCCGGCGATGGCATAGCCGATCACCGGCACGAACAGCACGTTGGGTCCGGGTGCGGCCTGCGCCAATGCGATGGCGGCACTGAACTGGGTGTCGTCGATCCAGTGGCGCTGGTCGACCACGTAGCGGTGGATCTCGGGCGCCACCGCAACCGCGCCGCCGATCGCGAGCATTGACACTGACAGGAAGTGCGCGAACAACGCCCACCAGTCGCCGGCACCGAAACTCATGCCGAGCGCCCCAATCGCCACCAGGCCGCGAGCACCGCCGTGCCGCCCACACCGAGGACGGCATAGGCCATCGGCCAGCGCAGCCAACCGACGGCGGCGAGGGTCGCGGCCAGGGCCAGCAGGCACAGGCCACGGCCGAGTGGATTGCGCGCCAGGGTCGACAGCAACTTGACCGCCATGGCGATGACCAGCCCGGCCGCCACCGCGCCCATGCCACGCAGCGCGCCGGCCACCACCGGTACGGCGGCGAACTGCGCGTACAGGGCCGCCAGCGTGAGCGCAATCACCAGCGGCAGGGCCAGCATGCCGGTGAGCGCGGCAAACGCGCCGCGCCAACCGAAGAAGCGGTCGCCGATCATCAGCGCCATGTTGACGATGTTGGGGCCTGGCAGGACCTGACCCACCGACAGCGTCTCGAGGAATTGCTCGCGGGTCAGCCACTGCCGGCGTTCGACCAGTTCGCGCTGCGCGATCGGCAGCACGCCGCCAAAGCCCTGCAGTGCCAGCGCGCTGAACACTCGCATCAACTCGCCCGGCGACTGCGGCGCGGGTTGTGTCAATTGGGCACCCTGGGTGCCGCGCGCCGTCCCGCCGATCTCACCGAATCACCTTCAGAGCATCGGGGTTGACGATGTTGATGGGGCTCTGATTGACGAAGGCGACGACGTTGTCGAAGGCCGCGCCGAAGTAGAGCTCGTAGCTGTCCTGTTCGACATAGCCGATGTGTGGCGTGCAGATTGCGTTCTCCAGCCGCAGCAGCGGGTGGCCCTGCAGGATCGGTTCGCTCTCGAAGGCGTCCACCGCGGCCATGCCGGGGCGGCCGCGGTTGAGGGCGGAGACCAGTGCGCCTTCGCTCAGCAGCTCGGCGCGCGAGGTGTTGACGAACAAGGCTGTCGGCTTCATGCGTGACAGGTCGTCGAGAGTGACCAGGGCGCGCGTGGCGGGCACCAGACGCAAATGCAGCGAGAGCACGTCGCAGACCTCGAAGAAGGCCTCACGGGTCGGCGCGGGCAGATAGCCGTCCGCCTTGGCCTGCTGGCGCGACGCTTCGCTGCCCCAGATCGTGACCTTCATGCCGAAGGCGCGACCATAGCCGGCGATGCGCTGTCCGATCTTGCCGTATCCCCAGACCCCCAGCGTCTTGCCTTCCAGCTTCATGCCGATGCCGAAGTTGGGCGGCATGGCGGACGACTTGAGGCCCGACTGTTGCCAGGCGCCGTGCTTGAGGTTGGCGATGTACTGCGGCAGGCG
>JAZKIW010000142.1:0-9944 GCA_040384625.1 Pseudomonadota bacterium | reverse complement strand
TGATGCTGTTCGTGCTGGCCGACGGCTGGAACCTGCTGCTCGGCTCGCTGGCCGCTTCGTTCGCGCAGTAGAGAACTCCGATGGATGCCCAACAAGTCTTCACGGCCGGCCAGCAGGGTCTGTACCTGCTGCTGATAGTCGCCGCGCCGATCCTGATAGCCGTGCTGGTGGTCGGCCTGGTCGTGAGCGTGTTCCAGGCCGCGACCCAGATCAACGAAGCCACGCTGAGCTTCGTGCCGAAGATCGTCGCCGCGGTGGCGGTGCTGGCGATCGCCGGCCCGTGGATGATGACCACCCTGGTCGAGTACCTGCAACGCACGCTGCAATCGATCCCCGGCGCAGTGGGGTAGACCCATCTTGGTCACGTTCACCGAAGCGCAACTGATGGCCTGGCTGAGTCCGCTGTTCTGGCCCTTCGTGCGCGTGCTGGCGATGTTCTCGTCGCTGCCGGTACTGGGGCAGCGCACGGTGCCGGTTCGCATCCGGGTCGGGCTGGCGGCACTGATCGTCGTCGCGGCCCAGGCTTCGCTGCCGCCCATGCCGCAGGTGGCCCTCGATTCGCCGCTCGCCTTCATGCTGGTGCTGCAGAACGTGCTGATCGGCTTGACGCTCGGCTTCGCGGTGCGCATCGTCTTCGCTGCGGTCGAATTCGCGGGTGAACTGATCGGTCTGCAGATGGGCCTCAACTACGCCGGCTTCTTCGACCCCGCCAGCGGCGGCCAGGCCACGGCCACCAGCCGCTTCTTCGGCACCATCGTCGCCCTGCTCTTCATCGTCATCAACGGCCATCTGCTGGTCGTCGCCGCAGTGGTGCAGAGCTTTCATGCTTTCCCGGTCGCCCCTGAACCCTTCGCCTTCCTGCGCGCCCTGCAACCCCAGGTCTGGGGCAGCGAAGTTTTCGCCATCGGCTTGTGGATCGCCCTGCCCCTGGTCGCGATGCTGCTGTTCGTCAACCTCGTGCTGGGCGTGATCTCGCGCGTGGCGCCGCAGATGAACGTCTTCGCGATCGGTTTCCCCATCACGCTGGCGGTCGGCCTGCTGGGCATGCTGTTGACCTTGCCGATGATGCAGGCGCCGTTCACGATGGCGCTGGAGCGGATGCTGTCTCACTTTCAGTGAACGGCGGGTGGCGCCACGAAGTCCGCCGTCGTCGCTCAGGCGCGGGTCCGAGGGCGGTGCGGTGCTGGGGCTCCGACTGCTTGCCCTCGCTGCGCGAAGGTGCCCTGCGGTGCTGGGCCTTGAGGCCTGTCGCCGAACTCACTTCGCTCGCTGCGCTCTCTCCGTTCAGACAGGCGGCGACAAGTCAGATGACGTAGCGCGCTCGCGCGCGCGGCCCAGGCCCTGCGCTCCTCGGCTGCGCACAGTCGCCGCAGCGCCGCACCACCCTCGGGCCTGAAAGAGTGGTGTCTTGCGGAGAGGCGAGTGCGACCACTGTTGCCGGCAAGGCGCCGGGTGGGGCCTGGGTGGAGCGAATCGGCGCCGCCGAGAAGCGCAGGGATCCTGGCCGCGCGCGTGAGCGCGCTCGTAAACTGACTAGTTGCGGGTGTGTGAGCGCAATGAGCGCAGCGAGTGCAGCGAGTTCCGCAACGGAGATAGGAGCTCGAGCATCGCAGGGCACCCTGGCGCAGCCAGGGCAAGCCGCCTGAGCCCCATCCAGGCCGCGCCCGGCGCCTTGCATGCGCCGAATCGCTTCAAGTCAGGCGTTGCTCATCGCCCGCACTTCAGCGATCGCGGTGACGCCGGACAGGACCTTCTCGATCCCGTCCTGCCGCAGCGTGCGCATGCCGTCGACGAGGCCCTGGCGTTGCAGCTCCTCGACGCGGCTGCCGGTCTGGATCAGGCGGCGCAATTCGCGTGTCACGCTGAGCAGCTCGTGCAGTGCCGCGCGCCCCCTCCGCCCAGTGCCTTCGCATTGTTCGCAGCCCGGCGCCGCGTGGTGCTGCAGGACACCTTTCACACCGAAGCGGGCGCGCCAGTCGGCCAGCACCGCTTCAGGCTGCGGTTGCAGTTCGACCGGGAAGGCATGGATGTGGTCCTGCACCAGCTCGTCGATCTCTTCCGCCTTGGCTTTGCGTGCCGTATGGCAGTGCGGGCACAGGCGCCGCACCAGGCGCTGTGCGAGTACGGCCAGCAGCGAGTCGCCGAAGTTGAACGGGTCCATGCCCATGTCGAGCAGGCGCGTCACGGTGTCGGGCGCGCTGTTGGTGTGCAGGGTCGACAGCACCAGGTGACCCGTGAGTGAAGCCTCGATTGCTGTGCGCGCGGTCTCGGCATCTCGGATCTCGCCGACCATGATCACGTCGGGGTCGGCGCGCAGGAAAGCGCGCAAGGCCTTGGCGAAGGTCCAGTCGATCTTCGGGTTGACCTGCACCTGGCGCAGGCCGGCCTGGGTGATTTCGATCGGGTCCTCGGCGGTCCAGATCTTGCGATCGGTGGTGTTGATGTGGCCCAGCGCCGAATGCAGCGTGGTCGTCTTGCCGCTGCCGGTCGGGCCGACGCACAGCACCATGCCGTAGGGCCGCTCGATTGCCGCCTTGAGGCGCCGGTAATTGCCGTCCGACAGTTCAAGCTTGTCCATCGCGATCGGCTTGGCCGACGACAGCAGGCGCACCACCACGTCTTCCAGGCCGTTGTTGGTCGGGATCGTCGCGACGCGCAGCTCGATCTTGTGTTGCGGCGAGAACTTGGCGAAGTTGATCTTGCCGTCCTGCGGCTTGCGCTTCTCGCTGATGTCCAGATCGCACATGATCTTGATGCGCGCCACCAGGGCCTGGCGGTAGGTGTGCGGCAGCTCGAGGTACGGCTTGAGCACGCCATCCTTGCGGAAGCGGACGCGCAGTTTGTCGCGGCCAGGCATGGTCTCGAAGTGGATGTCGGACACGCCCTGGCTGTGGGCGTCGATGATGGCGGTGTTGACCAGGCGCACCAGCGAGTTGTCCGACTGTTCGATCAGCGCTTCGTCCTCGCGCTCGCTCTGCCAGTGCTGTTGCTCGAGCGACTCGACCAGCTTGTTGGCGTCGCCGCCCTCGAACTCCATCGACATGTCGGGCTGGTTCGGCAGATAGGCGGCCAGGGTGTCGGCGCCGAAGCGCTGGTAGGTCGCGGCGATCACCGCTGGCAGGGTCTCGGCGTGCGCCAGGGCCGGCACGATCTTGAGCTGACTGATGAACTCCAGTTCGTCGATCTCGGCGCGGCGCGACGGATCGGCCATTGCCACCACCAGTTGCGCCCCGCGCATCAGCAGCGGCAGCACGACCATGCGTCGGGCGACCGAAAAGGGCAACCGCTTCACTGCCTCGACCTCGATCGGGAAGGCCAGCGCATCGACGACCGGATAGCCCATCTTGCGTGCCAGGGCCAGCTGCAGGTGCTCGCGCGTCACGTGGCCACCGCGCACCAGCAACTCGCCCAGAGGGGTCGAGCGGTCGGACTTCTGCTGTTCGAGGGCCGCTGCAAGCTGCTCCTCGTTGATCATCTTCAGCGCCACCAGGGCCTCGCCGATGCGCACCACCGGCATGCGCGCCTGCTGGTCGATGGCCGAGAGCAACTGGTCGGGAGAGACGATGCGGTGGGCCAGGAGCAGCTCACCCAGCTTGCGCATGCGCATCTGCGATTGTTCGGCGACGGCGAGGTCAATCTGCTCGGGCGTCGCGGCGCGCTGTTCGACCAGCACGTCGCCGATGCGCGGACCGATCTCGAACGCGCCGTACGCACAGCGCGGCACGAACATGCGTTGCACGCCCCCGCTCTCGTCGGCCGGTGGATACAGGAACAGGCCGTGCCCCGTCTCGACGTGGCCGACGCTGCGCCCCGACAGCCAGCCACCGCCGCTCAGGCGCAGGCGATAGTCCGACACGGGGTGGTGTGCCAGCAGTTGTGCATGCGGGTCGCCCGCCGCAGGCGCCTGCGCGGCGAGCACGGTGGTCAAGGTGATGCGGCGCAGCTGGGAGAAGCGCAGCGTCATTTCGGTACCGGTGACCTTGATGCGGATGCGCGCACAGCCGGCGTCAACGTCGAGCGCGAGCAATTCGGCGGCGATCGCGGCGCTGGTCAAGCCTTCGATTTCGCAGGCCAGGTTGGCCTGGTCGCCCGCCTCGGCATAACCGGCGAAGGGCGGGGTCGGCCATCGCCACGGCGTTGCCGGCGCGATTAGGGGCACCAGCGATTGCGGTGGCGAGGACAGGTCGGACATGGGGTCACCCGGTTAGGGACACGTATCCGATGCTAGGGCGAGCGATGGCCGGCCCAAGCCGCGATCAGCGCCCGAAAGCGCTGCCAGTTCAGGTGTCTCGCGCCGTGCCCTGCGCCGGCAGCATCTTCAAGTGCAGCGGCACGTTGTCGGCCCAGCGATCGGTGCCCAGGCGTTGCGGCAGCCCGGCCAGCGCCAGGGCGATGCGCCCGCGCGAGGCCAGCACCGGCACCAGCTTGAGGCTCGCCAGGGCCTGCAGCGACTGCAGGCGCGCCACGCGCTCCAGGTCGTCGATGGCGACCACCAGGCGCTCACCGTCCTGCAGCAAGGGGAACACGTTGTGTTCGATCATCGCCCGCTGCGACAGTTTTCGCGCAGCCTGCATGTCGATCGGGAAGCGCGTCAGGTCGACCAGCGGGTAGCCCATCTTGTGGGCCAGGGCGGTCTTCAGGTCGGCGCGCTCGAGCAGGCCACGGGCCACCAGTTCCTCGCCGAGCGGGCGCGTCCGGTCGCTGGTCTGTTCGCTGACGACCCGCTCGAGCGCGCCGCGAGTCACGAAGCCCAGGGCGACCAGGGCCTCGCCGAGCGGCTTGACCGGCGCGTGTTTCTGCGCATCGAGCGCCGAGAACAGGGCCTCGGGCGTGGCGATCCAGCGCTCCGCCGCGTTTTCCTCGGCCGACTTGCCGAACTGCACGGCCGCGGAGGCCGCCTGCGGCACGAACACGCGTTGCATGGCAGCGCCGTCGTCGAGCGGCGCGAAGAGGAAGATGCCCACGGCGGTCTGGACATGCCCCATCGTGCGGCCGCCGAGGTGGCCACCGGCCGCGAGTTCGATGCGGTAGCTGCGCTCCTGCGCGGCCGTCGGCACGCGCTCGACGGGGGCGTCGGGTGCGCGCCGCGCCAGCGCCCAGGGTGTGGTCAGAGTCAGGCGCCGGAACTTGGCAAAAGGCAGGCTGAGCGGCGTGCCGCCGCTGTTGAGGCGAAAGCGCAGCACGGCAGCGTCTGCGTCGAACTGCACTAGCTGTCCCTCGACGCTGACACCGTTCGGCGTCTCGATGCGGCAACCCTGGGCGCTGCCGTCGAGCGGCGCCATCATGTGGCTGCGCGCGAACGGCGGTTGCGGCCAGTCCCAGGCGCGGTCGGTGTCGAGCGCCAGCGTCGGCAAGGGGGTGGCAAGGGTGGGCAGTGCGGGCATGGGTCGCGATGTGTTCGTCTTGATATCGGCAAGTGCCTCGGATATCCAACTGTCACAAAGCGTAATACCGACCTCGCGCCTTGTCCGTGAACTACGGACGCACTGCGAGCGCGTAACATTTTGGCGCTGCAAGAGCGCGTGTCCAGATGTCACATCCGCCGCTCAGCGGGCGACCCCCATCACGCTGTCCGGCAGCGAGGTGACGATGGCGGGAAACACGGTGATCAGCACCACGGCCACCAGCATGCACAGGAAGAACGGGATCGCCGCGCGGGCGATGCGGTTGCTGTCGATGCCGGTCATGTTCTGCAGCACGAATAGGTTGAAGCCGACCGGTGGCGTGACCTCGGCGATCTCGATCAGCAGGATGATGAAGATGCCGAACCAGACCAGGTCGAAGCCGGCCTTCTGCACCATCGGCAGCACCACCGCCGAGGTCAGCACGATCATCGAAATGCCGTCCAGCGCCGTGCCGAGCACCAGGTAGACCCCGACCAGCACGGCGATCAAGGCGTAGGGCGACAGCTGCGCCGCGGTCACCGCCTCGGCCAGGGCGCGCGGGATGCCGGTGAAGGCCATCGTCTTGGTGAGGAAGGCGGCGCCGGCGAGGATGAACATTATCATGCAGCTGACCCGTGTGGCGCTGACCAGGCCCTGCCAGAAGTTGGTCACGGTGAGGCTTCGCCCGGCCGCCGCGATGACCAGCGAGCCGAGCACGCCGTAGGCGGCGCACTCGGTGGCGGTGGCGATGCCCGCGACCAGGACCCAGACGATGAAGACGATCAGCAGCCCGCAGGGGATCAGGCTGCCGGAGCGGCGCAGCTTCTCGGCCAGCGTCGTCGGCGCTTCGGGCGGCGGCACCTTGTTGGGGTGGCGCCAGCTCCACCAGGCGATGTAGCCCGAAAAGAGGCCCATCAGCAGAAAGCCGGGCAGGAACCCGGCAAGGAAAAGGCGGATGACGCTCGCATCGGCTGCCACCGCGTAGACCACCATCGTGATCGACGGCGGGATCAGGATGCCCAGCCCGCCGGCGGCGGCGAGCGAGCCCAGCGCGAGCTGACGGTCGTAGCCGCGCCGCGCAAGTTCGGGCAGGGCGACCTTGGCGATCGTCGCGCAGGTCGCGGCCGAGGAGCCCGAGACCGAGCCGAAAATGCCGCAGCCCAGGATCGTGGTGTGCATCAGGCGCCCGGGCACCTTCGACAGCCAGGGGGCGAGGCCATCGAACATCTGCTCCGACAGCCGGGTGCGAAAGAGGATCTCGCCCATCCAGATGAACAGCGGCAGCGCCGCCAGCTCCCAGCTCGCCGTCGTCTCCCAGAAGGCCGAGAAGAGGTTCTTGCCGGGCTGAGTCGTGACGAAGGCGGCCTGCCCGACCCAGCCGACGATGGCCAGCGCCATGGCGATCCACACCCCGCCGCTCAACAGCAGCAGCAGGGTGAAGAGCAGCAGGCCGCCGATTTCGACGAGGGTCATCTCAGCCGGCGCTGGGCCGCTCCCAAGTCGGCCGAGCGCCCCCGAGGGGGACCGCGAACGCAGTGCGCTTGGGGGTCACAAATCTTCCGAGAAGTCGCCGCGCGCGTGCCGGTCCTCGACGCGCGCGACATAGCTGGGGCGCCCACCGCGCAGCACGCACACGCATTCGTCGAGCACCGCGATCACGAAGATCGCCGCGCCGACAACGAAGCTCATCTGCGGAATCCAGATCGGGATCGCGACCATGTTGCCGGCGATGTCGTTGAACTGCCAGCTTTCCCAGGTGAATCGCGCGGCCCAGAAGCCGAGATAGCCGATTGCCAGCGCCGCGATCAGCAGCGAAGCGACCTCGAAGCGCCGCCGCATCGCCGGGCTCAAGGCCTCCAGCAGCAACGTCACGCGAACGAAGTCGCCGTTGCGAAAGCTGTAGGCCATGCCGAGGAAGGCCGCCGCCGCGCACAACCACGACACGACGTCGTTGACCCAGCCGACGCGCCACAGCATCGTGCGTCCGACCGAGGCGCCGATCATCAACACGAAGATCGCCAGCACGCACAGCGCGGCGAGCGCGCCGCCGGTGGCGTAAAGTCCGTCGAGCGTGCGGCGCATGGCGTGGGGCTCGCGCCGCGTGTGTCGGGGCTGCCTACTTGCGGAAGGCGTCGACCAGGGCCTTGCCCTCCGGCCCGGCCTTCTCCAGCCACTCGGTCAGCATGGTGTCGCCGACCTTGTTCATGTCGCTCTTGAGCTGCGCGCTCGGCGCGACGATGTTCATGCCGTTGGCCTTGAGTTTGTCCAGGGACTCGGTGTTGACCTTCTTGCTCGCCGCCCAGCCACGTGCCTCGGCATCGGCCGCAGCCTTCTGCAGCGCCGCCTTGGTGGGCGCATCGAGGGCGTCGTAGGCCGCCTTGTTGACGATCACGGCGTTCTTCGGCAGCCAGGCCTGGGCGTCGTACCAGTACTTGATGTGCTCGTAGGTCTTGGTGTCGAAGCCCGTCGAGCCGCTGCTCATGTAGCTTTCGACGACACCAGTGGCCATGGCCTGCGACAACTCGGCCGCCTGGACCGTGACCGGCTGGGCGCCGACCAGTTCGGCGATGCGCGCGGTGGCCGGGCTGTAGGCGCGCCACTTCGACCCGCGCAGGTCGGCGGCTGAGGCGAGCGGCTTCTTCGAGTAGATGCCTTGCGGCGGCCAGGCCACAGCATACAGAACCATCATCCCCTGCTCGCCGAACTTCTTGTCGAGCAGCGGGCGCTGCGCCTTGTACAGCTTCATCGCCTCGTCATAACTGTCGGCCAGGAAGGGCAGGCCGTCGGCGCCGAAGATCTGCCATTCGTTCTGGTAATTCACGAGCAGGATCTCGCCGGCCTGCGCCTGCCCGCCTTGCACCGCGCGCTTGATCTCGGGCGCCTTGAACAGTGAGGCATTGGCGTGCACCGTGATCTTCAGCTTGCCTGCGGTGGCCTTGTCGACGTCGGCGGCGAAGGCGGCCAGGTTCTCGCTGTGGAAGTTGGTCGCCGGGTAGGCGGCAGCCAGGTCCCACTTGGTCTGGGCGGCGGCGCCGATGTTGACCGCAGCCAGGGCGGTGAGGGCAAAGGATCGAAGCAGTGACATGCAAAGACTCCTGGATGAGGTAGCGAAAGAGTACTGGAGGGACGCAGCAGCTTGCAGTCTAGGAATTTTTCATATAAAACGTCAACGTTTTTTCAACGTCTTATAGACGTACAAGGGTAATCCCGATGCCTCGCAAGGCCCCGCCAGCAGCGCGAACGCGCAAGGCCGGCATCGTTTCTTCGTCGCACCTGGTCTCGCCGCGCAGCGCCGAGCTGAGCGAGTTCGAGTTCGGCCTGATCGTGGCCTGGAACGCGTTCTCGCGTTGGGCGGTGCGCTGCATGGCCGCCGCCGGCGTTGGCGACTTGACGATCACCGATGTGCTGTTGCTGCATCACGTCAATCACCGCGCGCGCAACAAGAAACTGGCCGACATCTGCTTCGTGCTGAACTACGAAGACACGCATGTCGTGGCCTACTCGTTGAAGAAGCTGGTGGCCGCGAACTTGGTGGCGACCGAGAAGGTCGGCAAGGAGGTGCTTTACAGCCCCACCGCCAGCGGTGAAGCCGCCGTGATGGCCTATCGCCAGGTGCGCGAGCAATGCCTGGTGGAGAGCCTGGACACCGAACTCAATGCGCCCATCGGCGAGCTGGCGCGCTTGCTGCGCACGATGAGCGGCATGTACGACCAGGCCGCACGTGCGGCCAGTTCGTTGTGAACGGAGATGCGCTGATGAAGAAGTGGCAGTTCTGGATCGACCGGGGCGGTACCTTCACCGACATCGTTGGCCGCGCGCCCGATGCGTCGCTGCACACGCTGAAACTGCTGTCGGAAAATCCCGAGCAGTACCGCGACGCGGCGGTCGAAGGCATCCGTCGGCTGCTCGGCCTGGCTGCGGGCGCGCCGATCACGGCAGAGCTAGTCGAGTGCGTGAAGATGGGCACCACGGTCGCGACCAATGCGCTGCTGGAGCGCAAGGGCGACCGGACCCTGCTGGTCACGACGCGCGGCTTCAGAGACGCGCTGCGCATTGCCTACCAGGCGCGGCCGAAGCTGTTCGAGCGCCACATCGTGCTGCCGGAACTGCTCTACGAGCGTGTCGTCGAGGCCCAGGAGCGCGTCGGGGCGCACGGCGACGTGCTGCATGCGCTGGACGAAGCGGCGCTGCAATCCGACTTGCAGGCCGCCTTCGACGCTGGCATCCGTGCCTGTGCGATCGTCTTCATGCACGGCTATCGATTCACGGCGCATGAGGCCGCGGCCGCAGGCCTGGCGCGCGCCATCGGCTTCACCCAGGTCAGCGCATCGCACGAGGTCAGCCCGCTGATGAAGCTGGTGGCGCGCGGCGATACAACCGTCGTCGACGCCTACCTGTCGCCGATCCTGCGCCGCTATGTCGATCAGGTCGCGGGCCAGATGCCGGGCGTGCGCCTGTTCTTCATGCAGTCGAGCGGCGGCCTCACCGAAGCGCGGCGCTTCCAGGGCAAGGACGCGATCCTCTCCGGCCCGGCCGGCGGCATCGTCGGCATGGTGCGCA
>JAZKIW010000141.1:0-6549 GCA_040384625.1 Pseudomonadota bacterium | reverse complement strand
GCGTCGATCTGCTCGACGCTCACCGGACGCTTGCGCAGCGCGAGTTGCATCGACGCGCGCAGCTTGGCTCGGTCGAACTCGGCACGGCCACCGTCCTTCTTGACCACGGTGGGCAGCGCGATCTCGGGCCGTTCATAAGTCGTAAAGCGCTTGTCGCACTTCAGACAGCGCCGCCGCCTGCGAATGACATCACCCTCGTCGGACTCCCGGGTCTCGACAACCTGGGTCTCCTCGTGGCTGCAGAAGGGGCAGCGCATGCGTCAGTCGCGGTTCAGCGATAGACGGGAAAGTCGCGGGTCAGCACGGCCACCTTGGCCCGCACGGCGGCGAGGTTGGCCTCGTCGTGCGGCTTGTCGAGCACGTCGGCGATCAGGTGCGCCGTCTGCCGCGCCTCGGCCTCCTTGAAGCCACGGGTGGTGAAGGCCGGCGACCCTAGGCGGATGCCGCTGGTGACCATCGGCTTCTGCGGGTCGTTCGGGATACCGTTCTTGTTGCAGGTCATGTGCGCCAGGCCGAGGATGTTTTCGGCCTCCTTGCCGGTCAGCCCCTTGGGACGCAGGTCGACCAGCATCACATGGCTCTCGGTGCGCCCGCTGACGATGCGCAGGCCGCGCTCAATCAGGGTCTCGGCCAGTACGCGGGCGTTCGCCACCACCTGGCGCTGGTAGTCCTTGAAGGCAGGCTCGAGCGCTTCCTTGAAGGCGACGGCCTTGCCGGCGATCACGTGCATCAGCGGGCCACCCTGGATACCAGGAAAGATCGCGCTATTGATCTTCTTGGCGATGGCCTCGTCGTTCATCACCAGGAAGCCGCCGCGCGGGCCGCGCAGGCTCTTGTGGGTGGTCGAGGTCACCACGTCGGCGTGCGGCACGGGGTTGGGATAGACGCCGGCGGCGATGAGGCCCGCGTAGTGCGCCATGTCGACCATGAAGATCGCGCCCACCGCCTTGGCCACCTCGCCGAAGCGCTCGAAGTCGATGTGCAGGCTGTAGGCCGAGGCCCCGGCGATGATCAGCTTGGGTTTAGCCTCGTGCGCCAAGCGCTCCATCGCGTCGTAGTCGATCGCTTCGTTCGCGTCCAGGCCGTAGCTCACCACCTTGAACCACTTGCCGCTCATGTTCAGCGGCATGCCATGTGTCAGGTGGCCGCCTTCGGCCAGGCTCATGCCCATGATCGTGTCGCCTGGTTGGAGCAGGCCGAAGAACACAGCCTGGTTGGCCTGCGAACCTGAGTTGGGCTGGACATTGGCGAAATTGGCGCCGAACAAGGTCTTGAGTCGATCGATCGCCAACTGCTCGACGACGTCGACGTTCTCGCAGCCGCCGTAGTAGCGCTTGCCGGGGTAGCCCTCGGCGTACTTGTTGGTCAGTTGCGAGCCCTGGGCGGCCATCACCGCAGGGCTGGTGTAGTTCTCGCTGGCGATCAGCTCGATGTGCTCTTCCTGGCGCCGGTTCTCGGCCTGGACGGCGGCCCAGATGTCGGGGTCGGCCTGGGCAAGGGTGTGCTGGGTGCGGTCGAACATGGTGGCAGTCCTCTTCAGGGTGAAGGGCCATCGCGGCGACCCGCTGGGGGTCGAACGGAGGGCTGCCCAGGCGAACGGCTGACGCGGCTCGCTTGGCTGCGATCCGCCTGCACTTCCCGGTGGTAGGCCACCTCGGACGGCGCGCGCCGCCCTATCGCCAGTTGCGCAGGGCCTCAGTGTAGCGGCAGCTCAGACCGGCCGACGCAACAGGGCCACTTGCTCGCTGCCGACAGCCGGCGCGGTCGGGCGCTCGACCTGCGCCGGCGTCGAGACCGCCGCGTCGCTCGGAACCGTCAAGGCGCGCACGGGTACGACCACGCCGGACTGCGGCACCGTCAGCGCCACGCTCTTGCCTGCGGCCACATGCCTCAGATGGGCCTGCTCGCTCAACACCTTGCTGGCGTAGCCCCCGTCGTCGGCCAGATTGGCCGCGCCGACGTAATAGCGCAGGCCCTCTTCCAGGCTGCCCGCGCGGGTGATGCACTCCTTGAGCACCTGCACGCCCACGCGCAGGTTGGTCAAGGGGTCGAATGCGGCGTGGTTGCCACCGAAGGCCACGTACTTGTCGTCGTGGATGCGGGTCATCACCTGCATCAACCCCTGCGCGCCCACCGAACTCTGCGCGAACGGATTGAAGCTGGACTCGACGGCCATGATCGCCAGGATCAGGGTCGGGTCGAGTTGCGCCCGCTGGCCGACGGCCCAGGCTTCCTGGACCAGGCGGCTGATCGGCTCGGGCGCCACCTTGTAGCGGCGCGAAAGCCATTGGGCCACCGCCGACTGCTGGCGATTCAGCTCGCGCGGGTCGACCGCGGTGGCGCGGCTCACGGCGGCCGGCTCGGCCACCGCCATCAGCAGGTCGCCATCGCGTTCGGCACGTGCCTCGTGGCGCTCCTGCAGCCAGCCGAGGGCGAACTTCTCGGCGCCGTTCCGCACATCGGGCTGGCCGCCGATGAAGACCAGTACCGTCAGCACGACCAAACCAACGAAAGCCAGTCCGTTGTGGCTGACCTCGAGCAGGCCATTGCCGACGTCGCGCGCAAACACGCCAAAGGCGCTGCGGGTCGAGCGGAACAATCGAAGTGCTGTCACGTCATTCCCTTTCCGGCCGTCCTCCCGAGCCTCGGCGCTCGGGGCGACAGTGATAATCGTCTGCGAGGACCGGCTGCGCGAATTCCTTCACGTCTGACCGTCGCGGCGGGTGCCCAGCACCTTCGTCAAGCGATGCTTTGAAGGTACTGGTTAACCCTGAACTTTCCAGAGTGGCCGAATTCTAGGAAGGCGCGTAATAACCAGTCAAGCATTAACAAACACAAAGTAAGCCGTTGAAACGTATATGAAATACCGTGACTTGCGTGACTTCATGGCCCAGCTCGAAGCCATTGGCGAGTTGCGCCGGGTCACGGAGCCCCTGTCGGCGCGGCTCGAAATGACAGCGCTCGCTGACCGCGTGCTGCGTGCCGGCGGGCCGGCGATGCTGGTTGAACATCCAGTAAGTTACAAAGTACCCGCCCTGATTAACCTCTTCGGCACCCCGAAACGGGTGGCTCTGGCCATGGGCGCAGAGGGGCTGGACGGGTTGCGCGACGTGGGCCGGGTCCTCGCCAACCTGAAGGAGCCCGAGCCACCACGCGGCCTGAAGGACGCCGGCCGCCTGCTGCAGATGGTCAAGGCGTTGTGGGACATGAAGCCCGCGCTGGTTCGCAGCGCGCCGTGCCAGGAAGTCGTCCTGGAGGGCAGCGACGTCGACCTGGGCCGGTTGCCAGTGCAGACCTGCTGGCCCGACGACGCCGGCCCGCTGATCACCTGGGGCCTGACCATCACCCGCGGCCCCCAGTCCGTGCCCTCCCCTCGCTCACGGCAGAACCTGGGCATCTACCGCCAGCAAGTGATCGGTCGGCGCGAGGTGATCATGCGCTGGCTCGCGCACCGGGGTGGCGCACTCGACTTTCGCGACTTCGCACGAGCCAACCCGGGGCAAGCTTTCCCGATCGTCGTCGCACTGGGCGCGGACCCGGCCACCCTCCTGGGCGCCGTGACACCTGTGCCCGACAGCCTGTCGGAGTACCAGTTCGCCGGTCTGCTGCGAGGCAGCCGGACCGAATTGGTCGACACCGGCGTCGGCGATGGCGGCCTCAAGCTGCAGGCGCCGGCCAGCGCGGAGTTCGTGCTCGAGGGCCACATCCCCACCGCCAGCCCCGGTTATGCCGGCGAGAGCGAACACGGCGTCAAGCTGGCCGAGCGCGGCGGCTACCTGCATGGCCTCGAAGGACCCTTCGGTGACCACACCGGCTATTACAACGAGCAGGACTGGTTCCCGGTGTTCCGCATCGATCGAATCACCCACCGCCGTGATCCGATCTACCACTCGACCTATACCGGCAAGCCGCCCGACGAGCCGGCCGTCCTGGGCGTGGCGCTGAACGAGGTGTTCGTGCCGATCCTGCAGAAACAGTTTCCCGAGATCACCGACTTCTACCTGCCGCCCGAGGGCTGCAGCTACCGCATGGCCGTGATCTCCATCAAGAAGGCCTACCCGGGCCACGCCAAGCGGGTGATGTTCGGTCTGTGGAGCTTCCTGCGCCAGTTCATGTACACCAAGTTCATCGTGGTGACCGATGACGACGTCGACATCCGCAATTGGAAAGACGTCGTGTGGGCCATCACGACGCGGGTCGACCCAGTGCGCGACACCACCCTGGTCGAGAACACGCCGATCGACTACCTGGACTTTGCCTCGCCGGTGAGCGGTCTGGGCGGCAAGATGGGCCTGGACGCGACCAACAAGTGGCCCGGCGAAACGGCTCGCGATTGGGGACGAACCATCAGCATGCCAGCCGAGTTGACGCAGAAGCTGACCCCGCTGTTCGATGCGCTGATGTCGCCCGCTCGGCGATGAATCGCGTCGCCGAATGTGTTTCGCAATGACTATTGATGCAGCGATTGCCGCGATTGCCTTGCCGCCTCTCCGGGCCTGACCTATCGTGGCGGTGCCTGCTCATGCAGGCAAACAGAGCGGTGCAGTCTCTGCGCCCAAGGAGCCCGGGACACCAACCTCCCGAGCCCCGAACGGTGGCGTCAGCCACCCGCCCCTCCCACCTTGGTGCGGAGGGGTTTCGCTTTATGGGTCAGCGCCTTTTGCGCTCAGGCACCGAGCCACCAGCCCATCTTCTCGCTGACGACAGCGCGCACCAGGAAGACCCCTTCGGCGGAGGGCACCCAACGCAGGCTGGGCCGCTCGACGCGTGAGGCCAGGCCCATGGGCGCCGGAATCAACTCCCACCCTGCCCCGGCGCGCGCCGAGGCCTCGCGAAAGGCGCGCAGCGCCCGCGGCATATGCCAACCGCTCGTCACCAGGACCAGCCGTCCAACCTTAGGTTCTTCGTGCAACAAGGCCACCGCGTAGCGCGCGTTCTCGCGCGTGTCGCGCGATCGGGTTTCCGCCCAGCGCAAGGGCCTGCCAAAGTCGCGTGCCGCAATCTGCGCGGCCACCTCGGCCTCGGCGGCGCCAGGTTGCGCCGCATGGCCCAGTCCGCCCGAAAACATCACCGGGGCGCCAGTCTGGCGGCCGAGCCAAATGCCGTAACGCAAACGCTCGCTCGATGTCGGGACCAGACTCGCCACACCGTACTCGGGCGCCAGGGCCTCGCGGCCGCTACCCAGCACCACGATGGCCACCGATTGGCGCGACACCATGTCGCGGCCGAGCGTCGTGATGCGCGTGCTCGCCAGCGGCGGCGGCGGGGACAGGACGGCACTCTGCAGCCATTCACCCACGCCATAACAGGCGCTGAGCCAGACGCCCAGTGTCGCGCTCAGGACGAAGGTCCAGCCCCAGACCCGGCGCCAGGAGATCATGCGAGCGCCCACCAGGGTCAGGAACAGGAACGGCACGGGCGGCAGCAAAAGGCTGCTGAGCACCGGTTTCCAGGATTCGATGCCCAGCATCAAGAACAGATCATTCACGGGTGACGCGATCCTTCAGAGCGCGCGCGATTGTGCCGCAGCGCCGCGGGTCGCATTGCAATCGCTCCGTCACTCCGGCAGGATGACCCGATGACCGACGCTCGACCCACCACCGCAAGGCCCTGGCCGCGACCGATCCGTTGGCTGGCCATCGCGGCGGCGGGGTTGTTGTTGCTCTGGGCCCTGGCCTGGCTGGCGTTGCCGCCGATCGTCAAAGCGCAGGCAGAACAGCGCCTGTCGGCCCTGCTCGGGCGTGAAGTCACGATCGGACGCATCGGCTTCCGGCCCTGGTCGCTCGAACTGACCGTCGAACAACTGCGCATCGGTGCAGCGAGCGACAACCCAAACCGGGAGCCGCAGTTCAGCATCACACGGGTCCACGTCGATGGCGACATGCGTTCGCTGTTGCGCCTTGCACCGGTGGTGGGTGCGATTGAGGTCGAAGGGCCAAAGTTGCGCCTTTCACGTCTGGCCGACAACCGTTACGACATCGACGACGTGCTGCTGCGCTTGACGAACAGCAAGCCGCCGGCTGCCGAGGACAATCCGGCGCGCTTCGCGCTCTACAACTTGCGCCTCACCGGCGGCAGTGTCGAATTCGATGACCGCCCGGTGCAGCGTCAGCATCGCGTGCGTGATCTGCAACTGGCGCTGCCCTTCCTATCGAACCTGCCGGCCGATGTGACCGTGAACGTCGAGCCTCGCCTGGCTTTCAACGTGGACGGCGCCGCCTTCGACAGCGGCGCACAGGCCAGGCCCTTCGCGCAAGACCGCGCATCTCAACTTGATCTGCGGATTGCGGACCTCGACCTGGGGCGCTGGCTCGCCTATCTGCCGGCCGGGCTGGCGCTGCGGCCCAGCCGCGGCAGCCTGGCCAGCCAGTTGCAGATCCAGTTTGCCCTGCCGCCCGGGGAGGGCCCGCGCGTGTCGCTGAAGGGCCAGGTCACGCTGCGAGATGTCGCGATCATTGCCGGGGCCGAAAGTGGCGAACCCGTCGCGACCTGGGAGCAATTGCAAGTGGGTCTGTCCGATGTGCAACCCTTGCGCCGGCGCATCGCCTT
>JAZKIW010000140.1:0-6871 GCA_040384625.1 Pseudomonadota bacterium | reverse complement strand
CAGGTCCAGACCCAGCCAGCGCCCGCGCAGCCGCCTACCGGCGCCGGCGCCGGCATCCGCCTGCCCGCGCTCGGCGATGCTGCGGGCGAAGACTTCACCGTCGGCACCGAGCGGCGCATCGGCGACCAGATCATGGCCGAGTTGCGCCGCGACCCCGACTACCTCGACGACCCGCTGCTGCTCGACTACGTGCAGGCACTTTGGGCGCCCCTGCTGGCCGCGGCGCGCCAGCGCGGCGACATCACCGCCGAAACCGACACTGCGTTGGCCTGGGAACCATTCCTGGTGCGCGACCGTGCCGTCAACGCCTTCGCGCTGCCGGGCGGTTATGTCGGCGTGCACCTGGGCCTGATCGCCATGACCACCAGCCGTGACGAGCTGGCCGCGGTGCTGGCGCACGAGATGTCGCACGTGACGCAGCGCCACATCGCGCGCAGCATCGCCAGTTCGAGCCGCCAGTCCCTGGTCGGCATGGCCGCCCTGCTGCTCGGCGTGCTGGCCACCAGCCGCAGCGGCGGCAATGGTGACGCCACCCAGGCCGTGATCGTCGGCAGCCAGGCGGCGATGGCGCAGGGGCAGCTGAACTTCTCGCGCGACATGGAGCGCGAGGCCGACCGCGTCGGCTGGGGCCTGCACAACGGCGCCGGCTTCGCGCCGGTGGGCGTGGCCACGATGTTCGAGAAGCTCGAAAACGCCTCGCGCCTGAACGACAACGGCGCCTACCCCTACCTGCGCTCGCACCCGCTGACGGTCGAGCGCATCGGCGAAGCGCGCAGCCGCGTCGAGGCGGTCACCGGCCCACGCAGCGCCGCCCAGTCACCGCTCGACCACCTCTTGATGCAGGCGCGCGCGCGCATCCTGATGGACAGTGGCGTCCCCGCCCTGCGCCGCCAGCAAGGGCTGGACGCGGCCGCGCCAGGCACGGCGGCTCCGGCATCAGGAGAACGCGTCGCCGCGCTGTATGCCAGCGCGCTGGCTTCGCTGCAACTGCGCGAACCGGCGCGCGCATTGACCGCGGTCGACGCCGCGCTGCCGCTGGCCAGGAGCGCAGCCCCGACCGATGCTCGCGCCGCGCGCGCCCTGCTCCTGCTGCAGGCGCAGGTGCTGCAGGCCAACGGGCAGGCCGCTCAGGCCGCCCGCTTGCTGGCCGCCGCGGAGACATCGGCCCCAGCAAGCGGCACGGGCTCGGCGCGGCCGCTGATGCTGGCGCGGGCCCAGGCAGCGCTCGAAGCTTCGCGCGCCGGGGGCGCCGACACATCGGCACTGCGCGCCAGCGCCGAAGCGCTGCAGACCTGGGTCGCGGAGCGGCGCGGCGACGCCGGCGCCTGGGCATTGCTGGCGCAGTGCGCTGACGCCCTGGGCCTGCGCCTGCGTGCCTTGCGCGCCGAGGCCGAAACGCGGGCCGCGCTCGGTGACATCGGCGGCGCGATGGACCGCCTGCGCGCAGCGCAGCGCCTGGCGCGTAGCAACACGGCGGCACCCGACTTCATCGAGTCCTCGATCATCGATTCGCGCCTGCGAGACCTGAGCGCACTGCGCCGCGCCCAATGGGCCGAAGCGCGCGGCGAGCGCGGCGGACGGCAGGAGCCGCCACCCCAGTAGCCCGCTAGTTGCGGTTGAAGAGGCGTTCGACGGCGGCGTCGATGACCATGCCGCACAGGCTGTAGATCAGCGAGCCGATCAGCGCGGCCGTGAAGCCCCTGACGTTGAAGCCGTCGAGCACCCCGGCCGCCGCCCAGAACATCAGGGCGTTGATGACGAACAGGAACAGGCCCAGCGTCAGCAGCGTGACCGGCAAGGTGAGCAGGACCAGCAACGGCCGCACGATGGTGTTGAGCAGGCCCAGCACCAAGGCTGCAATCATCGCGGCACCGAAGTTGGTGACCGTGACGCCGGGGTAGAGATAGGCCACCAGCAACAGCGCTGCGGCCAGCAGCAACCAACGGACGATGAGCTTCATGCGTGGCAGCTTAGCGCGACTTCGCGCACCGCGACATGCGGGTGAGCACGAGCGCGCAGTGCTGCATCGAGGCCGACAGTGATGCCGGCGTGCGACAAAACGCGCTCTCCAGAGGGAAAAAAGGCACTTCTCAGAGGGAAAACCGCTTTGCGCTGTGTGTTTCGCGCAGTACCATTCGCGCCGCAGGGTGCCTGTGAAAAATGAGAGTTCATGCGGCTCTCGCCCACACCCGGCACATCAACAACATCCTTGATGGAGAAAATTGACATGGCAACTGCGAAAAAGGCTCCGGCCAAGAAGGCTCCTGCGAAGAAAGCCCCGGCCAAGAAGGCCCCGGCCAAACCGCCGGTGAAGAAGGCGGCAGCGAAGAAGGCTCCGGCCAAGAAAGCGGCAGCGAAGAAGGCCCCGGCCAAGAAGGCCGCTCCGGCCAAGAAGCGCACCCCCAATGCGGCGTTCATGAAGGCGATGACGCCGAGCGACGCACTGGCCGCCATCATCGGCAAGGGTCCGTACCCCCGTACCGAAGTGACCAAGAAGGTCTGGGAGTACATCAAGAAGAACAAGCTGCAGGACGCGGTCAACCGCCGGATGATCAATGCCGATGCCAAGCTGAAGGAAATCTTCAAGAAGGCGCAAGCGTCGATGTTCGAGATGACCAAGATGATCAATGGCCATCTGAAGTGATTTCGCGCCGGGCGGCTTGCCGCCCGTTCGGGAAAGCCGGTGCCTCGCACCGGCTTTTTTACTTCTGGGGCGCCGGTTCCGTCAGGCCGAAGAGACTGGCGCCGTTGGCCCAGCCGATGCGCCGCGCGATCGGCGCGGGCAGCTCGCCGAGCCAGGCGCGAGCCTCGTCCATCAGCGCTTCGTACTGTTGCCAGCGCGCATTGATCCAGGTGTCGGAGCCGACCAGGAAGCGCTCGGGCAGGTCGGTGCACAGTGAGCGCCAGGGTGGCGTGAGGCGCCCGCCTTCGGTCAGGCCGGGGCGGTAGGACAGCTCGCCCAGCAGGCTCGGATGGCGCAGCATCAGCTCGCGCACCCGCGTCGGCGGTGCACCGCCGATGCCGGTGTGGGCCCAGATCAGCTTCGCGCCGGGCGCATGCGCCATCAGGCGCTCGACGGCCACGTCGTCGACATGCGCCAGCACCGCCAGGCCGCGCTCGCGCGCCAGCTTCATCAGCTTGTTGGCAACCGGACCGTCGGCGTTGGCACTGTCGTAGAGGTGGAACTCGCCCAGGCCGCGGTACGGCCCGGCGGCGGTGCCGGCAGCCAGCTCGGTGAGCACCATCTGGTGGATGGATTCGTCGGCGAACCAGCCGCTGTAGTCGGCGCGGTTGCGGTACAGGCGCACGAAGGGCACCACCGTGACGCCGGCGGCGCGGGTGGCCGCGGCCGAGGCCAGCGTGCGGGTTCCGTCGTTGGGCCGGCTGTTGGCGACGATGGCGCGCACGCCACTGCGCTGCATGCGGCCCAGCACATCGGCCAACGGGTGTGGGCCGGCGGCTTCGTCGTTGTAGTGCAGGTGGGCGTCGAACAGGGGACCTTCGTAGCGAGTCGCGGCGAGCGCCATCCGCCCGACGCCGAGCAGGGCGGGGGCGGCGAGCAGCAGGGTGCGGCGGCGCATCACCGGCCCGCTACTTCGCCAGACGGCGCTCGACGAAATCGAGCCGGTCCTGACCCCAGAAGATCTCGCCGTCGATGACGTAGCTGGGCGCACCGAACACGCCGCCATCGATGGCGCGCTGGGTGTTGGCCTCGTAGCGCTCCTGCACGGCTTGCGAGTGCGCGTCCTCGAGGCGGCGCGCCGGCAGCTCGCGTTCGCGCAACAGGGTGGCCAGGGTGTTCTCGTCGGCGATGTTGCGTTCTTCGACCCAGACCGAGCGCAGCACCGCGTCGCTGATGTGCATCGCGGCGGCGGCGCCGTCGTGCATCTGGACGGCGATGATCAGGCGCGCGGCATCGTCGGCGGCCACAGGGAAGAACTTCGGCTGCGGATTCAAAGGCGCGTGCAGATGCTCGGCAAAGCGCTGCAACTCGACCAGGCGGTAGGCCTGGCGCTGCGGTGCGCGCTTGCCCAGCGGCTGCCCGCCCGACACAGGGAACACCTTGCCGCCAAGGTCGACCGGCAGCACGTCGATGCTGGCGCCGTGCTGGCGCGCGATGTCCCAGAAGCGCAGGTGGCCGAGATAGGTCCAGGGCGACTGGGGCGAAAAATAGTACTGAACGGTGCTCATAACGTCTCCTGGGCAGGGTGCGAACGGTAGCCGAAATGGCCCGCCCTTGCCGCGCGCCCGGTTCAACGCGCGAGGATCGGCGCCAGGAAGCGCCCGGTGTGGCTGCCCGCGTGCGCCGCGACATCTTCGGGCGTGCCGGCCACCACCACCTGGCCGCCGCCGCCCCCGCCCTCGGGGCCCATGTCGATGATCCAGTCCGCCGTCTTGATGACGTCCAGGTTGTGCTCGATGACGACGATGGTGTTGCCGGCGTCGCGCAGCTGGTGCAGCACCTTGAGCAACAGTTCGATGTCGGCGAAATGCAGGCCGGTGGTCGGCTCGTCGAGGATGTACAGGGTGCGCCCGGTGTCGCGCTTGGACAGCTCCAGGGCCAGCTTGACGCGCTGCGCCTCGCCACCCGACAGCGTCGTCGCGCTCTGGCCGAGGGTGATGTAGCCCAGGCCGACATCGAGCAGGGTCTGCAGCTTACGCGCGATGTTGGGTACGGCCGAGAAGTACGAGAACGCGTCCTCGACAGTCATGCCCAGCACCGCGGTGATGTGCTTGCCCTTGTAGAGGATTTCCAGCGTCTCGCGGTTGTAGCGCGCACCATGGCAGACGTCGCAGGGCACGTAGACATCGGGCAGGAAGTGCATCTCGACCTTCAGCACGCCGTCGCCCTGACATGCCTCGCAGCGGCCCCCGGCAACGTTGAAGCTGAAGCGGCCCGGGCCGTAGCCGCGCTCGCGCGCGGCGGGCACTTCGGCGAACAGTTCGCGGATCGGCGTGAACAGGCCGGTGTAGGTCGCCGGGTTCGACCTCGGGGTGCGCCCGATAGGACTCTGGTCGACGTTGATGACCTTGTCGAAGGCCTCCAGGCCCTCGATCGCCTCGTGCGGCGCCGGCTCGGCATGGCTCTGGTACAGCTTCTTGGCCACCGCGGTGTAGAGGGTGTCGTTGACCAGGGTGCTCTTGCCCGAGCCTGAGACGCCGGTGACGCAGGTGAACAGGCCGACCGGGATCTCGACGTTCACGCCCTGCAGGTTGTTGCCGCGGGCGTTGACGATCGACAGGCGCTGCGGGTCGGCGCTGCCCTCCAGCGTGATGCGCCGGCCCGGCACGGCGATACGCAGCGCTCCGCCCAGGTAGCGCCCGGTCAGCGACGCAGCGTTCGCTGCCACCTCGGCGGGCGTGCCCTGCGCGATCACGCTTCCGCCATGCTTGCCGGCGCCCAGGCCCATGTCGACCACGTGGTCGGCGCTGCGGATCATGTCCTCGTCGTGTTCGACCACCAGCACGCTGTTGCCCAGGTCGCGCAGGTGGCGCAGGGTCGCGATCAGGCGTTCGTTGTCGCGCTGGTGCAGGCCGATGCTCGGCTCGTCGAGCACGTACATCACGCCGGTCAGGCCCGAGCCGATCTGCGACGCCAGGCGGATGCGCTGGGCTTCGCCGCCGCTCAGCGTGTCAGCGCTGCGGTCCAGGCTGAGGTAGGCGAGGCCGACGTCGTTCAGGAACTTCAGCCGCGAGCGGATCTCGCGCATCACCTTCTCGGCGATGTCGGCCTTGTTGCCGACCAGGTGCAGGGTTTCGAAGTGGGCCAGGCAATCGGCCAGCGTGGCGTGCTCGACCTGGTAGATCGGCAGGCCGCGCACGGCCGGGTCCTCACCCTGCAGAAAGACATGCCGCGCCTCGCGCTTCAGGCGCGTGCCGCCGCAGTCGGTGCAGGGCTTGGCCGCCTGGTAGCGCGACAGGTCTTCGCGCACCGCGGCCGAGTCGGTCTCGCGCCAGCGCCGCTCGAAGTTCGGGATCACGCCCTCGAAGGGATGCCAGCGCTTGACACTGCGCTTGCGGCCCGCGCTGCCGTCGGCCTGGTAGACGAAGGCGATTTCGGTCGTGCCCGACCCGTAGAGCAGCACCTGCTGCTGCTCCTTGGCCAGGTGCTCGAACGGCGTCTCGACGTCAAAGCCGTAGTGCTTGGCCACGCTCTCCAGCATCGAGTGGGTGTAGGCGTTGCGCCGGTCCCAGCCCTTGATCGCGCCGCTGGCCAGCGACAGGCTCGGGAAGGCGACCACGCGCTCGGGGTCGAACACCGTGACCTGACCCAGGCCGTCGCAGGTCGGGCAGGCACCGACCGGTGAGTTGAACGAGAACAGGCGCGGCTCGAGTTCGGGCAGCGAGTAGCTGCAGACCGGGCAGCCGAACTTGCTGGAGAACAGGTGCTCCTTGCCCGAGTCCATTTCGAGCGCCAGCGCTCGGCCATCGGCGATGCGCAGCGCGGCTTCGAAGCTCTCGGCCAGGCGCTGTTGCAGCCCCGCGTGGACCCTGACCCGGTCGATCACCACGTCGATGTCGTGCTTCTCGGTCTTCTTCAGTTTCGGCAGCTCGGCCGCCTCGACGACGGCGCCATCGACCCGAAAGCGCACATAACCCTGGGCCTGCATGTCGGAGAACAGCTCCGCGAACTCGCCTTTGCGGTCGCGCACCACGGGCGCCAGCACGGCCAGCCGCGTCTCCTCGGGCAGGGCCAGCACGGCGTCGACCATCTGCGCCACGCTCTGGGCCTGCAGCGGCAGGTCGTGGTCGGGGCAGAAGGGGGTGCCAGCGCGGGCATATAGCAGGCGCAGGTAGTCGTGGATCTCGGTGATCGTGCCGACGGTCGAGCGCGGGTTGTGCGAGGTCGCCTTCTGCTCGATGCTGATCG
>JAZKIW010000139.1:16646-17841 GCA_040384625.1 Pseudomonadota bacterium | reverse complement strand
TTCATGCAGCGCCCTCTCCACCCTGTCGGATGCGGTCTTGCCGTACTGAGCCATGTTGCACTCCAGCTTGAGGATGGCGCTTTGGGGCAAGGCTCGTGCCTAGAGCGTTTGCCTCAATGCCGCTTGAAGTACTGGATTTCACGCTCGTGTTTCTCGGCGTCCTCTCGGTTCGCAAACGTGCCGAGATTTCGCCGCTTGCCCGTCTTGGGGTCCTTCGCACGCGAATACAGACGGTACTGACCGGAAGCGAGTTTGCGGATCACGTGAAGCTCCCCACTTTTCCTGTGGCCACTCGATGGCAGCGATGGCCGCGATGGCCGCCTACCGCGCCTGATCGCCTGCAGAAAGGTTTGAAATCCTTTCCATGGCCCTACAAGGGCGGCAATTTCCGCTCCTGCGGCCGCCCACAGCGCAAGCACTACACACGCCTTGCCGCTGTTTCCGATGAGCAACGGGGTCGATTGACTGGCGCACGACCCGGAGGCTTCTGACGCGCCCGCAGGAATACCGCTTGCCGTCATTTTCAGCAGCCGCCGTTGTCGCTCTCTTCTCGGGCAAGGCGTCTGAAGTTCAACTGATGTACACGGAAAGGACACGCAATGTCTCGACACAATGACCAGGGTCGCCAGCAGGGCGGCCAGTACGGTGGACAGGCTGGGAGCCGCGGTCAGCGCTACCCCGACGAGGATCGGTCCCGTATGCAACGCAGCCGCGCGGGCAGCAACTATGGCGACTGGCGCGGCCAGCCTGGCAGCGACGACGAGGACGCCTCCCAAGGCTGGGGTGGACAAAGCGGAATGCGCAATCCAGGCAGTGACTACGGCTTTGATGACACGCGCCAGGGCGGCACCCGTCATGACCGCATGGGTCCAAGCTTCGGTGGTCAGGGCGATTTCGGTGAGTCGGAGTTCTATGGCCGCCAGAGCGGCGGCTACGGCGGCTACGACAGTCCACGGGGCCAGCGCTATCAGGGCGACGCGGGCCAGTCTGGCAACTACGCGGGACAGCCGGGCCAGGACGACCGCAGCCGCAGGGGCGCGCAGGAAGGTTATGCCGCATTTGGCAATCGCGCCGACCAGGGTGGGGACCAGCAATTTGACCCCGACTATCACCAGTGGCGCCGCGAGCAGATGCAGGCCCTGGATGAGGACTATCGGAATTGGCGTGAAGACCGCTACAAGAAGTTCTCTGATGA
>JAZKIW010000139.1:0-16546 GCA_040384625.1 Pseudomonadota bacterium | reverse complement strand
CGCTGTGCCCGGCAGCGCGCGGGATCATCCTGCCGCACGATTGCGGCATGGCTCATGACGCTGACGAAATCACCCAACGGGTTCTCCGATTCACCTACGACGGGCTCGTCAACGATGCCGCGTCCTTTGCGGGGATCTCCCTGCCTGCCGCACGCGCCCTCAAGCCGAGGCGCTTCAGCAGCCACATCGAAGTTGAGCGCATGAGGGCGGGCATCAAGGTCTATTGCACACGGCTGGGCGCAGACGACGAACTCGCCGAGTACCTGAGCACGCGCTGGTTGGAGCAGTTCAGACCGCTGGCGATGTAGCTACCAGTGTGGCCGGGTAGCCAGCTCTACTCCTGGCGATCCTCTCAATGCCAATGTTGATGGCCGCTTGACCTAAACCGTTAGAACGGTTCGAGGATCCGTGAGATCTCAGTCCGTCGGCGCTCAGTGGCGTACGTGATGGGATGGTCGCGAGCTGATGCGACGCCCTGGAGGTTGTGGACGAAGCCGTCCTACGTCAGTTCAGGGCGTCAAGCCCGCACCAGGTAGCAGTTGTCCGATGGCTCCAACACCGCAGAGGTCCATGCTTTGGGGCATCACCTCAAAGGAGAGATCGTATGAACTGGGACCGCATTCAGGGTAATTGGAAGCAAGTGACAGGCAAGGCAAAGGAACAGTGGGGCAAGCTCACGGACGATGACTTCGATGTCGTTGGTGGCCGTCGCGACCAGCTGATTGGCAAGGTGCAGGAGCGCTACGGCATTGCGAAGGATGAAGCCGAGAAACAGGTTACGGCTTGGGAAGGCCGAGCGACCGACTCCTGGTTTGAACGGAGTTAAGGGATCACCGCTGTCGTCGCCGGCAACGGGAGAGGCCAGAGGGCGTCACGATGGAGCTAACCAACCCCAGACGCCTGCTGGCGAAACCAGAGTGGCATGGCCCGTCCTTGCAAGCGGCTGATGTCGCTGGTTTCGAAGATGAGCTCGGTCGTGGCGGCTAACCCCCCGAAGAGGCCGCGGAGCTTTGCGTCCAGTTGTTATGGATTGATCCCAGACGCCGACTGCTGACCTAGGGACCACTGAGCGGGCCGCACGGCACCAGCCTGCGACGAGGCACAAAATGCAACTAGCAACGGTCAATCGTCGGCGCGCAATGCTCGCAGTCCTAGCATTGCAGAGTGGTTGTGGAGTCCAGCCGTTGTCCCCTCTACCAATCACACGTGCATCAGCGCCTGAGCCTGGCCAACCGCTACTGCGCAGACCCCTCGTAGGTCAGTGGTGGCGCTATCGCAAGTTGAACTTCTTTAACAGTCAACTGCTGGGTGTGGATGAAGAAGTCGTGGCATCGATAACCCCCTCAATTGATATTCAACGAGCTAACGGTGGGTCGGCGCTGGCAGATGAGAGGCACGCCGTGTGGGGCATGTTGATCAGGGACTCAGCATGGGATTACCCAATGACGTTTGAAACGCCCGTTCCGCTGTGGCCGGCGACGTTGGCGGTGAACGCCAGGGCCGCGATCCGGACGCAATACCGTATGGATGGCGGCTCCATTCGCCACTGGATTGAGGTCTCCACCGTTGCGACGAGTTGGGAGCGTTTGAAGGTTGCTGCCGGGGAATTCGACGCTTTGCGCGTAGAGCGGCTGATCCGACTCGAGCACCATGATCACCTGCGGGCGTGGACGACGCGTCGGGACTTGATGTGGTTGGCGCCTGAGGTCGGACGATGGGTTGCCCGCGAAACATCCGGCCAGTACGTTCTTAGGGGCGAGAACCGGTTTTGGGAATCGCAGTCATCGGAAGACCGCATCCGCTGGGAGCTCACGGCATGGCATTGATCCAGCAACCCCATGGTTCAGGGTTGTGGCTCCACCACTCTCGATTGACCCTCGGTACTCACTGCAAGAATGGCACGCTGCTCGTACCACTCGCCCTCAGTTCCCGGAGCCGGTCAGCGCAGCAGCTTAGCCGCTGCCACCTCGCCCACCCTGGTACCTAGCACGCTGCCAACTTCGCCCGAATTGCGGTAGTGCACGCCGTCGTAGATCCGGGCCACAAGGACCTCTTGCATGAAGGCATCGACGCTGGCCCACGAGCGGGTGACGCCGGGCAGTGTTGGGCTCGTCGAAGAGAGCCGCGGCGTCGGCGCATTGCCAATTTCCGCCTTCAGTACAGCCCCAAGCGCTGCGGCGATCGTGCAGTGTGCGCAGGGGTACTCGGGATGCATCGGCGTCTCGATGAAGGGCAGCCAGGCGGCGTCACGCTCGGTAGCGTCGTTGCTGTCCTGATCGCCGTTACGGATGGCGGTGAACGGCCGCCAGAAGTGGTAGTGGTACTTCGCTTCGAAGACCGCATCGATGCCGTCGACCATTGCTTGCCCGCTCGCGGCGAGAAAGCGCGCGTTCTGCGTCACCTCGCGTCCGGGCTGGTTGGCGACCGAACGTGCAACGGGGTAGTAGACCGTCGGTGTTGTGGCCGTCCAGAAGCGGGCGATCTCGGTCTGCTCGGCGGTCCGTTGACTCCCGGTGCGGGCACCAAGCGCCTTGACCTCGTTGTAATCGCGAGTCCATGTGGCACTTTTCAGGTCGGGAGGAGGCCCAGGCCGGAACTGATCGACCCGATCCAGCACCCAGCAGCGCGCCGGCGGCAGATCGGCAAGGGCTGGCACGACCGTCGGTACGTAGATCCCAGGGCTGGTGACGGGGCGGTAGAAGGCGACAGCCGCGCCCGTGGGAGCCCGCAACGCCAAAACGCCGGCCGCGGCCTTCTCGCCCACCGCAATGCCATTGGTCTTGGCAGCCCCTTCGGGCACGGCGGCGAGCGCGGCCTGGTACGCGGCCTCAACCGCTGCTACCTGCGTCGTGGCCATGCGTGTCAACACGGCGCGGTTGGCGGCGGCCACGGCGGCATCGATCGAGGTCCCAGCGGGTGCCTCCAGCTTCAGGTACCCAGCCTGCGGATAGCGCCGGGTGATCGCATTGACAGCCTCGAAGACCGCCACCTGGACCAGGCCCATCGGTGCCTGGCCCCAAGGCCCGGCCATGTGAGCCACGGTGATCTCGCTAGCCTTCTGGTTCCAGTCCGTGACAATGTCGGCTCGAACGCTTGCTGCGAACAGGACCGACATGCTCAAGGCACCCAGACGCACCACACAAGAGATTTTCATGGCCGATCCAATCGCGAGAAGGAATCGGGGATCATGAGTCCTTCGCCTTCGACAAGGCAAGCGGATCGCTGGTGTCATCCCTAGGTTCCACGCAGCAATGGTCCTGGAGCTGCGCTTGCCTACAGGTTCACGTCAACCCACAGCCCGGCGTGGTCTGAAGCGCCGACGTCCCAGCTGACGATCTCAGGGAACGAAGTCTCGGCCGCGGCACCTTCCTTCTCGGCAATCTTGTCGATCCCAAAGATGCCTCGCCTCTGGAAGCCAAACCCGGTCACGGCGTTGTGCAGTGGCGTGGACAAGAAGATGTAGTCGAGCTGATTCAGGCGCTCGCCCTTCTTGCCCCCTTCGAAGTAGTAGGTGTAGCGCTGCTCGATCGGCAAGGTCGGATCCACCACAGGGTGCAGGTCCGCCACGTCGAACAGCGGCTTCAGGCTCTTGAAGGTATTGGCACTGTCCTCGTTAAGGTCCCCGAGAACGACGACGTAGGCGCTGCTGAGGTCGTACCCCTTCAAGATCTTGGCGACCGTGCGGGCTTGGTCCTTGCGCTTTGCTGCCGACTTCAGTCGATCGGCATTGGACTTGCCGCTCTGGCTCTTGAAGTGATTGCACAGCACGAAGACCGGCTGATCGAGCCCTTTGACCTCGATGGCGACCTCGAGGCAATCCCGACTGAACACCGGCTTGAACTCCTGGCCGTCGTCGAACACGTGGGTCCGGATGCCGGCGATACGATGTTTGGTCAGGCAGGCGACGTCGATGCCCCGCGGATCGTTGGGGCTGTCGATCATGACGAACTGCTTGAACTTCTTGGTGCCGGCCAGGACCTGGCTGTTGAAGGCTCGCAGCACGTCCATGCCCTCCACTTCGATGGCGCACAGGATGTCGGCGTTGAGTGCTTTGATCACCTTGCCGGTGTTCTTGCGCTGCTGGTCGGAGAACTCCTTGGCCCTGAAGACGATCTCGCCCAGCCAGTCGCCGCGGCCCTTGCAACCCTTGTTGATCCGGAAGCCCGTGCGGTCCTTCTCCTTCTTCCAGTCGCCCAGGGTGCCGGAGTCCTTGCGGATGTCCACGTACAGGACGAGTTGGTGTGACAACTCGAAGACCTCGTCCTTCAGCTCGGGGGTGTAGCTTTCCTGACCGATCAGCTTCTGCAGCTGACGGACCAGGTCGAGCAGTTCGTCGATGCGGTCGGTGTCGCGCAGGTTGAGGATGGCGGCGCGCCGGAACAGGTTCTCGACGTTGTAGCTGGCAATGCGGAGCTTCATGCTGTCTTACGGTGCTCGAAGGCAGCGATCTTAGGCAGTGCGCTGCCGCCTGACGACCCACCCAAAGGTGGGAGTCGAATTGCTAGCGCGGCGTACTCGACGGCGTAGTACCACCGCCAATGCCCATATACGTTGCCACCCTGAAAGGGGGTGGGCTCGGCCGCCCGGGGCCACAGCGTAGGTAAACGTCCTACCTGGTCTCCCGACGACTTCCTACATCCTCCGAGCCGGCCCGGGATTACATTGGAGTTGCGGCTTACACCGTGACCTCGCTCTCACAAGCAATTGCGAGACAAGGCCTAGAGGCCCCAAGACTTGAAAATCTTAGGGCCTTTTCAATTCGAGCGGGCACGACCACGCCGTGTCCCGATACACAGTTCGACAGCGTACCGACGCGGTCGATGGAAGTAACCTCGCCATATCCTTAGATGACCAAGGGAAGCAAGGCGGGCTGGCAGCCATGGACAGAGCTCCTGGGAGAGACTCTCCGTGCCGTCCCATGGGCAACGCTATTTGAAGAACTTCAGCAAGATGGGCGCTAGGGCTTTCGAACTGACATCGTGAGCCTGACCATCGACAACCAGCCGTTGGGCGCCGGGTATAGCCTTGGCCAGTTTGTCGGCCGTCGGACGCATGAACGGCATCAGTCCTACGCTGGCGCTGCCGTCCATGACCAATGTGATTGCCCTTACCTTTGTGGCGAGAGCGACGGGCACCGACCGATCCTCGCCGAGGACGGCGTTGTCATACGCCAGGGTCGGCGCCATCGCCACCATCCCTGTCCACGCAGGTGACGCTTTCATCTTTGCGACCACTTCGTCCGGCGCGCCGACGAATTTCATGAACAGCGTGATGGCTTCGTCGCGACGGCCTGCGGCAAGCAGTCTGTCCAGTTGGGCCCTAAACGCCTTCCACTCGTTGGCAGCGCCTGGAGCTTCGCTGTAGGGGGGCTCGTAGAGGGCGAGCTTTTTGACCTTGCCCCCGAGCGCCGATGCGACCTGTAGTGCAAGGCTCGCTCCCGACGACTTGCCATACACATAGGCTGAGCCGCCAGCCCTGTCGATGAGCGCCTCCACATCTTCGATCTCGCGCTGGACCGAATAGGGTTTGGTGTCGGTACTGTCGCCGCGCCCTCGACGGTCATAGCTGTAGACCGTGAAGTGGGTCGCCAGGAGCTGAACGAGCTCAAGGTTGCTCGAGCGCTCCGACAGCGCACCACTCACCAAGATGAGCGCAGGGCCCTCTCCCCTTTTGTCATAGGCGATTCGTGTTCCATCTCGTGACGCTACAGCGTGCATCACTTTCTCCTTGCCGTCCCGTTGCGCCTCTGAACTCCCCTGGCCCTTTGCGCCGAGGGCGAGCGACAAGAGTCCGGCCACACAAGCAGCGCGAAGTAGGAAGGGCAAGAAGGCATTGGCACCCATGTGCTTTCTCCTCGAATGCAAGCTGAAAGCTCGCGCTAACCAATTTCCAGTTCAATGGTCATGACTGGTCCCCGTTGCGGGTCACTGTTCTTCAGCACTGCGACGCACCGGAAGGGGACGGGCTCGGGGAAACCAGCGACTGGGAGCATCAGGCGCTCACCCTCCTTCGGTAGCGCACCGCCGGGGGACTCGGCTCTGAGGTTGCGTGCAGTCAGGTTCGGTAAGCGACCTTCATACATCTGCGCACCACCAACGAGGTGCCATTGCACAGGCACTTCCGAAATGTTTGACGCTGTTTCCGCCACCCCATCATGGTCCGGTGACAGCCCATCTGCAGCAACAGGGAGCTTCTGATTCGATCGTAGGACGCGACCTACTGCTGAGGAAAGAACTCGCGCAACTGCCCAGAGGTCTCCACGGTCGACTACTGGCAGAAACATCGACCCATCTCAGCGTTGGGCACTCCGGCGACTGGAGCACAGCGCACAGGCCGTGATCAGAACGTCGGAGAGCGTCGTGCTAACCAGGGGGCCCAGCCGCGCGAAACCCGCGCGGTGCGTCATGCTGCTTGTATGAGGATCGGCCCTGCCACAGGGCCCTGCGCACCAGGGAGAGCGACAACAGTCGAGGCCGCATAGAGTTGGCTTACCTGAGGTTTGGCGCCAGATGCACAATCAGGGTTCGATTGCTCACTCAGTTGCATCTCCTCGAGGACGTCGCGTAGCGGGATGCGTTGGGCAAGCAACGTCACACCAGAGTGCGAAGGTGCCTGCAGACCAACGACTGGCTCACCAGGCCCGACCATTGCCGAGGCGATTTCACGTACTTCAAGCTTCATGCGCACTTCCTTGTGTTGCCGAGGTGCAGTCAAAGTGTTGCGGACCTGAACCAAGGATAGGGAAGCCTTGCATGTAAGCACTAGGCCGTAATTGAAGGGTTGCGAACTCCGCCGAGGTGCACCGTGAACAACCGCACGGAC
Source organism: Pseudomonadota bacterium (assembly GCA_040384625.1). Classification (GTDB taxonomy): domain Bacteria; phylum Pseudomonadota; class Gammaproteobacteria; order Burkholderiales; family Burkholderiaceae_C; genus CADEEN01. The sequence continues at coordinate 9,724 of JAZKIW010000139.1, read as the reverse complement.
GACTGAGGTGATCGGACACTTGTCTTTGCAACGCTCGGTGCACCATCCCGCGCGCACTAGCTTGGGGCCATACTCCATCGGCGCGCTACAAGGTGAAGCGGTCCAGGAGATTCAATGTCACTTCCGAGCCGATTTACCGATCGCATCGTTAGGTTGATCTTGTGCGGCATGTCTGCAGCGTTGTTCAGCGCCTGCGCCCCAACCTCGCGATTGTTGAAGGCGCCGGCATCGGGAACGGACACTGCGCCTAATCTGCAAACGCGGGCAAACGATGGCGTCGAGGTGACGCTCCACCGCGTGATTGTGCGAAACGACAGTGCCAGTTGGGTGCGCGATGCTGAGTGGGACGAATACGTCGTGTCCGTGCGGTCCGACTCGGCGGCGCCCGTGCAATTGCGCGCTGTCGAACTGGCAAGTGAGCTGCTGGCAACTGGTCAACACACAGTCCTGCCCGACGCACTCAAGAGTCAGTCCACAAAGAACGTAGAAACCTTGAAATCCGCAGGCCGCGCGGTGATGGTCGGCTATGCCGGGATTGCCACAGCCAGCATTCTGGCGTTGAGCTCCGTTGGCTACGCTGTGGTCACCCCTCTGCTGCCTGTGGCAGTGCTTGTCGCGGGCATATCTGCGTACCGCAGCCAAAGCCAATCGAACGCCGATGATGCGGCCATCGAACGCACGTTGATCAGCCGCGGGTTCCAGTTGCCGGCGAGCTTGGATCAAGGAACACGGCTTCAGCGCAGCGCATTTTTCCCCATCACTCCGGCGCCCAGGCGTTTGCTCTTGCGTTACGAGCTGGCGGGGGTCGAGCGCGAGGTGACACTCGATCTGGCGCAGTTCTCGGACCTGCATCTAGACCCCCTCGCCCAGACTTTGCCGGCGAGGTCAAGCGCTTTGACCCCGGCGCCCTCCGTAGTCCGTTGAAGCGTTAGTGCGAGCTCGCGCTGACGCGTATTGGGTCCGCTAGGAGACCTTGACCAGTGTGTCTCGTTCAATCGGCTCAGAGTCGCGGGCGGTTTGCTGCTTGCGAATCAGCTGGTTCTTCGCTTGCCATTGGGCGGCTTCCGGCAGCGCCATCAGGTATCGCACGTCGCCGCCGCACTGGACCGCAATCGGAGTGCCTTTCTCGAACAGCAGCCGGTTCACATGAAGGCGCGGGACCTTGTCCCCGGATGTGAGGATACCCACGAGATTAAGAGGATCGGTGGCTGAGATGCCAGCCCGTTCGTTGCCTGGCGCCTTCGCGACCTTGCGCAATGCAGTGGCGGCATCCGGCAGGGCAAACTGTTCGCCAGAGAAGCCGCTGACAAAACGACCCCCACGAACCTCACCGCGAGCCTCCAAGCGCCGGAAGACGTAATGCAGGTCGCGCCACGGGGGAAGACCATCTTCGCGCTCAAGGAGTTTGCGGAACACCACGCCGTAGCGACGCAGCAGGACGCGCGCGATGTGCTCAATGTGCGGCTCTGCCAGCGCACCGGGCGTTTCGGGCCGGGTGCGCGGCCCGCGCGTCAATGACCAGCGGCCGGCAGCGGCCATCGGTTCGTCGCCCGGCCGTCGACGACGCAGCCGATCGCGCTTGTCAGCGGGCATCACGAGCGCGCGCAGGCCAGCGAAGGAGTCGCAGGTAGCCAGACCGTTGGCCACCAGCTCGGCCAGCGCCTGCTCGACCTCGATACGCAGGAGGCCGGCATCCCGCTGCAGGTCGGCGAAGAAGCTGGCACCGTTGGACAGCAGAACTTCCCGCACGCGGCTCGCCTTGCCCGAGAGCGCTACCTCGTCTTGACTCGCGGCGGGGTTCACCTGCTGCCAATGCCCTAAAGCGTCACGCTCGCATAGCAAGACGGGCGTGCCCCGGATCGGCCCGGACTTGCGTTGGTGGGGATCTCCGCCGTCCTTATCAAAGGGTCGCCACCACACCACGCGGCCGGAGGCGCACAGCCTGTCCAGCATGGCGGGCGTGTAGTCCTTGACGCGCAGTGGGAGGATGTCTTCCTCCCAGGCCGATGCAGGTGCGGCGTGGCCCTCGAGCTGGCGCAGTACGTCGGACAGCCCCGACTCGCCTTCGCGTCGCTCGTCTTCGTCGGAATCGGCTACCTGGTGCCATCGGAACAGGAAGCGCATGAACAGCGCCGGCGACACCGGTTGGACAGTGGCGCGCAGGGAGTCACGCGTGTAGCGATGCATTCGCGCCAGCAACCGGCGATCGCACCACTCGACGACCCCGGCGGTTGTGAACGCGCCGCGCATGACGGTCCCTTCGACTTCGAGTTGCAGCAACGCGGGCAACACCCGCTTGGCGCTCATGCCCAGTGGCGCACCCAGTGCTGCCGCGCTTACCGGCCCCACCAGCTCCAGTCGGCCCCGCAGGATCTCACGCAAGGCATCCTCGGATGCGGGTCGTGCCAATGAGACGGCCCCGATTGGGGGTGAGAGCCCTGCCAAAGGGAGCACGGCCTGTAGCTCATGGAGGCGCTCTGCGGCGCAGAGCAAGGCGCTGCCCGCGGTCACTGTCAAGGACGTTGCCCGACGTTGTTGTGCAAGCGTAGCGACGAAGTCCGGACTGTCCACTTCGCTAGCGGTCAAGAAACCATGCACCACGAGCGCATCGTGCAACTCATCGACCGTCTCGATCAGGGGTTTCGCTTCATCGCAAACCTGGGCAATCGCCTGGGGATCCAGGCGGCCAATGTCGTGCGCAGTCTGGACGTCCATCAGTGGCTTGGTGCTGACCGACCTCGTGCGCCGCTCCTCGGCAGCCCCGTCGTCCAGAAAGGCGTAGGGCCGCGCATTGAGAATTGCGTGAGCCAGGGGCGACGGTGATGACAGATCGCGTGTGGTGATGTTGACTTGACCGCCCTCGATGCGTGCCAGCAGGCTCACAAAGCCGTCGACATCCATGGTCTCGTGCAGGCAGTCATGCAGCGTCTGGGCAACCAGTGGATGATCGGGAACCTCTCGCTCGCCGACGAGGTTTTCCGCGCAAGCCTGCTGATCGGGGAAGATGACGGTCAACAAGTCCTGCGCATCGGCGCGCTGAAACTGCGGCGGCGTCCGGCGCCCGCCATTCATTCGCCGCACTGCCAGCGCCGCCGTCGCGTTCCAGCGCCAGCGCGTGCCGAACATCGGCGCATCGAGCAGCGCCTGCACTAAGACGCCCTGCGCCGTGGCGGCTCGCAGGTGGTGCTGTACCTCGTCCAGTGCAAAGCTGTGGGTCGGTCCAAGCGACAACACGATCGTGTCTTCCAGTGCACTCGCCTGCAGCTCAAAGTTGAACTTTCGGCACATGCGCTTGCGCAGCGCGAGGCCCCAGGCCCTGTTGATGCGCGATCCATAGGGTGAATGGATGACCAAATGCGTGTCGCCGACTTCATCGAAGAATCGCTCAAACACAATGCGTCGCTCGCTGGGTAGAACGCCCAGAGCGGCCCGGGAGGCCGCCAGGTACAGCGTGAGCTGTTGTGCAGCGGCACCGGGCAGATGCAGCTCCTCGCGAAACCAGCGCTCGCACGCTTCGACGCCGGCTGCGAGCTTCGCCTCGGCGGCCTCGCACAGGCGCGAGACAGCATGGCTCAGTTCGTCCGTGCGGCCCAAACTTTCGCCTAACCAGAAGGGCATGGTGGGCGGTTGCCCCTTGGCATCGTGCACCAGCACCTTGCCCGTCTCCACCTTGGCGATGCGATAAGAGGTGTTGCCAAGCTGGAAGATGTCGCCCGGGATGCTTTCGAAGGCGAAGTCCTCGTTCAGTGTGCCGACGCGGTGCTCTTCCGGCAGCAATACGACCTCGTAGTCGAACTGGTCGGGAATCACACCAGCATTCGTGACCGCTGCAAGGCGGGCGCCGCGGCGGGCGCGCAGCACGCGGTTGACAGCATCGTAGTGGAGGTAGGCACTTCGACGTCCTCGTCGCGTGCTATACCCCTCGGAAAGCGTCAGGACCAACTGCTCAAAGGTGTGGAGGTCGAGACGGCGGTACGGATACGCAAGGCGACAGCGTTGGTACAGCGCCTCCAGCGGCCACTCGCGGCACGCCACTTCGGCAATCAGCTGCTGGGCCAACACGTCGAGCGGTCGCTCCGGTGTACGGATGCGGTCGAGCTCGCCCCGCTGCACGGCATCGAGCAGCGCGGCGCACTCCAGCAGGTCGTCCAACGCCAGCGGAAACAGTCGGCCCTTGGGGATGGCGCCGATGGCATGTCCTGCACGCCCGACTCGCTGCACGAAGGCATTGATTGCTCGCGGCGAGCCGAGTTGACAGACCAGGTCGATGTCGCCGATGTCGATGCCAAGCTCAAGCGAGCTGGTCGCCACCAGCGCCTTCAATGCACCCGATTTCAGTCGCTGCTCGGCGTTCAGTCGGTGGTCTCGCGCCAAGCTGCCGTGGTGCGCCGTCACATGCTCCTCGCCGAGCCGCTCGGCCAGATGCCTCGCGACACGTTCGGCAATGCGACGCTGGTTGACGAAGATGAGTGTGGTGCGGTGCTGGTGGATCAGTGTGGCCAAGCGGTCATACATCTCGGACCAGACTTCGGTGGCCATCACCGCTGTCAGCGGCGAGCGCGGCATCTCGATAGCAAGGTCGCGTTCGCGCACATGGCCGGCGTCGATGATCGTGACGGTGTCAGGGCGCTGGCCGATGAGGAAGCGCGACATCTCCTCGAGCGGCTTGACGGTGGCGGACAGCCCAATGCGCACCGGTGGCCGTTCACAGAGGGCCTCCAGGCGCTCCAGCGTCAACATCAAATGGGCGCCGCGCTTGCTACCCGCCACTGCGTGCAGCTCGTCGACGATCACGCTGCGCACTGACTTGAGCATGTCGCGCCCCCCATCGGAGGTCAGCAAGATGTACAGCGACTCCGGTGTCGTCACCAGAATGTGCGGCGGCGTACGGCGCATACGTTCGCGTTCGCTCGCAGGCGTGTCCCCGGTGCGCACGGCATCCCGAATGCCGGGGTCAGGCAGCCCCATCGCGAGCAAGCCGGCGCGAATGCCAGCAAGCGGCTCCTGCAGGTTCTTTCGGATGTCGTTGGAGAGGGCTTTCAGCGGCGAGATGTAGAGAACATGCACCGTATCCGCGAGACTGCCGAGCGACAGGCGCTCGATCACCAGGTCGTTGATGGCGGACAAGAAGGCGGCGAGGGTCTTGCCGGAACCGGTGGGGGCGGCGATCAGCGCGTGCCGGTGCTGCGCCGTGACGGGCCAGGCACGGTTCTGGACGTCGGTCGGCTGGCCGAAACGCGACAGCAGCCATCCAGACACGGCCGGGTGAAACAGCGGTACCGCTGCCGCCAATGGGGCGGATGACGTCACTGGAGCGTGGGGCGACACGGGGACATTGTGGCGGTATGCGCAGCTGCGGAACGGGCCAGCCCGCTACAGGGCTAACCCACCACTGCCGTAAGGCCGGGTGATGATTTCAAGCAGGTGCCCGCTCGGGTCGTCGAAGTACACGCCCCGCCCCCCATCATGTCGGTTGATCTCGCTGGGGTGAGTTTTGGCCGGATCGGCCCAAAAGGACGCGCCTCGCTCCTTCACGCGCGCGAAAATCTGGTCGAACTCAACTTCGCTCACGAGAAATGCGTAGTGCTGGGTCTGCACCTCCATGTCGCCGGCCGACAAAAACGCGAGAGTCACTTCGTTGGTGACCTCGACATCCAAGAAGGGTCCGAAGCGCACTGGCGCAGGGAGGGCGAACACCGCGCTGTAAAAGTCCGCCGCGGCTACTGGCTCCCTCGAGTGAACGATTGTGTGATTCAGCTTGACGGTCATTGGCGACCCCTAGGAACATCCCGGGACCCTTTGACAGCACTCCGATGGCCTGGTTCCCACGGCAAAGTTCGAGACGTCGCGATAAATCACGTGACCGGTCGACAGGATGCAGTCGATGTGCAGCGATGGTCTTGAGCGCACCCCCGCTCCGATTCAGAAAGGCCGATCTTGGTCTTGCTCTCTGTGGGTAGCGAGGAGACTGCCCACTCGGACTGCCAGCCGAGTGGCCAGGCGACCTTTGGCAGAGACGGCTTCCGTCAATCCGCCCAGCCAGTCACACGGTCAGTGTTCAGGCGTGCCTTTGGCCGCCCGCCGATGAATCACCGCCTCCAACTCTTCGATTCGGCGCGATGCCAAAACCTTGCTCAGCGAGCCTTCAAACGGCTGTTGGCACCTCTTGCATAGCGTTCTCAATTGAAGCCGCTGAGCTTCGGTCATGGGTTCGTTGGCGGTAACCCAGTCCTCTGGCGGCTTGGGCTTGCGCCCTTTCCCAGCGTCAGACGGGCGGTGGGATCGCTTCTCAATCATTCTTGTGAGGGGTGTCGGGCAGCGAAAAGGCCCCGGCGCGTTGCCAGGCGCAAGCGCTGTTTTGAATGGCGGCGCCCTCGTTCCGATAGAGCCTGACGAACATCACTTCAAGGAGGAAGCAGACACCCGCCTCAAGCACATGCGTGCCATCGTTAACCGCGTTGACGGCACAGGCGAAGCCAAGCACCAGAAAGGTAAACGCGAGGCCACGTAACAATATGTTCACGGAGGGATCATGCCAATGCGGCAGGCCTTTCGGCACCCCCCGCCTGCGTGTCTTTGCGTCGACCGCCCGGACCCTTAAGCAGGCATCCCGACTCCATGCGGCCACAGATCAACTCCTGTTCGGCGGTGGAACAAGACCAACTGGCGCGGAAGAGCATGGCTGAGACCAAGACCTGCCAGACTCGGCGATGCTCGCGTGGCACTATGCGTTTCCGACCACACTAAATTGATCATGCTTGGCTACCGAGTTCTCCTAGTGGACGATGAGCCCGACGGCGCCGAAGCCCTGGCGCGCCTGCTGGAGATGGAAGGCTGCACGACGCTCGTGGCGACAAGCGCCCCTGATGCGCTGGCGAAGATCGAAGACTTCACGCCGCTGTGCGTGCTGCTCGACTTGAACATGCCAAACATGACCGGCACAGAGTTGGCCGCAGCTCTGCGGGCGAAGTACGAGGCGGACGTCATCCTGATAGCGATCACCGGGTACGACTCCGAAAGCGCCCAAGCTCGCAGTGCGAGGGACGAAGGCGTCGACTATGTGATGACGAAGCCAGTGGATGTCCAAAGGCTCCTTCAGATTCTGGGAATTCGGCCCTAGTCGTGCCGCCGCTCTTGCGCCGGCTACCTGTCCACCAAGTTGGCCACCAGCAAGATCAGTTCACCCACGTCGAACGGCTTCGCCAGATGGGCCTGGAACCCCGCGAGCAATGCCTGCTTTCGATCTTCCGCTCGGGCAAAGGCCGTGAGGGCCAGAGCTGGTATCCGGGCATTGCGGATCTCTGTGGCGCGCAAGACCCGCATGAACTGAAACCCGTCCATGCGCGGCATACCGATGTCGCTGACGATGATGGAGGGCTTGGTCCTTTGCAGCGCCACCAATGCCTCTTCCGCAGAGCCGAACGCAGTGACGCGTGCACCTTGATCTTCGAATACCCTGCGCATGAGGTCGCGCGAGTCCGCTTCGTCGTCGATCACAAAGGCGTGAATGCCACCGAGCTGAGGCAAGGCAACTTGCTCGCTCTCCGGCTGCGCAACGGTGGGATGCTCTCGCACGTCCGCATTTTCGATCTGCACGATGGAGAGCGGTAGCTCGATGAAGAACGTTGCGCCGCGACCTTCGCCTTGGCTGGCCGCCCGGATCGACCCCCCGTGCAGCTCAACGAGTTGCTTGCAGATTGCCAGACCCAGCCCCAGGCCTCCGAACGAGCGGGTGGTTGAGCTGTCCATCTGGGCGAAACGGTCGAATACCTGCGGCAAGAAGTTGGGCGGAATGCCGATCCCCGTATCGCTCACACTCAGCTCGATGTGCGAGTTGACACGCTGTAGCAGCACTTGCACTTGACCGCCCTTAGGCGTGAACTTGATCGCATTGGTGAGTAGGTTCCACACGACCTGTTGCAGCCGCCCGGTATCGGCCGTGACCGTCACTGGTGTCGGATCCAACAACTGCTTGAGCCGGATGTCCTTTGCATCGGCCGCGGGCATCGCCGAGTCGATGGCCGCCTTCACGACGTCGGAGAGGGAAATCTGCTGGAGGTCAAGTCTGATCTTGCCGCTCAGGACCTTGCTCAGATCCAGCAAGTCGTCAATCAGCTGGACTTGAGCGCGCGCGTTGCGGTCGATGACAGCCACAGCACGCTCGATGTCCTCCGGCTTGGCGTCCTGCCCGGCCCGCTTCAGCACTTGGGTCCATCCAACGATCGCACTAAGGGGCGTCCGCAGCTCATGAGAGAGCGTGGCGAGGAACTCGTCCTTGATTCGCGTAGCGCGTTGCGCCGTCATCCGGGCGCTTCTCTCGGCGTCCAAGATCTCCTCCCGTTCCTGCCCTGCGATTTCAGTCGCCTCCGAGCGCTTTCTCTCGGTCAGGTCGCGCGTCAGCTTGGCGAAACCGAGCAGTCGCCTATGGCTGTCACGCAGGGCAGTGATGGTGACGTGAGCCCAGAGTAGGCTGCCATCCTTGCGCAGTCTCCAGCCCTCGTCAATGAAGCTGCCCTTCTCCCGGGCGGCTTGAAGCTCGTGCTCTGGCCACCCACTCTCCCTTGCCTCCGCAGGGTAAAAGATGGAGAAGTGTCGTCCAAGGATCTCCGTTGGCTTGTAGCCCTTCACCCGCTCGGCGCCGACGTTCCAACTCGCCACATTGCCATTCACGTCGAGCATGAAGATGGCGTAATCAGGCACGCCTTCGATTAACAGCCGGAATCGCTCTTCGCTGCGCCGCAGTGCCTCTTCTTGGTTGCGCCTGTCGGTGAGGTCGCGGGTAACCTTTGCGTAGCCCAACAATTCACCAGCTGGGTTGCGCATGGCTGTGATGACGACGTTGGCCCAGAATTGTGTGCCGTCCTTGCGTACCCGCCAACCTTCGTCCTCGAAAGATCCTGTGGCGGCGGCGACTTCAAGCTCATGGGCGGGCAACCCGCGGTCAAGAGCCTCCTGCGGATAGAACCGTGAGAAGTGCTGACCGATGATCTCTTCGGCACGGTAGCCCTTGAAGCGTTCGGCGCCAGCGTTCCAGGTCAGGACCGTTCCATCAGGCGCGAGCATGAAGATCGCATAGTCGCGCACGCTATGAATCAAGAGCCGATACCGCTCTTCGCTCTGGACGAGGGTGTCGGCACTGGCGTGCGGAGCATTCATCGCCCACCGTACCACGGCCCAGTCGCAACCCTATCGCATAAAGCGGATCGGCTACGCTTGCAAGCATGCAGGATCGTCTGGAACTCATCCCCCGGGCAGCGCCGTTCGCCAGCACCTCCAAGTTGGGCTGAAATGACTGACTCAGAATGGACAATTGCCTTTGTTCGCGAGTTGCTGCGCCTGGGCACACGCGCGGACCCAGACGACTTGCTCTCGATGGGCCTCCTGCTTTACGCGTCGGAAGGCAAGAGTGATCCCGTCACGGTGGCTCGGCGCGAGTTCATCGAATCTCCACCGCACGAGGACTGATCTGCGCATTGACCAAGAACCGCATTCACTTGGCCTTGTGGCGCTAGTCCTGGCGATTGGAGCAGGCACGCGAAGGAAGCGTAAGGCCTGAACTCCGACGTCGCCTGTACGTTGCGCAAAGGCCTGGTCCCTCAACTCGCCACCGATAGCCCTTCGGGCCGTTAGATGCATGGCAGCGCGTGCTGACACCGCCACGTGGCGCGGGGCTTCGCCGAAGAGAAGCCACTCGCGCGGGTGTGCGCAGACTAGCTGGCGGTGG
>JAZKIW010000138.1:0-28607 GCA_040384625.1 Pseudomonadota bacterium | reverse complement strand
CGACGTTCGGCCTCCTGGCGCTCGGCCTCGAGTCGCGCAGCTTGACGCGCAAGCTGCTCGCGCTGTGCCGCTTCCCGCCGTGCCGCCTCCTGTCGTTCGTCTTCCGCCCGCGCCGCGCTGACACGCGCTGCCTGCTGGCGAGCGGCCTCCTGCTGCGCGGCCTCCTGCTGCGCGGCCTCTTGCTGGGCGGCCGACTGGCGCTCGGCCTCTTGCCGCTCGGCCAATCGCATCGCCTGAACCCGGGCGGCTTCCTGACGAGCAAGCTCCTGCTTCGCTGCTTCATTCTGGATGGCCGCCCGGCGAGCAGCCTCCTGTCGCTCGGACTCCAACCGCGCCGCCTCGATGCGCGCCGCCTCCTGAAGAGCCGCCTCCCGTTGCGCCGACTCACTCCTGGAAGCTGCCTGCCGCGCACCTTCCTGGCGTTCGGCTGCTTCTCGCACGGCCTCGATCCGCACGGCCTCCTTGCGCGCGGCCTCACGCAACGCGGCCTCTTCGCGGGCCGCCTGCGCAGCAGCCTCCTCCCGCTCGGCCTCGAGTCGCCCCGGCCTCGACTGCTCCGGGCTGGAGGCGCTTGGCGCCGCCGCTACGACGGGTGTCGGCAACGGCGTCGGGGTTGGCACCACCAGCGTGGGCTCGTCGTTTTGTGTCAAGGCGATGACGGCAGGCCCGGAGGTCGGCGCAGGTGGCACGACGCGGGGACTGTCGGTGCGCAAGGGCGCCTGCGCACCGGCGGCAACAGGCGTGTCGGGAGCAGTCTCTGCCGTCGGTGCGAGCTCGGGCGGGATCGCCTCCGTCGCCTTCGGCGCGGGCGGCGGCGAGACCGGGGTGGGCGCCAGTGTCGGCTCACCAGGAACGGTCGGCTGGGTCGATGCCTGCGGCGGCGGCGGCGTGACAGGCGCGAGCGGCGTGACCGCCGACCGCGCGGCCGGTGCCGGTGCCGGTGCCGGTGCCGGTGCCGGTGCCGGTCCGGCCAGCACGACGCGCAGCTCGGGGACTTCGACCCGCCGATCAAGCCAGGGCAAGGCAAACCCGGGCAGGCCAAACGCCTGGCCGCCGAAAGTCAGGCTCAGCAGCAGCGCGTGAACCAGCAGCGAAAGCAGCAGCGCAAGCGCCAGTCGCTTGCGGTCACTTTGCATGAGCTGACTCAGCCACTGCGCGCGGGGTGCGACTCGCATCCGATCGATTGTCCACGCCACGCTCGAGCCACATGGCAGCGGATGCATCCAAGCGATGACTTGCAGCGGCCGCCAGGGCGGGGTACGGTCACCGTCAGGAAGGTCCTACATCCGCAACCGGCCCAGTCCGACTTCGCACCATGCGAATTTGCGGGACATTGATGGCGCCGACGAGACCGGCAACGGTCGAGCAGGCGACCCGCGAAAGCGGGCCTGAAAGGGGTCCTCTACAGGGCCCCTTTCTCTTCATATGCGCTGCATGCCGACCGCCCCCGACCGCCGATTTGGGCTTCATACGCGAACCCTGCGTCGCCGGTTGTGCCTTGCACTGGTCACGGCATGCGTTTCATCTGTGGCGCAAGAGCGGCCCGGGCAGGCCCCGCAGCAGATCACCATCACTGGGGTATCGAGGCAGTCGGTCGAAAAGTCCTATCGAAAGATGGTTCAGGGTATGGACTACTTCGAGAGGGCGCGCGCTGCCATCGCACCCGATGCATCGCTGCGCTTCAAGTTGCTGCCGCGCAAGCCTGGTACCGACATGGAGCGAATCGTGCTCGAGGTCATCGGGTCCTCGTTCGACCATGCTGTGCCGATTGCACCCGACCACACCTTCGTGCTGGAGCGAGACGTCAAGGCGATCGAGGAGGACGCCGTGGTCTCTCCCAATCGCAGGCGGCTCAGCATGACCTGGCGCACCGAGATCCGCACACCAGGATGGCCTCCCCACCTGCGCCGGCTGGGTGACCTTCGCCTGGAGTGCGCAGTCGGTTTAGAGGCCGACCTGGTTTCCAACAGCAGCGCACTCGGCAGGGTCTTGGACCTCTTCACCGACGCCAAGGGGTATTGCGACCGCAAGGATGCGAGGTACCTGTACTTTGCCGAGCGACCGATATTCAGCGTGACCCTGGTTGCCGGCGCCCGGCGCGAAGTCCTGTCCATCGACCGGCTCTACGCCAAGGCCAGCGACGACCCGAACCTCAAGAACGACCTGCCCTACTGCGATTGCGAGATGCTGGTCGATCGCACCTACTTCCTGCCGCTCGGCGACCTCAGCTGGCCCGACGACACTCGGGTCGAGTTCGAGTACATGGACGATCGTCCATGACGAGCATGGCGCCGCGCTTCGTGCTGTGCATCGCCACTTGCATAGCCTGCCTCAGCGTTGCGGCCTGCTTCACGACCGGCACCCTCGACTCCGCGCCGGCGGGTCCCGGGTTGGCCCTTACCCCGGCAGGCGAAACGCCCGCGCCGCAGACGGCCCTAAACACGATCGTCCCTGGCAAGAGCACCAAGGCCCAGGTCGCCACCGCACTCGGAACCGCGATCGTGATCCCATTTGACAGCGGCTACGAGGTGTGGGTCTATCGATGGCGCGGCGCAGACGCGACGACGCGTGCCGCCACCGAGCTGGTGGTGCTGTTCGACCCCTCCGGGCTGGCGGCGAAGGCGCGGGTGCGGCCCGGCTACGAGACGCCGAAATAATCGGCCGCCCGACGGCGGGGCGAGTCTAGGCCTCCTTCGCACTCATCGTGTAGCGGAAATCGTCTGGCGCCAGTTCGTCGAAGCGGCCGGCCGCGTCCTCGCCGTTCGGGTACATCAGGAAGGGCAGCGTCGCCTTGCTGCGCTGGCCCGGCAACGTGATGTCGTGCCCTGTGTTCCAACCCACCCAGTTGCCTTCCCAGCTCCCGAACAGGCCCTGGACCACCGGCGCGGCCACCGCATGCTTCGGGTCCTTGATCCACTCCGGCGTTTCCTGGCGCATGACCTTCAGTACGTCGGCCGGGTCCATCGCCACCCAGCCGTGCGCGCGCAGGAAGACCTCAGCGCGGCAATGCTGCGCGCCCTTCAGGCCGTTCGGGTTCGCCCCGAGCTCGCGGTAGCCGAAAGCCGACGGTGCCAAGCGCAGGCCGTAGACATCGCGCGCCGGCACGCCGACCGAACGGCACAGGCCGACGAAGACGGCGTTCAGATCGGCGCACTTGCCGCCCAGGTTGCCGGTTTCGAGCATGGCCTTGATGTCACCGGTGCCGCAGCCGCGCGTCTTGGGCTCGCGGTGCGCGTTGGTCACGACCCAGTCGTAGATGGCACGCACCTTGTCGGCGTCGGTCCGGGCGCCGCGCGTCGCCGCCACCGCCGTCTTGTGCACGATGCCGTCCAGCGGAAGCAGTTGCGTCGGCTCGAGGTTGGCGCGCAAGAGCGCAGGGTCTTCGCTGACTTTGCCGCTGCGCGACCAGTCGACTGCGCGGCTGCGCGTCTGCAGGCGGCTCACCAGCGTCAGCGAAGGCGCGCCGACGCTGTCCGCAAACTCCGCATGCAGCATGCGCACGCCGCGAACCGGGTCGGCGACCACGCGCACCTGCGCGGCGTTGCCGCTCCACTGGTTGTCGATCGAGCGCTGGTAATCGGTGTCGAGGTCCGGGATGGGCAGCCACACCTGGGTGCGGCCCTTGGCCACTGGTACGTTGACCTGCGTGGTGAGTTCGAACGTGCGCCAGGTGCCGACCTGCGGCTCGAAGCGCCGCGGCGGGGCTTGCGCGCGCAGCGGCAGCGAAGTTGCCGCCGCAACGGTAGCGAGCAGCGTGCGGCGGGTCATGTGGGCGGTCATCTCAAGGCTCCTGGGTTTCAAAGAGGTGATGTAGAAGGGATCAGAGCAATTCGTTGATCCATTGGCGCTCGGCAGGCGCCTGCCAGTCGGCCTCGCCGACGACGGAGAACGCGGCACGGCCATCGCGGCCGATCAGGACGGTGGTCGGAAAGATCCCGACACCGCAGGCGCGTGCGGCCAAACCGTCGGCGTCGCGTAGCACTGGCAGCGAGAGCGCCTCGCGCTCGCTGAAGCGGCGGATCGCCGCCACCGATTCCTTGTGGTTGATCGCCATCACGGTCAGGCCGTCGCGCTCGTGGCGCTGCGCCAGCAGTTCCAGCGACGGCATTTCGGTGCGGCAGGGCTCGCACCAGCTGGCCCAGAAATTCAGTGCAACAACGCGGCCTCGCTGGGCCGACAGTCGCCACGCCGCGCCGTCAAGTGTCGACAACTCCAATGCCGGTGTCGTGCGCTGCTTGGGCCAGCGGCGGCGCTGCGCGGCGGCCGCCGCGCTCAGCGGCATCATCAGCAAGGTGGCGGCAAGCAGGGAACTGCGCCTCGAGAGGCCATGCACCCCCACTGCAGCGATTTCCGGTTGTCGATCGGGTCCCACAACCATCCGCCCAAATGAAGTCAGGCACCTCCAGGTGCCTGACTGATGCAACGTTGTTGCGATGGGGCGAGTCTAGACCGAACTGCGGCGTTGTCCCGGAACTGCATTTGCAAATGAAGAGGCCCCAAGATTTTCAGTCTTGGAGCCTCCAGGCTTTGTCTGGCAATGGCTTGTGAGGAGCGAGGTCACGGTGTTAGCCGCAACTGCACTGTATTGGCTGAGGTTCTGGTCTGATGTAGAAGGCCCGCGGCTGATTCCGTAGGAGAACATCCCTCGACACCGATCGCCGACGACTGGTCAGGATCCGCCTGCGTCAAACCCCGTCGCAAGCTGGAAGACATGGACAGCCGGCGGGCCCTCAATGCACTCAGGTAGGTCTCAATCTTGGACCTCTCGGTTCCGACCGCGCAGACTGCCTCACGTACAGCATTCAAGGTGACGCCAAACTGAGTCCCCCAATCCACCCCGATGTCGAGGTGCCGGCTCGTCCTTCTGGGCCGCCGCTGTTTCAGTGGATCGGGCATCTGATTCTCCGAGGTTTGTCCCAGACCTAGGCAAGTCGCGCGCCAACCAAGCAGTTCCCGCGGGTCACCCGACGTCTGGACCCGAGCGCCGCCCGTCCGCACTCTCAGCAAGGGGCCGAAAGTTACAGGTACAGCGATTGCTAGCTCAAGGGTTTGGCGTCGGACGCAGGTTGGCACGAGCAATCCCTGCGGCAAATTTTGCAGATCTCGTTACGGCCCGGCCGGCCGGAGCACAGGGGAATACAGATGATTGGCAATCCGCAACACGCTCATGGCCACACGATCGGAAGCGTGCCGCGCCCTCAGCGGCGCAAGCAACGCGATCCTTGGCGTTGCCTTTCGCTTCTGCGCTACGGCGGGTATGCGGCCCTGACGCTGTTGCTGATCTTCAGCCTCGAGCTTCTCGGCTGCGAAATCGCACCCCCTGTCGCCGTCGGAGACGAATGCCCCGTGATTGCACCGACATGGTTGTCGTGGCTTCTGACAGCCGCGGTCTTCGTGTCCGTGATCTCTTGTGCCGTGCTGGGCATGCACGACTACCTCAAACGAGAGTTCTCCTACCGAAACAAGTTGAGTGGTCGGCGCTACCGCTAGGGCACTTCGGCGCCGACCGAGGCCTCGCGCTCAGAGCCGCGTGGACTTGAACTTCTGTCCGGCGATGGTGGCTTCGTACATCAGCCCGCCTTTCACGACCGTGAAGACAGCCATGCCGTTGTTGTAGGCACCAACGTTCTTGGCCTTGGTCTTGTCGACGCTGGCCCCCGCCGTCGCACCGGTCGTGCCGGCCTTTGCGCCGGCCGCGAGCGTGATGGCAACAGCCGACGCCTCGGCACCAAACTCGAACTCGCCCTTGGTGAATTTATTCAGGGCGTCCGCGTTCTCGAAGAAGATGATCTGGCTGAAGCCTTGAGCCCCGAGCTGGAGCCCCACCGACAACTGGGTCATCGAGGTGTCGCCGATGTACTTGCCCTTTTCGTACACCTTGCCCTTGCCGTAGGCCCCGCCAACGCCAGCGCCGCCCTTCGCAATCGTCGGGAACACCGCATAGCCCTGAGAGGTGGAGAAGAACTTGCCGCTCTCATCGGCCTTCTTGAAGATGTTGACCGTATCCTGGTATTCGTCGGCCCAGGCCGGGGAAGCTCCGATGGCGAGCATGCAGAGCGCAACGATCGACAGCAGTCGTTTGGTGATCATGGATGTCTCCTGTTCAAGGTGCGTGTGGCGAGCCCACGTCGCTGCACTGCCATGGGCAACCCGCATGCCCATGGCGTGGAAAGGATGTCTCTGGACGGCGCGTGCACGCCACACTGACGGTCACTGCCCGAACAGCTTCGCGGCGCGGCGCTGGATCTCGGCAGGCGCGACGTCCTCGATGTGTGTGGCGATGTGCCACTTGTGACCGAAGGGATCTTTCAGCCCACCTGCTCGATCGCCGTAAAACTGATCGGCCACCTCCATCGTCGACGTGGCGCCGGCCTCAATCGCGCGCTTGAACACCGTGTCCACGTCATTGACGTACAGCATGATGCTGACCGACGTGTCACCCACGGTCTGCGGGCTGAACGCCTTCCAGTCCGGCGCCTCGTCATGCAGCATCACGATCGAGCCACCGATGCTGATCTCGGCGTGGGCAATCTTGCCGTCGGGCATAGACAGGCGCAGCACTTCTTCTGCACCGAACGCCTTCTTGTAAAAGTCGATGGCTTGTGCCGCCCCCTTGATGGTGAGGTAGGGAGTGGCGGCGTAGCCGTCAGGAATCTTCTTCACACTCTTGGCCATGACGAATCCTGCGGGCCTTGTGATACGGCAACACTGCGGCGCCGGCCCCATCCACGCTGCAGTGCGTTCAGCGAGGTGACTTCATACCTCATGCTGCCGCGCGCTTGATGGCAAGACCCTGATGGCCCGAGGCTCATCTTCTCGACGGCAGATTCATTTGCATGAGCACGTTGCCTTTTGCAAGGATCGTTCCGCAGAATGCCGGTCTCGCTGCCCGCCTCTTGGGTACGGAGGCCCCATGACCCATCGCCGCCAGTTTCTCGCCGCAGCGGCCGCGCTCACCGCCCCGGCCCTGCTGCGCGCCCAGGGCCACAGCCACCATGGGGGCCAATTCGAACGGCTCAACCAACCGGGTCGAATCGACCTGCCCGCGATCCATGCGCAGCAGGCCGTCAAGGACAGCCCGGCGCCGCAGGCCCCACGACCCGGGAGCTGGCGACCGCGCGCACCGCTACCGATCCCGCGCACGGAAATGGCCTGGGCCGTGTCCTATCGCAACCGCGTGCACCTGGTCGGTGGCTATGCCGAACAACGCGTCGACCGGCCCTATCACCACGCTTACGACGCCGCCGCTGACCGCTGGGAAGAGTTGCCACAGCTGCCGCGCGGCGCCAACCATGTCGGCGTCGCCACGCTGGCCGAACGGCTCTACGCGTTCGGCGGCTTCGTCGAGCAGAACCGCACGCCGCATGACGAGTCGTTTGCTTTCGACGGCTCGCGCTGGCACAGCATCCGTCGCCTGCCAGAGGCCTGCGGCGCGATAGCGTGCATCGCCATGGGCAACCGGGTACACCTGATCGGCGGCGCCATCGGCAGCGATTGGCGCCGTTCGATCGACTGGCACCTCGTGTACGACCCTGCGACCGACCGCTACGAGCGCCGTCAGCCGCTGCCTGTAGCGCGCGACCATACGGGCATCGTCGTCGTCGGCAACGCGATCCACGTCATCGGCGGCCGCGTCGACTCATTCCACACCAACAGCAGCCTGCATCACAGCTATGACGCCCAGGCCGACCGCTGGGAGTTCCGCTCGCCGCTGCCCACGCCGCGCAGCGGGCACGGCTGCGTGCTCTACCGGGGCCAGGTCTTCGTGATGGGAGGCGAAGGCACGAACCGCGTCTTCGGACAGAACGAAGCCTGGGATCCCGCGACGGACCGCTGGCAGGCCTACGCTCCCATGCTGACGCCGCGCCATGGCATGGGTGCCGTGGTGGTCGGCGACGAGATCGTCGTGGCCGGCGGCGGGCCGCAGATGGGCGGCGGCGTGAAGAGTGCGATCAACGAGGCCTTCAGCCTGGGCTGAGGATGCAGGAATCCTTGCGCAGCACGTTGGCGGCTCGATCAACTCGAGCAGAGAATGCAACCCCATGAAACACCTCCTTCTGATGCTGTGCCTGGCGCCGGCCGCGTGCGGCCTGCTCGCCGGCACCGCTGTTTCGGCCACAGACCCCCCAGCCGCGGCGGCTTCACGGCCTGAAGCCTCCCCTGCCCCTGCTGCCGAAGCCACGCCGATCGAGCGCCAGCTGCAGCGCATCCGCGAGCTGCGCTTGCAGCGCCCGCGAGACGGCATGCTGGTCTATTACGAGGCCCTGACTCTCGCCACCATGGGCCAGGTCGAGCCGGCCGTCGCTGCGCTCAGGCAACTCGAAGGTCGACGCCTGGGCCTGGTGCCGTCCAGGACCGCGGGCTTCGACGCAGTGTGGGAGCACGCGGACTTCCAGGCAGTGCTCCGCCGCCTCATGGAAGACGAGCCCGCCACCGCCCAATCCCCGGTGGCGCGGCGTCTCGATGATCCGCTCTTGATTCCCGAGGGGATCGCCTACGACGGCAGGCGCAAGGTGCACTACGTGGGAAGCATCGCGCAACGCAAAATCGTGTCGATCAACGCCCGCGGCCAGGTGGTCAATTTCACCAGTGCTGCGGACCGGCTGGAGGCCGTGCTGGGACTCGCGGTCGACGCGGCGCGCGACCGTTTGTGCGCGATCAGCACCAATGGCTTCGAGCTGGCGGCTCGGCAACAGCGTCGCAACGAGGTGGTGTGCTGGGGCCTCGCCAAGGGCCGCATCTCCGAACGAGTGGAGGTGCAGGAGGCGCTACAGCTCAACGACCTGGCCTTTGCGCGGGACGGCACGCTGTATGTCACCGACTCGGCAGCGGGCACGCTGTGGGTGCTGCGGCCTGGTGAGCGGCGTCTAATGCAGGTCGGCCAGCCGGGGGGCATGCCGGGCGCCAACGGCGTGGCGGTGGCGCCCGACGGCACCGTTTACGTGACCCTGTCGACTGGCATCGCCCATGTACAGCCGCTGACCGGTCACATGATGCGATTGCCGCAGCCGGACGACATCACCACCGGCGGCATCGACGGCCTGTATTGGCACGAGGGCGACCTCGTGGGTGTGCAGAACGTGAGCAACCCGGGCCGTGTGGTGCGCATCACGCTGGCTGACGACGGCCAACGCATCCGCGGGCTGACGGTGCTGCAGTCGCACCACCATCCGGCATTCGTCGAGCCCACGACCGGCGTGGTGGTGGGGGACGTGCTGCACGTCATCGCCAACTCGCATGTGGCCGCCTACCAGCCCGACGGGACGATCCGGCAGCCCGAGGCGCTGCAACCCACGGCCATCGTCGCCGTCCCCTTGCGCGCGGCTGTCAAGGCGAGTTGAGCAGAGCGGCGCTCATCCAGACCAGCGTCAACGGCAGGGTCGCCACTGCTGCAGCAGCGCACGTGACGCTGCGCACGCCCGTGCCGCCCGCGACGCCGCCGTCAACCTGGGATGCGTGGTGCCGGTGGGAACCTCGACACCGATGGCGATGTCGCGCGGCAACGCATCCATCAGAGACTGCAGCGGCAGGCCCCCCTCGCTCGGAAACAGCCGCCCCTCGCGAGCCTCGGCCGCGAGGCCTGCGTCGTCGTCAGGGCCCCGCAGCGGCGCGTCGCACAGCTGCACCGAGCCCAGGCGCTCCACCGGTGCCCGACGCAGCTGATCGGCTGTGCCGCCCGAGCGGCACAGGTGCAGCAGGTCGACCAGCACGCGGCCGTTCGGCTGCGCCGCGTGCGCCACGACGTCCAGTGCCAGCGTCAACGAGCCCACCAGGCGAAAGCGCATGAACTCGAGGTCTATGCCCAGGCCCAGCGGCGCCGCAAGCTCGCACAGCGCGGCGAAGTGGCCCGCCAACCGAACGATGTCCGCATCGTCGCCGGTGACGTTGAGGCGTCGCGCGCCCAGTTCAGCGGCCAGCGCCAAGGTGTCCGCGTAGTCCCCGACCTGCACCGAGGGCGTCAGCGGCAAAAGCTCCACGTCGTGCACGCCGACCCCCGCATCGGCCAGAGCGCGGCGCCAGGCGACGACGGACGTCCGATCCAGCGGATATGCGATCGCACCCGGAACGGCCGGCAGGATGCGGATGCCCACCTGTTGATAGCCGGCTTGCGCCGCAAGGTCGAACAGCGCCGGCGGCGCTACGTCGAGCACGGTCAGGTGGGCCAGGCTCAGGGGGACCATGGGGCTGGGCTCGTTAGGCAGGCAGCACCACCGCGCGTGCACTGGTCGCGGCCTGGGTGACCGCCAACGTCGCCTCCAAGGTGCGATAGCCGTCCAGCGCCGAGCACACGGCCTCTTCCTCGCCGGCCACGAGGGCGGCGAAGTGGCGCAGCTGCTCGGCATAGGGACACCCGGTGTGGACGACAGTGCGCTCCATCGTCAGCGGGTCGTGCCAGCCCTGGGCAGGCCCCTGGTCCGCGCGGTAGCGCCAGACTTCCAGACGCGGCAGCGTCAGCGAGCCTTCGGTGCCGGAGTAGAAGTGGGCGTTGATGTCCTGGCGCGGAAAACGCTCGGCTTCGCCGGCGCTCAGATCCCAGTTCCAGGGAGCCGCAGCGGTGTCGGACACGGTCACGGTGCCGAGGGCGCCGTTGCGAAAGCGCAGCGCCACGACGGCCGTGTCTTCGACCTCGAACCCGCGCACCCCGTTCGACACCAGCGCCTGCACCTGCTCGATCTCGCCATACAGGTGCCGCATCAGGTCGATGTCGTGGATCAGGTTGATGAGGATCGGGCCGCCACCGGACTGCCTACGCCAGCTGACATCGAAGTAGTCGCTCGGCTTCAGCCAGGTGCATAGCACCGTGGCACTGACCGGTCGGCCCAAGGTGCCCGCAGCAACGATCGCCTTCGCCTTGCGCATGATCGGGTTGTGGCGCCGCTGGTGGCCCACGAGGACCGGCAGGCCGGTGGCCCGCGAGGCTTCGCAGATGCGGCGCGCATCGTCCAGGTTGTCCGCGATCGGCTTCTCGACGAGCACCGCAGCACCGCGTTCCAGGCATTCGATGGTGATCGATGCATGCGTGGCATTCGGGGTGGCGACGACCACGCTCTTGGGTTTGAGCTGCTTCAACAAGTCGATGTGACTCGCAAAGCAGGGCACCCCTGCCGCGCGCGCGACGTCGGCGCCGGCAGGCGTCGGGTCGGCAACACCGACCAGCTCGAGGCCTGGGCTGCGCCCTGCGCGTTCGATGTGGGTCTTGCCGATGAGGCCCGCGCCGATGACGGCAATGGACAGTCTGCTCAAGTTGGCTCCCGATGCGGTGGCGTGACGCAACGCAGCTTAGCGAAGAAGACGCCGGGCATCGATGTCCGTAGGACGATTCTGACTAACGGACCGCCTGCTCGCTGATGCTCCGGCTGCACCGACAGCAGCACGATGCCAGTCCTTTCAGACGCCACCAGAGAGGTACCCCCATGTCATACATCGACGGCTTCGTGCTGGCGGTCCCGAGCGCGAACAAGCGCAAGTTCATCGCCCACGCCAACAAGGGCGACGGCGCATTCATCGATCACGGCGCAACCCGGGTGGTCGAATGCTGGGGTGCAGACGTACCCAAGGGCAAGACCACCGATTTCCAGGGCGCCGTCGCGAGTCAGGACGACGAGACCGTGGTGTTCTCCTGGATCGAGTGGCCCGACAAGGCCACGCGAGACAACGTGATGAAGCGCATGGACGAACTGAGCAAGAGCGACGAACGCTGGGATCCATCGAAGAACCCGATGCCTTTCGACGGCAAGCGAATGATCTACGGCGGGTTCGAGCCCATCGTCGAGCAAGGCGGTACGGCCCCCGACAGCTATGTTCAAGGTTTCGTAGTGCCCGTGCCCGCAGCCAAGCGGGAAGACTACCGCCAGATGGCCGAACAGGCCTGGTCCATGTTCAAGAGCTACGGCGCTCTGCGTGTGGTGGAAGCCTGGGGCGACGATGTGCCCGATGGCAAGCTCACCGACTTCCGCCGCGCTGTGAAGGCTGCGCCGGACGAGAAGATCGTCTTTGCCTTCATGGAGTGGCCGTCGCGCGAAGTCTGCGACGCCGCACAAGAGAAGATGATGAACGACGAACGCATGAAACCACCGGAGGGCACGGACTGGCCGTTCGACGCCAACCGGATGATCTATGCTGGCTTCAATCGGGTCGTGACGCTGGAGCATTGAAATGGGCAATCCCAAGGGGGACTTCATCTGGTACGAGTTGCTGACGAGCGACGCCGAAGCCGCGCAGCGCTTCTATGGCGACGTTGTCGGCTGGAAGGCGAGCGACAGCGGCCAGCCGGGAATGGACTACCGCATCCTCGACGCGGGTGACGGCCAAGCCGGCGGCTTGATGCAGATCAACGATCAGATGCCCGGCGCAAGGCCGATCTGGCTCGGCTACGTTGCGGTCCCCGACGTCGACGCCGCGATTGCCGACTGGACTGCGGCGGGTGGCAGTGTGCAGATGCCCGCCATGGACATTCCGAACGTCGGGCGGATCGCGATGCTCGCCGACCCGGACGGCGTGCCGCTGTACGTGATGCGCGGCGCGGTCGATGCGAGCAGCACGGCGTTCCGAGTGGCCGATGCACGCCATGTGCGCTGGAACGAGATCGCTGCCAAGGACGACGCGGCGTCCCTCGCGTTCTACAAGGCTCGCTTCGGCTGGGAGGCTGTCGGCTCGATGCCGATGGGCGAGATGGGCAACTATCACTTCCTGGCTGCCAACGGCGTCAACATCGGCGCCTTGATGCGCAGCAGCGCTGGCCAGGGGCCGCGCTGGATGTACTACATCGGGGTCGACGACATCGATACGGCGATGGAGACGATCAAGGCGGGCGGTGGGCAGGTCCTGGACGGTCCGCATCAAATCCCCGGTGGCGAGTACAGCCTGCATGCGCGCGACCCCCAAGGCGCAAGCTTCGGCCTCGTCGGCCCGAGGCACAAGCCGGGTTGACATACACCACCTCCCGGCCAGTCAGGAGGGGCGCTCGGACACTGCGGCAGAGTGCTGCCGCGAAAGCGCCGACGGCGATCGACGCGAGGCCGGGAAGCAGCAGGAGATGAAGGGGCGGGCCATCCTGACTGACCGAGGCCAGCCGCCTTGTCTGAACCGAGTTGCCCAGCGTGTCGAGCGCAAAGGTGGCACCCCAGAACCAAACGGCGACCACACACGAATACAGCAGGAGCCTGGCGCACTGCCCTCCTGACAACCTCGCTTTGCCCTGTCGGTGGGAAGCGAGCAAGTAGACAACGCCTGCCAGGTACCAGGGCGACCAGTCCAGCACGCCGTAAGCAGGCGGCGAGAGCAAGCTCACGCCACCCCAGAAGCACGCGTAGTGCACGAGCAGGCCGATAGCAGTGCCTGCAGTGCCCTTGGGAGCGGAGAGCGTACCCGGCATGCTGGACGCCTCTGGCCTGGTCAGGCCGGCCTGATGTTCTGATTCACCCTGAACAGGTTCTTCGGGTCGTACTTCGCCTTGATCGCTGCCAGCCGAGCATAGTTCTCGCCGTAACTCGCTTCCACCCGCCCCTGGGCCTCGTCGTCCATCATGAAGTTCACGTACGCACCCTCCAGGTTGTACGGGTGCACGGCCTTCCAGTAGGCGCGCCCCCAGGACTTCAAGGCGTTTGCGTTCGCTGGGTCGGGATCGATGCCCGCGATCACCATGGAATACGTCGCGTCGCGCACCGGCCATGCTGTCGCACCCTTCGCCACGCGCCGCACCGCGCCGTCGATCGGATAGAGGTGCATGAGACAGAACGGGCTCGGTGCCTCAGCCGCCTGGGCGATGTGCAGGTCGATTGCCTGGTCCGTCAGTGTCTGCACAAAGTCGCCCTTCCAGTACCACTGCATGCCCTTTGGAAAGAACGGATCGAACAGCCCGTTGATCGCCGGCATCGGCATCATGCCGCGCCAGTCGAACAGCGGCGCCGGCAGGCTGTCGAGCAAGGGCGCCATCGCCTTGCGGCCCTCCTCTTCCGAGCCGTTGAAGCAAGAGATCACGGCGCACGCACGCTTGCTCCAATGCTCCTGCGGGAACGGGTCCGTCGGCGGTACTGTCTTGAGGCCGACGAAGGTGCCCAGATCCTCGGGCGCGTCCGCCAGGAAGTCACGGAAGGCCCTCATGACCGCCTTGCCGTGCGCCGCAGCGTCCCAGAAGACCGGACCGGCGAAGACCATGCTCACCGCGTGGGCCTGGAAGAGGAAGCTCGTGACGACCCCGAAGTTGCCGCCACCGCCGCGCAGCGCCCAGAACAAATCGGCGTTCTCCTTGGCGTTGGCGGTGACGAAGCAGCCGTCGGCGAGGACGACGTCGGCCTCGAGAAGATTGTCGATGGTCAGGCCGAACTTCCGCGTCAGGTACCCGGTGCCTCCGCCGAGCGTGAGTCCGGCCACGCCGGTGCTGCCGACGATGCCGAACGGCACGGCCAAGCCGAAGGCATGCGTGGCGTGGTCGACGTCCGCCGATGTGCAGCCGGATTCCACCCGCACCGTCTTCGTGCCGGGGTCGACGCGCACGCTCTTCATCATCGACAGGTCGATGACCAGGCCGTCGTCGCAGCTGCCGAGGCCGGGGCCGTTGTGGCCGCCGCCACGGATGGCCAGCAGCAAGCCCTGCTCGCGGGCGAAATTGACGGCGGCGATGACATCGGCCGTGTCCACCGCGCGCGCAATGAGGCGCGGCCGCTTGTCGATCATGCCGTTGTAGAGCGCGCGAACAGCGTCGTAATCTGCGTCGGTCGGGTGAACGAGACGGCCGCGATGCGTCTGCTGGAAGCTGGAGAGGGCTTGGTCGGTCATGGGGGCCTCCGAGTGAAGAGGGTTTTGCTCAAGGAAAATGAGGGGCCAAAATCGTAGGAGCCTCGGTCCACGAACGCAATGTGGTTCGAGTGCCAACTGTGGGGGGCGGGCAGGCGCCCGCCCTCGGTCCGGATGGGTTGGCGGCCAGGAGGGTGTCGCCACCCACCCTGTCCGCGTTGCAGCGCCTAGTTCGCTGCCAGGCCGACCATCAGGCCAGGCAGTCCCGTCAGCGTGGACGAAGGTGCCAGCCGGCCGTCGGCACCGATTTCAAGCGCGACGACGCGCGTCGCGCCAGGCGCCAAGGCATACAGGGCCTGGCCGCTGCGCGACACCGCCAGATCGGTCACGCCGGTACCGCTGCCGGTGACGCCGGCGGCCGCTTCACCGAGCGCAAGACCGCCGTCGCGGCCCACCCGGTACAGACTGATCGAGCTGCTGCCTGCGTTGCCCGTGTAGGCGAACCTGCCATTGGGCGTGACGGCGACCCAGCACGCGGCCGTCTGCAGCGTGGGAACCGAGGCGCTCACCACCACAGGAGTTGTCGGTCGCTGCTCGGCGAAGCGGTAGGACGAAGTGGTGCTGGCCAACGCAGCGCCGCCAACCGCCTCGGACACGAACACGCGATCGCGGTTGTCGAACGCAAAGCCAAACGGCGTCGCTCCCACCGAGGGCGTGACGGTCGGCGTGCCGAGCAATCCGCTCTTCATGTCCACGCGCCACGACACCAGCTTGGAGGTGGCCTTCTCGGTCACCAACAGCGTGCCGCCGTCGCTGCTGAAGCCCACCTGTGCCGGCCCGGTGCCGCCCGCCGCCGACAGCGCGCGCATGCTGCCCTGGATCGGCTCCAGACCTGAGGGCGTGAGCCGGAAACCCGCCACGTTGCCCGCGCCGCCGGCGTTAAGAACGTAGACGAAGCCGTTGTTCTCGCTGACGCTGATCGGCGTCAGGCCGCCCGAGTCGACCACCGACACCAGCGTGGGCCGCGAGCCGGTGAGCGAGAACAGCGAAAGCGTGTGGCTGGCGGCGTTGACCACCAGCACCATGCGGCCGTCAGCGCTGAGCGCGACGGCTCCCTGCGATCCCAGGCCGGCGCCGGTACCCAGACCCTGCGTGGCCAAACGATCCACCAGTGCAAGCGAGCCGTCGGCGGTGCGGCCGAGGATGATCAACTCGTTGCCCGTCGGCGAGTTGGTGGCGGCGAAGATCTTGCCGGCCGTGAACGGCCCGTCGTGTGCGAAGGCCATGAAGGGAGAGAACGTCGCAGCGACGGCGAGGCATGCGGTCGCCATGCCGAAAGTTCGGCGTGCAATGGTTGCCATGAGAACTCCTGATCGGAAAGTGGGTTGAAGGCGGAAGGCGTCGCGACAGGGTCTGTGTCGCGCCGGCCTTCGCTTCCTTACGCCGCTCATCCGTCTGGCACGTCGGCCCAGGCCGACCGCAGCCGCGCCTTCGCAAGCTCGATGAACTCGCGCGTCTTGGACGGCGGTTCACCCCGGCCGGGCCAGGCGGCGAACAAGACGTGCTGATCGTGCGCTGCGGCCGCACCGACTGCTTGACGTCGCGTGTCTGGAGCGTCCAGGGATGCGGGATCTGGGTGAAGGCGATCCACGCTTGCGAGCGGAGGTCTGCCCGGGAAGCCGCTGCGGCGATTGGCGCCGCCATCGGACGACCGGGGCTTGAGTACGTGCAGTCCTCAGCTGCACAGGCCAAGTCTGCACTGCGCGCGCTCGGATTCTCGGCGGACGCCGCTGATCCACTCGAGGCACTGTCGCGCTGGCTGTCCACGTCATCCCTGGCGTCGGCGGGCGTTGCCCCGGTGGCCGCCCAGCCGACCACGAGCGAGGCCTTCGCGCGCGAGCGCTTCGCGCCCGTCTTCGCGCGGATGGCGGCGGAGGCTGCCTGAGCAGCCTCCCGGTGCAACCAATCTGACCGCCTAGAGGGCCCCGAGCTCCTGGATCAACCTGTTCGCCTGGTCGATCAGCAACGTCGACGTCTCCGGCACGATGCGGCCGGCGGCGAGGGACTGCTGGATCTGCCAGATGTAATGGTGCACCCCCTGGACCGCCTTGGCGAAGCTCGCCTTGGCCTTTGCACCGGTTGCCGTGTATCCGGTCGCGATGTGACGGGTCACCTCCTCGAGGGTCGCGACGGGCGCTTCGTTGCCGACGAAATGGAGAACCAAGGTCTGGTCGCGCAACAGGCTCGAAGACGGATGGATCGGAAATGCGTCCTCGTCGAGGCACAGGTATCCGCAGGTGAGGCCGAAACCTATGATCGACCCAGCGGCCTTTTCCTTGGTGATTTCAGCATCGACCGGCAACAGGAAGCCGGCATCGACCGCGGCCTTGGACGCCTTAGCGACCTTGGAGACATACGACCCGTGGCTGGGGTACAGCGCGTTCAGTTGCGCCGTCTCGAACATCTCGTGGTTGCCGCCGAGTCCGCAGGTCACTGCCGCGTTGCGCGCGACTGGCACTTCCATGTCCGAAAGACGAATGCCACCCAGCGCATTGCCGTTCGCGTCGCGCGCCGGGCGCAGCGGCGTTCCCGCGTACTGCGGCGGCGGTGCCGTCGAGGGCTCGAGGCCGGTGCGGACCCACTTCACCAGTGCGTCGGTCCCGGCATTCAGCACCATGTAGAACGGGACGCGACTTCGCGCCGGCGTCGCACAAGTGTCGAATGCCTGCAGACCGAGATCGCGCAGCAGGATCGGCGCGCGCGCGATCATCGTGTAGTACTCGGAGTGCGTGGCGCCCGCCACGGTCCAGGTCCGCAGGGTGGGGGTATCCGGCTGGATGGTCGGTGCATTGCCGATCTCGTTCTCCGAATACATCTTGATGATGGGCGGAGTCGGGATATCCGCGCGGATGCTGTTGTTGTTGTGCGTGATCATCGCGCCGTCGAAGACGGGGTCGAGGTGATGGATGGCATTGAAGTAGGTGAAGAGACGCTGCGCCGATTGCGACTCTCCCTTCGCGATCACCCGCTCGACCGGAAGTCCACCCAGCACGCTGGGAACCTTGCGCACGGCCTGACCCACTTGAGAGTAGATGTCGTAACCAAGGAGGTCGTTGCCCACCGCGCCGCTGTCGTTGACATTCAGCGTCCCATAGCGTGTGGGGCTCCAAGCCTTGAGACCGCGCGGGGTTGCTCCGGTGCCGGAGACACCGGCGTTCTGGACCGACACGCCGATGAACGCGTACCCCTCCCGGATGTAGTAGGCCATCTGCTCCTGCCAATGGATCTCCACGTCATAGCCGTTCGTGACGTTCACCCATTCAACGATGGCGATGCCGTTGAACCTGGCCGGATCGGCCGGACGGCGCACCAGCATGCGCGTCTTGTATGGGTGGCCCGTGGACTGAACGATCGCGGTCGTCGTGTTGTTTGGCGCGCCGCCGGTGGGCGAGCTGAACCGCTTGGCCGTGCCCTCGAAGAAGAATTCCTGTTCGACGTAACCGTAGTCGGACAGCACGATGTGCGTCGCGAAGAATGGCCAGTTGCGCGCAGCACTCGATCCGGGAACGTCGCTCGGGATCGGACCGGTGACGACCGGCGTCGGCACGACAGCCCCAGCGACCATCGCACACGCGGCCAATCCGATCGCCACCAGACAACGCATCACCGAATGGCGTGTTCGCGGCTGGGCGGCGGCACCGTCGAGGCGGGCGCACTGTTCATCTGCAAAGACCTCTGACATCGTTGGTTCTCCTGCGTGATGCGATCGGGTGAGGCTGGAGCGCGGACGTGACAATGGCACCAGCGAACCATGTTCTATCTAACAGAACATAGTTCTAAATTCTACGTTTGCGTGGCGCCCGGTCAACGGGGTTCGCCCTAGGTTGCCGGCGCCGGCCCTGCGAATCGCTGACCCCAGTTGCGCCTCGCGCTCAGTCGCAGGCACCTGAGAGGAAACTGGCGCGTGCCGCGCCGTGTCACCTGCATTGATGGCCACCGCGACCGCTGACGTTGACCGCAGCTGTCGCAGTCGGTGCTCAGACCGGCAGCGGATTGCGCTTCAGAAACGTTCTGCGCTGATGCCAGTACGGGTACGGCGGCCGGACCGCGCTGGCCTGGTCCAGCCTCGTGATCTGCTCCGTGGTGAGCCGGACTTGCGCCGCTGCCAGGTTGTCCTGGAGTTGCACGACGTTGCGGGCGCCGATCACGATCGAGGAGACCGTTGGCCGGCTCAGTAGCCACGCGAGCGCGACGCGCGGTATCGACTGGTCAAGTTCTTCGGAAATCGCCTCCAACACGTCCGTGACTGCGAACAGCCGCTCCTGCGGCACTTCCCAGCTTGCATCAGTGGCAGATCGGCTGTCTGGCGGTGGCGCCTTGTTGCGCCCCACCTTTCCGCTCAGCTTGGCCCCGGCGAGCGGGCTCCACACCAGTGTGCCGACGTTCTGATCGAGCGCGAGGGGCATCAGCTCCCACTCGAAGTCACGATCCGTCAAGGCGTAGTACACCTGGTGCGTCACCGGCCTAGGCAATGCGTGCTTCTCCGCCAGCGCGAGCATCTTCATCAGGTGCCAGCCCGAGTAGTTGGACACGCCGAAGTACCGGATCTTCCCGGCTCGCGTCAGATCGTCGAGCGCGTGCAGCATCTCCTCGATCGGCGTGATCGCGTCGAAGGCATGGAGCTGGTACAGGTCGATGTAGTCGGTGCCCAAGCGCTTCAGGCTGGCCTCACAGGAACGAATGATCTTGTCGCGGGACGTACCGATGCTGTTGGGGCCGGCATCCATGGCCATGCCCGTCTTGGTCGCTAGCAACACCTTGTCGCGCCGCCCGCTGATCGCTTCGCCCAGAATCTGCTCGGACAGACCGGCTGAATAGCCGTCGGCCGTGTCGAACAGGTTGCAGCCCATCTCCAATGCGGCATCGATCATCGAGGTGGCTTCCTTGACGTCCGTATCGCCCCACTTCTTGAAGAATTCGGTGCCGCCGCCGAAGGTGGCGGTGCCAAAGGTGAGCGCAGGGACCATCAATCCCGAGCCACCAAGCCTGCGGTACTCCATGACTTGCTCCTGTGCAGTGAACACGCCGCGTGCGCGGCATTGTGATCAGGCGGGAATGGCCAGACCTGCGTGAGGTCAATCCGGCCATTCACAGGCCAGCCGACCGCTCGCCACCTTCGGCCACTAAGCCCGCAAGACCCACACAGGTGCGCACATGGCGCGGGCGCTCGGACACACCCTCAGCGCGTACGGCGCGGCTCGCTCTTGCCGCGACGCTGCGCGCCAGCGCGAGCATCGCCACGCGTCGCCGGCTTATCGGCGGCGCGCTTGGCGGGCCTGACGCGGCCGCTCGCTGCCGCCACGGACACGCTGTCATATTCGGCGGCGTAGTGCTTGCGCATGCGCACGATCTCACGCGTGTACTTGCCCGCGAGCAGGTGCTTCTTTGTCGCCGATAGCAGGCGCCCGGCCACCTGGAAGAACTTCGACTCCTCTTCCTTCAGGTGGTGGCGTACCTTGAAGCTGAGCTTCTTCGCGGTCGTGATCCATCCGGCCTGCTGCTTGTTGCGCACCGAGAGCGCCTCGAGCAATTCGTCCACCTCGTGGTGCTCGTGCAGCGCATGGCGCGACGCGTCAAGCCCACCGTCTTCCATCAGGAGGGGAATGTACAGGTGGCGCTCTTCGGCCGCCGCGTGCGCCATCAGTTCAACCTTCAGCTGCAGGAACAGCACCTGGCGTGCGCCCGGGTCGCCGCGCGACGCAGAAAGCTTGCGGCACAAGTCGCGTTGCAGGTCGTGGCTTTCTCGAATGGCATCGAAAATCATGCAGTTCCTCTTCTTGAGTGGAGTGTTGAGGGCCTTGCGCTTGTCTATGCCGGCGCAACCGGCTTGTGATCAGCGCTGACCAGCCCCACAAAGAGGTCTGCGGCTTCTTCGGGGAGCAGAGCAGCAGCTGACGGATACGCAGCCACTGCATGTTGAGCGGCGACGACCGCGTTCATCTCCGGCATCAACGCCATCAGTCGAGCGCCAAAGCGGTCATGCCAAACGGGCTTCGCGAGCATGGACGAAGTCTAGGAGCCCCACCATGCAAGGCCTGTAGGAGGTGGGGCAGCGAAGCGGTCAGCCAAGAGCGCGGGAGCAGGGAGTGCCGCACCCAGGCTGCGTAGGCATTGACGTCATGCTTCGACGAATGTCGTCACGCGCCTCCTCGTGCGTTCACGCAGCGAGCATTCGCGCAAGGTGTCGGCCAGCGACTCCAGGCCTGGGATGCCGGAGATCATCACGGATGGGAAGTGCTCGTCCGAAGAACGCAAGTGAAGCAGGCAATGGCCGGCGAGCCGCATGCCCAAAGGCTTGTGAAGGTCGAAGTGATCAATGCGAAACAGTTCGACGTTCTCCTTCATCTTCGACAGCAGGCCGCGCTCAATTCTGATCCGCTGTGTCGTGATCTCATAGCTCGTCGAGAGACTCCGGACCCAGTACACCAATAACGCGATGCCCAGCGTGACCGCGACCGCCAGCCATTGCCAAGCGCTGGTGATGACGGCCGGATGGCCCGTGAACAGTGGCTTCTCCACGGCCACCTCCTGCGTCGCCGCGTAGGCCGTCAGTTCGGTGTTGCAGAAGCGGCACTTGATGGCCACCGCCTTGATCGTCTCACCGCAGACCGGACAGGCTTTGGTTTCATCAGTCATGCGATCTACCTTGTACGGGTCACGTCTTCACCTGAGCGTGTCACGGGGGTGGCTGATCCATGGCGTCGGCCGCGATCATGCCCGCGCCAACGCCACCAGCTCCTGCCGCTCCACCGAGGCCACCGCCACCACCGCCGCCACCACCACCTGCCCTGCCGGTCCCTCCGCCGTCAGGCCGACCTGTGCGTGTGACGCGACTTGGCCCGGAGGCCGGAAGCTCAAAGGTCTTGGGGATCGGATCCAGCCCGAGCTGTGTGCGCAGGTGGGACCGAACTTCGTTGATCAGTGGCTGGTAGTCAACCGGCTCACCACGAGTGACGGCAATTGCACAGCGGGCAGCCATTTCGACCTGACGGATCGAGCCGAAGAGAACGATGTCGCCGAGAGCCTCCTCGACCTGGGAGCGATGCTCGCCCGTTGCAGGTGAGAACGACCCGGCAAGCGAGCGGTAGGCTGCGACCAGGGACTTGAGCCGTTCAGTCTCTTGCCGGTTCTCCCTCTGACGTTGCTGCTGCATGCGCTGCAAGACGAAGATGCGGACCGCGAGCAGGACGACTGCCACCACAAGCGAGGCAATGATCGACAGCGGCAGTGGGCCCAGGTCAGTAAGTCGCATCGTGCGGTATTTTCTTGTCGCGCCTGGCGGGCCGCAGGCGGTGGTGTCTAAGCTGCGTCCCTGGCCCCTGGCCAGGATCAGCTACTAACCGGTGGCAGCAATTGCCGCAGGCTCTTCAGGTCCACCGGCTTGCGGAGGTAGTGATCGAAGTGGGCAAAGCTGTCACTGATTCGATCGTCACTGGTGCCGGCACCCGTGACTGCAACCAGCACCATCTCATCCCCATAGCGCTGCCGCAAGAGCTGGCAGGTCTCGTGCCCTCCCAAGCCTGGCATTTGTATGTCCATCAGGACACACAAGGGCTTGAATTGTTCAACGACGTCAAGCGCCTCTTCCCCGCTCGCTGCTGTGCGGACCTGGTAGCCATCCACCTTCAGGAGC
Organism: Pseudomonadota bacterium; assembly: GCA_040384625.1. Lineage (GTDB taxonomy): Bacteria > Pseudomonadota > Gammaproteobacteria > Burkholderiales > Burkholderiaceae_C > CADEEN01. Next base: position 6,178 of record JAZKIW010000138.1, on the reverse strand, counting down.
CCCGCCAGCATCGCGGCTGAGTCCGTTACGTCATCGACGATCAAGACCCTTGCGTCATCGCTTTCCACACCCAGTCTCCTCGTCGCCATCCAGCTGTTCGATGATCCCGCCCCCGCCAATGTATCGCTGATACTGGCTCAACGGCATGGCGGCTACCCACGTCCGCCCTGCAAGGCAATCGACGTGCCCGCAGCACAAGCCCAAGCCGCGACCAAGGCAGTCTGCCCTCAACTAGGTGTCGCCATGCTTCCTGGCAAGCAGTGACTCGAGCGTATGGCCGTCGACCGGCTTGACGAGGTGGTGGTCGAAACCAGCGCTCTGCGTCAGCGCGCGGTCACGTTGCGTGCCCCATCCAGTCAGCGCCACCAACACCGGCTGCTTCCACCCGCTGCCGGCGCGGATGCGGCGGGCAAGTTCGTGGCCATCCATGGTGGGCATGCCGATATCGAGCAGCGCGATGTCGGGTTGCCAGTCGCGCACCAGTTCGATCGCGCGCTCGCCGCCGTTGGCGGTACGCACGTCGGCTCCCATCATCTCGATGAGCAGGCCGGTACTCTCGGCGGCGTCGCGGTTGTCGTCGACCACCAGCACACGCTGGCGCAGCGGCGGCCGTTGGCGAGCAGGTGCGGCAGCAGCGACGACGGCGGCGGTGCTGGGCGGCGGGTTGGCGAGCGGAACGCTCATGGTGAAGCGACTGCCCTGCCCCGGCCCCGCGCTTTCGGCGCGCAAGGTCGCGCCATGCATGAGCAGCAGCCGCTGCGACAGGGCCAGGCCGATGCCCAGGCCGCCCTGCGCGCGCTTTTGGCTCCGGTCGGCCTGCGTGAACATCTCGAAGATGCGCGGCAGCTGATCGGCCGCGATGCCGATGCCGTTGTCGCTCACCTGCACCAGCACGGCGTCGCCGTCGCGCTGCACCGCGACCCGCACGGCGCCGCCCTCGTCGGTATAGCGTGCGGCGTTGTTCAGCAGGTTGACCAGCACCTGGGTCAGCCGCACCGGATCGCCGTGCACCCATTGCGGTGTTTCCGCGGGCGTCACGGTCAGTCGGTGGCCGGCCTGCTCGATGCCGGGGCGACTGGCCTCGACCGCGGCGTCGACGACCTGGGCGATGTCCAGCGTCTCGCGCTTCAGCTCGATCTGGCCGCGACTGATGCGAGAGACCTCCAGCAGGTCGTCGACAAGGCGCACCATGTGGCCCACCTGGCGGTCGAGGACCTCGCGCACACGTGGCACGACGCCCTCCTGTGCGGCCATCGCCAACAGGTGCGCGGCGTTGCGGATCGGTGCGAGGGGGTTGCGCAGCTCGTGCGCCAGCGTGGCCAGAAACTCGTCCTTGCGCTGGTCGGCGTCGCGCAGGCGCTCCTCGCTCGCCTGAAGCTCTTGCTCCACCTGCTTGCGTCGGGTCACGTCACTCGCGGCGCCGAACCACTCGACGGTGCGGCCCTCGGTGTCGAAGACCGGGATCGCGCGCGAGAACACCCAGCCTACAGACCCGTCCTCGCGCAGCACGCGGTGTTCGAGCTCGAAGATGCGCTGTTCGCGCACCGCGTCCTCGATGGCTGCCGCCACACGCGGCCGCTCGTCGGCCGGCACGTAGCGATCAAGCCAGTGCGTGCTGGGGGTCTCGGTGTCGGCGATGAAACCGTGACCGACCAGCTGCTGCATCTCGGTCCACCTCGCGTCCATGCGGTAGACGACGTCGGACGTGGCGGTGACCAGCGCGCGGAAGCGCTGGTCGATGGTGTTCACGATGGCCTCGCCCCTCAGGCGCTCGGTCGCCATGCGGGTGCGGTTGGCCACTTCGCGCACGAAGGCAAGGTCGTCGGCGGACCAGCCGCGCACCTGCGCATGGTTGACGTACAGCACGGCCACCAGACGCCCCTGCTCGATCACAGGCACGTTGACGAAGGAGCGCGCGCTGCGCGCCTCCAATGCCGGCGCGGCGTCGGCGGTGCGCAGGTCGTCGCGCACGTCGGTGATAGCGATGAACTCGTTGCGCTTCAAGCTGTCGATGAACGAGCCATAGTCGCGCAGGTGCAGCACACCGGCCAATGATTCGACGCCCGGCGCGTTCCAGTCGCGGTCGACATGCAGGGTCTCGGCGTCGGGATCGATGGTTGCGTAGCCGACCCGACTGGCCTGCAACGTGCGGCCCAGCAGTTCGGATGCCACGAACCCGACGTCGGCCGGATCGTCAAGGTTGCGCAGCGTGTCGGACAGTTGCGCCAGCGCCTCGCGGCGCTGCTCGGCGGTCATGCGGCCGGTGACGTCGACACCTTCGACGAATATCCCAGTCACCGAGCCGGCGGTGTCGCGCATCGGCTGGAAGACGAAGTCGACGTATCGCTCCAACGGCGGCCTGTCCGCCTCGATCTGCATGCTGTAGTGGGCGCCATGCGCGGCGTAGGCCTCGCCGGTGCGGTAGACCTGGTCGAGCAGCGCAAGGTAGCCCTGCGCCGCCGCGTCGGGCAGCGCTTCGGCGAGTGTGCGGCCGAGGACGGGCCGGTGGCTCACCAGCCTCAGATAGGCCGGATTGACAAGCTCGAAGCGGTGCTCGGGTCCTTGAAGCAGCGCCATGAAACTGGGGGCCTGTTCGAACATGCGTGCCAGACGCTCACGCTCGCCGCTGGCGTGGCGCTCTGCCAGCACCTTTGCGCTGGTCTCGATCACGACCGCCATCACGCCGACGGGAACGCCATGCTCGTCAAGCAGCGGCGAGTAGTCGAGGTTCATCCACACCTGCTCGGCGCGGCCGTGGCGGTGCAGCGTGAGCTCCTGGTCCTGGTAGTTCAGCGTGCCGCCGGCCAGCCCGACCTTCATGACGTTGTCGTTGAAGTCGGCCACTTCGGGCCAGCCTTCGCGGACGCGCGAGCCCAGCAATCGTGGGTGGCGCGCCGCGGCGAACACGGAGTAGGCGTCGTTGTAGATCATGACGCCGGTCTCGCCCCACAGCATGACAATGGGCACCTGGCAACGCAGCATCAGGGCTGTGGCCGTCTTGACATGCGCCGGCCAAGCCGCAAGGGGCCCCATCGGCGTCGAGCGCCAGTCGTAGGCGGCGATCAGTTCGGCAACTTGGCCTCCGCCGGCCAAGAATGGATGCGAGGGGGTCTGGCTGGACATCGGGGCGAAAGCTACCAGACTTCCGCCCTGTGGCGGCCCGACCGTCAGATCCAGTGCCGGGCTTCTGAGGGATCCGCACCTCTACGCCCGCGCTAAGACGATGTCGTCGAGCCGCGTCGTGTAGCGAGGCGACCGCCGCTCCTGCTTTGAGGCATGGGCGCTCGGCCCCGCACGGTTTGTTGCGCTGGCGACGGTGACGGAATTGCGACCGAAGCGCAGGTTCAGCGCGTCCAGTGTGCTCATCAGGTCCTCTTGGCTGCGCTGCGACCGATCCGGGTCCTGGGTCTCGAACAAGTCGGGCGTTTCCAAAACCTGGGCCTGTGACTTCAGGTCCGTGAGCATGACGCCCGCCTTCACGTAGTTGAAGCCGGGGCGGTACACCCCGCGCAGCGCACGCACGGCTGCGCTGATAAGGAGGCGCGTGTCCGCACTGGGTCTAGACAAGGGCAGCGTCGCGCTGGGCGAGTGCTGGCGGTCGTTCTTGCGGTACGGGCTCGTGGCAATGAACACGTGCACCGCACCGGCCACGCTGCCTTGATCGCGCAGCTTGCGGGCGACCTGGCTGCTGAACTGGCTCACCACTTCGACGAGATCGGGCAGGTCGTTCACCGGTATGCCGAACGAGCGTGAGCACATGATCTGCTGGTTCGCTTCGGGGGCATCATTGACCTCAAGGCACGGCGTGCCGCGCAGCTCGAGGATCGTCTTCTCGATCAAGACACTGAAGCGCCGCCTCAGGCTCGTCGGATCGGCACGAATCAGATCCAGCACGCTTCGGATGCCCGCCTCGCTCAGACGCGGCGCGGTCTTGCGGCCGATGCCCCAGACCTTGCCGACCTCGGTCGTGCTCATCACGGCATCGAGCTGCCCAGCGGGCATCCTGTCGAAGTCGCAGACCTGGGCCAGCTCGGGCGGGTAGCTACCCGGCACACGATCGGCCGTCTTGGCAACGTGGTTCGCCAGCTTGGCCAGCGTCTTGGTCGCTCCGAAACCGACGCTGGTGGGCAGTCCGGTCCAGGCCAGTACCTTGCCGCGCAGGTCTCGCCCAAGGGCCGCTCGATCTCCCGGGACGCCATCGAGGTCCAGGAAGCACTCATCGATGCTGTAGATCTCCTGGCGAGGTGCGAATTGGGCAGCGAGCGACATCATGCGGCTGGACATGTCGCCGTAGAGTTCGAAGTTCGCCGAAAGCGCAATGAGGCCGGCGTTGCGTTCCAGATGTCGCACTTCGAACCAGGGTTGGGCCATACGCACACCCAGGTCCTTCGCTTCGTTGCTGCGGGCAATGCAGGCACCGTCGTTGTTGGACAGAACGACCACGGGTCGTCCGTTCAGCGACGGGCGGAACACCCGCTCGCAACTGACGTACATGTTGTTGACGTCAACGAGGGCGAACATGGCCGCTCAAGCGGCGAGAGGTCTGACGACGTGGGTGACGACGCCCCAGATCTGTAGTTCCTCGCCCTCGCCCGGCGCCCACTCGGCGCAGGCAGCGTCCGTCGCTTGCAGGCGCACCTCACTGCCGCGCCGGACCAGGCGGCGGCAGACGAACTCGTCGTTCAGGATGGCGATCACCACCTGCCCGTGGGAAGCATTCAGCGCTCGATCGACCAAGGCCAGGTCGCCGTCATCGACGCCGGCCCCGCGCATCGAGTCGCCTGCAATGCGCATGAGGAAAGCTGCCTGAGGATGCTTGATCAGGATGTCATTGAGATCCAGGCGCGTGACGCCGCTCTCGCTGGCAGGCGAGCCGAAGCTGATCGCGACGCTGCTGCGCGGCGCTGAAGCGGCGGGCTGTGTGCGGTCACGAAGCATTGGGCTCAACGTTGAGGGACGATGGAAGAACCTGAGCAGGCACCAGGTCCGCACAGGCCTCTTAAAACCAGGCCCAGACGCGGTGAAGCCAGCGCGGCGTGCGCTGGCGCGATGGGTGGTACAGGTAGCGGAATTCGGCGTTACGCATGGGACTCTCTCCAGATGGCGAACGGATACTGTACAAAACAACAGTATCTGTTGCAAGCCCCCCGGTACACCAACGCATCCCGCCCAGTCGCCCACCAGCCGCACGCCACGACTGTCAAACCCTATGGTCGCTCCGGCTCTTCGACGTCATGACCAACCAGGCCGCGTGCCGCCGGTGAGGAGCTCGTCGAGTTGGTTGAACGTCTCGTCCATCCCGCCAGTGCTCCCAACTCCTTCGTCGAGCGCTTCCTTCGAGGGATAGAGGTCGTGCATGACGAGCAGCGTCTTGCCAGCCCTTTCCTCGAACGTGACCGTGGTGACCTGCCCGTTGTCGCCCGCTTCTTCATTGGTCCAGACGAGGCGCGAGGGGGGTACCACTTCGAGGTATCTGCCGTGGAATGCCATAGGCTCCGGGCTAGCCTCGAACACGAGCCGGTACACGCCGCCCACGCGAACATCGAGCTCGCACGAAAGCAGCTTCAAGCCAAACGACTTCGGGACCCACCAGCGTTGGAACAGCTCGGCCTTGGTCCACGCCTCGAACACGAGGTGCGGTGGCGCATGGATGGTTCGCGTGACGACGAGCTCACGCTCTGACGTCCGCTGCACCGACGTTCGACTCTGCGTGGGGCTTGGCTGATGACTACTTCCTCCGTCCATCGTCTCTCTCCTTGCGTTTCAGTTCTTCGACAACATGGTCCAACTCGTCGAAGCGTGCGTCCCAGAGCTGGCGGTATCTCTCGATCCACATTGCCTCTTCCTCCAGTCGACGCAAGCCAAGCCTGCAGGTCCGCACGCGCCCGACTTTCTCAGTGATGACGAGCCCCACCTGCTCCAAAACGCCGACGTGCTTCTTCATGCCCGTGAGGGTCATGCGGAACCTCTCGGCGAGGTCAGTGATGGACGCGTCAGCGCGCCCGAGCTGCTCCAGTACGCCACGTCGGGTGGAGTCAGAGAGCACGGCAAAAGAAGCGTCGAGCTGGGCGCTTGTATACTGAACCATATGGTTCACTATACGCCAAGTTCGGGGGATTGCAAGAAGAGAGCCCGACAGCGCTTCGCGCGGAGGGCTCAGTCCACTGTGGACAAGGCC